>NZ_CEEDCJ010000003.1:0-575598 GCF_979253005.1 Sphingomonas sp. AC435
GGGCTCACAGCGGGGCGCCGGTGGGGTGGGGTTGTCGCGTTGGGGACGTGTCCGGGGCGTCGTCATGCCGGGCTCGTGCCTTGCGGGCGGCGTCAAAGGTCGCGCGTGCAGACAGGGCCTCCCCCAACCCGTCCCCGAGGGGAGGGGAGCTCAGGAGAGCACTATAGCCCATGTCGGGTCATGCGACGGTAGAGTGCCTGACGGCTGAGCCCGAGCGAGGCGGCGGCGTGAGAGACGTTGTGGTGGTGGTGACGGAGGGCGGCTTCGATCATCACGCGTTCCGACTGTTCGAGCGACACGTCGAGCGGCGGCGTGGCGGTGGTGACGGGGGATATCGCCTCCACCAGCCGCGGCGTCAGCGCGGCGGCGTCGATGACGCCATCGTCGTCGAGCAGCACCGCCCGTTCGATCGCCTGCGCCAGCCCGCGCACCTCGTCCGGCCAGTGGCGCGCGAGGATCAGCGCCTCGGCGGAGGCGGTAAAGGGCGGCACCGGGCGGCCGTGGCGGGCGGCGGCGAGGCCGGCGAAATGGCGGGCGAGCAGCAGCGCGTCGGCGTGGCGCGCGGATAGCGGCGGCATCGTGAGATCGACGGTACCGAGCCGGGCGCGCAGGCGCGGCGTCATCATGGCGGGGTCGTCGACGATCGCGACGGTGCGCGCGGTCGCGGGCAGGCGGTCGAGCAGGCGCGCCTGCTGCACCTCGTCGAGGCGATCGGGGTGACGCAGGATCAGCGTGCCGCCGGTGCCGCCGATCTTCTCCCAGGCCAGCGGATCGCGCACATCGATCGTGATCGCGTCGGCATCGGCGTGCGGAGAGCCGGCGTGCAGCAACGCCGCGACGAGGCTGCGGCCGGAGCCGGACGGTCCCGACACGATCACGCCGGCGGCGCTGGGCGCGACGCGGCGGATCAGGTCGCGCAGTCCGGCGATCGCAGGCGAATCGCCGAGCAGGCGGTGGAGGCCGGCGGGGGTGGCGGTCGCAGCGTTGCCGAATGCGAGGCTGGGCGTGCTGGGGCGTCGGCGTTTGCCGACTGCCGCGTCGACGCGGGCGATCAGGTCGGCGTTGCGCCACGGCTTCATCACGAAGTCCGACGCGCCCGCCTGCATCGCCGCGACCGCGATACGGATGCCGCTGTGGGCGGTGATGACGACGACCGCGGCAGTGGGGTCGTCGGCGACGATCCGGGCGAGGCAGGCGAAGCCCTCCTCGCCGCTGGTCTGCCCCTGCGTGAAGTTCAGATCGAGCAGGATCGCGTCGTAGCGGTGCTGCGCGAGGAGGGAGAACGCCTCCTGCGGGGCGACCGCGGTGTCGACGCGGTGGCCGGCGCAGTCGAAGGCGAGCGTGACCGCCTGTGCGATCTGACGGTTGTCGTCGACGAGCAGGATCCGGTGTCCGCTTGACACGTCGTCCGGTGTCCGGTCGCGGACACCCTGTCCGGCCACGGACGGAGGACTGTCGGCGGGGTCGTGCTTAGTCATTGATTTCACGTGTTTTCGGCATTTTCGAGTTCCTGCGCGACACTGTCCGCATGATGACCGAACCGAGCATACACGCAAACCTCTCTCCCGGTGCAGGGATGGACCGGCAGGTCGCGAAAAAGCCGCGGCCGTGGTGGAGGTCGCGCGCCGCGCTGATCGCTGTGGCCGTGGTGCTGGTCGCGGTGGCGGTGTGGCGCTTCCTGCCGGCGGCGGGATCGACCGATATTGCGTCCGCCGATGTGGAGACCGGGCTGGTCGGACGCGCGCCGTTTGCCGACTATCTGCCGGTGCGCGCCACCGTCGCGCCGAAGGTGACGACGCTGGTCGGTGTGCTGTCCGGCGGGCAGGTCGAAAGCCTGTTGGTGCAGGACGGTGCGATGGTCGCGGCGGGCCAGCCGCTGGCGCGGCTCGCCAACCCGGAACTGCGGCTGGAGGTGCTGACGCGCGAGGCGCAGATCGCCGGGCAGCTGGGTGACGTGTCCGGGCAGGATCTGGGGATCGAGCGCAACCGGCTCGATCGCGCCAGCCAGATCGCGCAGGCGAACTACGACCTCATCAAGGCTCGGCGCGAGCTCGGCATTCGCCAGCAACTGCACGACAAGGGCTTCGTGTCCGATGCGGGCGTGAAGAGCTTCGCCGAGGAGGCCGCCTATCGGGAGAAGCGGCTGGCGCAGTTGCAGTCGGGCGGCGCGACCGAGGCGCGGATCACGGCGTTGCAGGAGTCGCGTCTCGCGGACACGCGCAACCGACTGTCGGGGAACCTGACGGCGGTGCGCGCGGGCCTTGACGCGCTGGTCGTGCGCGCGCCCACCGGAGGGCGGTTGACCAATTTCGCGATCCAGCCGGGCCAGACGCTGAAGCCGGGCGATCCCGCCGGACAGGTCGACAGCGAAGGCGCATGGAAGCTGGAGGCGGATGTCGACGAATTCTACCTGGGCCGGGTCGCGGTCGGGCAGAAGGCGACGGCGAACGACGCGCGGCTGACGGTCAGCAAGGTGCTGCCCGCGGTCAAGGACGGTCGCTTCCGCGTCGAACTCACCTTCGACCGGGCACCCGACGGCCTCAACCGCGGCCAGACGATGGACGTGCGCGTCACGCTCGGCAGCACCGCCCCCGCCCTGGTGGTGCCGGTCGGCGGCTGGGTGGATGCGGGCGGCGGGTCGTCGGTCTTCGTCCTCGACAGCGACGGCGCGCATGCCCGCCGCCGCACCATCAAGATCGGCCGCCGCAACCCCGAACAGGTCGAGATCCTGTCCGGCCTCGAACCCGGCGAACACATCGTCACCAGCAACACGTCGGCCGTGAAGGGCGACATCCTCAACATCCGCTGAAAGGCCCCGTCATGATCCGCCTAGAGAATATCCAGCGCCGCTACGTATCCGACGAGGTCGAGACGACCGCGCTCCACGACATCGACCTGCACGTCCAGTCGGGCGAGTTCGTCGCGATCATGGGACCGTCGGGGTGCGGCAAGTCGACGCTGCTCAACACGCTGGGCACCGTCGACCGGCCGACCGCGGGGCGGTACATGTTCGGCGACCGCGATCTGGCGGCGCTGGACGAGGCGGCGCTGGCGCGGTTCCGCGGCGAGACGCTGGGCTTCGTGTTCCAGAGCTTCAACCTGATCGACGAACTGACGATCGCCGAGAATGTCGAACTCGGGCTGGCGTATCGCAAGGACCGGAGCGGCGATCGGCGCGCGCGCGTCGCGGCGGCGATGGACAAGGTGGGGATCGCGCACCGCGCGCGCCATTATCCGCATCAATTGTCGGGCGGTCAGCAGCAGCGCGCGGCCATCGCCCGCGCGATCGTCGGCGATCCGAAGCTGATCCTCGCGGACGAGCCGACCGGCAACCTCGACACCGAGAATGGTGCGCAGGTGATGAACATCCTGAACGGCCTGAATGCCGAGGGGGCGACGATCGTGATGGTCACCCACTCGCCCAGCCACGCCGACATGGCGAAACGCCGCATCGACATGCTCGACGGACGCATCGTCGCGTCCGTCGCCCGCGCCCTCTGATCCCTGAAGCAAGGACCACGACCATGAACCGTTTCGCACTCGCCACGCTGATCCTCGCCACGTCCACCGCCGCTGTCGCCCAGTCCGGGGAGCGCCGGTTCGAGGTCGGACGCTTCGACGCGGTCGAGCTGACGGGGTCCGATGCCGTCCGCGTCGTGCCGGGTGCGGCGTTCTCCGTCGTGGCGAGCGGCGATCCGCGCGCGGTCGCGGCGCTGACCGTCGACGTGCGGGGCAACACGCTGCGCGTCGGGCGGCGGCCGGGCAACTGGCGCGATAAGGGCGCCGTGGTCACGGTGACGATGCCCGCGATCCGCGCCGCGACGATCACCGGATCGGGGGATCTGGACGTGGGGCGCGTCGCCGGGGCTGCGTTCGCGGGTAAGGTCGGCGGTTCGGGCGATCTGCGGCTGCACGACGTTCGCGTTGGCGATGCGCGGATCGAGGTGGGCGGCTCGGGCAACGTCACGCTCGACGGCAATGTCGCGGGGGTGCTGGCGATCGACCTGTCCGGGTCGGGCGATGTCGTCGCGCGCGGCAACGCCGGGAATGTCGCCGTGCGGCTGGTCGGGTCCGGCGACATCGACACGAGCGCGGTCCGGACGGCGCGCGTTCAGGTCGACCTGAGCGGATCGGGCGATGTGAAGACCTTCGCCAGCGACACGGCGCGGGTCGCCGCGGGGGGAACGGGCGACTTGACGGTCGCGGGGCATCCGCGCTGCACCGTGCGCAAGACCGGCACCGCCGACGTGTCCTGCGGCTGATCCCGCGTCTCGAACCGGACTCCGGATCATGAACCGCTTCGCGCTCCTGACGCTCTATCGATCGCTGACGCGGCACAAGATGCATGCCGTGCTCAACATCGGTGGGCTGGCGGTCGGGATTGCGGTGTTCCTGGTGCTGGGCCTCTATGTCCGGTTCGAGACGAGTTACGAGAAATGGCTGCCGCGCCACGCGGGAATCTACCGCGTGCTAACCGAGTTGCACCTGCCCGGCACCGCGTTCAACGGCGCGTATCCGGATACGATGACGGGCATGCTGGAACAGATGCGGCAGGATTTCCCCGGTCTCGTCGGCACCCGCATCCGCGGCGGGCGCAAGGGCGGCAGCGTCCTTCGCGGCGACACCGCGACGAAGGAGGACGTGGCGCAGGTCGATGCCGCGTTCTTCCGCGTGTTCGACCTGCCGATGGTCCGCGGCGACGGGGCGCGGGCGCTGGCCGATCCGAGCGGGGTGCTGCTCAGCCGGTCGGCGGCGCGCAAGTTCTTCGGGAGCAGCGACCCGATCGGTCAGACGATGACGATCGCGGTCGATGCGCCCGCGACGTACGGCGTCGCCGGCATCTTCGAGGATTTGCCGGCGAACAGCGACCTGCGCTTTTCGATCCTGCTGCCGATGCCGCGCACGCCGCCGGCGGGTGACTGGATGTGGTATAAATGGGGCACCGCGTCCGCCGCGACCTTCCTGCGGTTCGGCACGGCGGCGCAGGCGCGCGCCTTCGAACGCGCGATGCCGGCGTTCATCCAGCGTCATGCCGGAATGGACCTGGGGCCGCGGCCGACCGACGTGATTTCCCTGCCGCTGATGCCGATCGCGAACGGCCACCTGCGCCCGGTCGGGCCGGAGAGTGCCGGCCGGTCGCTGACGGTGGCGACGCTGGGGATCGTCGGCGTGCTGACGCTGCTGATCGCGATCGTCAATTACGTGAACCTCGCCACGGCGCGCGCCGGGCTGAGAGCGCGGGAAGTCGCGATGCGCAAGGTCTTGGGCGCGGATCGCGCCACGCTGGTCCGGCAGTTTCTGGGCGAGGCGGTGGCCACGGTCACGGTCGCCGCGCTGGTCGGGTTGATGATCGCCGAGCTCGGGCTGCCCTACGTCAACGCGGCCGGTGGACTGGCGCTGACGATCCCCTACGCCCTCGTCGTGCCGGCGCTGGCCGTGCTGGCGCTGCTGGTGGGGGTCGCGGCCGGCTTCTACCCGGCGCTGCTGCTGTCGCGCTTCCCCGCGGCGGCAGTGTTGGCATCCGCACGCGCGCCCGGCGGCGGTCGGGCGGGAGCGCGCCTGCGCGAGGCGCTGGTCGTCGTCCAGTTCGGCCTCGCCACCGCCTTCATCATCGGCACGATCGTGCTGGTCGTGCAGGTCGCGCACGTCCGCAACGCCGATCTGGGGTTCCGGCGCGACGGCCTGCTGATGGTGCCGTCGCTCGCCGACAAAGGCGTCGGGCCGGAGCGGACGCGCGCTTTGCTCGCCGCGTTTCGGGCGCTGCCCGGTGTGGCATCGGTGGGGGTGGGGGGCGCCGGGCCCGGTGGCGACGGCGGTGCGAACGTCGACGTGATCGAGATGCCGGGGCGACCCGCGCCGGGCCTGTCGGTCATGACGCTGGTGACCGGACCCGATTTCTTCCGCACCTACGCACCGACACTGCTGGCCGGCCGCCTGTTCGACGACGCGCACCGTGCCGACGATTCGACGGACTGGCAACGCTGGCCGAAGGGGCGCAACATCGTCCTGAACGCGAAGGCGGCGGTCGCGCTGGGGTTTCGCACGCCGGCGGAGGCGATCGGCAAGACGGTCGGCGGGTCGATGCCGCGCACGATCGTCGGCGTGATCGACCGTTTGCGCTTCTTCTCGCCGCGCACGCCCGACGAGGCGACCTATTACGTCTATTATCGCGAGTTCGTGCCGACGCCGGTGGCGGCGATCCGCTTCACGGGCGACCGACGCGCGATGACCGATGCGATCGGCCGCGCGTGGCGGCGGATCGCACCCGACGTGCCGCTGGTCGTCGAAAGCGCCGATCGACGCCTTGCTCCGTTGCACGAGGCGGACGAGCGGGCGGCGCGACTGTTCGCGATCGGATCGGGGCTGGCGGTCTTCATCGGCTGTATCGGATTGTGGGGCCTCGCATCGTTCAACGCGGCAAGGCGGATGCACGAGATCGGCATTCGCAAGACGCTGGGCGCGTCGGCGGCGGACATCGTCCGGCTGCTGGTCGGACAGTTCCTGCGGCCGGTGCTGATCGCCAACCTTCTCGCCTGGCCGATCGCCTATGCGGCGATGCGCCTGTGGCTGGCGGGGTTCGCCGACCCGATCGCGCTGTCACCCCTGTATTTCGTGGCGGCGAGCCTGCTCGCCCTCGTCATCGCGACGCTGACCGTGCTCGGCCAGTCGCTGCGGGCGAGCCGCGCCGCACCCGCCTGGGCGCTGCGCCATGACTGATATCTTCACCCTTTCCTCTGGTCTGGAGCGTTCGCGATGAACCGCTTTGCCTTGTTGACCCTGTATCGTTCGCTCACCCGCCACAAACTTTACGCCGCGCTGAACATCGGCGGGCTGGCGGTGGGGATCGCGGTGTTCCTCGTCCTGTCGCTCTATGCGCGGTTCGAGACGAGCTACGAGAAATGGCTGCCGCGGTATGACCGCATCTACCTCGTGCAATCGGTCTGGAACATGCCCGGCAGCGCGTTCAATGGCGCGATTCCGTGGACGATGGGCGGACTGCTGGACCAGATGCGGGAGGATTTCCCCGGCACGGTCGGCACGCGGGTGCGTGGCGGCGAGGATGCCGGCAGCGTCGTGCGCAGCGGTGCCGCGGTCAGCGAAGACGTCGCGCAGGTCGATCCGACCTTCTTCGACGTGTTCGACCTGCCGATGGCGCAGGGTGACGGCCGCGCCGCGCTGACGTCGCCGGCCAACGCGATCATCAGCGAGAGCGCGGCGAAGAAGTATTTCGGGTCGAGCGATCCGATCGGTCAGACGATGACGGTCGCGATGGACAGCGCCAACAGCTACCGCGTGGCAGGCGTGTTCCGCGACCTGCCGAAGAACAGCGAGTTCAAGCTGTCGATCCTGATCCCGCTGGCGAAGACGCCGCCGACCGACAACTGGTATCATTGGGGCAGCAGCCAGTTGCAGACCTTCCTGCGCTTCGACACGCCCGAAGCCGCGCGGGCGTTCGCGCGTAAGACGAACACGTTCGTCGATCGCCGCGCGACACAGGACATGGGCAAGGACGCGTCCAAGACGCTGAGTCTCGGCCTGTTGCCGATCGAGCGCTGGCATCTGGAGCCGACGGGGACGCAGAGCGCCGGGCAGAAGCTGACCGTCGTCACGCTGGGGATTGTCGGACTGCTGACGCTGCTGATCGCGATCGTCAATTACGTGAACCTCGCGACGGCGCGGGCAGGATTGCGGGCGCGGGAAGTCGCGATGCGCAAGGTGCTCGGCGCGGATCGCGGCGCGCTGGTCCGCCAGTTTCTTGGCGAGGCGGTGCTGACGGTCGCGCTCGCCGCATTGATCGGACTGATGCTGGCGGAACTGAGTCTGCCGCTGGTGAATGCCGCGGGCGGCCTGTCGCTGACGATCCCGTATCTGGTGGTCGTGCCGCTCCTGCTGGTGCTGGTGCTGGTGGTCGGCGTCGCGGCGGGGTTCTACCCGGCGTTGTTGCTGTCGCGCTATCCGGCCGCGGCGGTGCTGGCATCGGCGCGGTCGCCAGGCGGCGGTCGTGCGGGAACGCGCACGCGCGAGGCGCTGGTCGTGTTCCAGTTCGGGCTCGCCATCGCCTTCATCGTCGGCACCATCGTCCTGTTCGCGCAGACCCGGCACGTCCGGCAGTCCGATCTGGGGTTCAAGCGGGACGGATTGCTCGTCGTGCGCTCGCTGGCCGAGAGTCTGGTTTCCGCTCCGCAGAAGCGGGCGATGGTGCAGGCCCTGTCCGCCCTGCCCGGAGTCCAGACCGTCTCTGTTGCCGACAGTGCGGTCGGGGGGAGCGGCAACGACAGCAGCGACAACGTCAAGCTGCCCGGCGTCGCCGGTAACGGTCCGTCGCTGCGCTGGATCGTCGTCGGCCCCCGCTTCTTTTCGGTTTACGGCAGCCGGCTGATCGCCGGGCGCGTGTTCGACGACGTGCACCGGGCCGACGACAGCGACGGCGTCGCCAAGGATCAGCCGCGGGCGATCGTCATCAATCGACGGGCCGTGCCGGCGCTGGGCTTCAGGTCGCCGGAGGAGGCGATCGGCAAAACCGTCGGCGTCGACCGGCCGCGCACGATTATCGGCGTGGTCGACGACATGCGGTTCGACTCGCCGCGCCAGGCCAATACGGCGACCTACTACGTGTACACGCGCAAGCCCGAGGAGCTGGGCTCCAGCGTCGCGACGTTGCGCTTTACGGGCGATCCCCGGGCAATGGTCGCGTCTGTGCGCGGCGTTTGGCAGCGGATGGTGCCGCAGGTGCCGTTCGTCGGGGGTACGGCGGACCAGCGACTGGCGCAATTCTACGAAGCGGATGAGCGCGCGACGCGGCTGTTCGCGATCGGGGCGGGGCTGGCGGTGTTGATCGGCTGCGTCGGGCTGTGGGGGCTGGCGTCGTTCAATACCGCGCGGCGGGTGAAGGAGGTGGGCATCCGCAAGACGCTGGGGGCGTCGTCCACCGACATCGTCAAGCTGCTGGTCGGGCAGTTCCTGCGCCCGGTGCTGATCGCGAACGTGGTCGCGTGGCCGCTCGCGTTCGTCGCAATGCGGACGTGGCTGGCGGGGTTCGACGACCGCATCGCATTGTCGCCGCTGTTCTTCATCGGCGCGAGCGTGGCGGCGACGTTGATCGCGGTGCTGACCGTGATCGGCCAGTCCCTGCGGGCGAGCCGCGCCGCACCGGCCTGGGCGTTGCGTCATGACTAAGTGGGTCGGCATCGCGGCGTTGCTGATCGCCAGCCCTGTGTCGGCGGAGACGCTGCGCGAGGCGATCGTCGCCGCCTATGCCGGGAACCCGCAACTGGCGGCGGCGCGGGCGCGGCAAGAGGCGCTGGCGGAGACGCCGGAACAGGCGCGCGCGCTCGGCCGGTTGACGGCGGCGGGGGACGGGACCGCAGGCTACGACCGGTTCGGCTACGGCAAGGGCGGGATCGTCAGCGTGTCGGCGGCGCTGCCGATCTGGACCGGCGGGCGGGTGCCGGCCGCGGTCCGTGCCGCCGGCCGCGACGTCGCAGCGGGGGCGGAGGTGTTGCGCGATACCGAGGCGGCGATCCTGGAAAGCGTCGTCGCCGCCTATGCGGACCTGCTCTACAACCAGCAGGCGGTGGAGGTGGCGCGGGTCGGGATCGAACGGCTCGATGCGCAGGTCGCGGAGGCGCGCTCGCGCTTCGGATTGGGGCAGGCGACGCAGACCGACGTCGCGCAGCTGGAGGCGCAGCGCGCCAGCGTCGTCGCCAATCTCGCGGATGCGGAGGGAACGCTGGCGACGGTCGAGGCGGCGTACCGTGCGATCGTCGGGCAGTCGGCGGGTGTGCTGACGGCGGAGGTGCCGCCGCCGGTGCGTCTGCCGACGACGCGCGATCAGGCGCGCGAGCGAGCGGCGACGGACAACCCGCTGCTGCTCCAACAGCGCCGTGCCGCCGAAGCCTCCGCCGCGCGGATCGCGCAGGAGCGGGCGGAGCGTGCACCGTCGCTGGGGCTGGTCGGCAGCTACGGTTATGGCGGACGGTTTGGGAGCGGCGACCTGCGCGGTTATGATGCGGGGGCGGTCGGGGGCGTCGCGCTGCGCGTGCCGCTGCTGACCGGTGGTCTCGTCGCGGCGCGGGTGCGGCAGGCGGAGGCGAACAACCGCGCCGACCGGTTCGGGGTCCATGCCGCCGCGCGCGAGGTCGAGCGCGGGGCGGACGCGGGCTGGGCCTTGCTGACGGCGGCGCAGGGGCGGCTGGCCGCCAATGTCGAGGGGCTGCGCGCCGCCGATCTGGCGCTGCGCGGCGTCAGGGCGGAATATGGCTTCGGCCTGCGCTCGACGATCGACATCCTCGTCGCCGACCAGAGTTTCCGCGCGGCGCAGCTGGCGGTGGCGCGCAGTCGCGGCGACGTGTTGATCGCGCAGGCCGCGTTGCTGCGCGCGACGGGGCAGCTCACCGCCGACGCGTACGGGTAAGGGCTATTTCGGGAGGAGCTGTCGCCCGCGCACGGTGAAGTCGACGGCCGTGGTTGGTGCCCCGGTCCCCGGCTGACCGCCGCCGACCGTCAGGCGGTAGCGGCCCGGCACGACCGCCCGCTCCCCCACCTGCGACACGCTGGACAGGGCGCGGGCGTCGAAAAACAGGCGGACCTGCCGGCGTGCGCCGGGCGTGAGCGTCACGCGCTGGAATCCGCGCAGGGCGCGGACCGGCATGCCGGGGGCGTCGGGGAAGCTGAGATACGCCTGCACGACCTCGTCGCCGGGGACGGTGCCGGCGTTCGCGACCGTCACCGCCGCCTCCAGCGTATCACCCGCCTTTAGCGTTTTGCGCGACAGCGACACCGGCGAATAGGCGAAGCGCGTGTAGCTGAGCCCGTGGCCGAACGGGTAGAGCGGGGTGCCCGTGAAGTAGCGATAGGTGCGGCCCTGCATGCCGTATTCGCGGAATGGCGGCAGTTGTGCCGCGCTCTTGTAGAAGGTCACGGGCAGGCGACCGGACGGATTGTTCGCGCCCGACAGCGTGCGGGCGAGGGCGGTGCCTCCCTCCTGTCCGGGATACCACGCCTCGACGATGGCGTTCGCGTTGGCGGCGGCCCAGTTCACCGACAGCGCCGATCCGTTCATCAACACCGTCACCAGCGGCGTGCCGGTCGCCTTGACGGCTTTCAAGAGGTCCTCCTCGTCGCGCGGCAGGTCGAGGCTCGACCGGTCGCCGCCGATGAACCCGGGCAGGTTGACGGTCATCTCCTCCCCCTCCAGCGCGGAGGTGATGCCGACGACGCCGATCACCACGTCCGCGGCCTTGGCAGCGGCGACCGCGCGGGCCAGCGCATCGGCGCGCACCTCGTTCCAGACGAAGCGGGGCGGAAAGCGGCTGTTGGTCTGTTCGATCCGCACGGCGTGGCGCGCGCCGCGCTTCAGCGTCATCGTCACCAGATTGGCGCCGCGCTGTTGTGGGTCGGTGTTGTCCGCAACCAGCCGGTCGTCGATCCACAGCCGCGCGTTCCGACCATCGATACCGATCCGGTAGGTGCCGTCGGCCGGTGCGGCGACGAAACCGGTCCAGCGGATCGAGGTTGCGGCGGCCCCCGGCAGTGCGGCGGGCGTATTGCGGTCGAAGCTGACGCGCACATCGGTGCGGGTCAAAGCGGGCGCGCCGGTCAGCGTCGCGTTGCTCCAGTATTGGCCGCGAAGGCCGGGCGCGCCATCGGGTGCCGACAGGGCCGCGGTCGGCACCGGTTCGGCGAGGCGCAGGAAATCGGTGCCGGGTTCGAACACGATCTGCGCGTCGGGAAACTCGGCGCGCAATCCGTCGAGCGCGGTGACCGGCTTCAGCGGCTGGCCGTGATAATTGCCCAGCAACACGTCGACCTGATCCGCCAGCGGCCCGACCACGGCGATGCGCTTTATTCGGCCGGGCGACAGCGGCAGGACGCCGTCGTTTTTCAGCAGCACCATCGACTCGTCGGCGAGTTTCAGCGCAAGGGCACGGTGCGCGTCCGAGTTCAGGGCGGTGTCGGGGATGCGCGCATACGGCACCTGCGCCGGCGGATCGAACAGGCCGAGCTTCAGGCGCGCGGTGAACAGGCGGCGGAGCGAGGCGTCGACATCCGCCTGCGGCAACAGGCCGCTCTTCATCGCGTCGAGATAGCGGTCGTAGTCGGAAGTCGCGCCGGGGCCGCGGCCATATTCGGCGCAGTCATTGTCGACGCCGAACTTCATCGACAGCGCTGCCGCCTCCGCCATCGTGCCGACGGTGTGGTGGCCGCGCTGGATGTCGGCGATCGAGTCGCAGTCGGAGACGACATGGCCCTTGAACCCCCAGGCGCCCCGCAGCCGGTCGTCGAGCAGGAAGCCGCTGGCGCAGGCGGGATCGCCGTTGACCGAATTGTAAGCGCACATCACCGATTCGACCTTTCCGTCGACGACGAGCGCGCGAAAGGCGGGAAGGTAGGTGTCCTCCAGATCGTGAAGGCTGACGGTGATGTTGTCGCTGTGCCGGGTCGGCTCCGGACCGCTGTGCACGGCATAATGCTTGGCGGTGGCGGAGACGCGGTAATAGCTTGGGTCGTCGCCCTGCATCCCGCGCACGAACGCCACGCCCAGTTCACCGGTCAGATACGGATCTTCACCGTACGTCTCCTGACCGCGGCCCCAGCGGGGATCGCGGAAGATGTTGATGTTCGGCGACCAATAGGTCAGCCCCTGCATGATCCGGTGCGGCGCGCCGCTCCGTTCGATCTGATTCCAGCGGATGCGGCCCTCGGTCCCGATCGCTTCCCCCATCGCCAGCATCGCGGGCGTGTCGAAGGTCGCGGCGAGGCCGATCGGTTCGGGAAAGACGGTGGCGTAGCCGTTGTTGGCGACGCCGTGCAGCGCCTCGCTCCACCAGTTATATTCGGGGATGTTCAGGCGCGGAATGGCGCGCGCCTGATTGACGAGTTGCGACGCCTTTTCCTCCGGCGTCAGCCGGGCGATCAGGTCGTCGACCCGCCGTTCCACCGGTAGCGACGCGTCGCGGAAGGGGATCGGGGCGGCCACCTGCGCGCTGGCGGTGCTGGCGAGAAGGGCGGATGCCAGCGCCACTATCGACGCGCGCTCGATCACGTCGGATTTCATATCCATGGGCATCATGCCTCCTCCACCCCGATCAGGCGACGCGGATCGACCATCGCCCAGGCGAGGGTGCCGACGACGACGACCGCAGCCCCGGTTCCGAACGCCGCCGCCCAGCCGTATCGCGCGGCGATCCACGGCGTCAGCGACGAGGTGAGCGCACCGCCAAGCTGGCAACCGACGTTCATCAGGCCCGACACGACGCCGGTGTGGCGGCCGGCGATGTCGGCGGTCACCGACCAGAACGAGCTCTGCGACAGATAGATCGCGCCGCCGCCGAGCGCGAGCGTCATCACCGCGAGCGGGACATTGTCGACCTGCGATCCCAGCACCAGAAACAGCGCGGTCAGCACGAACGACACCATCGCGAGGCCGGACCGACCCCAGTACAACCCGTGCCGGCGCGATACGGCATCGTTGATGAACCCGCCCGCGAGGCACCCGACCGTCATCGCCAGGAACGGCGCCATGCCGAACAGCGCGCTCGATTTCAGGTCCAGCCCCCGCGCCTCGGCGAGATAGATGAAGAACCAGCTGAAGAAGATCCAGATGACGTAACCGAACGCGAAATAGCTGAGGAACAACCCCCAGACGTTGCGGCTGGCGAAGATCGCGCGCCACGGAATCGGGCCGTCCGCCTCCGTCACGCGCGGTGGCAGGCCGGATTCAATATAGGCGAGTTCGGCCGCGTTGACCTTGGCATGATCCTGCGGCCGGTCGCGCGCGATCGTGTACCAGACCAACGCTGCGACCAGACCGATCGCGGCGCAGACGTAGAACGAGGCCCGCCAGCCGCCGAATGCGATCACCGCGCTGATCAGCGGAGGCGTCAGGCCGGAACCCGCACCGACGCCCGCGAAGATCAGGCCGTTCGCCTTGCCGCGTTCGTGCGCGGGCACCCAGCGCGAGACGAACTGGTTGCCGGACGGGTACACCGCTGCCTCGCCGATCCCGAGGGCGAAGCGGACCACGACCAGCATCAGGATCGCGTAGGCGCCCTGCGGCGGGACCAGTGCGGTCGCGACGCTGAACACGCCCCACCAGATCAGCGCGATCGTCAGCAGCTTGCGCGGACCCATCCGCGCCGCCAGCCAACCGGCCGGCACCTGGAAAGCGGCATAGCCGATCAGGAAGGCGCTGAAGACCCAGCCGAGCTGGATCTGGTCGATGCCGTATTCCCGGCGCATCTGGACGCCGGCGACGGAGATGTTGGTGCGATCGAGGAAAGCGATGGCGCTGATGACGAACAGCATCGCCACGAGCCGGATGCGGATGTTCGTGCGCCGCTCGACGGTCGCCATGGCTCTCTCCCCGATCTGCGGTAATCCCGCATAATATCCTATATGATCGACGATAGCTGCGATATAGGCAGGCGTAAAGACCCGCATCGGCACCACGTCGCCGGCTCAACTTCCGCAGCGAATCCCGCTACGGATCGGTGAAGCCGGTGCTGCCGAGAACGTCATAAGGAGAAGATGCCCGTGAACCCGTCCCGCCTGCTTGCCACGCTCTTGCTGGCGTCGTCGCCGATCGCCGCCGCACCTGCGGATCAGCATCCGTCGCAGCCCGGATCGAACCCGATCATCCGCGACAAGTTTACCGCCGATCCGGCCCCGCTGGTCGTCGGCGATCGCCTGTATCTGTATGTCGGCCATGACGAGGCGCAGCGCGACGAGATGTTCAACATGCGCGAATGGCTGGTCTATTCGACGACGGACATGAAGCACTGGACCGACCACGGCCCGATCATGAAGGTCAAGGATTTCAAGTGGGCGAAGCAGGATGCCTGGGCCTCTCAGACGATCTTCAAGAACGGCAGATACTGGTTCTACGCGGCGGTCGAGCATGACGCGACGCATCCGGGCAAGGCGATCGCGGTGGCCGTATCGGACAAGCCGACGGGGCCGTTCGTCGATGCCAAGGGATCGGCGCTCGTCACCAACGCAATGACGCCGAAGGGCACGCATAGCTGGGAGGATATCGACCCCACCGTCTTCACCGACGACGACGGAACGACGTGGATCGCATGGGGCAACCGGCAATGCTACATCGCCAGGCTGAAGCCCAACATGATCGAGATCGACGGACCGATCCGCGAGATCACGCCGCCGCATTTCGAGGAGGGCCCGTGGCTGCACAAGCGCGGCAAGATGTATTACCTGACCTACGCCTCGCTCGACCGGAAGACGCATCGAGACGAGCGCGTGTCCTATTCGACCGCGCCGTCGATCAACGGGCCGTGGACGTATCGCGGCGAGCTGACCGGATCGGGCAAGTACAGCTTCACGATCCATCCCGGCATCGTCGAGTACAAGCGCAACTGGTACCTGTTCCTGCACAATGCCACGCTGGCGATCGGCGACCTGAACGGATCGATCGGGCGGCGCGCCGTGACGGTGGAGCATCTCCGCTACAACCCCGATGGTACGATGATCCCGGTGGTGCAGACCGATGCCGGGGTGACCGCGCCGGCGGACAGAGCGAGATAATCGCGCTACCGCACCCGCTTCAGCACACGGTCGGCCCAGGTCAGGAAATGCGGGATGTTGGGCGCGTCGGTGTGGCCGCCGTCATGCTGCCGCCACGCCAGTTCGCCCGCGTCCCTCGCTTCCAGAACGGCTGGCATTGGAACACTGCGGTAATCGCCGTCCGCGACACCGCTGGCACCGAGCAGGCGGTAGACGCGGCTGGCGTCGACGGTCGCCATCCAGCTGCCGCGCTGGTCCAGCCACGGCGCGTCGCCGGCGGCGGGGATGCCGTAGCTGACATAGACCGGGCGCGGTGCACACAGGGCGATGAGGCCGTTGGCGTCGACCGGGAGCGCACTGGCATCCAGCTGCGGCGGCGACACGCCCTTCGTGTCGTATTTCAGGAAGTTGCCGGCCATCCAGTGGTATTCGCCGGTGGCGAGATTGCCGACCTCCTCCCCGAAATGCCGGCGCAGCGGCGTCGTCCCGCCCTTGCCGGATGATCCCAGCAGCGCGACGGCGAAGCGCGGGTCGAACGCCATCGTCACCAGCGCCGCCTTGCCGTAGCGCGACACGCCCTCGATCCCGATGCGGGTCGCGTCGACGGCGGGGTCGGTCGCCAGCCAGTCGAAGCCGCGACTCGCCGCCCACGCCCACGCCCGCAGCGCGCCCCACTGGGCGGGCCGGCGCGGGGCACCGCCGTTCGCGAGGCCGATGATGCCCGACCGCAACCCGGAGCCGTCATCGGCCTGCGCACTCAGCGGGTCGATCATCGCATAGCCCCAGCCGGCGGCGATGATCTGTTCGGGGACGGACGGGGTCGGGTCGAAGCGGCGCGGCGCCGCGGGTCCGGCGAGCATGTGCGCCTGATGCCGGTCGAAGATCGGTTTGAGGGCCGGATCGCGCTCGGCGAGCAGCGTCTTGAGCGCGGCGTCGATCCGCTCGCTTTCGTCCGCGGTGGGCTGCGACGGGGCGGGGAAGGCGGCGGGGCCGAACATCATCAGCACCGGCACCTTGGCGGTCGCGCCGGCGGGCAGCACGACCAGCATCCGCAGTCGGACCGGCGGCATGCCGGAGCGCGGATCGGCGACCTCCCCGATGAGGCGACGCGCAGTGACGGCGCGGCCGAAGCCGATCGTCTCCGCATCGCTGGCATCGACGTGCCAGCGGACCGGCGGCAGGTCGGCGGGCACCCGGCCATACACCTCGCGCTCGTAGATCGCGGCGATGGCGGGGCGCTGGACGTCGCGCCACTGCGCAGCGGTGCGGACCGGGCGACCGTCCGTCGTCCGCAACGCGTCGGGCAGCGGATAGGGGTTGGCGGTCGCTTCGTCGGTGCTGGCGGCATCCGGTGCTTTCGGGTCGCCGTTCGCGCCGGGGATCAGTGCGGTGATGCCCAGCGCCCGCATCATCGCCGCGCGATCCGCGTCGGCGGCGGGGTTCTGCGCGACGCCGGCGGTCGCGACCGCAACGAGCGAGAACGATAAGAGTGACCGCAGCATCATCGTGCCGCTTTGCCGAGGGGCCGGGGGGAGAGCCAGCCGCCGTCCGAGAGCCAGTCGTATAGGCGATCGGGCCAGTGCAGGATGGAAATGCGCGGCGACTCGTCCAGATTGAAGGCGTGATCGCTGTCCGCGTACATGTGCAGTTCCGCCGACACTCCGGCTTTTCGCAGCTGTTCGTAAAGCGCCACGGACGGCGCGGCGCAGCATGCGTCGAGACTGCCCGCGACGAGGAAGGCGGGCGGGGCGCTGGCGATGGCCTTCGCCGGAATGCCGCGCGGGCCCGGGAAGACGAGGACCTGAAAATCGGGGCGGCCCGACAGCCGGTCGATCGCATCGACGACGGGGCGGCCGGCGGGAGTCGGGTTGTCGGCGATCAGCGACACCAGCTCGCCACCCGCCGAAAAGCCCATCGCGCCGACGCGGGCGGGGTCGATGCCGTAATCGGCGGCATGCGCGCGCACCCAGCGGATCGCGCGGCGGGCGTCGTCGGCGGCATCGCCGTCCACCGAATAGGGCGACCCGGGCTCGTTCCCCAACCGGTATTTCAGGACGAACGCGGTGATGCCCATGCGGTTGAGCGCGGTTGCGACCTTCGTGCCCTCGTTGGTCCAGACCAGCAGCTTGTGTCCGCCGCCGGGCATGATGACGACCGACGCGCCGTTGCGGTTCTTCGCCGCAGCGGGGAAGACGAGCAGCGACGGGTCGTGGATGTTGCGCACCCAGTAATCGCGCCCGACTTCCGCTTGCCCGCGACGCTTCGCCGCGCCGGGTGCTCCCTGCGGCCAGAGCGGCACCGCGGTGTAGGTCGCGGGCGACTCCGGCGCGGGGTCCTGCGCGGTGAAGGTCTGCGCCACGACGGGAGCGGCGAGCAACAGGCAGGCCGACAGGATCACACAGCGCATCGGCACTCTCCCCAATCCTATAGCATTTGCGCTTTCATGCGGGGAACACGGGACTTGGCGCAAGGGGGGTCGTGCGTTCTCAGGCGCCCCAACCGCCGCCGAGCGCACGGAAGACGTCGACCTGCGCGGTGGCGATCTGTGCGTCGGCGAGCGCGAGCGTCGCCTCCGTGTCGGCCAGCGTGCGTTCGGCGTCGAGCGCGACGAGGCTATCGATCTGGCCCTCACGCTGCTGCGCGCGGGTGATGCGTGCGGCGGCGGCAGCCTGATCGCGCGCGGATTGCAGGGCGGTGCGGCGTTGCAGCGCGTTGGCGTAGGCCGACAGCGCGGTTTCGCTTTCCTCCAGCGCCTGCAACACCGTTCCGTCGAAGGTTGCGAGCGCCGCCCGCGTGTCGGCCTCCGCACCGGCGATGCGCGCGCGCGCCTTGGTCGGGTTGACGTTCCAGTTGATGAGCGGGCCGAGCAGCC
This sequence comes from Sphingomonas sp. AC435, assembly GCF_979253005.1. NCBI lineage: Bacteria > Pseudomonadati > Pseudomonadota > Alphaproteobacteria > Sphingomonadales > Sphingomonadaceae > Sphingomonas > Sphingomonas sp. AC435. The sequence continues at coordinate 18,395 of NZ_CEEDCJ010000003.1, forward strand.
AGCGCAACGGACCGCTGCCGAACAGGTCGCCGAGGCCGGTGCTGGTCTGGCCGATCGAGCCGCCCAAGCTGATCTTGGGATACAGGTCGGCGGTGGCGACGCCGATCCGCGCGGTGGCGGCGGCGAGGCGGCGTTCGGCGGCGCGCACGTCCGGGCGGCGCGCGAGCAGTTGCGCGCCGTCGCCGATCGGGATGGGACGATCGAGCCGCAGCGTCGTCATGCGGGCGGCGGCGATCGGCGGCAGGTCGGCGGGCGCGCGGCCGGTCAGCGTCGCGAGCCGGAACAACGCCGCCTGACGCTGCGCGCGGATCGCGGGGATGTCGGCGAGGCGCTGGTCGCGCAACGCCGCGATGCGGGCGGTGTCGAGGCCGGTGGTCAGGCCGACCTTGGCGCGGTTCGACGTGACGCCGAGCGAGCGGTCGATCAGCGCGACGATCCGCTCCGCCACGGCGATGCGTTCCGCGGCCGAGGCGGCGTCGGCATAGGCGCGGGCGGTCTCGGCGGCGATCGAGACGCGCACCGCGTCGAGGTCCGCCTGTGCCGCGCCGACATCGCCGCGCGCCGCCTCGACGTTGCGGCTGATGCGGCCGAACAGGTCGACTTCGTACGAGACGTTGAGGCCGCCATCGACGCGCCAGCCTTCGCGATCGACCCCGGGGATGGTCTGGATTTCGGACACGCGGCCGTAATTGCCGCTGGCGCTGACGTTGCCCTGCGGCTGGCGGTCGCCGCGAACCTCGCGCAGCGACGCGCGGGCACGGGCGAGGCGGGCGGCGGCGACACGCAGGTCGGTGTTCGCCCTGAGCGCGTCGGTGACGAGGCCGTCGAGGACGGGATCGTTGTAGAGTTGCCACCAGCGTTCGCTGGCGGGAGCGGTGATATCGACCGCGGTGCTGGTCGACAGGAACGGCCCCGCCGCGGCGGCGGGCGTCTGCGGGGCGACATAGTCGGGGCCGGTCGCGCAGGCCGCGAGAGCCAGTGCGGAGACGGTGGCGAGGATGGCACGCATGGTTTTGCTCCTTATTCCGCCGGCAGCGCGTGGGGCGCGGGGCTGGCGGCGTGCCGGCGGCGGGCGAGACGATCGCCCAGCGCGCGGCACACGACGTAGAAGGTGGGCGTGAACAACAGGCCGAAGCCGGTGACGCCGATCATCCCGAAAAACACCGCGGTGCCCAGCGCCTGCCGCAGCTCGGCACCGGCACCCTTTGCGATCAGCAGCGGCACCGCGCCGAGGATGAAGGCGAAGCTGGTCATCAGGATCGGCCGCAACCGGTCCTGCGCTGCGCGCACCGCGGCTTCGACCGGGGACAGGCCGTCCTGTTCCTCCGCCTGCTTGGCGAATTCGACGACGAGGATGGCGTTCTTCGCGGCGAGCGCGATCAGCACGACGAGGCCGATCTGGGTCAGGACGTTGTTGTCCATGCCGCGCAAGTTCACGCCGATCATCGCCGCGAGCAGGCACATCGGCACGATCAGGATGATCGACAGCGGCAGCACGAGGCTTTCATATTGCGCCGCCAGCACGAGGAAGACGAACACCACCGCCAGCGCGAAGACGATCGCGGCCGTGCTGCCCGCTGCCTTCTGCTGGAAGGCGATGCCGGTCCATTCGGTGCCGTAGCCCGCCGGCAGCGTCTCGGCCGCGACCTTTTCCATCGTCACCAGCGAGCGGCCGGAGGAATAGCCGGGCGCAGTGTCGCCATCGACCTCGACCGCGGGGAAGAGGTTGTAGCGGGTGACGCGGTACGGCCCGGTCTTGTCGCGGAAGGTCGACACCGATCCGATCGGCACCATCGCGCCGCTGTTCGACCGCGTCTTCAGGTTGGCGATGTCCGCCGTGGTGGCGCGGAACGGGGCGTCGGCCTGCGCGGTGACGCGGTAGGTGCGGCCCAGCAGGTTGAAGTCGTTGACGAAGGCCGAGCCGAGATAGACCTGCAACGCTTCGAATACGCGTTCCGGGGGGACGCCGAGCATGTCCGCCTTGGCGCGGTCAATGTCGGCGAAGATGCGCGGCGTGGCCGAATCGAAGAAGGTGAAGACCTGCGCCAGCCCCTCGGTCTGGTTCGCCTTCGCAAGCAGCTTGCCCGTCTCCTCGCCCAGCTTCTGGTAGCTGCCGCCGTTCTTGTCCTGTACGATCAGGCGATAGCCGCCCGCCGAACCGATGCCTTGAATCAGAGGCGGCGGGATGACGAGGATGCGCGCCTCGTCGATGTCCGCGGTGACCTTGCGCGCCTCCGCCATGATGCTGGCGAGGGTGACGCCGAGCGCCTGACGGTCCTCGAACGACTTCAGCGGGATGTAGGCGGCGGCGGCATTGGGGGCGAGCGTCTGCGACGGGCCGTCGAAGCCCGCGAGCATCACCGCGCCCTTGACGCCCGCCAGCGGCAGGATGCGCTTGGCGACCTTTTGCACGACGGCGTCGGTGCGTTCGACCGAGGCGCCGGAGGGAAGCTGGACGACGGTCAGGAAGTAACCCTGATCCTGCGCCGGGATGAAGCCCGACGGCGTCGCCCAGAACAGCGCACCGGTGGCGGCGATCAGGCCGAGATAGACCGTCATCATCCGCCTGGGACGGGCGACCAGCGCGGCGGTGAGCGCGGCGTAGCGGGCGCTCAGCCGCTCGAACCCGCGGTTGAACGCGTCACCGGCGCGGCGGACGGTGCGGGTCAGGCGGTTGCCGTGCTCCGCATGGACGTGCGCCTTGAGCAGCATCGCGGCGAGCGCCGGCGACAGCGTCAGCGACAGCAGCAGCGAGATGATCGTCGCCGTCGAGATCGTAACGGCGAACTGGCGGTAAAATGCGCCCGACAGGCCGGTGAGGAACAGCGTCGGCACGAACACCGCGCACAGCACCAGCACGATCGCAACCAGCGCGCCCGACACCTCGTCCATCGACGTACGCGCCGCTTCCAGCGGGGTCAGCCCGCGCTCCAGGTTGCGCTCGACATTCTCGACCACGACGATCGCGTCGTCGACGACGATACCGATCGCGAGCACCAGCCCGAACAGCGACAGGTTGTTGAGGCTGTAGCCGAGCGCCGCCAGCACCGCGAAGGTGCCGATCAGCGACACGGGGATGGCCACGATCGGGATGATCGCCGCGCGCCATTTCTGGAGGAAGACGAGGATGACGAGCACGACGAGGATCATCGCCTCGACCAAAGTATGCTTCACCGCGTCGATCGACTGGGCGATGAACTCGGTCGGGTTGTAGATGACGCGGTATTCCAGCCCCTTGGGAAAGTCCTTCGCCATCGCGTTCATCTCGGCGCTGACCGCTCCGGCGGCGGCGAGCGCGTTCGATCCGGGGCGCTGGAAGACGGCGGCGATGACGGTCGGCTCGCCCGACAGATAGGTGTTGGAGCCGTAATCGGCCGCGCCGAGCTCGACCCGCGCGACATCGGCGACGCGGACCTGACGCCCGTCCGCATCGGTGCGGATCACGACCTGCGCAAACTGCGCCGGATCGACGAGGCGGCCCTGCGTCTCGACGTTGAGCTGGAACGCGCTGCCGTTCGCGTAAGGGGGCTGGCCGAGCGTGCCGGCGGCGACCTGCACGTTCTGGGCGCGCAATGCCTGGACGATGTCGCCCGCCGTCAGGTTGAGCGCGGCGGCACGACCGGGGTCGATCCATACGCGCATCGCATAGTCGCGCGCGCCGAACAGCCGCACGTCGCCGACGCCGTCGATGCGCGCCAGCCGGTCGCGGACCTGAGTCAGTGCGTAGTTGGAGATGTAGCCGCGATCGAGGCTGTGGTCGGGCGAGACGAGGTTCACGACCATCAGGAAGTCGGGCGACGTCTTGCGCGTGACGACGCCGAGGCGCTGCACCTCTTCCGGCAGGCGGGGCACCGCGACCGCGACGCGGTTCTGGACCAGCACCTGCGCGGCGTCGAGGTCGGTGCCGAGCTTAAACGTGACGGTGATCGTGACCGTACCGTCACCGGTCGACTGGCTGCTCTGGTAGAGCATGTTGTCGACACCGTTGATCTCCTGCTCGATCGGCGCGGCGACCGTCTCCGCGACGGTTTCCGCCGAAGCGCCGGGATAGGTGGCGGTGACCGTCACCGTCGGCGGCACGATTTCGGGATACTGCGAGACGGGCAGGCCCCAATAGGCGATCGCGCCGACGATCGTGATGATGACCGCGATGACCGCGGCGAAGATCGGGCGCGTGATGAAGAAGCGCGAAAAGCGCATGGCAGGCTCCCCGGAAGAGGATGGAATTCGACAGACGTGTCGGTTTCACCCTCACCGGCGATGCGCCTGGGTGAGGGTGAGTGGGCGTTACCGGGCGAAGGTGACTTCGCCCGCGAGCGGCGCGCTGCCGCCGCCGGGTGGCGCGGCTTCGGATACAGGCGCGATGCGGCCGGGCCTGGCGGTGACCTTGGTGCCGGGCATCGCCATCTGCGTGCCGCTGATAACGACGCGGTCGTTTGGCGACAGGCCGCCGCGGATCACGCGCAGGCCGCCCAGCACGGGGCCGAGCTGCACCGGCTTGGCGGCGACCGAGCCGTCCTGCGCCACGGTCAGCAGCGTCTTGCGCGCCTGATCGGTCTGCACGGCCGAATCGGGGACCAGCAGCGCGCGGGTCGTGCCGCCGCTGCCGAGGCGCATGTTGCCGAACAGGCCCGGCGTCAGGAACAGGCCGGGATTGGCCAGCACAGCACGACCGCGGATCGTGCCCGATTTCGGATCGAGGCCATTGTCGGTGAAATCGAGACGACCCTTCCAGCGATAGTCGCCCTCGTCCTGCAACTTGACCTCGACCGGCGTCACGTCGGTGCCCGACGCGGCGGCGCGTCTGGTCTTGAGGAACAGCGCCTCCGAACCGTCGAAGGTGAAATAGATCGGGTCGAGCGCGTTGATCGTGGTCAGCAGCGTGCCGTTCGAGTCGCCCGCCGCGACAAGGTTGCCCGCATCGATGCGGCGATCGGAGATACGGCCGGCGATCGGCGCGCGGACCTGCGTGAACTCCACGTCGAGTGCGCGCGAGCGCACGCGGGCCTGCGCGGCGGCGAGGCTGGCGGTGGCGGCGCGCAGGCGGGCGTTGAGCTGGTCGACATCGCTCTTCGAAACTGCATCGTCAGCGACGAGCCGGTTGGCGCGGTCGAGATTGGCGCGGGCGAGCGCGACGTCGCTCTGTGCGCTCGCCAGACCGGCGCGCGCTTCGGCGAGGGAGGCGGCGAAGGGGCGGGGATCGAGGGTGAAGAGCAACTGGCCCTTTCGCACGATCGCGCCGTCGGTGAAGTGGACCGCGGTGACCAAACCCGGCACACGCGGGCGCACCTCGACGCTGCGGCTGGGTTCGAAGCGGCCGACATAATCGTCCCACTCGTTCACCTCCCGCACCAGCGGCTGCGACACCGTGACGGTGGGCGGCGGCGGCGCAGCGGCGGCGGGGGCGTCGCGGTCGATCAGCGTGTATCCGAGCGCGACGGCGGCAACGGGCAGCAGCACCAGTGCCGGCTTGCGCCAGCGCGGTTTGACGGGAGCGGGCGACGCGTCATCCTGCGCCCGACCCTGCGGGGCCTCGACGGGCGAATACATGTTCATGCGCGTGCTCCCTTGGGAGAGGCGGCGGCGGAAGTCTGGTGGACCATGATGATCTCCCTCGATCATGTCTGATGGACGCAGCGGGTCGTTGCCCGCTGACCCTGTTGCGACAGGGCGTCCGTGGCGGATGAAATTCGGCAAAGGGGTATGATCGGCCACGCAGTCGCGCGCCGTGGATCGCTCCGGCAAAGGACAAGCCGGCCCTCCCACTCCGCGAAGGCCGTGCGTTACGCGGGGACGCGATCGGTCGGTGGGGCCGTCACGTTCTATACTGAACGGTATATAAACGGCGTGACAGGTTCGTCAATAGCATTGTGTACCGACAGGTATGTTTCGCGTCCAGATCGCTCATTCAAGCATGCCCGGAACCCCCCGACTCTCCTGACGTACTGAGTCCCGAACAACCCCAAGGACTTCGGCATGAGCAAATCGACCAGCGACTTCATCGTCGAGCGTCTGAAGGCGTGGGGCGTAACACGGATCTACGGTTACTCCGGCGACGGCATCAACGGCGTGCTGGGCGCGCTGCAACGCGCGGAAACGGCGGGCGATGGCATCGAGTTCATCCAGGTCCGGCATGAGGAGATGGCGGCGTTCATGGCCACCGCGCATGCGAAGTTCACCGGTGAGCTGGGCGTGTGCCTGTCGACCGGTGGGCCGGGCGCGACCCACATGCTGACGGGGATGTACGACGCCAAGCTGGACCATGCACCGTTGCTGGCGATCTGCGGGCAGGCCGAGTCGACGGTGCGCGGGGCGGTGTACCAGCAGGAACTGAACCTCGACCGCGTGTTCGCCGATGTCGCGGCATTCGTGCAGGAGGCCGCCGCGCCGGCGCAGATCCGGCACCTGATCGACCGGGGTCTGCGCGTCGCGATCGCGGGCAACACCGTCACCGCGCTGATCTTCCCGAAGGACGTGCAGGATGAACCGTGGCAGGAGCCGGCGCGCGCGCATGGCTTTACGCGCTCCGGTCCGGGCTATTCGCGGCCGTTGGTGGTGCCGCAGGAGGCGGACCTGCGCCGCGCCGCCGAGGTGCTGAACGCCGGGTCGAAGGTCGCGATCCTGATCGGCGCGGGCGCTCGCGAGGCGGCGGCGGAGGTGGAGCATGTCGCCGACCTGCTCGGTGCCGGCGTCGCCAAGGCGCTGCTGGGCAAGGACGTGCTGCCCGACGACCTGCCCTTCGTCACCGGTTCGATCGGGCTGCTCGGCACGAAGCCGTCGTCGGACATGATGGAGGGGTGCGACACGCTGCTGATGATCGGTACCGGCTTCCCGTGGGCGGAGTTTCTGCCGAAGGACGGACAGGCGCGGGCGGTGCAGATCGACATCGCCGCCGACATGCTCGGCCTGCGCTATCCGGTGGAGGTCAACCTGCACGGTGGCGCTGCGGAGACGCTGCGCGCGCTGCTGCCCTTCCTTCAGCGCAAGGCGGATCGTGGCTGGCTGGACGGGATCGTCGACGGGATGCGCGACTGGCACGAGACGCTGAAGAAGCGGGCGTTTGCCGCTGCCAGCCCGGTCAATCCGCAGCGGGTCGTGTACGAGATGTCGCCGCGCCTGCCCGCCGATGCGATCGTCACGTCCGACTCGGGGTCCTGCGCCAACTGGTATGCGCGCGACTATCAGGTGAAGCGGGGGCAGCGATCGTCGCTGTCGGGCGGGTTGGCGTCGATGGGGGCGGCGGTCCCCTATGCAATCGCGGCGAAGTTCGCGTTTCCTCACAAGCCGGTCGTGGCGCTGGTCGGCGACGGGGCGATGCAGATGAACAACATGGCGGAGCTCATCACCGTCCAGAAATACTGGCAGCGCTGGGCCGATCCCCGGCTGATCATCTGCGTTTTCAACAACGAGGACCTGAACGAGGTGACGTGGGAGCAACGCGTGATGGAGGGCAATCCGCGCTTTGCCACGACGCAGGACATTCCCGACGTCCGCTATTCGCAGTTCGCGGAGATGATCGGGCTGACCGGAATCTTCGTCGACGATCCGGAGCAGCTCGGTGCTGCGTGGGACCGGGCGCTGGCGGCGGACCGGCCGGTGGTGCTGGAGGTGAAGACCGACCCGGAGGTCGCACCGCTGCCGCCGCACGTCACGTTCGAGCAGGCAAAGGCGTTCATGTCGTCCATGGCGAAGGGCGACAAGGGTGCCGGTCGCGTGATGATGGAGACGGTGCGCCAGCTGGTCGGTGGGCATCCGAAGGCGGACTGACGGGTTCGGGGTCGCTCCTGCGAGTGCGAGCGGGTAAGGAGCGGCCCGTGTTTCGTCGTTCCAACCTTCTCGTCGCTGTGCTTCTGACGTGGCTGATCGCCGCGCTGCTGGTGGTCTCGCCGCTGGCTGCGCAGACCGACGATCCGGTCGGTGGCGTGGTCACCCACCTGTCGACGGCGTCGAACGAGGTGCGCGCGGTCGAGCGTGCCGCCGACACCGTCGACACGCGCGAGGATCGCGCCGCGCTGACCGATCGCCTGTCGGCGGTGCGCGCCACCGCCGCCGACGCGGGCACGACGCTGGACGCGCAGATGGCGCTGGTCGATGCCAAGATCGCGGAGATCGGCCCGGTGACGCCCGGTATCGTCGACGCGCCGGACATCGCCGCGCAGCGCAAGTTGCTGGCGCAGCGGCGCGCGACGATCGACTCCGCGATCCGCCGTGGCAAGTTGCTCAACGTCGAGGCGCAGCAGCTCGCCGATCGGATCGCGGCGGATCAGGCGGCAGAGTTGGGGCGAAGCTGGAGGACGCGTAATCCTTCGCCGCTGACACCGGGTTTCTGGGCGGCGATCGTAGACGCGACGCCACGCGATGTCGGCCGCGTCGCGCGCGTGCTGGAACAGGTGATGGCCGATATCGGCAGGGGCCTGATCGGCGGCGGCGGCTGGATCGCGCTGCTCGGCGCGGTGGTGGCGGTGGTGCTCGGCTGGCCGGCACGGATCGCGCTGAGGGAGGCAGGGCGGCGCTACGCGATCGGCGCCGCGCCCGGCCATCGGGTGCGGCGCACCGGATACGCGATGTGGCGGCTGGTCACGGGGACCGCGCTGCCGACGCTGGCGGCGCTGGCGGTGGCGCAGGGCTTGCGCTGGTCCGGCCTGACGGGCGCGACCGTCGAGCCGATCCTGAGCGCGGCGCTGTTCGCGATCGGGATGGGCGCATTCATCGGCGCGCTCGGCGGGGCGCTGCTGATGCGCAGCCAGGGATCGTGGCGGCTGCTGCCGATCGACGACGATGTCGCCCGCGCGCTGATGCCGTGGGTGTGGGTGCTGGCGGTCCTGACGTCCGCGGACATCCTGCTGTCGGCGACGGTGGAGGCGATGCGGTTGAGCACGACCGCCGTCTTCGTGACCGATTCGGCGATCGCCACGGTGAGACTGCTGGCGATCGGCGGCCTGTTGTTCACGCTGGGCCGGCTGCGCAGCCGTGCGCGCGCGGAAGCGGAGGCGCAGGCCGTCGCGACCGAAGCGCCGGCGGTTAGCGGCGCGGGCGCGGCACGGGCAGGGGTCGGCGTCATCACGCTGGTCGTGTGGCTGGTGACGCTGGCCAGCGCCGGGGCGCTGCTGATCGGGTATACGACGTTCAGCCTGTTCCTGACCCGGATCGCGATCGAGTGGCTGGCGATCGTCATCGGCACCTTCTACCTGTTGCTCGCCTTCGTCGACGATGTCGTCACGTCGGTGTTTTCCGCCGACAGCCGCACCGGCCATGTGCTGGCGCGCGGCGTCGGCATCCGGCCGAGTGCGATCGACCAGTTCGGCGTACTCATGTCCGGAGCGCTACGGCTCGGGCTGGCGCTGGTCGCGATCGTCATGCTGCTGACGCCGTTCGGATCGGGCGTGGACAGCACCGTCGAGCGCTTCGGCACCGTCGCGAGCGGCATCACCGTCGGCGATGTCAGTATCTCGCCCGGCGCGATCATCCGCGCCGTCGTCGTGCTGGTCGTCGGACTGGCGCTGGCAAGACTGTTCCTGCGCTGGCTGAACGACCGTTACCTGCCGACGACGGCGATGGATGTCAGTGCGCGCAATTCGTTCGCGATGATCGCCCGGTACATCGCCATCATCCTGGCGGTCCTGTGGGGGCTCGCCTCGCTCGGCATCGGCATGGAGCGGATCGCGCTGCTGCTGTCGGCGCTGTCGGTCGGCATCGGCTTCGGCTTGCAGGCGATCACGCAGAACTTCGTATCCGGCCTGATCCTGCTCGCCGAGCGGCCGGTGAAGATCGGCGATCTCGTCCGCATCGGCACCGACGAGGGCGACGTGAAGCGGATCAGCGTGCGGTCGACCGAGATCGAACTGGCCGACCATTCGACGCTGATCGTGCCGAATTCGGAGCTCATTACCAAGACGGTGCTGAACAAGACGATGTCGAACGCGCTGGGTCGGTTGCAGGTGCAGTTCTCTGTCCCGCTCAACGTCGAACCCCAGCGTATCCGCCAGATCGTACTCGACGTGTTCGCGGCGGAGCCGACGATCCTCGACGACCCCGCGCCGGTCGCCTTCATCGACAACATCGTCGACGGCCGCATCCTGTTCAACTGTTTCGCCCACACCTCCAGCCCGCGGACCTCCTATCCGGCGCGCAGCAGTGCGCTGATGATGATCCTGCAAAAGCTGGCGGAGGAGCATATCGATGTGGGCACGGTGCCGCAGCAGTTGCAGTTGCTGCCGGCGCATCGGCGCGACGACGAGCAAGGCCACCACGACCCAATCGGCTGATAAAGCGGCGTTCCCTGTCCGTTCCTTGGCTGCTATAGGCGGGTCATGCCCGACGGATCGGTACGCAAGATCATCCATGTCGACATGGACGCGTTCTTCGCCTCCGTGGAGCAGCGTGACGACCCGTCGCTGCGCGGCAAGCCGGTTGCTGTCGGACATGGCGCGGCGCGCGGCGTGGTCGCGGCGGCGAGTTACGAGGCACGTGCGTTCGGGGTGAAGTCCGCGCTGCCGTCGGTGACGGCGCAGCGTCGATGCCCGGACCTGATCTTCGTACCGCCTCGGTTCGACGTGTACCGCGCGGTGTCGCGTCAGATCCACGCGATCTTCGCGGAGTTCACGCCGGTGATCCAGCCCCTGTCGCTGGACGAGGCGTACCTGGACGTGACCGCGAACCTAGCGGGGCTGCCGACCGCCTGGGCCACCGCCAAGGCGATCCGCGCGCGCATTCGGGAGGAGACGGGGCTGACCGCGTCGGCGGGTATCTCGTACAACAAGTTTCTCGCGAAGCTGGCGTCCGATCACCGCAAGCCGAACGGCCAGTTCGCGGTGACGCCCGACATGGGGGCTGATTGGGTAGAGACGCTGCCGGTGTCGAGGTTCCACGGCGTCGGCCCGGTGACGGCGGCGAAGATGAAGCGGCTGGGGATCGAGACGGGGGCCGACCTGCGCGCGAAGTCGCTCGACTTCCTTGAACGGCATTTCGGCAGTTCGGCGGGCTGGTATCACGCGATCGCGCGCGGTGAGGACGACCGGCCGGTCAATCCCAATCGCGTGCGCAAGTCGTCGGGGTCGGAGACCACGTTCGACCGCGACCTGACCGACCCGGCCGAGATCGAGGCGGGCGTGCTGCGCATGGCGGACGATGTCTGGTCGTGGTGTGAAAAGACGCGGATGTTCGGCCGCACCGTGACGGTGAAGGTCAAGTTCCGCGATTTTCGGCAGATCACCCGCAGCCGCAGCCAGACGGGTGCCGTGGCCGATCACGCGACCCTGCGCGCCGCCAGCCTCGACCTGATCCGGTCGATCTACCCGCCCGAAACCGGCATTCGCCTGGTGGGCGTCACCGTGTCCAACTTCGAGGATCCCGCCGATCGGGATGCCGCCGGGCTACCCCTGTTCGACGCTTGATCGCTTACCTTGCGGGGCGAAATGGCCGCGGGGCGAGGTCGTAGCGGACCCTTCGCAGAAACGGCGGACCGGATGCCGCCGGGTCGGCCGCGTAGACGGTCAGCCCCGGCTCTCCGATCGCGATGCACCCGGTGTCGAGATCGGCCAGCGCCCGCTGCATGTCGCGCTGCCCCGACAGCCAGCGCGCGCGCACCGATTCGGGCGAGAAGTCGAACGCCTTGCCCACGACCTCCTCGTCCTGATCCGTATAGGCGATGTGCAACAGCGTCACCGACGCAGCATCGCCGCGTCGCGTGCGTTCGTCGAACACCGCTTGCCACGCGGCGATCGCCCGTCGGCTTTGCGTCGCGAAGATCAGGTCCTGCATGCGCTCGGCGGCTTCCGTCACCGTCGTGGGGGCGGGACGGTGGAGGGGCAACAGGTCGATCGCGATGCAGAGCAAGGGTCGTTCCGGGGGGTCGGCGAGGACCGCATCGAGCGGCAGGTTGGCGGAGACGCCCGCATCCGCGATCAGGCGACCCCCGATCCATTGCGGCGGAAACGCCGGCGGCAGCGCGCAACTCGCCCGCAGATGCGCGATCGACAGCGGATCATGCGCGGTGTCGAACATCACGTCCTCGCCGCTTTCGAGATCGACCGCCGTCGCGGTGAACCGCGGCGATCCGCTATTCAGTCGGTCGAGGTCGATCGACTGCTCCAGCGAGCGGGCGAGGGGTGCCGTGTCGTAGAGGCTGGGCGGCTCCATGTTCATCGTCATGGCGCGCGGTGTGAACAGGCCGGGCCGTCCGGCCGCCGCCGCGGTGGCCGCCGCGGCGGACCGGCGCATCGTCTCGCCTGCCGTGAAAAGAGGCGGTCCGGATGCCGGCCGCCAGAACGATCTCAGCGCCGCCAGCCGCTCATCGCGACGATTGCCGCAGATCAGCGCCCCGACGATCGCGCCGGCCGAGGCACCCGCCACCCGGTCCGGCTCCAGTCCGCGGTCGTGCAGCGCCTCGTAAACGCCGCCGTGATAGGCCCCCAGCGCGTTGCCGCCGCTGAGGGCCAGCGCCAGATCATGGCCCGTAGGGGTGTCGCTCAATGGCTGGCCGTCTTCCCGGCGGCACGGCGGGCGGCGTATTTCAGCGTCAATGGTGCGTTGTGCTCGTCGATCCAAGCGGCCATCGCCTGTTCCTCCCGCAGCGACGTCTGCAACAGCGCGGTCGGTCCACCGAAGCCGCCCGCGTCCGCCAGCGCGATCAGCGACGTGTAGCTCGCCGCCTCGAAATTCTCGAACGCATAGTTGGCGAAGCTGTTCTTCAGGATTTCGTCGGGCGCGAACACATGCGCCAGCGCGGCGAGGTTGCCGGAGATCGACAGCGCGAAATCCTTCACCGCCGAATGCGTCTCTCCGAAGCCGGACAGGATTTCCTCTACGCGCTGGATCTGCTGCTCGGTCTCGCCGCGGTGGCGGCGGAGCGCGTCTTCAACCTCCGGATAATCCGCGAGATGGTCGAGCTGTCGGTCGATCAACGCCAGCGCCTGATGTTCGACGCCGTGGACGTTCTTCAGGCCGGTGACGAACAGCGATTGGACGACGTCGTTGGGGAGGGTGGCCATGCGGCGCTCCTTATCGTGCAGTGTTTAACCACCCCCCGAACGCCTCGGCCTTTGCAAATGTCCATGTAAAATCAATCACTTGATGCAGGTTACAGGCTCTCGGCCTACGGGACCAGCCCCGCCGGCGTCATGCGCAGCCGGGTAAGGTCGAGCCTGGTCTGCTGGCGGTAGAATTGCGCGATACCACGCCGGAACGATTCCAGCCGCCCGTCGCGCTTGGCGGCTGCGACGGAAGTGCCGACCGCGAAGGCGGAGACCTTCAGTTCCTCGCCGACGCGGGTCCGTGTGTCCGGGTTTTTCATGGCGGGATTGACGAGGAGGTTGCCCGCAACCTGACGCCGCAGCCCCTTCATCTGCGCCTGTGTCGCGTCGCCTCCCGTGATCGTCTCCCACCCGATCGCGAGGAAGGTCGCCATGATGTCGGCGGTGTCGTTCACGTCGAGCCCGGGCGTGCGCATCGCCGCCTGCATCTCGCCCGTGATGTCGCGCCCCTGAAATCCTGCGGTGATCGCCGCCGCTTCCTTGGGACTGCTGCCGGCCACCCCGGCAAGATAGGCGTCGACGGCGCGCTTCCGGGACGCGGGCGTGCTGACGAACGGCAGCCGCGCATCGGACGCTCGAGGCGTGGCGGCGCTGGTCCTGGCGGCGCGCTGGCGCGGTGTCGATGCCCGGGCTGATCGACCACGCCGCTCGCCACGCGCGGTTTCCTCGACCGACAGGCCGTCGATGACGCTGCTGGTCAGCGCCTGACTCTGCGTCGAGAAATCCATCGGTGACATATAGGCGTCCTGCGCAGCCGCCGGACCTGCGGCCAGCATGACCAGACACAGTCCGGCGAAGAAAGGTTTCGTCACGGCAATCCCCTTTTTCGTTGCTCCCAAACGATAGAAGCCCGGACTTCCCGTCAGGTTCCCGCTCGGTCACGGGTGGTATTTCACGGCGGATGCGCCGACAGTCCAGGTCAGGGCGACGCGATGATCGCCGGCGGGAGCAAGGCTTGCACGAGACGACCCTGGACAGGCCACGCTGGCGATCGGTCGGTTTGCTGGCGGCGTTCGCGCTGGCGAACATCGGCGGGGTGATCGCGTATTTGCCGCTGCTGACGCTGTTGCTGCCGATCAAGATCGACGTCATCGCCGGCGATGCGCGGATCGGCGCGCTGACCGCGGCGGTCATCGCGGGATCGCTCGCCGCCAGCGGTTCCAACATCGTGTTCGGGTGGCTGGGCGACCGCTTGGTGGAGCGGGGACGTGGCCGGCGCGCCGGAATGGCGACCGGGTTGGCGGCGACGATCGCCTCCTATGCGCTGGTCGCGATTGCCGCCACGCCGGTGGCGCTGGTGCTGGCGATCGTGGTGTTCCAGATCGCGGTCAACGCGCTGCTGTCACCCCTGTTCGCGTTGATGGCGGAGGAGGTGCCGGACCGCGACAAGGGCGTCGCCGGCGGGCTGCTGGCGCTGGGCAATCCCGTCGCCTCCGCTTTCTCGGCGGCGGTCGTCGCGACGCTTGTGCTGGGGGAGAATGGCCGGCTCGCGGCGGTCGCGGTCGCCATCGCAGCCTGTTTCCTGCCGCTGATGATGCGCCGATCCGCGCCGGTGGTGGTGGCCGAAGCGGAGGTGGCCGCGTCGGCGCTCGACGACCGCGACCTGATCGTGGCACTCGGCGCGCGCCTGCTGGTGCAGGTCGCGAGCGGCGTGCTGTTCGTCTACCTCCTCTATTACCTGCGCGGGATGTCGCCGGGCGAGGATTCGTCCACGGTCGCGACGCGCGCGGGGCAATTGCTGACGATCGCCTTCATCGCCCCGCTGCCGGTGGCGGTGCTGGTCGGGCGGGTGTCCGATCGCGTCGGCCGCCGCAAGCCGTTCCTGCTCGGAGCCGCCGTCGTGGCTGCGGCGGGGCTGCTGGGCATGGCCGGGGCGGACGGCGCGATCGTCGGCGCGACGATGTTCGGGCTGTTCGTGATGGGGCATGCGGTGTTCCTGTCGCTGCATTCGGCGTTCGCGATGCAGTTGCTGCCGAACCCGCGGCGGCGGGGGCGCGATCTGGGCCTGCTCAACCTGGCCAATACGCTGCCGTCGCTTCTCGGGCCGCTGCTGACCTGGTGGCTGGCGACACCGACAGATTTCGATGCCGTGCTGATCGTGCTGGCGGTGCTGACGATCGGCGGCGGACTGGCGATGCTGGCGGTGCGGGGGCGGCGGTGACATGCCGACCTTGATTCTGGTCTGGCTGTTGGTCATCAACCTTTGGACGATGCGCTGTTTCCGGCACGACAAGCACGCTGCGATCCAGGGCCGCCGCCGCACGCCGGAAAGCGAGCTGCTCGGCCTCGCCTTGCTGGGCGGGTCGCCGGGCGCGTTAGCCGCGCGTCGCCTCGATCGGCACAAGACGCGGAAGGAGCCGTTCTCCACGCAGCTGAGCGTCATCGCCGCGATCCAGATCGGTGCGGGGGTGGGGCTGTTCTTCGCGTGGTAGTCAGCCGGCCGCAGCGTTGCGTTCGAACACCTCCAGCTGCGCCGCAAATGCCCGCCGGAACGCCGGTCGCGCCTCGCCGCGTGCGACATAGGCGGCGATGTTCGGATACTCGTCCAGCAGGCCGGAGCTTTTCAGCCGCCGCAGGACCGCGATCGTCAACAGATCGCCGGCGCTGAACGCGCCGTCCAGCCAAACCGCATCGCCCAGGCGGCGGGACAGGTCGCCCAGTCGCGTCCGCACGCGGGCGTCGAGCATCGCCTGCCGCTCCGCGAACCACGGACGGTCCTGCTCAAACAGGGTTGCGAGCGAGCGTTCGACGATCGGCGGCTCGATCGTGCTCAGCGCCGCGAACATCCACGCGATCGCCCGTGCCCGCGCATCGGCGTCGTGGGGCAGCAGCCCGGCATGACGTTCGGCAATGTGCAGCACGATCGCACCGGACTCGAATAGCGTCAGGTCGCCGTCCCGGTAGGTGGGGATCTGGCCGAAGGGTTGCGCGCTGCGATGCTCCGCCGCCTTGACCGCCGCGAACGACAGGAGCTGTACGTCGTACGCCAGCCCCGCCTCCTCCAGCGCCCAGCGCACCGGCATGTCGCGCGCCAGCCCGCGGCCCCGATCCGGCGAGGCCTCGAACGCGGTGATCGTGATCGTCATCAAGTCGTCCCCTCCCTGCGTGGAATAGCATCGTTCTGGCTGTTTAACGACTTCGCAAGCTGGCCGGCCAACAGTCGGGGGTCAGGGGAGCGAAGCATGCTGAGCAGGGCCGATCTATCGCAGGAACATGCCGAACTCGCGCGGCTCGCCGCCACACTCGGGGCGCAGGCGCGGTCGGACCGTCCCGACGTGGCCGGGGTAGCGGGGGTGCGGTGGCAGTTGACGCGCAAGCTGTTGCTGCACCTCGCGAAGGAGGACAAGCTGCTCTACCCGAAGCTGAAGAATGGGTCGCACCCGGTCGCGGCGCGGCTGGCGGAGCGGTTCAGCGACGACATGGGCGGACTGGCCGCGACGTATAACGCCTATGTCGCGAAATGGTCGGCGACGCGGATCGAGGCGGAGTGGCCCGCCTTCTGCGTCGAGACGCAGGCGATCGTCGCGGCGCTGAGCGACCGGATCGCGCGCGAGGAGCGCGAACTCTACCGCCACATCAATTGAAGCCGTCAGCCGGCGACGAGATCCGCCAGATACGGATGCGCGAGCACGCGGGCGGCGTTCTTCGCGCCGATCGCGTGGTCGGCGACCAGCCGGTGCCCTGCCACCGTGCGGTACAGCGCCACGGTTTGCCCGATCCGCGCGAAGGTCGCGCCAGCGGCGGCGGCGCGGGTGTAGAAGTCCCAGTCATTGCAGTTGTGAAAGCTGGGGTCGAAGCCCGCGACCGTATCGAACGTCCCGCGGCGGACGATCGACCAGCTCGGCCCGATCACCCCGCCGGTCGCCAGCGCGCGCCGGATATCGCCGCCGTCCCAGCCGCATTCCGGCTCCCCCGGCGCGCCGCCGCCCTCGACCCGCGCGAAGCGGCCGACGATCACGTCCGCCGTCTCCGTCACCGGCCACGCGAGCAGCGCCGCCGCCGCGCCCGGCAGCCACACGTCGTCGCTGTCGAGAAACGCGATCCACGGCGACGAGCACAGCGCCGCGCCGACGTTGCGCGCGTTCGACGCACCGCCGTTGCGCGGCAGCACCATCGCCTCGACGCTGGCGTGCCGCGCGGCCAGGGCGCGGATAACCGTGCCGCCGGCGTCGCGCGATCCGTCGTCGACGATCACGATCCGCGCGGGCGGCTGCGATTGCGCGAGCACGCTCGCCACCGCATCCGCCACGACATGCGCCCGGTCGAAACACGGGATGACGACGTCATAGGCGGGCAGAACGGGGGCGAGCGGGATCGGATCGTTGTGAGGCATGATGTCGCTTGGCAGGAGAGGGGTTAACGCCCGCCGAAACGGACCTTGGCTCCCATGTAGAAATACCGGCCCAGCGAGGGAATGGGCAAATCGTAGCTATCCTCGTCCGGCTTGCGATCCGCCAGATTGTTGACGCCGCCATACAGTGCGAAGCCGCTCGGCAGCGCATACTGGACCTGCACGTCATGCTGCCACAGCTCGTTATAGCGCAGCAGGTCGGCGGGCGCGTAATCGGGATTGTTGTCGGTCGTGTTCTTCGAGAAGCGACGGACGCGGTCGAACCAGCGCAAATTGTAGCTGAGCGTCAGCCCCTCCAGCGTCCAGCTGGGCGAGAAGACGAAGTTGTATTTGGGCCGACCCGGCTGATCGACCTGATCCTCGACCTGCGCACCCGGCGTCGCGACCGTGTCCAGCCGGTGCAGGTAGCCGCCGACGAAGCGGATGTCGAAATCCCCCGCGCTGCCGGCGCGCACGCGATAGGCGATGTTGAGGTCGAGACCGGCGGTGCGGAAGCGCGAGACGTTCTGCGGCTGCACGGTGAAGCCGCTGATATAGCCCGTGCCCTGCTGCCGGCTGATCGCCGCGCAATAGACGTTGTCGACGGTCGGCTGGTCGACGCACAGTTCCGCGATCGTCTGCGCACCGGGCGTGCTGATCGCGTTGCGCAGGCGGATATCGTACCAGTCCGCCGCGATCGTCAGGCCCGGTACGAATCGCGGGCGCAGGACCGCGCCGGCGGTCCAGGTCCGTGCCGTCTCCTCGCGCAGATCGGGATTACCCTGCTGCGATCCGGGGATGAACGACACCGCGTTGGGGTTGTTGGCCGCGGTGAAGCCGGCGAGATTGCCGCCCGCCGCCGCGATCAACGCGGCGCAGTTGGCGGCGCGTGTGGCGGTGCCGTTGCCGCGTTGCTCCGGATAGCAGGGGTCGGTGAAGAAGCTGCTGGCTCCGGTCAGCGGCGTGAACAACTCGCCGATGTTGGGGGCGCGTACCGCCTCGCCGTAACTGCCGCGGAAGCTGATGTCGCGAATGGGCGCATAGACGCCGTTGAACTGATAGGCGCGGGTCGATCCGATCGTCGAGTAATCCGAATAGCGGCCGGCGGCGCCGACCGACAGTGTCTCGGCGAAGCGCTTCCCTTCCAGGATTGGGGCGTTGACCTCTCCGAAGGCTTCCCACACGTCGAACGCGCCGCGCGACGGCGTCGGAATCACGAACTCGTCATATTGGTAGAACAGGCCGCGCGTCAGGTAATCGTTGGGCGAGAAGCTGCTGCGTTCCTTGCGATACTCCGCGCCGGTCGCAAACTGCACCGGTCCACCGGGCAGGCGGAAGAACTGGCCGAGATCGCCGGTGATCGACGCGTTGACGACATGCTGCTCGATCCGCGCCGCGCTGCTGTTGTCGAGCTGGAAGAAGTCGAGGCTGGCGGGATCGGCGGTGCCTGCACCAAAGGTGTTGATCGGGATGCAGTCGCTGCCCGCGCCGGGGGTGAAGGTCACCGCGGGCGTCTGCAACGCGGCGGGGTTCAGGTTCGACCGGCACGTCGCGCGGCCGGTCGCCGGATCGATCACGGCGTCCAGCGCCGCCAGATAGCGGTCGTTGAGCCGATCATTGATCTTGGTGATGCGGACATCGGTGCGGCCGTAAGTGTAGTATACGTCATAGGTGGCGTGGTCGGAGATGCGGCCGGTCAGGTCCGCGACGCCGCGCCACGTCTGCCGCCGGTCGCTTTCGCCGTGGCGCCCGAAATCGAGATTGTCGCGCACCGACGATACGCTGGTCAGCCCAGCCGCAAGCGCGGCGTTGCGGATGCTGGCGGGGAGGAACGCGTTGTCGAGCGTGAAGGTGGCCGGGTAGTTGCCGGTCGGGCTGTCGAACGTGGTCGCGCGGACCTGCACGAACTTGCCCTCCAGCGACAGTTTGGCCGCGTCGCTGAAGTCGTAATGCGTCAGCACGTTCGCGCCGTGGCGGCGAATGCGCGGCAACAGGTCGCCGACGAAGCCCGCGACCGGCGTCGCGTCGCCACCGGTGGCGTAGAAGGCGGCGGGGGTACCCGGGTTATAGAGCTGGCCGTCACCACGGAACAGCGTGCCGGCGACATCGATTAGGCCGAAGGGCGACTCGCCCGGATAGCGCAGATCGCCCTGCAGCACGTTGTCCGGCACGTTCGGATCGTCGCCGACATCGGCGTCGTTAGGGATCAGGTAGCGGCGGCGGTTCTGGCGCAGGTAGGACCGGTCGTCGTTCGCCAGCGGATCGTCGGCGTTATATTCGTATGCGACGGTGACGTTGCCGCGGCCGTCGCCGAAATTCTGCCCCGCCTGGATCGATGCGAAGCGGTTGGCGGCGTCGCCCCGCTGGGAGATGCCGAACTGGCTGCGCGCCGACACCCCCTGAAAATCGCGCTTCAGGATGAAGTTGACGACACCGGTGACGCCGTCCGCGCCGTAAACCGCCGACGCGCTGCCGGTCAGCACGTCGACGCGCTCGATCAGGTCGGTCGGAATGGAGTTGATGTCGACCGCGGCGGAGTTGATCTGGCCTGCGACATGCCGGCGGCCATTGACCAGCACCAAAGTCCGCGCCGGCCCCAGACCGCGCAGGTCGAGCAGGTTCAGCCCCGCTGCGCCGAACGGCTGAGAATTCAGCCGGTCCGATCCCGCCGTCTGCGTGCTGTCGACCGAATTGGTCAGCGCCGGCACGCGTTGCAGGAAGTTGGTGACGTTGGTGTTGCCCGATTGCTGGATGTTGGCCGCATCGAACGACACGATCGGGTTCGGCGCGGCGAAGTCCGGCCGCACGATGCGCGATCCCGTGACGACGATGTCGGCGGCTTCCGGCTCTGCCGGGGTTGTGGCCTCGACCGCCGCGTCCTCGACGGGTGCGGGCGCAGGTGCGGTCTGGGCATGGAGCGGCATCGCGATCACGGCGGCGGTGCCGGCCAGCCACGCGCGGAAACGGAACGAGGTCATGTGGTCTTCCCCTGCCGACGCAGCCCCTTGGCCGTCGTCGTCGTCGCACGCGTGAACGGTTGACGTCATGCGATCAATCAACTGGATCGTGCGGGACGCTTCCAAATCCTCGCGAAGAAACATGGATCACCACTTGATGCTGGCCGGTGCCGAAACCGCCTGCCACAAAGCGCGCATGAAGTGCGGGCGCGAGCGCGGCGGCGGCGTGACGCGACGGGGGGTGCTGGCCGGGGCGGCGGCGACCGGGCTGTCCGCCTGCACCGCGCGCCGCGATCCGAACGCGCTGCGGCTGTGGGCGATGAGTTACGAGGGGGATTATTCGCCCCACCTGATGCCCGCCTTCACCCGCGCGACCGGTATTCCGGTCGAGGTGCAGTCGCTGCCCTGGACCGCCGCGCACGAGAAGCTGCTGACAGCGCATGCGGGCGGTGCGCTGCCGGACGTGATGATGCTGCCGAACGGCTGGGTGGGCGAGTTCGCGCTGGTCGGCGCAATCGCACCGGTGGCGGACGGAGCGTTGCTGGGGGATCTGTTCCCCGCCACGCTGGCCACCGTCGAACAGGGCGGCGTCGCGCATGCGGTGCCGTGGTCGGTCGCGCCGCAGGTGCAATTCTATCGCCGCGACCTGCTCGCGGACGCGGGCTACGATGCGCCGTCGGAGGATTGGGCGGGCTGGCGCGAGATGGGCCGGCGGCTGAAGCGGCGGCGACCGGACGATTACGCGTTCCTGATGCTGTTGAACTGGTGGGACGCGCTGTTCACCTTCGCCAGCCAGACCGGCACGCCGCTGCTGCGCGAACGCGATACGCGCGGCAATTTCCGGAATCCGGCCTTTCGCGAGGCGCTGGCCTTCTACCGCTCGCTCTTCGACGAGGGGCTCGCGCCGCCGATCGTGTCGACCGAGATGCAGGACCCGCTGGCCGCCTTCGCACAGGGGTATTTCGCGATCTATCCGAGCGGCCCGTCGCTGCTGCTCGACCTGCATCGCCGCCGCAGCGAGATCGCCGCCGATCGCTGGGGCGTCGCGCGGATGCCCGGACCGCGTGGTCCCGGCCCGGTGTCGGGGGTCAGTGCGGCGCTGGCGGTGTCGCGCACCTCGACGCGGCCGGATGCGGCGTGGGCGCTGGTCCGGCACATGACCTCCGCGGCGACCGAATTGCGCTTCCAGACGCTGATCGGCAATCTGCCCGCCCGGCGCAGCGCGTGGTCCGACCCGCAACTGACCGCGCCCGCGCTGGCGCCCTTTGCGGCGCAGATGCTCGACCTGTCCGTCGACCCCAACATCGTCGAGTGGGAGCGCGTCCGCATTGAGGTGCAGTTGATTGCCGAACGCGTCGTCCGTCACCTGATGACGATCGACGAGGGGCTGGCGACGATGGACCGCCGCGTCGACCAATTGCTCGCGAAGCGCCGGGCGCTGGTGCAGGCGGGAAAGCGGGCATGACGCGTCAGGAACGCGCCGCGTGGATGTTCACCGCCCCGGTGCTGGCGATCATCCTGCTCGTGCTGGTGCTGCCGACCGTGCTGGCGCTGGCGCTCAGCGTCACCGACTACAGCCTCTACGCGCTGGCGGATTGGTCGAACCTCGGTTTCGTCGGGTTCGGCAATTTCACCGATCTCGCGCGGACGCCGCTGTTCTGGCGGTCGCTGGCCAATACCGCACTGTTCGCCCTACTCGGCGTGCCGGCGGCGATCGGACTGTCGCTGGCGACCGCGCTGCTGCTAGATGCGAAGACGGTGCGGTGGAAGCCGCTGTGGCGCGTGCTGCTGTTCGCGCCCTATGTCACCAGCGTCGTCGCGACCGCGGTCGTCTGGCGTTTCCTGCTCAACACGCGGTTCGGGCTGGTCAATTATGCGCTGGGCTGGGTCGGCATTCCGCCGGTCGACTGGCTGGGCGATCCGCACGCGTCGATCCCAGCGATCCTGATCTTCGTGACGTGGAAGATTTTCGGGTACAACATGATCGTCTTCACTGCGGCGCTGTCGGCGGTGCCGGGCGACCTGATGGAGGCGGCGCGGCTCGATGGGGCGGGCCGATGGGCGCGGTTCCGCCACGTCACGCTACCGGCGATCGGGCCGACGCTGCTGCTGGCCGCCGTGATGAGCGTCGCGGGCTTCCTCCAGATCTTCGCGGAGCCGTACGTGATGACGCTGGGCGGCCCGGCGCAGAGCACCACGACGGTGCTGTATTTCATGTATCAGGAGGGGTTCACCTGGTGGAATCTTGGCCGCGCGTCGGCGGTGGCGTTCGTGCTGTTCGTGCTGATCCTGATCCTGACCTTCGTACAGGCGCGGATCGGGCGGCGGTACGAATGGCTGTGAAGCTGAAAGCGATCCTGACCAACGCGCTGGTCGCGGTGATGACGCTCGTCGTGACGCTGCCGCTGGCGTGGATGGTGACGGTGTCGTTCATGCCGCGCGGCGAGTCGAACGCGTTCCCGCCGCCATTCTGGCCGAGCCGCTGGAGTCTGGAGAACTATCACGAACTGCTCGCCCGGCGGCTGATCGACGGGGCGTGGTTCGATTACCGGATCGTGCCGGCGATCGGTAACAGCCTGTTCGTGGCGGCGATGTCGACGCTGCTCGGCCTGCTGCTGACGGTGCCGGCCGGCTATGCCTTTGCCAAGCTGCGGTTCCGGGGGCGTGAACGGCTGCTGAAACTGCTGATCGCATCGCTGGTGGTGCCGGGGCAGGTGGCGATGCTGCCGCTGTTCCTGATCTTCAAGCAGCTTGGTCTCATCAACAGTTATGCGGGCGTGATCCTGCCGTCGCTCGCCGGCATCTTCGCGGTGCTGTTCGTGCGGCAGGCGACCCTGGCGATCCCGGACGAGATGATCGACGCGGCGCGGCTGGACGGCGCGAGCGAGGCGCGCATCTTCCGCACGATCGTGCTGCCGCTGCTGACGCCGGTCACCGTCACGCTGGCGCTGTTCATGTTTCTGGGCAGCTGGAACGACTTTCTGTGGCCACTGATCGTGCTCGCGGATCAGCATCTCTACACGCTGCCGGTCGCGGTCGCGGCGATCGCGCGCGAGCATGCGGCGGACGGCGAGCTGATGATGGCGAGCGCGGTGGTGACGACGATGCCCGTGCTGCTGCTGTTCCTCGCGCTGCAACGCTATTACATCGGCGGGCTGCTGGGCGGCAGCATCAAGGGGTGATCGCGCGTCCCTCCGCATCGAACAGGTGCGTGTCGGTCGGATCGACCCCGAACCGCAGCGGCTCGCCCAGCGTCACGCGACGATCGCCCGGAAGTTGCGCGACGATCGTGTCCGGGCGGGTGCCGAGATGCGCGAAGGACAGCGGGCCGAGCCGCTCGAACAACTCCACCGCGCCGACGATCAGCCCGTCGTCCGCGGCGAACAGATGCTCCGGCCGGATACCGAGCGTCGCGACGCTGCCCGTCACGCCGCGCGCGCCGACGCTGACGATCGCGCCGTCCGGAAGCCGCACCGCGTCCGGGGCGACGACCGTCACCGGGATCAGGTTTATCGCCGGTGAGCCGATCGCCTTCGCCACCGCCAGATTGGCGGGGCGGGCGTAGAGGTCCAGCGGCGCGCCGACCTGCTCGACGCGGCCGTTGGCCATCACGACGATTCGGTTCGCCAGCGTCATCGCCTCCAGCTGGTCGTGCGTGACGTAGATCATCGTCGCGCCGAGTTGCTGGTGCAGTCGCGCGAACTCGTGCCGCATCCGCACGCGCAATTCACTGTCGAGGTTGGACAGCGGCTCGTCGAGCAGCAGCACCTGCGGCTGGCGGACGATCGCGCGGGCGATCGAGACGCGCTGTCGCTGACCGCCCGATAAGGCGCGCGGCTTGCGATCGAGCAGGTCGGTCAGGTCGAGCGACGCGGCGACAGCGGCCACACGCTCGGCGATCTCGTGCTTGGAGCGACCGGCGACCTTGAGCGGAAAGGCGATGTTCCCGGCGACGGTCAGATGCGGGTAGAGCGCGTAGGACTGGAACACCATCGCCACGCCGCGGTCTGCCGGCGCGGCATCGGTGACGTCGCGGCCACCGATCGCGATCCGGCCGGCGCTCGGCGTCTCCAGCCCGGCGATCAGCCGCAACAGCGTCGACTTGCCGCAGCCCGACGGCCCGACGATCACGACGAACTCCCCGTCCTCGATCGTCAGATCGGTCGGCGAGAGGACATGCGTGTCGCCGAAGCTTTTCGCCAGACCTGAAACGCTTACGCTCGCCAACCCGGCTCTCCCTCGTTGCCGTCCTCTATCGAGGCGGGGCGGTAGGCAAGGGGTGGGCGGTAATGTCGGATACCGGCCAGGGCGTTTTTCCACGTGTTCCCGCGAAGGCGGGAACCCAGTGCCCGGGCATGCCACGCTGGTGAGGCACAACTGGGCTCCCGCCTTTGCGGGAGAACATCGATCGATCGCAGGTTACCGCATCAATCCCGCCGCGCGCATAGCCCGGTCGATCGTGTCCTGCACGCCCGCCGGCATCGACCCCAGCGACGGCATCTCCGGAAAGGCCGAAGCCTTCGCCGGCTCCTCCGCCGTCCGCTCAACGCTCATCCGCTCCGTCAGGCCCCACGATCGCGCGATCGCCAGTGTGCTGGAGATGCCGACATCCAGCATGTACGGCCCCGCATGTCCTAGCGCGGCGGGATCGACGGGCACGCCGTGGCCCATGCCGGCAATCGCCCATTGCTCGACCGCATCGCGCCCCGCGGCGTCCGCCCACACGCGGCGTTCCCAGCGCGGACCCGTCTCGACCCGGCTCGGGGTGGCAGGAAGTCCGTGGACGGTGCGCCACTGGCCGGTCAGCCGGTCCATATTCGCCGCGGTGACGGTCGAATCCGCGCTGCCGTGCCACACCGAAACGCGCGGCCAGCGTGCAGCCTCGCCAGCAGCGCGCACCGCGTCCGCGGCAACATTGTCAGCGGCCAGCCCGTGTCCGCGCATCCGGTCCAGCGCCTGCGACACGTTCGATGCTGAACCGTAGGGCAGCCCCCCGATGATGGCGCCGCCGGCGAACAGTTCCGGATACGTCGCCAGCATCACCGCCGTCATCGCCCCGCCCGCGGACAGCCCGGTGACGAAGACGCGCGCCGGATCGATGCCATGCTCGGCAATCGTCGCGCGGGTCATCTGTGCGATCGACTGAGCCTCGCCGCCCGTGCGGCTGATGTCGCCCGGCTCGAACCAGTTGAAACAGACGTTCGCGTTGTTGCCGCGCGCCTGTTCGGGCAGCAGCAAGACGAACCCCTCCGCGTCCGCCAGAGCCGACCAGCCGGTGCCGTGATCGTACCCCGCCGCGGTCTGCGTACAGCCATGCAGCGCCACGACCAGCGCCGCGCCCGGCTTCAGGCCGGCGGGCACATGCAGCCTCGCCTGCAACGCGCCGGGATTGCCGCCGAAGCCGGTCAGCGTGCCCAGCCGGTCGCTACCGCCCGCACCGCCCGTGGAGGGCATGGAGGGCGGCTGGAACTTGGCCAGGCGGGCCAGCGTGTCGGAGATACGTCGCATGTCTGCTCCTCATGAGCCGCTCGCGCGACCGATCATCGCCTGGATATGGTGGCTATGCTGCGCTGCACAATAAGCGCTCGTCTTTAACGGGGGGTCAACCATATCCGAGTAGTCGGTCGACATGCGCTTCCGCCTCAGCCTGTCGATCGCCGCCACTGTGGCCGCCACGGGCTGCGCGCCCGAACAGCGCGTGCGCGTCGTGCAGGCGGTGCCGCCGCCGGCCCTTTCGAAAGCGCAGGCCAAACTGCTCGCCGATTTCGGCCTGACGCCGGACCAGCAGCCGGAAACGACGATTGCCACCCCGGCCGCGCCCGCCGAGCCGTTCACCTCCGCCGCCCGCTCCCTGTCGGATGCGAACCGCGCGGAGGACTGCCTGACCGCCGCCATTTACTACGAGGCGCGATCGGAAACCGACGACGGCCAGCGCGCGGTGGCGCAGGTCGTGCTCAATCGCGTCCGCGACCGTGCGTTTCCATCGAGCGTCTGTGGCGTGGTCTATCAGCGCTCGTCGACGGGTTGCCAGTTCAGCTTCGCCTGCGACGGGTCGATGGATCGCCAGCGCGACATCGGCTCGTGGGAGCGCGCGCGCCGCGTCGCCGCCGCCGCCCTGAGCGGTGCGGTCTATGCACCCGTCGGTGTCGCGACCTTCTATCACACCTTCGCCGTGTCGCCCTGGTGGGCCCCCAGCCTGTCACGCATCGGCCAGATCGGCGCGCATATCTTCTATCGCTGGCGCGGGGCGATGGCGGGGGCGCTCAGCCTGCGCCAGCGTTATGCCGGCGTGGAACCAGGCACCGACACGCTGCTCGCCGCCGCCGACCCTCAGCCGAGCGGCGATACCGTCCACGGCGTGGCTATCCACCGCGGCTCCACCGACACCGCCGCCGCCGAGCCTGCCGCCGAGCCAACCGCGGAGCCGGTGAAGCTGGCGTCGATGTCGGGCGTGCGAATCCACCGCGGTGTCGCGATGCCCGGCGGCGACATGAATATGGCCGCCGCCGAATAGCCGGTCAGCAGCGGGTCGCCGTCCGCACCAGCCTCAGCGTCGTGATCCCCCGCGGCGGCGCGACCGCGCGGATCGTGCCGCACGCCTGCGCCGATCCGGTCGTCTCCGCCTTATGCCCGGCATCGGTGACGACCGTCTCGACGCGCCACGCGCCGGGTAACGCCATTACGAGATTGCGCGGCGACCAGCCCGGGTTGACGTGGACCAGCGCCACCTCCGCGCCGTCCGCGCTCGACGCCGCGACGCTGTCGACGTCATCCACTTTGACCAGCGACATGCCGGGCCTGATGTAGCGGCTGAAGTTCGCCATCGCCCAGTATTTGGGCGTGATCGTGATCCGGTGCGGCCCCGCGGCCGCGGCGCGCAGGTCCATCTTGATCAGGCCCCAGTTCGACCCCGGCTTGCCGTCGCGCGCGCTGTCGTCCTCGACCGCCTGCCAGAACACCCACGCGGAGGGTTCCAGTTTCTTGAGGTCGCCGACGATCCGTTCGCCCAGCGCCAGCGCGGGGCGGATGTCGGTGAAATCTTCGACCGTCTTGTCGGCGGACAGGTCGACCTCCGACATCCACAGCCGGATGTTGGCCGCCCGCGCCGCATCGCGCACGCCGCTCTGGTTCAGAATGCCGTACGAGTGGACGTTCAACTGCCCGATCCGCGCACGCGTCGCGGCCGGGTAGCCGGCCCAGTCGTCGAGGAACAGGTTCGAACTCGTCTCGTCGGGGGCGGAGACGACGGTCTTCAGCCCGCGCGCCTTGAGCGCCGCGTCGCTGGCGTCGATCATCATCGCCTGCCGCGCGGGCGACCAGTGCGCTCCCTCCTGCTTGTTCGCGGCGAACCAGTAATCGGTATTGGGCTCGTTGACCGGCGACAGCGTGCGGAACGCGATTCCGTGGCGGCGCTGCAATTCCTCGACCACGCGCGCGAGATAGGTTGCAAACGTCGCTTCGTGGCCGGGGCGGAGATTGTCGTCGGTCGCCTTCTCCGCGCCCGACACCTTGCCGCTGACCGTCATGAACCAAGGGGGCGAGTTGGAGAACGCCTCGTAGATCGGCGTCTTCACGCGGACCCGGATCGCATCCAGCCACCAGCGTTGCGACGCGTCGGCCGACCAGTCCCACATCCGCGCTTCGTCGGCGCGCCACCAGTCGTTACCCGTCGTCCCCGCGGGTTGCCGCCAGAAGCCGGGGATCGCACCGCCGACGCGCAAGTACCCCGACGTGCCCGGCGGATTGCCGCCGCCGATATTGTACCGCGCGATCGTCCAGCCGAGCCCGTCCGGTCCGTAGAACAGGTCCGCCAGCCGGTTGCGCGTCGCATCCGGATAGCCGCCGGTGATGCTCGCGAACCACGCCAACGCGGTTCCCCACCCCTCGAACGGCGTGCCCGGATGCTCGACATCGACGCGGATCGGCAGCGTCACGGCGGGATCGGCCGCCAGTGCGGGCGCGGCCGTCAGGGAAGCCACCGCAGCGGCCAGGATCGTGCGGCGTGACATCGTCATTCTGTACCTCTCCCGCCAATTGAATGGCGTCTGCAATCGTTCGGGCAGGCACTGCCTACCAGTTGCGCAACCCTATTTCATCTGTATTGTCATACAAGATCAGCAGGCTGGTGAGGCCGCGGGCAGGGAGAGACGTTTTGAAGCACTGGACCATCCTCGCGAGCGGTTCGCTCCTCGCAGTGACGGCGGCTGCGGTTGCGCAGGACGGCGCGCCCCGTGTCCAGCCGGTGCAGGTCGATCCCAGCCGACCCGACTGGGAGAACCCGGCAGTCTATGCGCGCGGCAAGATGCCCGCCAGCGCCACGCACTTCCCGTACGAAAGCCTCGCCGCGGCGACCGCCGGCGACATGACCAGGTCGTCGCGCTACCTGTCGCTCGACGGGCAGTGGAAGTTCGCCTTCTCGCCCTCCTCCGACGCGGTGCCGGCCGGGTTCGAGCGGCCGGATTACGACGTCGCCGCGTGGAAGAGCATCAAGGTCCCCGCCGACTGGCAGACCGAGGGTTACGACCAGCCGCGCTACAACAACATCACCTATCCATTTCCCGCCAACCGGCCGCTGATCCCGCACGCGACCAACCCGGTCGGATCGTACCGGCGCGATATCGAACTGCCCGCCGGGTGGGCGGGGGAGGACGTGGTCCTGCACATCGGCGCGGCCGGTTCCGCCTACCGCGTGTGGGTGAACGGGCAGGAGGCCGGCTATTCGGAGGACTCCAAGCTTCCCAGCGACTTCGACGTCACGCGGCTGGTGAAGCCGGGCCGCAACACGGTGGCGATCCAGGTGCACCGCTGGTCGGACGGCAGCTACATCGAGGATCAGGATTTCTGGCGCGTGTCGGGGATCGAGCGCTCGGTGTACATGGTCGCCGCACCCAAGTCGCGCGTGCGCGACCTGTTCGTGAAGGCGGGGCTCGACGGCTCCTATCGCAACGGCACGCTGGCGACCGAACTCGCGGTGACGCCCTCGACCAAGCCGATGACCGCGCGCATGACGCTGATGGACGGCGATCGTCAGGTGCTGGTGAAGGAGGCGCGCGTCGCGCCCGGTCGCGCCGAGCGCACCGTGACGCTGTCCGCGCCGGTGCCGGGCGTGCGCGCGTGGTCGGCGGAGACGCCCAACCTCTACAAGCTGATGGTCGAATTGCTCGACGCCGACGGCACCGTCATCCAGGCCACGCCGCAGCGGATCGGGTTCCGTACGGTCGAGATCAAGAACGCCCGGGTGGTGGTCAACGGTCGCCAGATCATGATCCGCGGCGTCAATCGGCATGAGCATGATCCGGAGACGTTCCACGTCATCTCCGAAGCGTCGATGCGCCGCGATATCGAGTTGATGAAGCGCAACAACATCAACGCGGTGCGGACGTCGCATTATCCGAACGACCCGCGCTGGTACGACCTCGCCGACGAATACGGCCTCTACGTGATGGACGAGGCCAATATCGAGAGCCACGCGTACATGGACTACGCGAACAAGCATCCGGAGCTCCGCCCGAAGCTCCAGATCGGCTTCGACCCGGCCTGGGAGGGCGCGCACGTCAGTCGCGTCACCAACATGGTCGAGCGGGACAAGAACCACCCTTCGATCATCTTCTGGTCGCTGGGCAACGAAGCCGGCATCGGCCCCAATTTCGAGAAGGCCGCCGCCGCCGCCCGCCGCCGCGATCCTTCGCGGCTGATCTCGTATCTGGGCTGGGGTACGCTCGACTGGAATCATGCGCCCAACGGCTTCGTCGACATCTATGCGCCGATGTACGACGACATCGAGAAGATGGTGGACTGGGCGACCGACCCGACCCGCACGCAGCCGATGATCCAGTGCGAGTACGCGCACATGCAGGGCAATTCCGGCGGCAACTTCAAGGATTATTGGGACACCATCTACAAATACGACAAGCTGCAGGGCGGCTTCATCTGGGACTGGGTGGACCAGTCGATGTACCGGTACACCAAGGACGGTCGTCGCTATTGGGGCGACGGCGGCGAATACGGTCCGAACCCCGGCGGCGACATCGAGTTCGGCGACGGCCTGAACCAGCCCGACCGCACGCCCAACCCTCAACTGTACGAGGTCCAGAAGGTCCTCTCGCCAATCCAGTTCGACGGGTTCGATCCCGCGACCGGTCGCGTCACCGTGCGCAACCGTCACGATTTTCGCGACCTGTCCGGCTTCGACTTCGACTGGGTCGTGGAGGAAGACGGCGTCGCCGTGGCGCAGGGCGCGCTACCCGCACTGACGCTCGCCGCGCGTTCGGCGGAGGTGGTGACGCTGCCGCTGCCCGCCTTCACGCGCAAGTCGGGCGCGGAGTATCTCGTCACCGTCCGCGCCCGTGCCAAGGCGAACGCGGTGCCGCTGGTACCCGCCGGCTACACGGTCGGGTGGGAGCAGTTCGCCATGGGCAGTACGCCGAAACCGGTCGTCGCGCGCAGCGGCGCGGTGGCGGTGCGCGACACCGCCGATGCGGTGCGGCTGTCGGCGGGCAACGCAAGCCTGACGATCGATCGCAAGACCGGACTGGTCGACGGCTATGCCCGCGGCGGTACGGTGCTGGCGACCGGCGGCGCGCCGCATTTCTGGCGCGCGGAAACCGACAACGACACCGCCAACGGCGTCATCGCCCTGGTCGGGCCGTGGAAGGGCTTCAACGACGAGCGTCAGGTGCGCTCGGTTGCGGTGCGCAAGACCGATGCGGGGGCGGAGATCGTCGTAGATCACGAGATGGGGGCAGGGGCTGTACGCTTCGTCACCACCTACACGATGGCGGGCGACGGATCGGTCGCGGTCGCGGGCGAACTGACGCCGCTGAAGAGCGACCTGCCGCCGCCGATCCGCGTCGGCCTGCAATATGCGATGCCGACCAGCATCAAGACGGTGGAGTGGTATGGGCGCGGGCCGCACGAAAGCTATGTCGATCGCAAGACGAGTGCGGCAATCGGCCTGTGGCGCGGTGCGATCGCGGAGCAGAACCACGATTTCATGCGGCCGCAGGACACCGGCAACAAGGTCGACGTGCGCTGGATGGAATTGTCGGGCGCGGGTAACGGGTTGAGGGTCGTCAGCGAGACGCCGCTGATGATGAACGCACTGGCATTTCCCTACACCGATCTCTATCGCCGCGCGCCGGGAACGTGGAAGTCGAGCGACATCGTGCCGCATGGCCAGGTATCGTTGCTGATCGACGCGGCGCAGTGGGGCGTCGGTGGCGACACGACGTGGAGCGATGTCGGCAAGCCGCACATGCAGTACCGCACGAAGCTGGAGCCGACACGCGTCGCCTTCCGCTTCGAACCGTTTGCAGGCGAGGGTACAACTCCGACAAAGGCGAAGCCGGCGAAGGCGACCGAGCCGCAGTAGTTCCGTCAACTGGCCGCGGAATGAGCGCGTTACGTCGCGGCGGGAGTGCAGATCGGCCACACTCCCGCCGCTTATCGCATTGTTAAGTCCGACATATATTGCATTCGTCCGATAAAGCGGACTAGCGCGGCGGCGGGTATTACCGCCGCCGTCCGGCGTCGGGATCTCCCGGGTTCAGCAGGCCGAGCACGGCCGCACGGTGCACATCGCACCGGTGGAGAGGACGAGACGATGAAGCGCGCACCCCTATTCCTGTTGTCGAGCGCCACGATGGCGTTGGTGATCGCCGGCGCGATGCCCGCCGCCGCGCAGGATGCGCCTGCCGCCACCGCGCAGGATGCGCCCGCCGCCACCGCGCAGGATGCGCCCGCCGCCGACACCGCGGCTCAGGTCAACCCCGGCTCCGATATCGCCCCCGGGCCGGCCGCTCCGCAGACGCCGACCGCGCCGCAGTCGCCGGAGGGCGGCCAGGACCAGCAGGCGGCACGGGCCGCACCGCCCGCCGGCTACGCCGCGCAAGGCGACGACGGCGATATCGTCGTGACCGGGTTCCGCCAAAGCCTCAGCTCCGCGCAGGCGTTGAAGCGCGACTCCGACTCGATCATCGACGCGATCGTTGCCGAGGATATCGGCAAGCTGCCCGACAACAACGCGTCGGAGGCGCTCGCCCGCATCACCGGCGTGCAGGTCAACCGCTCGAACGACGAAGCGAACGGCGTGCTGGTCCGCGGCTTGCCCGACCTGACGACCACCTTCAACGGTCGCGAGATCTTCACTGCGGAGAACCGCGGCGTCGCGTTGCAGGATTTCCCAGCCGGTGCGTTGGCCGCGCTGGAGGTATACAAGTCGGGCACGTCGAACCTGATCGAGCCGGGCCTCGCCGGCCTGATCAACGTGCGCTCGCGTCGCCCGTTCGACTTCGACGGGCTGGAGATCGCCGGCGCGATCCGCGGTACGTACAACGACCAGTCGAACAAATACGACCCCAACGGCAACCTGCTCATCAGCAACCGTTGGGAGACGGGGATCGGCGACTTCGGCGCGCTCATCAACTTCGCCTATACGCAGTCGCACTATCGCAACGCCGTCCGCTATGACGAGGCGTTCGTGCGGACGCCGGTCGGCGACCTCGGCACCACCGACGACGACCTGCCGGTCACCACTCCCGGCGTCGGCAACGCGTTCGCCTTCCCCGGCTCGATCGGCAATTACTACAGCCGCGGCAAGCGCTGGCGGCCGTCGATCAATGGCTCGCTCCAGTGGAAGCCTGCGTCGAACCTCGAAATCTATGCCGACGGCCTGTGGCAGGCGTATCGCGGCGAGGCGGCGAACGAGTGGTTCAACGCCAACCTCGAACGCGCGAGCGTCGACGGCGTCCGCCCGACCCTGAGCAACGTCGTGCTCGTCGAGGGTGAGCCGAACAAGGCCGCCAGCCTGACCAAGACCGGCGGCTACCCGGCAGAGATGTACCGTTCGACCAACAACGACCGCACCGACACCTATCAGGGGGCGATCGGCTTCGTCTGGAGTGTCGGTCGCGCGAAGATTTCGAGCGATTTCGCCTATACCACGTCGACCTACACCGCGAGCGAGTACAGCCTCGACTCCCAGTTCACCTCCGCGCCCACCGTCAACGCGGCGTTCGACGTGAAGGGATCGGTCGATTACGATCTGAACGGCTATGACGCGCAGAACCCCGCCAACTATGCGTGGCGCGGCTATTACGAGCGTCGCTACAAGGCGAAGGGCGACGGCATCCAGTGGCGCGCCGACGTCGATCTCGCCACCGACTTCGCGGTGCTGCCGTCGATCCAGTTCGGCGTCCGCTACGTCGATCGCAATTCCAGCCTGGACCAGGGCAACCGCTACGCGAACACCTCGACACTCGGCATCCCGCTCGCCAGCCTGCCGTCGGGCGCGCTGGAGACGGTGACGGACGGCTTCCGCAGCGACACGCTGCCCGGATTCCAGAACTGGCTGATGCCGAGCCGTTCGAACATCCGCGAGAATTTCGCTGGTCTTCAGCAGGCGTCGATCGCGGCGCTGACGCAGCTTGCGGCGGCGAACCCGACCGATGCGGGCATCGCCGACAACCTCGCCCGTTTCCAGACGGCGATCATTCCGCTGGATCCGCTTGGCGGCTTCACCGCGGCCGAGCAGACCTACGCCTTCTACGCGCAGGGCAAGTATGAACTGACTGTCGGCGGTCTGGAGATCGACGGGACGTTCGGCGTGCGCGCAGTGAACACCGACGGCCGCTATTCGGGCTTCCAGCGTTCGGTCGATGCCGCGGGCGTCGCCAGCATCGATCCGATCACGAACAAGCAGAACTACCTCGATATCCTGCCGTCTGCGAATATGCGGATCAAGTTCACGCCCAAATTCCAGGCGCGCTTCGCCTATACGGAAACGCGCACCCGCCCCACCTTCGGTCAGTTGAACCCGGGCGCGACCGTGACGTTCAACAGCCAGACCTCGGGCGGGCAGACCACCGGGCCGGACGGACAGCCGCTGTTCAACGCCTTCATCACCCGCGGCAATCCCAACCTCCAGCCGCTGACCTCGAACAACTTCGATGCCACGCTGGAATGGTATTTCTCGAAGACGGGGTCGCTGACCGGCGCGGTATTCTATCGCGACCTGTACGGCTTCATCAACACCTACACCAACCCGGTCGAGAACTTCGAGGGGTTGGGCCGGGTCCAGTTGACGCAGCCGGAAAATGCCGGGGCCGGCAAGGTCAAGGGCGCGGAAATCGGCGTCCAGTCGTTCTTCGACTTCCTGCCCGGGTTCCTCAGCGGATTCGGCGGACAGGCGAACGTCACCTATCTCGATGGCACCAACGAACTGCCCTCGGCCCTGGGCGAGCAGGCCCCGATCGTGCCGATCACCGGCGTGTCGAAGTGGACGTACAACCTGACGGCCTTCTACGAGCGCGGGCCGATCTCGACGCGGCTGTCGTACAATCGTCGCAGCCAGTACGTGAACAGCTTCAACCGCAACGTCAACGAGGAGCAATATGCCGGCGAGACGACGCGCGCGGTTGAGCGGCTCGATTATTCGCTGGCCTACACGCCGTTCAAGAACCTGACGCTGACGGCGGATATCAACAACATCCTGGCGACGCCGTTCAACAACTACCGCAACTACAATGCCACGCAGTTCTTCCCGCGCGATGTTCGCGAGGAAGGGCGCTACTACAGCCTCGGTGCCCGGTTCCGGTTCTGAGGTTACGATGAAAAACGCGTTCGCCATCCTCGCTCTGTGTCTCGCCGGAGCGGGGGTGGCAGCGGACGTTCCGGCACCGCGTTGGGATGCGCCCGGTGCGGGCAACCCGTTGCTGCCGGGCTATTTCGCCGACCCGTCGATCGTGCGCGACAAGGGCCGCTGGTACATCTTCGCGACGATCGACCCGTGGGGCGATGACCGGCTCGGCCTCTGGCAGTCGGACAACGGGCGCGACTGGACCTTCTCGACACCCGACTGGCCGACCAAACGGGCGGCGACCAGCCCCACGTCGGGCGACGCCAAGGTCTGGGCACCGTCCGTCGTGCAGGCGAGGGATGGCCGCTGGTGGATGTACGTCTCGGTAGGCAACGAGATCTGGGTCGGTACTGCACCCTCGGCGGCGGGGCCGTGGCGCGATGCGAATGGCGGCAAGCCGCTGGTGAACAAGGCGTTCGCGCCGAAGTATCACATGATCGACGCGGAGGCCTTCATCGACGACGACGGGCAGGCGTATCTGTACTGGGGCTCCGGCTGGAACTGGACCAACGGGCATTGCTTCGTCGCGAAGCTGAAACCCGACATGATCGGCTTCGACGGTCCGGTCCGCGACGTGACGCCCACGAACTATTTCGAGGGGCCCTTCATGGTGAAGGCGAACGGCCGTTATTTCCTGACCTACAGCGACGGCAACACGACCAAGGACACGTACAAGGTCCGCTATGCCGTCGGCGCGACGCCGTTCGGCCCGTTCACGGAGGGCGCGACCAGCCCGATCCTTCAGACCGACGCCGCGCGACAGGTCATCAGCCCCGGCCACCACGCCATCTTCCGCGCGGGCGGCAAGCCCTACATCCTCTACCACCGGCAGGGCTTGCCCTTCGATTCCCCCGGCACCGAGGTGAAGCGGCAGGTGGCGGTCGACGCGCTTCTATTCGCGGCGGACGGCACGATCGCGAAGGTCATACCGACCCATACCGGTGCGGCGGTGTCCGGCTTCGCAGCCCAGCGCCGTCGCGGTCTCCGCTGGCAGGCGAGTGGCAGCGCGGGCGATTCGCTGCACGGACCGGATCGTGCAGCGGACGATAATTACGCCACTGTGTGGAAACCAACGGGAACGGGTGCTGCGACCCTGATCGCCGATCTCGGCGCGATCCGGCAGGTTCGCGAAACGCGACTTCGGCCCGAATTTGCGACGAAGCCATATCGTTTCCGCATCGAGCAGTCGCGCGACGGTCGCACCTGGTCGGCGCTGGCTCCGGACGCGGTTCGCAGCGGTTCGCCGATCGTCGTCGCACACCCGGCGACCACCCGCTGGCTGCGGATGGTTTTCGCCGATTCCAAGGACATCGGTGTATGGGAATGGTCGATCGACTGATTGCGCGAGCATGAACGACCCGTTATGTCCGAGTAATCGAACATCGCTGCGACGATGACGGACACGAGACGGGAGAGATCGATGATGAGGACCTGGCGCACATTCGCCGCCGCCCTGCTGCTGACGACCAGCGGTGGCGCCGTCGCCCAAACCGAGCAGGCACCTGCCGCCACAGCGCAGGGTACGCTCACCGCGACTGCGACCGTCCGCGGCGACACGCCCGGCGCGACCTACGACCGCCGCGTCTTCACGCAGTTTGCGGAGCATCTCGGCAACGGCATCTATGGCGGCCTGTGGGTCGGCAACGATCGCAAGATTCCGAACACGCGCGGCTTCCGCAACGACGTGGTCGGCGCGCTGAAGGGGCTGGGCGTGCCCGTCATCCGCTGGCCGGGCGGCTGTTTCGCCGACGAATATCACTGGCGCGAGGGAATCGGGCCGAAGGCGAAGCGCCCGGTCAAGATCAACACCCACTGGGGCGGCGTGACCGAGCCGAACACCGTCGGCACGCACGAGTTCATGGACCTCGCGGAACAGGTCGGCGCGGACGCCTATATCAGCGGCAACGTCGGCAACGGCAGCCCGCAGGAAATGGCGGAGTGGGTCGAATACATGACCTCGCCCGCCGGTACGCTGGCCGACGAGCGTGCTAAGAACGGCCGCAAGGAGCCGTGGAAGGTGCCGCTGTTCGGCGTCGGCAACGAACTGTGGGGCTGCGGCGGCAACATGCGCGCACCCTATGCGGCGGACGTGACGCGTCGCTACGCGACCTTCATCAAGGCGCCGGCGGGCACCCGCATCCTGAAGGTCGCATCGGGCGCGAACAGCGACGATTACGAGTGGACGGAAACGATGATCCGCGACGCATCGGGTCAGATCGATGCGCTGTCGCTCCATTACTACACCGTCCCCGGCGGCTGGGCGCCGAGCATGTCGCCATCCAAGTTCGACGAGGCCGGCTGGGCCGAGACGCTCGCGGAAACGTGGCGGATGGACGAGATCATCACCAAGCATTCCAAGATCATGGACAAGTACGATCCGAACAAGCGGATCTGGCTGGCGATCGACGAATGGGGCACGTGGTACGGGCAGGACGAGGGCACGCATCCGGGCTTCCTGCGCCAGCAGAACTCGCTGCGCGACGCGCTGGTCGCGGCGATCAACCTCAACATCTTCGCCAAGCATGCCGACCGCGTGAAGCTGACCGCGATCGCGCAGATGGTCAACGTGCTGCAGGCGATGATCCTGACCGAGGGGCCGAAGATGGTCCTGACGCCGACCTATCACGTCTTCAAGATGTACAAGCCGTACATGGACGCGACGGTGCTGCCGATCGAACTGAAGTCGCCCTGGTACAACAAGGACAAGTGGGTCGTCCCCACCGTCAGCGCGAGCGCGGTCCGCGACAAGGCGGGTCAGGTCCATGTCGGCATGGCCAACAGCGATCCGAACCGGTCGATCACCGTGTCGACGACGCTGACCGGCGTCACCGCCAGCGGCGTCACCGGCACGATCGTCACCGCCCCGACGATGACGGCGATCAACACGTTCGATCAGCCGAACAATGTCGTGCCGACCGCCTTCAACGGCGCGCAGCTCGGCGGCGGAACGCTGACCGTCACGCTGCCGCCCAAGTCGGTCGTGATGCTCGACCTGCGCTGAGGAAAGTCCGATGATCCGGATCGTCCTTGCCGCCGCGCTCTCCCTGCTTGCAGGGGGAGCGACGGTCGCCCAGGAGCCGCCGTCGCCGCTCAACACGCGGCTGGAGGGGGCGATCGCCCCTGTCCACGATCCGGTCATCATCCGCGCCGGCGATACCTATTACGTCTATGGGACCGGTCTGGGGCCGGGCCAGATGCTCGGCGCGCGGACATCGAAGGACCTGATCCACTGGGCAGAGGCCCCGTCGCCGATCGCCGCGTTGCCCGAATGGGCGACGAAGGCGGTGCCCGGCACGAAGGGCATGTGGGCCCCCGACATCAGTTATGTGAACGGACGTTACCGCCTCTATTATTCCGTCTCGACCTTCGGGTCGAACCGGTCGGCGATCGGGCTGGCGACCAGCGCGACGCTCGATCCCGCCGCGCCCGGCTATGGCTGGCGCGACGAGGGGATGGTGGTCGGCTCGACGTCGGACAGCGACTATAACGCGATCGACCCGAACCTGATCGTCGCGCGCGACGGTCGCCAGTATCTCGCGCTCGGCAGTTTCTGGACCGGCCTCAAGCTGTTCGAGCTGAACCCGAAGACCGGCAAGCTGCTGAAGCCCGGTGCCGCGCCGGTGTCGATCGCCCGCCGCCCAGCGCCCGCCAACGGCCCCGCGCCGATCGAGGCACCGTTCGTGATCGATCACGGCGGCTACTACTGGCTGCTCGCCAGCTACGACTATTGCTGCAAGGGCGCGCAGAGCACCTACTACACGGTCGTCGGTCGATCGAAGGAGGTCGCCGGGCCGTATCTGGGCAAGGACGGTAGTTCGATGTTGCAGGGCGGCGGCACGATCTTCCTGCGCGCCGACCTTCAGGAGCAACAGCGCTACCGCGGACCCGGCCACGCCGGCGCGTTCCGCGACAAGGACGGCACGGACTACGTCGTCTATCATGCGTACGACAGGCAGAACAAGGGCGCGCCGACACTGCGCATCGCCCGCATCCGCTGGGGCGCGGACGGGTGGCCGGTGGCGGAGCAGTAATCCGTCAGAACATGCATAAACACGGGCAGCCGCCGACAACTTCGCCTCATTCGGACGTCCCCCGACCGTTCGTGCGGAGCCTGTCGAAGTACGTCGCCAAAGCCCTGCGACAGGCTCGGGGCGAACGGTGATTGGCGGCGACGCAGGTGTGACGGCCGACATGACAAGATACAGGACGTAATGGAGAGCATCATGGATCCGATCACCCGCCGTCTGTTCATCGCCGGCTCCACCGCCACCCTGGCGGTGCCCGCGTTGGCGCAGCGGCGTGCCGTGCCGGTCAACCCGCTGGTCCGCCAGCGCGCCGATGCGCAGGTGTTCCGCCACACCGACGGCTGGTATTACTTGACCGGCTCGGTTCCCGAGTACGACCGGCTCGTCCTGCGCCGGTCGAAGACGATCGCCGGGCTGACGACGGCGAAGGAAGCGGTGCTCTGGCGGCACGAGGCGTCGGGGCCGCGGTCCGGCTTCCTGTGGGCACCGGAACTGCACCTGATCGACGGTCGCTGGATCATGTATTTCGCCGCCGGGCCCAGCGGCGGCGGCGAGGACGTGTTCCGCATCCGCACCTATGCGGTCGTGTGTGACGGTCCCGATCCGATGACGGGCAAATGGTCCGTGCTCGGCCAGCTGGAAACGCCGTGGGACAGCTTCAACCTCGATTCCACCAGCTTCGTCCACCGCGGCACGCGCTATCTGGCGTGGGCCCAGCGGGAGCCGGGGATCGAGACCAACTCCAACCTGTATCTCGCGCCGCTGGCGACGCCGCTGACGCTCGCGGCCAAGCCCGTGCGTCTGACGGTACCGACGCTGCCGTGGGAAATCCGCGGCTACAAGGTCGCGGAGGCGCCGGCGCTGCTCGCCCGCAACGGGCGGCTGTTCATGACCTACTCGGCCAGCGCTACCGACGCGCGCTACTGCCTGGGTATGCTCACCACAAAGGACGACGCGGACATCATGGACCCTGCGGCCTGGGCGAAGTCGCAACAGCCGGTGATGAAGACCAGCGCCGCGCACAAGATCTACGGCCCCGGCCATAACAGCTTCACGGTCGACGAGCGCGGGCGGGACATGCTCGTCTTCCATGCGCGCGATTATGAGCCGATCAAGGGCGACCCGCTCTTCGATCCGAACCGCCACACCCGCGTCCAGCCGATCCGCTACGACGCGGCCGGCGTGCCGCAGTTCGACCCGCCCGTCGCCAACGGGCCGGTGCGTTGAAGGCGCTGCTGCTGGCGGCGACCGCCGCGCTTCTCTGTGCGGCGGCGTCACCGCCGGCGCTCGACACGAAGGCGATTGCCAAGTCGCGGTTCGGCAACGATGCACCCTGGTACGAGAACCGCATCCCGTTCTTCGAATCCGCCGACCCGAAGATCGACGCGGTCTATTATTATCGGTGGTCGCTTTACCGGGCGCATCAGCGTGACCTCGGCGAGCGTGGTTACATCTCGACGGAATTCCTCGATGATGTGGGCTGGCAGCTCGAACCCTGGGCCAGCCTGAACGACGCTACCGGCTTCCATCTGGGCGAGGGGCGGTGGTTGAACGACCGGCGCTTCGCCGACGATTACATCGCGCACATGTATAATGGTGGCAACGACCGCCACTTTACCGACTACATGGCCGACAGCGTGTGGGGCCGGTATCTGGTGGACGGCGATCGCGCGGGGGCGACGCGGCACCTGACGGCGATGCGGACGCTCTACGGCCAGTGGGACGATCATTTCGACAAGGCGAAGGGGCTGTATTGGGTCGAGCCGCTGCTCGATGCGACCGAGTATACGATCTCCTCGATCGACGCTTCCGGCGGGCAGGAGGGGTTCACCGGCGGCAACGCGTTCCGCCCCTCGATCAACGCGTATATGTTTGCCAACGCCCGTGCGATCGCGGAGATCGCGGCGCTGTCCGGCGATGCCGCGACGGCGAGGGACTATACCACGCGTGCCGCCGACATCCGGACGCGGGTGCAGCGTGACCTGTGGAGCCCGGCGCTTGGCCACTTCATCGACCGGTACAAGGTCGACAATCAGTTCGTGAAATACTGGGAGCCGATCCGCGGTCGAGAACTGGTCGGCTATCTGCCCTGGACGTTCGATCTGGCCGCCGACGATCCCCGCTTCGCCGCCGCGTGGAGCCACGTCCTGTCGCCGACCGAACTCGGCGGTGCGGGCGGGATGCGGACGGTCGAACCCTCCTACCAATATTATATGCACCAATATCGGTACGAGAACGGCGTGTTCACCGGCGGTCGGCCCGAATGCCAGTGGAATGGTCCCGTCTGGCCGTTCCAGACCACGCAGGTGCTGCTCGGCATGGCCAATTTGCTCGATCACTACAAACAGTCGGTGGTGACGCGCGGCGACTATATGCGCCTGCTGCGCCAGTACACGCAGCTCCATTACCAGGGCGACGCGCTGGATCTGGAGGAGGACTACCATCCGGACACCGGCCGGCCGATCGTCGGGTTGGGCCGTAGCCATCATTACTTCCACTCGGGCTATGCCGATCTGATCCTCGGTGGCCTCGTCGGTATCCGTCCGCGTGCGGATGACGTGCTGGAGGTGAACCCGCTGCTGCCGGACGCGCGCGATCCGCAGGCGCTGGCGTGGTTCCGCGTGCAGGATGTGCCCTATCATGGCCACCGCGTTGCCGTGACGTGGGACGCAACCGGCCGGCATTACGGGCGCAAGGGCCTGTCGATCGAGGTCGATGGCCGCGCGGTGGCGCAGCGCGCGACGCTCGGTCGTCTGACCGTGCCGGTGACGCGCTCCGCCCCGCCGCCCATCGATCGCCCGATCGATCGCGCGGTGCAACTGAAGCGCACCGACTTCCCCAAGGGCAGCGCGTCCACCGCCGACGAAGCGGAAAACGTCCACGACGCGATCGATGGCCGCGTCTGGTTCTTCCCCGAACTCGGCAATGGCTGGTCCTCAAAGCCCTCTCCGGCGCAGCAATGGTATGCGATCGACCTCGGCAAGCCGGTGAAGCTGGAGCGCGCCGAACTCGCCTTCTTCGCGGACGGCGGCCACTTCGCTGCGCCGCGTGCGTACCGGATGCAGGCGTGGGTTGGCGGCACGTGGCGCGATCTGCCCGCACGGGCGGATCCACCGGTGGCGAACGGGATCACGCACGCGCGCTGGTCGGCGACTACGACCAGCAAGGTGCGCGTGATGTTCGACTTGACCCCCAACCGGGCGATGCGGCTGGTGGAGGCGAAGCTGTACTGATCCGGGCTGGCGGCCGGCATCCCACTCTCTCGTCACCCCAGCGAAAGCTGGGGTCTCTGGCTGTCGGAGTACGCCTCTCCACGAGACCCCAGCTTTCGCTGGGGGGGCGGATGGGCGGCTAGGATCGTAAGCGTTCTCGTCATGCCGGGACTAGCCCGGCATGACGTGTCCGACGCTTTCACCCCCCGATCGACAGCTGCGTATCCTCCAGCGCCAAATCGACCAGCGTCTTCATCGCCGCGCTCGCGGCCGGACCGTCGCCCGCTGCGATCGCGTCGAGCACCACGCGATGGTCCGGGATCGGGTTGCGGGGCAGGGCGCGCTGACGCTGCTTGAACTGCGTCGTCCAGTTCACCGCCGCCCCGATGCTCGCGCTCAGCACCATCAGCGCCGGATTGCCGGTGGCATGCAGGATCGCGTTGTGGAAATCGCGGTCCGCCGCGCGACCCGCCTCGCTCGCCAAGGTATGGCGGGTCATCGCCGCCAGCGCGTCCTTCATCGCCTTTAGCTGCACACGGTCGCGCCGCTCGGCGGCCAGCGCCGCCGCTGCCGGTTCGACGATCCCGCGAAGTTCGAACAAGCCACGGATCAGATCGCGGTCGGGCTCGCCCGAGAACGCCCAGGCGAGCACCTCCGGGTCGAGCAGGTTCCACCGGTCGCGCGGCAGCACGCGGGTGCCCGCCTTGGGCCGGCTTTCGACCAGCCCCTTCGCCGCCAGCACGCGCACGGCTTCGCGGTAAGCGCTGCGCGACACGTCGAGCGCTTCGGAAAAGGCGACCTCGCCCGACAGAACTTGCCCCGGCACGTACTCGCCGGACAGGATGGCGATGCCCAGCTTGCGCGCGATGCCGCCATGCAGCCGCCGGCCGGTGCCACGCGGCACGCGCACGCCGTCCACGGTCCGGAGAACGCCCGGCAACAGGGCGTCGGGCAGGTCGGTATCGGTCATCGGCATCTCTCCCCGCCCGACTATTATCAGGCGATCCGGGAGCCTAACAGCCAATTGTCCGAGCGGAAACGGATCATCGCGTCGCCAGCGTGGGGGCCGCCGCGCCGTCCGTCATCCGGACCGGCAGGATCGCCCCGTTCTTCCCATAGCTGAGCCGATCGATCGCAACGACGCGCTCGCCCTTGAACGGGGCGGGACCGGGGCGCTGCTCCCACCGGTGATAGACGATCAGCGTGCGCCCGTCCGGCGTCGGCACGATGCTGTGATGCCCCGGCCCCTGATGCTTCGCGTCGCTCGTCAGGATCGCGCCGCGGTACCGCCACGGGCCGAGCGGCGAGGATGACGTGGCATAATGGACGGAGTAGTCGGGTCCGTTGAAGCGGCCGTGACTGTACGACAGGTAGTAGGTGCCGGCGCGGTAGTTGACGAACGCGCCCTCGGTGAAGTTCTTCGGTGTCGTGACCGGCATCTCGCGTACGACCGACATCATGTCGTCGGCCATCTGCCACACGCGCAGCTTCGCGCCGGCGCTGCCGCCCGCATACAAATAGGCGACGCCGGTCTTCGGATCGACGAATACCATCGGATCGATCGCTTCGAACCCGTTGCCGCCGGTGACGAGCGGCTTGCCGCTGTCGCGGTACGGCCCCTGCGGGC
Source organism: Sphingomonas sp. AC435 (assembly GCF_979253005.1). Lineage (NCBI taxonomy): Bacteria > Pseudomonadati > Pseudomonadota > Alphaproteobacteria > Sphingomonadales > Sphingomonadaceae > Sphingomonas > Sphingomonas sp. AC435. The sequence goes on from NZ_CEEDCJ010000003.1 coordinate 62,212, forward strand.
GATCGCCGACGGCGACGCCGATCCGACTGGGCGTCGGGTTCTGCGGCCCGACCGAATAATAGAGATAGTATTTGCCATTGCGCGTCGCGATGCCGGGTGCCCAGAGGAAATGTTCCCGCGCCCCGTCGTCGCCGATCCACTTGATCTGGTCGCGCCGGATCAGTTCGCCGCGCGCGGTCCAGTGCCGCAGGTCGCGCGACGACCACGCGCCGAAGCGGTCGGCGTCCCAGCTTCCGGTCGCGGTGCCGGTCTGGTCCTTGGGGCCGCCAGTTGGAAACACCCATAGCTCGCCGTCGATCATCATCGCGTGCGGGTCGGCGCCTTCGAACTGCGGGTTTCCGGGCGTGCCGCCGTCGCGCGGCAGCGGCGCGGCGGCGCCGAGGGTCAGGACGGCGAACAGGCCGAACAGGGCAGGGCGCATGGCATATCTCTCCCGAAGTTTCGGATGACGTATTTTCGTGCAGCATATCATGCGACGCTGGAATATCGAGGCTTGTTATAAGACTAATATGCCGTGATACTCGGAGCTTAGCGATCAGGCCGCGATAGACGGCGAACTGGAGGAAGAGGCGCGATGAAGATCCTTTGGGCGACCCTGCTGGCGAGCGTGGCACTGGCCGCAACGCCTGCCGACGCGCGCAGCCGCTGGACGGAGGCGCAGGCCAGTGCGTGGTACGCGAAACAGCCCTGGCTGGTCGGTGCGAACTACGCCCCCGCCACTGCGATCAACCAGCTGGAGATGTGGCAGGCGGAGACGTGGGACCCGAAGCGGATCGACTACGAACTCGGCCTAGCGCAAGGCATCGGCATGAACACCATGCGCGTGTTCCTGCACGATCAGCTCTGGCAGCAGGATGCGGAGGGCTTCAAGCGCCGCATAGGTGAGTTCCTGACGATCGCGCAGCGTCACGGCATCAAGCCCCTGTTCGTGCTGTTCGACAGTTGCTGGGACCCGAACCCCGTGTTGGGGCCTCAGCATCCGCCGATCCCCGGCGTCCACAACAGTGGCTGGGTGCAGGGCCCCGGCATGCCCGGCCTGCGCGATCGCAGCCGCTATTCCGGCTACAAGGCCTATGTTCAGGGCGTGATCCGCGCGTTCGCGACCGACGATCGTATCCTCGGCTGGGATGTCTGGAATGAGCCCGATAATGGCGCGGACCAGTATAAGGGGCAGGAGGGCAAGGAGCCGCTGGTCCGCGCGATGCTGGCGCAGGTGTTCGACTGGGCACGCGATGCCGATCCGTCGCAGCCGCTGACCTCGGGCGTGTGGCTGGGCAACGACTGGACGCCGAACGGCAAGTCGTCGCCGATGGAGAAGCTGCAATTGACGCAGTCGGACGTCATCAGTTTCCACGACTATAACTGGCCCGAGACGTTCGAGGGGCGCATCCGCCAGTTGCTGCCCTATGGTCGTCCGATCCTGTGCACCGAATATATGGCGCGCGGCAACGGATCGACCTTCGACGGCAGCCTGCCGATCGCCAAGCGTTACAACGTCGCGGCGATGAACTGGGGCTTCGTCGACGGCAAGACGCAGACGCGGCTGCCGTGGGACAGTTGGCAGAAGCCATACGTCATGGCCGAGCCGACGATCTGGTTCCACGAGGTGTTCCGCAACGACGGCACCCCGTATCGCGCGGCCGAAACCGACCTGATCCGCCGCCTTGCTGCCGCGCCGAAGGGCGTGGTGCCGGCTCCAGTTGCCGCTCCGCCGCCGCCGGCGCGCAAGCGGCGCTGAGGCCACTCTCCCGAACCTTCGTCATGCCGGCTCGCCCCGGCATGACGAAAGTTCGCTACCTGATCCCCAGATCCGCCGGCCCGAACGCATCGGGCAGCAGTTCCGAAAGGCGATAGCTGCGCACCGCATCGCCCTGCGCCGCGCCGCAATGTACCGGCAGGTCGCGTCCGCCGAGTTGCGCGGCCTCGTTCAGCACCTGACGGCATCGGCCGCAGGGGCTGACCGGCACCGTGCCGGTGGCAAGTCCGTCGGCGTCCATCGCGCCGCCGATCACGCCCACCGCCACAACCTCGCGCAATCGTCCCGCGGCGCTGGCTGTCGCGACCGCCACCGTTTCAGCACAGAGCGACAGGCCGTAGCTGGCATTCTCCACGTTGGCGCCCGTCACGATGCTGCCGTCGGTCATCAGCAGCGCCGCCCCGACCGCAAAGCGCGAATAGGGTGCGTGCGCGTGGCGCGCGGCCTCCCGCGCGGCGGCGATCAGGCGAGTCGCTTCGGTGTCGGTCATGGTGCCACTACGTCCCAATTCACGGGTCCTTCGATGCCGTCGACACGGCGGATATCGGTCGCGCGCCATATCTGCCAGGGATGCGCAGGGTAGGCGGGCGTGAAGAAATTGCCCGTCGCCCAAACCGGCCGGGCAAGGGCGGCGGTCAACGTGTACTCACGTTCCACCGACTTCGCGATCCGGAGCAGGGCGGGCTTGCCCGTGTGCGTCTCCACGATCGTCAGGAACCGGCGCAGCTCCGCGATCAGCGCCGTACGCTCCGGCCGGGCGGCGCAATCCTCCCGGAACGACAGGTCGACCGCAGCGGGCAGCGCATCGCCGGTGCGCGGCACCACCGTGTTGAACGCGTTCGCCTGATCCTCCGCCGGTTGGCACAGCGAGTAGAGGTGCACCGCGCCGCGCCGCATCCCCGCGTCGGGCAGAGCCTGCCAGTTCGTCTCGAAATTGGGCGCGCGACGGTCTGTGCCGCTGGTCGCGACCAGATACGCGAAATCCGCGCCGCGGCCGCGCACCGTCGGCCATTCGGGGACGGCGGCATCCTCGCCGAGATCGACCCCCTGCAATTTGTAGCGCTCGGTCGACGGCGCCCAATGCGTGACGAGATGCCAGCCGCCGACCCCTAGCGCGCCGACCGTCGCCAGCCCGCCCACCAGTGCATGCCAGACTTTAACCACGGATATGCAGGACGCAGATCAGCGTGAAGAGGCGACGGGCGGTGTCGAAATCCACCGCGATCTTGCCGTCGAGCCGTTCCATCAACAGCTCCGCCGCCTCGTTGTGGACGCCGCGCCGGGCCATATCGACGGTTTCGATCTGTTGCGGGGTGGAGGCGCGGATCGCCTGGTAATAGCTGTCACAGATCGCGAAATAGTCGCGGATCGGCCGCCGGAAACGCGCCATCGACAGGATGAGCGTTTCGAGCGGCGTATCGTCCTCGCGCTTGATCGCCAGCACCAGCCGACCCTCTTCGACGGAGATCGCCAGCCGGTACGGGCCCTCGTATCCGTCCGGCGCGGGCCGCTGCGGCGCGAAGCTGTTGCCCTCCAGCAGGTCGAAAATCGCGATTCGCCGCTCCTGCTCGACGTCCGCGGATCGCCACAGGATCGTGCGCTCGTCCAGCGTGACGTCGATGATGCGGCGATCGGCCATGACCCCGATTACGGTGAACCGCATGCCCCGGCAATGGCGCGGGGCGGGCCACGGCGCTACAGCACGGCGCATGGCCACACTCGCATTTCCGACTCCCGCTACCCCCGTCGTGGAGCAGCAGCTTCCCCGCAACGTCGAGGCGGAGGCGGCGATGCTCGGCGCGATGATGATCGACAACCGGCTGGCCGACGATCTGGTCGACCGGCTCGAGCCGGTGCATTTCTTCGAACCACTGCACGGCCGCATCTTCGCGGCGATCAAGACGCTGCGCGCCAACGACATGCTGGCGACGCCGGTGACGCTGCGCCCGATGTTCGAGGCGGACGAGGCGATGCGCGAACTGGGCGGACCGTCCTACCTCGCCGGCCTGACCGGCTCGGGCGCCGGCCTGATCGGCGCGCGCCAGTTCGCGACCCAGATCTACGACCTCGCCATGCTGCGCGCGCTGGTGACGGTCGGCCGGACGCTGGTCGACCGGGCGATGGACACGTCGGAAGAGGTCAATCCGCGCGCCCAGATCGAGGCGGCCGAGGAGGAGCTTTACAAGGTCGCGGGCGACGGCGGCGCGGAAAACGCGACGAAGACGTTCGCGCAGGCGACGACGATGGCCGTCAAGATGGCGGAGCGCGCGCTGAACAGTGGCGGCAACCTGTCGGGCGTGACCACCGGCCTCGACTCGATCAACGCCAAGATCGGCGGCATGCATCATTCCGACTTGATGATCCTCGCCGGCCGACCCGGCATGGGCAAGACGTCGCTGGCGACCAACATCGCCTTCAACGCCGCCCGCCGCTGGATGCGCGACATGGCGGACGGGATCGCGCCCGCCGATTCGGTCGGTGCGAAGGTCGCGTTCTTCTCGCTGGAAATGAGCGCCGACCAGCTCGCCACGCGTATTCTGGCCGAACAGGCGCGGATCAGCTCCGAAAACCTGCGCATGGGCAAGATCAGCCGCGCCGAGTTCGCGCAGCTGGCGGCGGCGGCGGCGGAGCTGGAGAATCTGCCGCTGTTCATCGACGATACCGGCGGTCTCAGCATCTCGGCGCTGCATACCCGCGTCCGTCGACTGCAGCGGCGGCATAATAACGAGATCGGACTGGTCGTTGTCGACTATCTCCAGCTGCTGACCGCGGGCGGCAAGGGCTCGGAGAACCGCGTGCAGGAAATCTCCGAAATCTCGCGCGGGCTAAAGACGTTGGCCAAGGATATGAACGTGCCCGTGCTGGCGCTGTCGCAGCTCAGCCGCGCGGTCGAAAGCCGCGAGGACAAGCGGCCGATGTTGTCGGATCTGCGCGAATCGGGATCGATCGAGCAGGACGCGGACATGGTCTGGTTCGTGTTCCGCGAGGATTACTACATCGCCGCCAAGGAGCCGAAGCGCCCGACCGAGGGTGACGACAGCCGCATCTTCGAGGATCACCAGAAATGGGCGACCGAGATGGAGCGCGTCTACGGACTCGCCGAACTGATCGTCGCCAAGCAGCGCCACGGTGCGACCGGCAAGGTGGTGATGAAGTTTGACCCGACGATCACCCGCTTCTCCGATTATGCGGGCTATTGATCGGCCCCAGATCGACGGCCCCAGATCGAAGGCCGCGCTTGAGGCGGATCGATCGGGCGGCGCGCGACGCGTGGCCCGCAACGTGCTAACGATCGCGGCGTGACGGACAGTCCGCCGCGGATCGGGAGTGCCGGATGTACAAATGGCCGTATGCGGATTGGGCGAAAGCGGGCTTCGACGCCTGGGCCCTGGGGATGGAAGCGTCGGCGGTGATCGGCATGCGCGTCGCCAAGATCGCGTCTGGCGGCGACGCCGACCAGCGCGAGACACGTCTGATGATGCAGGAAAAGATGCAGGCTGCATTGGAACTGCAATTCGCGATGGCGACCGGCGGGCTCGGGTCTACGCCGCTGGCCGGCACGCAAAAGGTGCTGAAGCACTACCAGCGCAAGGTCGGCGCGAATCGTCGCCGGCTGGGCAAGGCCGGGGGGTAGGGGCGGAGTTATCCTATCGTATAGTTCCCCTCCCCTGAAGAGGGGCTGGGGTATGACGCACGATCGATCCACCCAATCCGTTCGCCCTGAGCTTGTCGAAGGGCATGGGTTTCACCTGTGCTTCGACAGGCTCAGCACGAACGGATTGGGTTCGTATCAAACTTTAGAAGCCTTGCAGCGACTCCACCCTCAACAAAACGGCCGGATCGCCAGCACCAGTTCCGTCTGACGGTTCGTCCCCGTCTTCTCGAACAGCGCCTTGACCTGATTGCGCACGGTGCCCGTCGCCGCACCCCGATGCGCAGCGACGGTGGCGATGTCGTGTCCTTCCGCCAGCATCAATGCCACCTCCGCCTCCGCCGGGGTCAACGCATAGGCCGCCTGGAGCAGCGCGACGGGATCGGCACTCCGCCGCTGCGTGCGAATCGTCAGCACGGCGCGGGCGGCCGATAACGGTCCTTCTATCCGGGTCGGCAATGGGGCGAGGTCGACGATCGCCGGCTCCCGCCCCCGCACCGGCCGCAGCGCGACGGACACGCGACCGGCCATCGGCCGTTCGGGACAGGTCACCTCGCGGAATGCCGCGTCCAGGGCAGCATCGGCCCCCGGACCGGTGGCGATCACGCGACCGTAGCGGATCGTCAGGTGGTTTGACGTGCGCAGGATCGCCTCCGCCGCCGCCGACAGCGATGCCAGCTTGCGGTCGAAGCCCAGCAGGATCGTCGGGCCCGACAGATGCTCCGCCGTGCGCACCAGCGCCGTGTCGATCGCGGTGCCGAGCATCAGGCTGGCACCCAAGGTCGCGGCGATGGCGGGAGCGACCGCCTCCAGCAGACGGCGTTCCTCGTCGCCCGCGTCGCCGCTGCGCGCCGGCCGCAGCACCGCCATCGCCATCTGCGCGCTGTCGCCGGTGTGGCCCAGCGGCACGATGCACGAATGCGGGATGTCGTAATCGGTGAACAGGCCTGTGTAGATCGGCAAGCGATCGCGCATCGCGTCCGTCGTGAAATCACGGTCGGTCCGACATCGGAACGCCGGCCCCTCGATTGCAGCCCGCGTGCGCGGATTGTGCGTCGGATCGGCCCCGCCGGCGCGCAGATAGTCATGTTCGACGTAGCGACCGAAATCGGACAGCAGGTTGACGAACAGCCCCCGGCGCGGATCGATCGCCGCGATCTGCGCCGCGGCACCGCCCGTCGCGCGGGCAAGCGTCTCCAACGAGTCGGCCCAACTCGTCATGCCCATCGCAGCTTGTCGAAATCGTTCGACCAGCGCCTGTGCGTCCGGCGTCATGCGTATTCCCCCCCATCCGACGTCCCCACGCCGGAATGTTCGAAAATGCATCTAAATATAGGATTTGCAAGGTGGCTTATCCCAAATGGGACATGCGCGGCGCGTCGCCGCATCGCAAAAGCCGGGCGGGGATAGGACAAGTTTTGTTCTAACGGGGGAAATGTTGATGTTAGTGAAATACTTGATCGCCGCAGTGGCGATCGGTGTCGTAACGCCGGCGATGGCGCAGGATGCGGGATCGGATGGGGGCATCCGGTTCAGTGCGGCCGTGACCGGCGGTACTTTGGGCGTCGGGCCGGAAGTCGGCGCCCGCTTTTCGGACCATGTCGGTGTCCGCGCCAGCGCCACGTTCCTGGGCGTCAGCGGCGATATCGATCCGGACGACATCACCTATGACGGCAAGCTGAAGCTGGAAAGCTATGGCCTGATGGCGGACATCTACCCGCTGGGCGAGCATTTCCGCATCTCTGCGGGCGCGCGCATCAACAAGAACCGCGCGCGGGTGAGCGCGACGCCGGCGACCGACGTCGACGTCGGTGACGAGACCTATACGCCGGCGCAGATCGGGACGCTGCGCGGCCGCGCCGAGGTGAAGAAGTTCGCCCCGGCGGTGACGGTCGGCTGGAGCGGCGGCAACCGTCGCGGCTTCATGTTCGGCTTCGACGCCGGCGTGCTGTTCCAGGGATCGGTCAGGATCCGTGAATTTACCTCGACGGGATCGCTGTCCAACAACGCCGCGTTCCGCGCCAATCTCGAAGCGGAGCGCCGCGACGTTCAGGACGATGTCGACGATTACAAGCTCTACCCGATCGTACAGTTCAGCATCGGCTATCGTTTCTGACAGCCGACACTGGGCACGGGTCTGCGGAGTCGGGGCCGCAGACCCGATCGCCCGATCTCCAGGGGGAGACCTCGGCCGGGCACCGCGATCGCGGTGACCCGGCCTTTTTCGCGGGCGCTACGCCGAGCCTAGCCGGTTAGTTCAGCGATCCGACCGTAAGCTCGGCCTGGCGCTGTCGTCCCAGCCTCCGGTCGAGAGCGGGGATCGCACCCAGTCATCCCAGCGGAAGCTGGGATCTCCTTGAGGAGAGGTCGTCCCGCTACGACGAAGATCCCAGCTTCCGCTGGGATGACGCTCCGGGCTCGGGGAACGATAGCCGCCGCCCTAGAACGCCGGCTCTTCCCCCGACGGGCTGGACACGTGGATACCGCATTCCACCTTGTCCCACCCGCGCCAGCGGCCCGATCGCGGGTCCTCGCCCGGTGCGACCTTGCTGGTGCAGGGTGCGCAGCCGATCGACAGATAGCCCTGCGCCTCCAGCGGATGCCGGGGCAGGTCGTGCTCCGCGAAATACGCCTCCAGCCGCTCCTTCGGCCAGTCGGCGAGGGGGTTGATCTTCAGCCGCCCCTCATCCTCCTCGAACCGTGGCAGCGCGATGCGGGTGCCGGACTGGAAGCCCTTGCGGCCCGAAATCCACGCGTCGAACGGCAACAGCGCGCGGCGCAGCGGTTCCACCTTGCGCAGGTCGCAGCAGCCATCGGGATCGTAGGACCAGCGTAACCCCGTCTTGTCCTTCGCCGCCAGCCGCCGCGGGTCGGGCCGGAACACGCGCAGGTCGGTCAGGCCCAGTCGCTCGGACAGTTCGTCGCGGTATGCCAGCGTTTCGCCGAACATCTTCTGCGTGTTGGTGAAGATCACCGGCACGTCGACATCGATGCTCGCGACCATGTGAAGCAGCACCGCCGATTCCGCGCCGAACGAAGATACCGACGCGACCCGCCCCGCCAGTTCGCCGGTCAGCAATTGGCGTAGCATCTCCGGTGCCTCGACGCCGTCGAACCGCACCTGCATCGCCGCCGCATCCGCCGCCGTGAACGCCGGCCGCGCATCAATCATGTCGAGGACGCGTGCCGCCTCAGCCATGACGCAGTTTCCATACCGGCACCGTCGTATCCGCCGCACGCTGGTAACGGAAATCATACCGGTCCAGCGCCCGCGTCAGCGCGTCGGCGTCGATCTCCGCCTCGGGCGCGAAGCTGTCGAACCCGCAGCGGCGCATCAACGGCAACTGGTCGACCAGCACGTCGCCGGCCGCGCGCAGTTCGCCGGCATAGCCCGCCTCGCGCAGAATACGCGCCGCCGAATAGCCGCGTCCGTCGCGGAACGTCGGAAAGCTGACCTCCACCAGCGCCAGTTGCTCCATGTGCGGCAGCAGCGCGCGCGCATCGTCACCCGCCTCCAGCCGCACCGCGGTGGCGTTGGTCTGGCCCGCCAGGAACGCATCGAGCGTCACCGCGGGACCGTCATGCGGGGCATCGTCGCGAAAGCGCAGATCGGCCGCATCAACCATAGATCGCCTCCTTGAACGGCTCCATCCCGACCCGGCGATAGGTGTCGAGGAAGCGTTCGCCCGGCGTCCGTTCCGCCAGATAGCGGTCGGTGACGCGCTCGATCGCGTCGACCACGCCGTCTTCGGAAAAGCCGGGACCGGTGATCTTGCCGAGTGACACGTCCTCCGCCCCCGACCCGCCGAGCAGCAACTGATAGTTCTCCGTGCCCTTCCGGTCGACGCCGAGGATGCCGATGTGCCCGGCATGGTGGTGGCCGCACGCGTTGATGCAGCCGCTGATCTTCAGCTTCAGCTCGCCCAGATCGCGCTGCCGTCCCGCATCGGCGAAGCGGTTGGCGATCTTCTGTGCCAGCGGGATCGAGCGGGCATTGGCCAGCGCGCAGTAATCCAGGCCGGGGCAGGCGATGATGTCGCCGATCAGGTCCAGATTGGCCTCCGCCAGACCCGCTTCGGTCAGCGCCTGCCACACCGCGTACAGGTCGCGCGCGGCGACATGCGGCAGCACGATGTTCTGCGCATGGGTGACGCGCAATTCGTCGAAGCTGTACCGCTCCGCCAGATCGGCCATCACATCGATCTGATCCGCCGACGCGTCACCGGGGATGCCGCCGGTCGGCTTCAGGCTGATCGTGACGATCGCGTATCCCGCCTGCTTGTGCGCCCGGACGTTCTGGTCGAGCCAGACGGCGAAATCCGGGTCCGAACGGTCGACCTCCGCAGAGGCCGCCGGATCGAACGCGGGCGGCGCGAACATCGCGGTGATCCGCGCCAGCTCCGCCGCCGGAGGGTCCAGCCCCAGTGTCTTGACCAGCACGAACTCCTCCTCGACCTGCCGGCGATATTCGTCGGGGCCGATCTCGTGCAGCAGGATCTTGATCCGCGCCTTGTAGATATTGTCGCGCCGGCCGTAGCGATTGTAGACGCGCAGGCACGCCTCCAGATAGCTCATCAGGTCGTCGGCGGTGACGAAGTCCCTGATCTCATGTGCGATCATCGGTGTGCGGCCCATGCCGCCACCCACGAAGATCTTCGCGCCCAGCACGCCGTCGCGCTCCCACAGCTGGATGCCGATGTCGTGCAGCCGCATCGCCGCGCGATCCTCGTCGGCGGCGATCACCGCGATCTTGAACTTGCGCGGCAGATAGCTGAATTCCGGGTGGAAGGTGGACCATTGCCGGATCAGTTCCGCCCAAGGGCGCGGATCGGTGACTTCATCGGCGGCGGCGCCGGCGAACTGGTCGGACGAAATATTGCGGATGCAATTCCCGCTCGTCTGGATCGCATGCATCTCCACCGTCGCCAGCTCGGCGAGGATGTCCGGCGCATCGTTCAGCGTGATCCAGTTATACTGGATGTTCTGGCGCGTCGTGAAATGGCCGTAGCCGCGATCGTACTTGCGCGCGACATGCGCCAGCATCCGCATCTGCCGACCGTCGAGCGTGCCGTACGGCACCGCGACGCGCAGCATGTAGGCGTGCAACTGCAGATACAGACCGTTCATCAGCCGCAGCGGCTTGAACTGGTCCTCCGTCATCTGCCCGGACAGGCGACGCTGCACCTGATCGCGGAATTCCTCCACGCGGGCATCAACGATCGCCTGATCATACTCGTCGTACTTGTACATGTTACCTCAATTCCCCGGCGTGCCGGGGAGGAGCGCCGTTGGCATCGTCATATCACCCAACTCCCCGCCGCCGGGTCCGCCGGCTTCAGCGTCAGGTCCGGCCGCACGGTGGGACCGAGCGCGCGGATGCGGTCCTTGATATGCGCCGGCCGCGGCCCCTCCGGCGTCGCGGTCGCGTCGATCACATAGGGTCCGTTGACCCGCCGCGCGCCCTCTTCGGCGCGGCCGATCGCCTCGCCGTCCGCGCCGACATCGTCTGCATCCTCGACATGGCGCGACCAACCCGAGCCGGTCCACCAGATCACGTCGCCCGTGGGCAGGTCGTTCCCGGTCAGCAGCTTCATGCCGCATCCTCCACCGCAACGGCTGCGGCGACGCGCGCCCAGCGCGCCAGCTTGTCCTCCGCGTCCGATAGCTCGACGACCTCGCCGACGACGATGATCGCCGGGCTACGCACTGCCTCCCGCGTCACCATCGGGCCGAGATCGGCGAGCAGCGTCTTCATCGCGCGGTGCCCCGGCTGCGTGCCCTTCTCCAGGACCGCGACCGGCATGTCCGGCGCGACGCCGTCCGCCATCAGCTTGTCGGCGATGTCCGACGCGGTCGCGACGCCCATATAGATCACCAGCGTGCGGCCCTGGCCGGCCAGCCCCGACCAGTCCTGTTCGGACAGGCCCTTGCACTGGCCCGCAACAAAACTGACCGCGCTGGAATGATCGCGGTGGGTCAGCGGGAGCATCGCCTCCGCTGCGCAACCGAGCGCGGCCGAGACTCCGGGAATGACCTCGACCGGCAGGCCGGCGGCGCGCACCGCCTCGACCTCCTCGCCGCCGCGACCGAACACGAACGGGTCGCCGCCCTTCAGCCGGATGACGACGCTGCCCGCCTTCACATGCGCGACGATCAGCGCGTTGATCGCGTCCTGCGGCAAGGTATGGCGCGCCCGCGTCTTCGCGACCGAGATGCGGTGCGCGGTCGCGGGTGCCAGATCCAGCACGCGCGGATCGATCAGCCCGTCGTGGACGACCACCTCCGCCGTCTTCAGCGCCTCCACGGCGCGCACGGTCAGCAGGCCGGGATCGCCCGGTCCCGCCCCGACGAGGATGACGCGCCCGCGCGCCTGCGGATCGAGTAACGTTGCCATGATCCCGGAGATGGCGCCCGGGGCGGCGTGGCGCGAGGCACATCTGCTTGGCGAAGGGCTAGTTGGGCTTCACCCGCTATTCTCGTCGGAGGCGAGGGAGTTCGAATCGCCCGACTTGCCCTCCGCCCCACCGTACCCCATACGTTCGCGCATGGCCGAGGACCTGTTCGCTGCGCCGCAATCCGGCACCCCCTATGATGCATCGTCGATCGAGGTTCTGGAGGGACTGGAGCCCGTTCGCCGCCGTCCCGGCATGTATGTCGGCGGCACCGACGAGCGCGCGCTGCACCACCTCGCCGCAGAGGTGCTGGACAACGCGATGGACGAGGCCGTCGCGGGTCACGCCACCCGTATCGAGGTCACGCTGGAACCGGGCAACCGCCTGACCGTGGTCGACAACGGCCGCGGCATCCCGGTTGATCCGCATCCCAAGTTTCCCGACAAATCGGCGCTGGAGGTGATCCTCTCGACACTTCATTCCGGCGGCAAGTTCGCCGGGAAAGCCTATGCCACCAGTGGCGGTCTCCACGGTGTCGGCGTGTCCGTGGTCAATGCGCTGTCCAGCGATACGGTGGTGGAAGTCGCCCGCGAACGCGTTCTCTACCGCCAGCGCTTCAGCAAGGGCGTGACGCTCGGTCCGCTGGAAACCGTCGGCGCTACACCCAACCGGCGCGGCACCTCGGTGACCTTCACGCCGGACACGGAGATTTTCGGGCCGGAACTGAACTTCAAGCCGCAGCGGCTATACAAGCTCGCGCGCTCCAAGGCGTATCTGTTCGCCGGCGTCGAGATCCGCTGGAAATGCGCGCCCGAACTGATCGATGGCGACACCCCGGCAGAAGCGGTGTTCCAGTTCCCCGGCGGCCTCGGCGATCACCTGCGCGAACAGATCGGTACGCGCGAATGTGCGACGACCGACTTCTTCGCCGGGCGACAGGATTTTCCGGGCGATCAGGGCCGCGTCGAATGGGCGGTAGCGTGGCCGCTTTGGTCGGACGGCAGTTATAGCTGGTATTGCAACACCATCCCGACTCCCGACGGCGGCACCCACGAACAGGGGCTGCGGCAGGCGCTGGTGCGGTCCTTGCGCCACTTCGCCGAGTTGGTGAGCAACAAGAAGGCCAAGGACCTGACCGCCGACGACGTGATGGTCGGCAGCGAGCTGATGCTGTCCGTCTTCATCCGCGAACCGCAGTTTCAAAGCCAGACCAAGGATCGGCTGACCAGCCCGGAGGCCGCCGGCCTAGTCGAGCGCGCCGTCCGCGACCATTTCGACCATTGGCTCGGCCACAATATGGAGCGGGGCAAGGCGCTGCTCGGCTACGTCCTCGACCGGATGGACGAACGGCTACGCCGCAAGGCGGAGCGCGAGGTCAAGCGCAAGACCGCCACGTCCGCGCGCAAGCTGCGCCTGCCCGGCAAGCTGACCGACTGTTCGGCGGACGATCCCGCCGGGACCGAGTTGTTCATCGTCGAAGGCGATTCGGCGGGTGGTTCGGCGAAGCAGGCGCGCGACCGAAAGACGCAAGCGATCCTGCCGATTCGCGGTAAAATTCTGAACGTCGCATCCGCGACGATGGCCAAGATCATGGCCAATCAGGAAATCGCCGACCTCGCTCTCGCGCTCGGCTGCGGTACGCGCAAGGACTGCAACGCCGACCTGCTCCGCTACGAACGCGTCGTCATCATGACCGACGCCGATGTCGACGGCGCACACATCGCGACGCTGCTGATGACGTTCTTTTTTCAGGAAATGCCCGACATTGTCCGGCGCGGGCACCTGTATCTGGCGCAGCCGCCTTTGTACCGGCTGACCGCGGGCACGAAGTCGCTGTACGCCCGCGACGACGCACACCGCGCCGAGCTGGAACGGACCGCGTTCAAGGGCAAGAAGGTCGATGTCGGCCGCTTCAAGGGGTTGGGAGAGATGAACCCCGGCCAGCTCCGCGAAACGACGATGGACCCGAAGACGCGCAGCATGATCCGCATTACCCTGCCGCAGGAATATGAGGAGCGGGCAGGGGTGAAGGACCTCGTCGACCGCCTGATGGGCACCAATCCCGCCCACCGTTTCGCCTTTATCCAGGAGAATGCGGCCCGGCTGGACGAGGAATCGCTCGACGCTTGAAAACGCTATCTCCCTCTTGGGAGAGGGAAGGGTGCGGCCGGCTTAGCCGTTGGGAATGGTGAGGATGACCCCGCGGCCCTCAGTCGAAGCGCGCCACCGCCCCTCCAGATCCAGGCGCGCGCCGCGCATACACCGCCACCATTTTTCGCCCCAGCGTCACCCGCGTCGTGAGCCGGTATTCGCGCGCGATCAGTGCCAGCGCCAGCGCCCGGACGTCCGCCCGCTCCCCCCTGTACGGCGGCCCGACGACCACGACGGCCGGCCCCGCCGCCAGAACGCGGCGCAGCTCCGTCGCCTGATCGACGCCGATCGCGCCCTGTTCCCGCAGTCGCGTCAGATGGCTGGGAAAGACGTAGCGCGACAGCGAGCAGCGGCCGGTCGCCGGATACAGCATCGCCGTGGAGGAATAGACGTAGAGGCAGCCCGGCCCGCCCCCCACCGCGCGCACCAGCGCGGCGAACTGCGCTGGCGTCCCGCGTCGGACTCGGTCGACGACCAGCGACACCTGCCCGATCACGATCACCAGCGCGACGAGTCCGTATCCTCTGCGCCGCCAGTCCGGCCGCGCCAGGAAACCCGCCGCCAGCGCCGCCGCGGGCACCATGACCGGGAGCGTATAATGGTCGAACCACGGCGCCACGAGCCCGAACGCGATCAGCGCGGCGGTCAGCCAGCCCTTGAGGAACCGGCGGACGAGGACATCGCCGCCCTCCACCGGCCCCCGCAGCACCGCCATCGCCAGCAACGGCCCGAGGATCGCGGCGCAGATCGCCAGATTGCCCGCCAGCTCCCCGAATGCATCCGGCCGCCGCCCCAGGATCGACAGGACATTGGCGTAGAAGAACGCCGGCCAACTTCCGATCGCGACATAATACAGCGCCACCGCCAGCGTCGGGATCAGCGCGATCCCGACCAGCAGCGCGCCGCGTGCGACGGCCGACCACGCGCCCCGCTCGCACTGGCAGCGGTGCATCAGCCACAGGCCGATCCACACGCCCTCGACGCCGGCGGTGTATTTGATCTGGATCGCGATGCCGACCAGCAGCATCGCCGCGGTCGCGTCGCGCGCCCGCGCCTCCGGTCGTGTCGCGAACCATGCCGCCGCCGCGACGAACAGGTTGTAGAAGACCGGCGACTGCCCGCCCTGACCGCCTGCGACGGTCAGCCATGCGAGATATGCGACCCCTGCCGCCGTCCCGCCCCGGACCCAGCCGGCTCGGTCGGCCAGTCGTGCGATCAGCCACGCCGTCGCCGCCGCGCTCGCCAGCGCCATAGCCTGGTATAGCCAGATACCCCACGGCCACGCCAGTGCGGCGGGTAGCAGGTATAGCGCGAACAGCCCGACCGGCTTGCGATCCCAGATGTCGACGAACGGGACCGCCCCGTTCCCGATCGCGCGCGCGGCGGCGAAATAAAATTCCTCGTCCGAATACAGGATCGGGTTGCCCAGCGTCAGCGCCCGCGTCAGCAGCGCCGCCAGCACGATGACGAGCAGGCGAGGCATTCCCGAGTTATAGAACGCCCCGCCACGCTGCGACATCATCAGTCGTTTCCGCCGATCCAGTCCCCCAGCGATCCCAGCGCCGAACCCTCGCCGCGATTCTGCCCGCCGCGGCTACCCGCCGCCGCCAGCATCCGGCCGGCGAGGCGAGAGAAGGGCAGCGACTGGATCCACACCTTACCCGGCCCCCGCAGCCGCGCGAAGAAGACGCCCTCGCCACCGGAGAACATCGTCCGGATGCCGCCGACCGTCACCAGATCGAAATCGACCGACGGCGTATAGGCCGCCAGGCACCCCGTATCGACGTGCAGTTCCTCGCCGCTGCGCAGCTCGCGCTCCACCACGGTGCCGCCCATCTGCACGAACACCCAGCCGTCACCGTCCAGCCGCTGCATGATGAAGCCTTCGCCGCCGAACAGGCCGGTCATCACCCGCCGCTGAAACTGGACGCCGATCGACACGCCCTTCGCCGCCGCCAGAAACGCGTCCTTCTGGCAGATCAGCGTCCCGCCCAGATCGGCAAGGTTCAGCGGCAGGATCGAGCCGGGGGTGGGGGAGGCGAACGCGACCCGCGCCTTGCCGCGGCCTTGATGCGTAAAGACGGTCGTGAACAGGCTCTCCCCCGTCACCAGCCGCTTGCCCGCGCCGAGCAGCTTGCCCATGAACCCGCCGCCGCTATCGCCCGACCCGTCGCCGAACACCGTCGTCATGTCGACCGACGCGTCCTTCCAGACCATCGCACCGGCTTCCGCGACCGCGCTTTCACCCGGATCGAGTTCGATCTCGACGAACTGCAACTCCTGTCCCTTGATCTCGAATTCGACATCGTCGGCAACGCCGCTGCTACGGTGGTGAGCCCAGGGGGAAGAGGTCATGACTGCATTCTCCGCAATGAAACCGGCGCGCGTCCCTAGCGCAAGCGCCGGCGCACGCGCCATGCTCTATGTCCCGCATCGGGACGTTAACCCCAAATTGACACTTGTTCGGGACTCGTCTTAGCGTCCGCCCAAACGGGGGATGATTCTGATGCGTAAGATGTTTGCGGCGCTCGCCTTTGCCACGACCCTTCTGTCCGGGGCGGCCGATGCCGGAACGCTGGTGGTGGGTGGCGATACCACGCCGACCTTTTCGCTGAACGCCTTCGATGCGGGCAACACGGGTAACCGCGCCTTCTACGACAATGTGCGCGGCGCGGCGACGCGCGTGGTGATTTCGGAGCGCAGCTTTTCGCCTCCGGGTTTCCCCAGCTTCGTCAACGCCAATCTCGCAAATTTCTACCGCGCAACGGCCGGCGTCGACGTCGTTCAGACGGCGGGCGACATCACTACGGACATCCTCGCCGGCACGGGCCTGCTGGTGCTCCAGTTCCGCAATGACGCCTTCGCCGGCGACGAGATGATGGCGATCGAGCGCTATGTGCGCAGCGGCGGCAGCCTGTTGCTGGTCGGCGAGGCGTCGATTATCAACAGCACCTTACCCGCTCCCGCCTTCACCGAAGGATCGCAAGCGAACGCGATCGCCAACGGGTTGCTCGCCGGCATCGGTTCCTCGATCCGTCTGGTCGACGATACGATCGGCTGCTGCGGAACGTTCGACGCCACCGGCGCGCAGATCGCCGCCGACCCGTTGACCGCTGGCGTCACCCGGTTCCGCTACGGCGCCGCGACCTCGGTGTCGGGCGGCAAGGCCCTCTTCTTCGCGCCTGACGCCAGCGGCGATCTCAAGCCCTTCTTCGCCACCGAGATGCTCGACGCGATCGCTGTCGTCCCTGAACCCACGACCTGGGCGATGATGATCGTCGGCGTCGGCCTCGTCGGCGGCGCGACCCGCCGCCGCCGTAGCGCGCCAGCACTCGCCTGAAGCTTCGGATACGGGCCTTTGGCGCTGGCGATTTAGGCGCCCCACGACGAGAGCGACCCGTCAGACAACGGTGCCAGTCCCGTAAGCACCGGCGGACCTTCAGGTAGGGGCGACCTGCTTCACTTGCCGGGACGGCAGGTCAGATAGCGTCCCTTCATGCCGACCTCGGCGGTTTCGCCGCTGGCGAGGTCGACGGATGCGTTGCCGCGCTTGGTGCCCACGATGATCCTCGCAGGACCGGACACGCGGCAGGCGATGGCCGCTTCCTCCTGCTGACACGCCTTCTCCAGCGCTTGCTCCGCCGTCGATCCCTCGATCGGCTGCACCTGAAACGTCGCGCCGGTCGTACCGCCGAACAGGGCCGCTCCCACGCCGCCCAGCATGTTCGCGCGCCAACTGCCATCGCTCTGCTGTTTCAGCCCCGTCTGCGCAGCCAGTCGCGCGCAGGCCCCGCCGGCATCGGTGGTCTGAGCAGGGGCCGAAGCCGCGGCGACCAAGGCGACCAGCGCCAGCATCGTTTTCAACACCGAACGGCTCCCCGAATTACTCGGCGCGGTGTTACGGGTGAAAGACGATAGCTGCCAGTGAAATTCGCCGCCTGCGGTGTTCTGCACACGGTGCGTGATTTATATCGCCTACGTTGTAGACGGGTCGCATCTGGCAGCCCTTCCGGGTCTGTTGTTCCACCCACTATGGAATGGTCCCGGCTTAACGCGTTCTCCCGTGACCTTTGCGACCATTCGCCAGTTCCACTGGTTTCGCCGGGCGATACCCGGTGTTGACGCCCTACTACCGCCCCCGGTATCGTCTATGTCGGGCGGTCCGGTTCGGGGCCGCCCTTTGCTGTTTGAAGGAGTCGTCGTCGTGACCATCACCCCCCTGATGCCCGTCTATCCGCGGTGCGGGGTGCGTCCGGTCCGAGGCGAGGGCGTTTACCTGTACGGCGAGGACGGCCAGCAGTATCTGGATTTCGCCAGCGGCATCGCGGTCAACGCGCTCGGCCACGGCCATCCTCATCTGGTCAAGGCGATCGCCGATCAGGCGGCGACGCTGATGCACGTGTCGAACCTCTATGGCAGCCCGCAGGGGGAGCATCTGGCGCAGCGGCTGGTCGACACGACCTTCGCCGACACGGTGTTCTTCACCAATTCGGGTGCCGAAGCGGTCGAGTGCGCGATCAAGACCGCGCGCCGCTATCATTTCGCGGGCGGCAATCCGGAGCGTCATACCCTCATCACCTTCAACAACGCGTTCCACGGCCGCACGCTGGGGACGATCTCCGCCACCAATCAGGCGAAGATGCGCGACGGCTTCGAGCCGCTGCTGCCCGGCTTCCAATACGCGCCCTTCAACGATCTCGCCGCCGCGCTGGCGTTGGTCGATGACAACACCGCCGGCTTCCTCGTCGAGCCGATCCAGGGCGAAGGCGGCCTGATGGCGGGCAGCGAGGAGTTCCTGCGCGGCTTGCGCGCGGCCTGCGACGAGCACGGCCTGCTGCTGGTGCTGGACGAGGTCCAGTGCGGCTACGGGCGCACCGGCAAGTTCTTCGCGCACGAACTCTACGGCATCACGCCCGACATCATGGCGGTGGCGAAGGGTATCGGCGGCGGCTTCCCGCTCGGCGCTTGCCTCGCGACCGAAGAGGCGGCGCGAGGCATGGTCGCGGGAACGCACGGCTCGACCTATGGCGGCAACCCGCTGGCGATGGCGGCGGGCGAGGCGGTGCTGGACGTGATCCATGGCGAAGGCTTCCTCGACCACGTCACGCAGATGGGCGAGCGGCTGCGCGCCTCGCTCGAACAGATGATCCCCAATCACGATCACCTGTTTCAGGAGGTGCGCGGGCGCGGGCTGATGCTCGGGCTGAAGCTGAAGAGCGACAGCCGCCGCTTCGTCGCGCATTGCCGCGATCATCACGGGCTGCTGACCGTGGCGGCGGGCGACAACGTCGTCCGCGTCCTGCCGCCGCTGGTGATCGACGACAGCCATGTCGCGGAATTCACGCAGAAACTGTCGGATGCGGCGCGGGTGTATGTCCCCGTCAGCGATGATTGAAACGCTCCTCCCCTGGAAGGGGAGGTGGCAGGCGCAGCCTGACGGAGGGGTGTCTCGCGTCGTAACGGAGGGTTTCACCCCTCCGTCGCGCTTCGCGCGCCACCTCCCCCTGCAGGGGAGGACTAGATAATGCCGCATTTCCTGAACTTGACCGATGCGGGCGCCGACGGCGTCGCGGCGATGCTGGCCGACGCGCTGGATCGCAAGGCCGCCCGCGCCAGCTGGCCCAAGGGTATGGTCGATACCGACGCGCCGCTCGCCGGCCGCGTGCTGGCGATGGTGTTCGAGAAGAACTCCACCCGCACCCGCGTGTCGTTCGACATGGCGATCCGTCAGCTCGGCGGCACCTCGATCGTCATGGATGCCGGCTCGATGCAGCTCGGTCGCGGGGAGAGCATCGCCGATACTGCGCGCATCCTGTCGGGCTATGCCGACGCGATCATGATCCGCACCGACGATCATGCGAAGATCGAGGAGATGGCGGCGCACGCCTCCGTCCCCGTCATCAACGGCCTGACCGACGCGTCGCACCCGTGCCAGATCATGGCCGACCTGCTGACCATCCTCGAAACCGGCCGGGCGCTGCCCGGCCTCAAGGTCGCGTGGCTCGGCGACGGCAACAATGTGCTGGCCTCGATCGTCGAGGCGGCGTCGCTGATGCAGTTCGACGTCGTTGCGGCCTGCCCCCCGGGCTTCGCCCCTGCGGAGCAGGCGATCGCCGCCGCCTCCGGCCGCGCCCGCGTCGTCACCGACCCGTACGAGGCGGTGGCGGACGCCGACATCGTCGTCACCGACACGTGGATTTCGATGGGGCAGCTTCATGCCAAGGAGAAGCTGGCGGCACTCGATCCATATCAGGTCGATGCCGCGCTGATGGCCGCTGCGAAGCCCGGTGCGGCGTTCCTCCACTGCCTGCCCGCGCACCGTGGCGAGGAAGTCACGACGGAGGTGATCGACGGTCCGCAGTCGCTGATCTGGCAGGAGGCGGAGAACCGGCTGCATGCGCAGAAGTCGGTGTTGCGCTGGTGCTTCGGTCAGATCGGTTGATCGCTGCCGCCGCCTCCCCACATCGGGCCGCATGCACGACATGACCGATACTCTCGACCGCTCGCTCGGTTTCGCGATCCCGGAGCGGCACGCCCGCGGCCGGATCGTGCGGCTCGGCCCGACGCTCAACACCATATTGGCGGCGCACGCTTATCCGCCCGCGATCGAGGCCTTGCTGGCGGAGGCGCTGACCCTGTGTGCGTTGATGGGGGCGACGTTGAAGGACGAGGACGCTCAGTTAACGATGCAGACGCGGTCGGAGACCGGCGTCGTGCAGTTGCTGGTGTGCGACTATCGTGCCGGCGAATTGCGCGGGTACATCCAGTACGATGCCGATCGTCTCGCCGAGGCGCCGGAGCAGCCGACGCTGTTCGCATTGTTCGGCAAGGGATACCTCGCGATCACGTTCGACATGGCGACCACCGGCGAGCGCTATCAGGGCATCGTCCCGCTTGACGGCGAGACGCTGGCCGCCGCCGCGCAAAGCTATTTCGTGCAATCCGAACAGATTCCGACGCTGGTGCGGTTCGGCATGGCGCGCCGGCCGGACGGTTCACTGGTGTCCGGTGGTCTGCTCCTCCAGCATCTGCCGGAGGGAGAGGAGGGTCGCGAGCGCCTGCACACCAAGCTCGACCATCCGGAATGGGAGCATGTCGCCGCGCTGGGCGCGACGATGGGTGTCGACGAACTCGCCGATCCGGCCCTGCCGCTGGAGACACTGATCTGGCGATTGTTCAACGAAGAAAGCGAGATCCGCGTCCTTGCCGGGCAAGAGCTTTCGCGCGGCTGTCGCTGCACGCCGGAGCATATTCTGGGCGTGCTGGCGAAATTTTCCGTCGAGGATCGGCAGGAGATGGCCGATGACAAAGGCGTCATTGCCGTCGACTGTGCCTTCTGCGCGACGACCTTTCCGGTAAATGCCACCGATCTTGCTCCGGTTCGTTAACCATATCGTAACGTTACTGCCGTTATGAAGCGGATGTGCTTCTTGATTGCAGCATGGTTTTCTCCCTCGATGGGCTCGGCCCATACACCTCCAAGGGCCGCGGACGTCGCGGCCCTTTCTTTTTGGGGAAGAGCGGAGTAGCCGCCCGCGGATCATGACAGTCTCGAATCTCACGTCTTCCCCTGCGGCGACGGGGTCGCTCGCCGTGGCCCTGGTGTCCGGCGGCCTCGATTCGCTGGTCGCCGCCGCCCGCGCTCGGGAGGATGGCCACCGCCTCCTCGCCCTGTCGGTCGACTACAACCAGCGCCACCGCGTCGAACTTGCTGCTGCGGCGCGCGTCGCGACGATGCTGGGTGCCGAGCGCCATGTCGTCCTGCCGCTCGACCTGTCCGCGTTCGGCGGCTCCGCGCTGACCGCCGACATCGCCGTGCCAAAGGGCGGCGTCGAACCGGGCATCCCGGTTACCTACGTCCCCGCCCGCAATACCATCTTCCTCAGCCTGTCACTCGGCTGGGCGGAGGCCGCGGGCGCCCGCGACCTCTATATCGGCGTCAACGCGCTCGATTACTCCGGCTATCCGGACTGCCGCCCCGAATTCATCCGCGCCTTCGAAGGGCTGGCCGAACTCGCCACCAAAGCCGGCGTCGAGGGCGAACGGTTCCGCATCCAGGCCCCGCTCCAGCACATGAGCAAGGCCGACATCGTCCGCGAGGGCGTACGCCTCGGTCTCGACATGGGCGTGAGCTGGTCCTGCTACGATCCGGTCAAAGGTGCTGACGGAGAGGACCTGCATTGCGGCCTCTGCGACAGTTGCCGCCTGCGATCGAAGGGGTTCGAGCAGGCGGGCGTCGTCGATCCGACCCGCTACGCATGACCTATGCGGTCAAGGAGATGTTCCTGACGCTGCAGGGGGAGGGCGTCAACGCGGGCGCGCGGGCGGTGTTCGTGCGGTTCGCGGGCTGTAACCTGTGGTCGGGCCGCGAGCAGGATCGCGCAACCGCGGTTTGCCGGTTTTGCGACACCGATTTTGTCGGAACGGATGGACTCGGCGGCGGCAAGTTCGTCGATGCCGATGCGCTGGCCGCGGCGGTCGCGGATCATTGGGGCGAGCACCTCGAGCGACGTTTCGTGGTCCTGACCGGCGGCGAACCGATGCTCCAGATCGACGATGCGATTGTCGAGGCGCTGCACGCCAGAGGTTTCCGAATCGCGGTCGAGAGCAACGGCACCTTGCCCGTGCATCCCGGCATCGACTGGATCTGCATCAGTCCCAAGGCGGGCAGCGATGTCGTGCAACGATCCGGCGACGAGCTGAAGCTGGTCTGGCCACAGGCGGGGATCGATCCGCTTGCGCTGGAGGATTGGGGATTCGAGCATCATCTGGTGCAGCCGCTCGACGACCCTCAGGCGGACGCCAACCGCGATGCGTGCGTGGCGCTGGCAATGGCACGCCCCCGCTGGCGGCTGTCGCTCCAGACCCACAAGTATCTGGGGCTCCGCTAGGGCGGCGGTTATGTGTCCCGCGAAGGCGGGGACACAGTACTAGGCTCCCGCTTTCGCGGGAGCAATTGGATGCCGAGCATCGGTCCGAAATCGCGCCGCTGCCTGTGTCACCGAGCCCTCTCCGGTGAAGGTCAGAGTACAGTTGGGCAGCGTTCTCGGTCGATGACCAGCGTCATCCCTACCGGACCCCGACCTTTACCGGGGTGGCAGAAAAGGTCGTGCAACGATCTCTGCGGAGGAGAGATTGGGAGGGGGCTTCTTGCACGCGAACCGCCAGCAATCTCGCCCCCATTCCGTCCGCGAGGAAGTGACCGTCAGCGCGAGGCAGACACCACCGGTGCGGGCTGCGCCACCAGCGGCGCGGGCGCCGCCGCGATCGTGGTCGCCGCCATGGGCCACGTCAGCGGGCCGCACTTCTTGTCCTGCCAGCGTGCCTTCTTGTCCCAGCACAGCGCGTCGAGGCGCGGGGTCGTCGCGCGGTCGAAACCGATCGAACGTGGGAAATGCTGCTCGCCATAGGGCGTCAGGCTGTTGCGCAATTCCTTCATCCGCGTCTGCGCCAGCGACGACAGGCCACCGCGCGGGCTGAACAGCGCATCCCGTCCTATCGAATTGGCAGTGCGGCAGAAACCGTATTGCGATGCGACGGTCGCAAAGCTGGAATAGGTACGGGTTCCGAACTGGTCGAGCGCACCCTGCGCAGCGCGAGGCACCTTGTTGGTGCGCTGGAAATACTTCGTCAGCGTCGTCCAGGATCTTGCCAGCTCTTCCTTGTGATCGGTCAGGATGGCGTTGTAATTCCCCACTGTCAGCAGCGTCGGCTCGAACTGGCACTGCAACGCGGCTACATTCAGCGCAGACCGCATCGTCCAGACCAGCGCCGCCTGCGTCTCGTCCGCCGTCGCGCCCGGCAGCGGCTGCATCATGCCCGGCTCGTCGCCGCGCACGGCATCGCCGGCATATTGAAAACTGCGCAGGAAGAACTGCGCGGATGCCGGTGCCGCTACCAGCCCACTCGTCGCCGCGATCGCAAAAGCCGCGATCCGAACCGCCCCCATCATATTCGTCACCCCGAAGGCTCCCACAGAAGCAATATACGTCCGAATCTACCGCATTCGCGCGGATCGCGCATCCGGAATTAACGATAACGATCGACCGAACGAGTCAGGTGCGCGACGAACCGCCGGTCGCAAGCGGAACGATTGCAGTTCCAGAGCGCGGCGGGGCTTGCTGACATGAAAAGGGCCGCCCGGTCGCCCGGACGGCCCTTCTCGCATCATGTAATCCCAGACGGGAATTTACATCATGTTGTTCGACATCGCGGTGTCGTTCGACATCATCGTGTCGTTCGCCATCATCGTGTCGTTGGCCATCATGCCACCGTTCGACGCGCCGTCGACGGCGGTCATGTTGTCGGTCATGGTGTCCATGCCCTCGGTGGCGTTCATGTCGGTGACCATCGTGTTGTCGGTGGTCTCGGTCTTCGGACCGCAAGCGGCGACCGCGAGCGCGGCGCCGGCGATCATCGAGCCGGTCAGGACCTTGGAGAGGATTGCACGCATTTTGGAAGCTCCCTAGATAGAGGATTTGGTTTGGCCTGTTGCCGTTAACACCCAAATCGACGTAGACATTAACTGGATATCACTGCGCCCTCAAGCCACGATTTCCGCGGCACAAGAAAGAGTTTCGAGAAACCCTGACGCGGTCAACGCCAGGGCGGCGTCAAAGGTTTCCAAGGGGATAGCGCGACCCAGCGCAGCCAGACTGGTGACCGGGTACTCCGGCAGTCCGCACGGCACGATTCCGCCGAAGTGGCTGAGATCGGGTGAAACGTTGACCGAAAAGCCGTGCAGCGTGACCCAACGCTTCACCCGCACGCCGATCGCGCCGATCTTCGCCTCCCGCCCCTCGCGGTCGATCGTCCAAATGCCGACGCGCCCGTCCGCGCGAAACGCATCGACACCGACCTGCTTCAGCGCGGCGATCACCCATCCCTCCAAGGCATGCACGAAGCATCGCACGTCGCGGCCCCGCTTGTTGAGGTCGAGCACCAGATAGCCGACGCGCTGGCCGGGGCCATGATAGGTGTATTTGCCGCCGCGTCCGGTCGGCACGACAGGGAAACGCGCATCGATCAGGTCGCCCGCCACCGCGCTGGTACCTGCTGTGTACACCGGCGCGTGTTCCAGCAGCCACACCAGTTCGTTTGCCGTACCGGCGACGACGGCAGCGGCGCGAGCCTCCATCTCCGCCAGCGCGTCGGAATAGGGGATCAGGCCGGTACTGTGCCGCCACTCGGGCGCGGGAAGATCGCTGGACATCGCGGTCGCATCTGGCGCGGAGCGCTGGCCCTTGCAAGCTGGCGGGTGCGTGCGTGCTTCGCTATGCGGGTCGGAACACGGGAAATGGAGTTACGGGCGGCATGGTCAGCATGGGCAATGTCTGGGATCGCACGGTCGAGGTCCTGCGAGGGCGGGCGAGCATCCTGGCGTCGATCGCGGGCATCGGCATCCTGCTGCCCTCGGTCCTGCGCGACCTGATCGGGCTGGTGGCACCGACCTCGTCCGGCCTGTACGCGCTGATCGGCCTGCTGGCGCTGGTCGCGACCGTGTGGGCGCAGCTGGCGATGCTGGCGGTCGCGACCGATCCCGCGACCGACCGGGCGGAGGCGAGCCGGCTCGCGCTGTCCCGCCTCGGCGTGGCGCTGGGCGTGGTGATCCTGCTCGGGCTGGCGTTTGCCCTGTTGTTCATCCCGGCGGTCATCGCCCTGGCGCAGAGCGGCGTGGACTATTCGACCGGTGCCATCGACCCGACCTCGATCCCCGCGGGGCTGCGCAGCTTCCTGACGATCTATTTCCTGCTGTTCTTCGCTGCGGCCTTCTGGCTTGGCGCGCGCCTGCTGCTGCTGAACGCGGTGATCCTGCGGGAGCGTCTGGGGCTGGGCGCGATCATGCGGTCGGTACGGCTGACCCGCGGCGCGACGTGGCGGATCATCGGCGTGATGTTGTTGTTCGTGATCCTTCTGCTTGTCTGCGCCGGCGCCGTCCAGGTGGTGATCGGACTGATGCTGCGGCTGCTGTTGGGTGCAGGCTCGATCGCGACGGTCGCGTTCCTCGCCAGTCTGGTCGCATCGATCGTCACGACGGCGTTCAGCGTCGTTGCCGCGGCGTTCACCGCGCAGCTCTACGTCGCCGCGCGCGAGGGGCAGGACGCGGCGTAGCCGTCAGCCCAGCAACGGAACCTGAGGCGCGGCGTCGCGTGGCAGGATCCCGCTGACGCGGGGGTCCGGGAACGTCTCGGTCGTGCGTTTGATCGCGATGAAGCCATGCCGCCGGTAGAAGCCCAGCGCGGCCGGGTGGTCCAGCGTGCAGGTATGCACCCAGACGCGTGACACATTCGGCCGCCATGCGCGCATCAGCGCCTCCGCCATCAGCCAGTCGCCGTGACCCTTGCCGGCGAGTTCGGGGACCAACCCGACATAGCCGAGCTCGCACGCACCGGTGGTACGGTGATCCAGTTCCAGCATGCCGATCTCCACGCCGGCACGGTCGACCACGGCAAATACCGTGATGCCCGGATCGTGGATGATCGCGGTCAGTGCCCGGTCGTCCATGACCAACCGCGAAAACCATAGCCAAGGCGAGCCGACGCGGCGGAACAGCGCCCGGTAACGCTCGGGGGCGGGCGACGGCCAGTTTATCAGCCGAAAGGGAGAGACGGGAAGCGGGCGCAGGGGAGGGCGGCGGGTCATTTCGAGCGTCGTGACGATCGTCGCGACGTGATCGTCCGGGACGGCGGTCAGACCCACTCGATCACTCCCAGGTCGCGAGGGGGGGCAAGCTCATCAGGATCGCATCGATGTTGCCGCCGGTTTTCAGCCCGAACAGCGTCCCGCGATCGTAGACGAGGTTGAACTCGGCATAGCGCCCCCGCCACGCACGCATCGCTGCGACATCGGCATCCGTGAAGGTGTCGTGCATGCGGCGGCGGACGATGCGCGGGTAGGTGGCGAGGAATGCCTCTCCCACGTTGCGGACGAAGGCGAAATCACGATCGAACCCGTGTTCCAGATGGTCGAAGAATATCCCGCCGACGCCGCGGTGGACCTTTCGATGCGGCAACCAGAAATACTCGTCCGCCCATTGCTTGAAGCGCGGATAGTAATCCGCGTCGTGCGCGTCGCATGCCGCCTTCAGCGTGGCGTGGAAATCCTCGGTGTCCTCCACGACGGGCAAGGGCGGGTTGAGGTCGGCGCCGCCGCCGAACCACCGCTTCGTCGTTGCCAGGAACCGGCAGTTCATGTGCACCGCCGGCACGCGCGGGTTCGCCATGTGCGCCACGAGGCTGATGCCGGTGGCGAAGAAGCGCGGATCCTCCGCCGCGCCGTTGATCGAGCGGGCGAAATCCCCTTCCAGCGTGCCGCCGACAGTCGAGACGTTGACGCCGACCTTTTCGAAGACGCGCCCCTTCATCACGCCGCGCACGCCGCCGCCGCCGGGCTCGCCCGACGGGTCGACCCGGTCCCACGTGAAATAGTCGAACGCGGCGTCCGAACCTGCCTCGCGCTCGATCGCCTCGAACGCCGTGCAGATGCGGGTGCGGAGCGATTCGAACCAGTCGCGGGCGGTCTGTTGTTCGGCGTCGAGCGTCAGCATGGCGCGGCCGCTAGCAAATCCCGTGCGAGTACGGGAGCGGTCAAATTGTCCAACCCGTCTGGCGTAACGCCTCGGCGAGCACGATTCCGCCTGCTACCGCAACGTTGAGCGATCGGAAGCCCGGTCGCATGGGGATCGCGACACGCAGGTCGGCACGGTCGTGGACGGCCTCCGGCACGCCGGCGCCTTCCGATCCCAACAGCAGCACGTCGTCCGTGCGGAAGCTCGTGTCGGGCAGCGGGACCGCGCCCCTCGTCGTCAGCAGCACGATCCGTCCCGCGACCTGTCGCTCGAACGCCGTCCAATCGGCATGTCGCGCCACATCGGCGGTACGGGCATAGTCCATCCCGGCGCGGGCGAGCGCGCGGTCGCCCCAGGGAAAGCCCATCGGTTCGATCAGGTCGATGCCGACGCCGAAGCAGGCGGCGGTGCGGATCAGGGTGCCGACATTGCCCGCAATGTCGGGTTCGTGGAGGGCGAGGCGCATCCCGCGGCGATAACCCACGCGGCTCGCCGGGCAAAATGCTGTTGGCAAATCCGTGTTACGGCGGCTAACAGGGCGGCGGGCTCGCCGTGGGGACGGTATGGGGCCCGGCGGGCGATACGCAGCCGGATGGCGCGGTTTTCCGTGAAATATACGGGTTCTGAGCAAGGGTTCAGGTGAATGGCGACTGTCGACGATAGGCTTCCTCCGGGCGAAGACCCCACGCTTCTGCACGAGGAGGTTCCTGATCCGCGTCGTCGCGACTTCATCAACATCGCCGCCGTCTCGTTCGCGGGCGTCGGTGCGGTCGCGATCGTCCTGCCGCTGGTCAACCAGATGAACCCCTCCGCCGATGTGCTCGCGCAGTCGACGACGGAGATCGACATCTCCAAGATCGAGCCCGGTCAGGCAGTGAAGTCGTCGTTCCGCAAGCAACCGTTGTTCGTGCGCAACCTGACGCCGGCAGAGATCGCCGAGGCGAACAAGGTCCCCGTGAACAGCCTGCGCGATCCGCAGACCCTGGCCGAGCGGACCAAGCCCGGCAAGGAGAACTGGCTGATCACGCTGGGCGTCTGCACCCATCTCGGCTGCGTGCCGCTGGGCGCGGGCGAGGGCGAGAACAAGGGGCCGTTTGGCGGCTATTTCTGCCCGTGCCACGGTTCGGCCTACGACACCGCCGCGCGCATCCGTCAGGGACCTGCGCCGCGCAACCTCGAAGTGCCGCCGTACAATTTCAATTCCGACACCGTCGTGACGGTGGGTTGAGGTCGCCGATATGAGCTTTCCCTGGGCCAAGCAGTACGAGCCGAAGCAGCCGCTGATGCGGTGGCTCGACGAGAAGCTTCCCGTTCCGCGTCTGGTCTACAACGCGGTCGGCGCGGGCTATCCGGTGCCGCGCAACCTCAACTATTTCTGGAACTTCGGCGTGCTCGCGGGCGCGGCGCTCGGCATCCAGATCATCACCGGCATCGTGCTGGCGATGCACTATGCCGCCAATGCCGGCGTCGCCTTCGGGTCGGTCGAGGGCATCATGCGTGATGTCAACGCAGGCTGGTTCCTGCGCTATGCGCACGCCAACGGCGCGTCGATGTTCCTGCTGGTCGTCTACATCCATATCGCCCGCGGCCTCTATTACGGGTCGTACAAGGCGCCGCGAGAGATGGTGTGGCTGCTCGGCGTGACCATCTTCCTGCTGATGATGGCAACGGCGTTCATGGGCTACGTTCTTCCCTGGGGTCAGATGTCGTTCTGGGGCGCGCAGGTCATCACCGGCTTCTTCTCGGCTATTCCGCTGGTCGGCGAGACGATCCGCATCTGGCTGCTGGGCGGCTATGCGCCGGACAACGCCGCGCTGAACCGCTTCTTCTCGCTCCACTATCTGCTGCCGTTCGTGACCGCGGGCGTCATCATCCTGCACATCTGGGCGCTGCACATTCCGGGTTCGAACAACCCGACCGGCGTCGACGTGAAGGGCGAGCAGGACACCGTTCCGTTCCACCCCTATTACACCGCGAAGGACGCGGTCGGGCTGGGCGTGTTCATGCTGATCTTCGCGCTGCTGATCTTCTTCAGCCCGAACCTGCTGGGTCACCCCGACAACTACATCGAGGCGAACCCGCTCTCGACGCCCGCGCACATCGTGCCCGAATGGTACTTCCTGCCGTTCTACGCGATCCTGAAGAGCTTCACCGCGGACTTCATCCTGCCGGCGAAGCTGTGGGGCGTGCTGGCGATGTTCGGGTCGATCCTGCTGCTGTTCTTCCTGCCCTGGCTGGATAGCTCGCCGGTCCGCTCGGCGAACTATCGCCCGAAGTACCGTGCGTTCCTGATCGTGCTGCTGTTCGACGTGCTGCTGCTCGGCTATGTCGGCGGTGCGGAGGCGAATGCCCGCAACGTGGTGCTCGGCCAGATCGGCAGCGCCTATTACTTCCTGCACTTCCTCGTGATCCTGCCGCTGGTCGCCGCGTCGGAGCGGCCCCGTCCGCTGCCCAACTCGATCACCGAGGCGGTGCTGGAGAAGCATGCAGGTACGAGCCCGGCCAAGACCGCGCTGGCGAACTGATAAGGACTGACACGCATCATGGTTCGCTTCATCGCAATGCTGGTCGGCGCGGCGTTCACGTTCGTGCTCGCCCTCGCTCTCTGGGGCACGGTGTCTACCGCGATCACCGATCCCGCTCCGGAGTCGGCCGAGCACGTCTTCCACCTTCATCCGAAGGATGCGGAGCTGTCGTCGGCGGGCTTCTTCGGCAAGTTCGACAATCGTCAGGTCCAGCGCGGCTTCCAAGTCTTCAAGGAAGTCTGCGCCGCCTGCCACTCGCTGAAGTATGTCGCCTTCCGCGATCTCGCCGAGATCGGCTATTCCGAGGCCGAGGTAAAGGCGATCGCCGGTCAGTGGGTGATCGAGCAGCCGTCGGTGAATCCGGACACGGGTGAAGCCGCGACGCGCAAGAATGTCGCGTCGGATCGCTTCCCGTCGCCCTTCGCCAACGAGGTCGCTGCCCGCGCCGCCAACAACAACGCGCTGCCGCCAGACCTGTCGCTGATCGCCAAGGCGCGTCATGACGGTGCGAACTACGTCTATTCGCTGGTCGGACCGGACGGTTACCGTCCGCAGCCGGCGGCGCTGGTGAAGGAGTTCCCGGGTGCGAAGACGCCGCCGGGCCTGCACTACAACCCGTATTTCGCGAACCTCAACATCGCGATGCCGCCGCCGCTGACCGCAGACGGTCAGGTCACCTACACCGACGGAACGAAGGCGACGCGCGACCAGATGTCGAAAGACGTCTCGGCGTTCCTGACCTGGACCGCGGAGCCGAAGCTGGAGTCGCGCCACGGTGCGGGTCTGGCTGCAGTGATCTTCATCGCGATCTTCTGCTTCCTGGCATGGGGCGCGTACCAGAACGTCTGGCGCGACGTGAAGCATTGATCGGACAGGCCTAAGGCCGCGATCGAACAGGGGGGCGGGGCCGGTGGCTCCGCCCCTTTTGCGTGCAGCGAAGGAGTTGGCGATGAACGACGATCTGAAGGCGCTGATCCGCACCATTCCCAACTTCCCGAAACCGGGCATCCAGTTCCGCGACATCACCACGCTGCTGCTCGACGCGCATGGGCTGGCGACGGCGGTCGATCGGATGGCGGCGGCCGCGCCGGGATCGATCGACCTCGTCGCCGGGATTGAGGCACGCGGCTTCCTGTTCGCGGCGGCGCTCGCCGTGCCGTTGAAGGCGGGATGCCTGCTGATCCGCAAGGACGGCAAGCTGCCGGGAGCTACGATTGCGGAGGATTACGCGCTGGAATATGGTGAGGACCGGATCGCGATGCACGCCGACGCCTGCGCGCCGGGTGCCCGTGTCCTGCTGGTCGACGACCTGATTGCCACCGGCGGCACCGCCCGCGCCGCCGTCCGCCTGCTCCGCAAGGCCGGTGCGGAGGTGGTGCAGGCGCAATTCTTGATCGACTTGCCCGATCTGGGCGGCGCGGGCGCATTGGCGGCGGACGGCGTTCCGGTCGCTTCGCTGGTGGCGTTCCCGGGGCACTGACAGTTTTACGTCTGGCGCAGGGACGACGAAGGATCATGCCCCCTGGCCCGCCGCAGCGAGGAGGCAGAGAAGCGATCTCCACACCCGCCGCGGTTTGAAGGGCGGGGAGCTTCAGCATGACGCCGTTCCGCCCTGGCCTTCGTCAGAGCCGGTGAGGCGCAGCATCCCGCCCGCTCCCATGCGATCGAACCCGCACGTCGGTCAGTGCGTAATCGCCGGCGCGGCTGCCGTCGTACCGCCGCCCAGATGATAGGTCGCGTCCCATGATCGTTCGGCATTCTTGTCGAACGTGATGCCCGCCACCGCGGGCTGCGGCGGGCCGCTGTCATGTTCGCGACATCCGTCGCTTTCGCACGTCCACGCCGTTCCGCCGATGCCGATGACATTGATCGACACAGTCTGCCTTCGCGGCATCAGCGACCCGGCGGTGATGATCGTCCGATCTCCAAAGATCGCGGGCTTGCGCATGGCATGGAC
Organism: Sphingomonas sp. AC435; assembly: GCF_979253005.1. Lineage (NCBI taxonomy): Bacteria > Pseudomonadati > Pseudomonadota > Alphaproteobacteria > Sphingomonadales > Sphingomonadaceae > Sphingomonas > Sphingomonas sp. AC435. The sequence continues at coordinate 94,212 of NZ_CEEDCJ010000003.1, forward strand.
GTTGCCGACGAGGATCAGGACGAGGTCGCGGTCGTTCTTCGGAATGGCGGTCCATGACGCCGCCATCGCCGCGTCGCGGGTTTGTCCGGGCGGCGTCGAACGCCCCACATCCGACGCGACGACGCCGGTGATCGTGCCGGACTGCTTCATCACCCGCAGCGTGTTCCAGAGTCGCAGAAAAGCGACGCTGCTCCGACCGTCTTGGGATTCTTTGCTCCAGATCGGCAGGGTGAGCAGCGCCGATGGTGCCGCGGTATCACCGTCGGATGCCAGCCATGCGTCGATCACGGCCTGCCCATCCGCCGGATATTCCAGCGCGACCGTCACGGGGCGGCCGGTCGCCGCCGCGAGGCAGACGAGATTGGCGAAGGCGTCGGGCGTTTCGTTGGTGCCGTGGAGCTCGCCGGCGATGACCCAGCGCGTGGTCGCGCTCCATAATCGATCCGCCCCGGCGACCGGAATGCAGGGCGCGGTCGTGGCACCGAGCAAAGCAGCGAGCATCGCAATCATGCCGGTAAATCTCCCGAGGGAAGCGGCAGGTGTCGCATGATGCCAGCAGAGCTTCAATCCCTTGGCGCGCCATGAACGGCCTAAACGGAACGAGAGCCCCCGCCTCTCGTTACACCCTCACTGGCGGCGCGTTTTCGCCGCGAGCCTCATGTACGGGAGGTTCCTTCATGTTCCTGAAACGTCTCGGCCTCGTCGGCGTCCTTGCCGGCCTGGGTATTGGATTGTCCGCCTGTGCGGACGGCTATGGCTATGGCGGCATCGATGCCGGCTATGGCAGCGCCGGTTATTACGACGGCTATGGCGGCGGCTATCCGGGATATGGCTATGCCGGTGGTTATGCACCGAGCTATTACGGCTGGTACGGCGACTATTACTACCCGGGGACGGGCGTGTATGTCTACGACCGCAACCGTAGAGCGCATCGGTGGAACGACCGTCAGCGCGGCTATTGGTCGGGGCGTCGGGGTAACGGCCAAATCCGCGACAATTGGGCCGACTTCCGCCGGGATTACCGCGGTGAGAGGCGGGATTATCGTGGCGATCTTCGGCAGAACCGCCAGGCTTATCGCGACGGCACGATCGACCGCGGCCAGTTCCGCGACGGTCGCCGCGCCGCCCGGCAGGAGTTTCGCCGCGATGTGAACCGCGATTATCGTCAGACCCAGCGGGAAAACCGCGGCGTTCGGCAGGGCGGCGGTGGAGACCGGGCAGCGCGCTCGGGCTTCGGGGCGCGTGGCGGTGGGCGGGGTGCGCGCAACGCGCAGTGACGAGCCACCGATCCGGGCGCGACCCTACCCGACGCGTCAGCAATCGGCGGGTCGCGTCCGGATCAGCCCGTTGGAGATGAAGCGCAGCACGGCGACATCGTCCTGGTTGAACACCGTCATCCGGGATTTGTAGAGGCCCATCTCCGGCCGACTGGCGGATCGCCGCTTTTCGGTCACTTCCGCTTCGCAGCGCAGCGTGTCACCGGGATAGACGGGCTTGAGCCATTTGAGTTCGTCGATGCCGGGGGAGCCGAGGCCGGCCTCTTCGCGTCCCTTCAGGTCCTCAACGATCATCGCCATGGTCATCGCACAGGTGTGCCAGCCCGAGGCGGACAGCCGGCCGAAATGCGTCTTCGCGGCGGCCTCGTCCGACAGATGAAAGGGTTGCGGATCGTATTTGGCGGCGAACTCGGTCACCTCCTCGCGCGTGACGGCGTAGTAGCCGAAGGCGCGTCGGGCGCCGACCTCGATATCCTCGAACCAGTGCATGCGCGCTCCTCCTTCGTTGCGGGCGTCATCGGCCAAACGGGGGGCGGGGACAAGCGCAGGAGGGTGTCACGCGATCGCGTCGATCCAGTCGGGAAGGTCTCCGAGCCGGCTGAGACGGCGGTAGCGCGGGTGGTCCGACGGCTCCCGGCCCTGTTCGTGCGACCAGCCGCCCGGCTGGGGCACGAACGCGGCCCATGCACCGGCATCGAGCGCGGGAAGCACGTCGGAGCGCATCGAATCGCCGGCCATGACCGCATGTTCGGGTGCGACGCCGTACCGTTTGAACAGGCGCAGAAACGTGTCGGGTGTCTTATCGCTGACGATCTCGACGCCCGCAAACCGCTCGCCCAGACCGGATGCGGCGAGTTTCGCCTCCTGATGGAGCAGGTCGCCCTTGGTCACGAGCACCAGCCGGCCCCGCCGGGCCAGCGCGTCGAGCGTCACGGCGATGCCGTCCAGCAACTCGACCGGATGCGCGAGCAGGCGGCGACCGGCGGCGAGGATGTCGGACACGACCGACACCGGCAGATCGTTGCCGACGAGTTCGATCGCGGTTTCGATCATCGACAGCGTAAAGCTTTTCGCGCCGTAGCCATAGTGGCGCAAGTTCGCGATCTCGCACCGTTCCAGCGCGGCGCGCGCCGCCTCGTCGTCGGTGAACGGCGCGAGCATGGCCGTGAACGCCGCCTCCGTCTCCGCAAAGAAGCGCATGTTGTGCCACAACGTGTCGTCGGCATCGAGGCAGATGAGGTCGATGGGCATCGCTGTGTGGTCCTCTATCGGCTCCGGCTGCTCACACGTTGAAGCGGAACAGCATCACGTCCCCGTCCTGCACGACATATTCCTTGCCCTCGGCGCGCAGCTTGCCGGCATCGCGTGCGCCGGTTTCGCCGCCCAGCGCGACGTAGTCGTCGAAAGCGATCGTCTCGGCACGGATGAAGCCGCGTTCGAAGTCGGAGTGGATCGCGCCCGCCGCCTGCGGGGCCCTGGCGCCGACATCGACGGTCCAGGCGCGGGCTTCCTTGGGACCGACGGTGAAGAAGGTCAGCAGGTGCAGCAGTTTGTAGCCGGCGCGGATGACGCGGGCGAGGCCGGTTTCGGATAGGCCGAGTTCGGACAGGAACTCGCCGCGGTCCTCGGCGGGCATCGTCGCGATCTCGGCTTCGATGGCGGCCGAGACGACGACGGCTTCGGCTCCCTCCGCCTTGGCCTTGTCAAAGACGCGCGCGCTGAAGGCGTTGCCGTCGGCGGCGTTGGCCTCGTCGACGTTGCAAACGTACAGGACGGGCTTGGCGGTGAGCAACTGCGCGGCGGCGAAGACGCGCTGCTCCTCGGCGTCCTTGATGTCCGTCAGGCGGGCCGGCTTGCCCTCGCGCAGCAGATCGAGCGCGCGGCCGAGGACGACGGCCCCCAGCTTGGCCTCCTTGTCGCCCTGCTGGCCCTTCTTGGCGAGATTGGGGACGCGCTTTTCGAGGCTTTCCAGGTCGGCGAGCATCAACTCGGTCTCGACGGTTTCCGCATCGGCGATCGGGTCGACCTTGCCCTCGACGTGAGTGACGTCGCCATCCTCGAAACAGCGCAGAACGTGGACGATCGCATCCACCTCGCGGATGTTGCCGAGGAACTGGTTGCCGAGCCCCTCGCCCTTGGATGCGCCGCGAACGAGGCCGGCGATGTCGACGAACGCCAGCTGCGTTTCGATGATCTTGGCGGAGCCGGCGATCGCCGCCAGCTTCTGCAGCCGGTCGTCCGGCACCGCGACGTTGCCTACGTTCGGTTCGATCGTGCAGAACGGATAATTGGCCGCCTGTGCCGCCGCCGTCTCGGTCAGTGCATTGAAGAGGGTGGACTTGCCCACATTGGGCAGGCCCACGATGCCGCAGCGGAAACCCATGCGTCGTTCCTGGGATGTGTGAGGATCAGCGTGCGCCGTTACGCCAGCAGCCGGGATATGACCAGCCCGCGGTCACGCGTCGGCGTCAGGTCCACAAGGCAGCGTGGGCGGCGCTGAAGGCCCTTCGGTCGCCATCCTCTTCGATCGCACGTGCTGCACGATGGGCGACGCCATCGGCGAAGCCGTGAATCTTTGCCCGCGCCTGTGGTAGCTGTGCGGCGAGGGCGGCGAGCGTTTTCGTGAGGCGGATCATCACTTCGACCGAGCTGGCGCCATCGCGGGCAATCGGCCGGAACGCGTCGACCAGCATCGTCGCGACGTCGTGGCTCGGCACGTACACCGATGCGCGTTCGGCCAGCACTTCCGGCGAGGGTCGTTCGGGTGGCAGGCATTGGAGCACGCGGTGCAGGGCGTTGAGCACTTCGATCGCGGTGCCGGGATCGTTGACGGCAGGGGACAGCGCGCGGCTGCCGATCTCCGACAGCGCGATCAGGCCGAGCCTTGGGTCCTGATCGAAGCTGCGATGACGCTCCACGGAGAAGGCGCGGCGGAGAGTGTTCTGTACGACATCGTCGGCGGCACCCTCGATCCGGAGCAGCGCGCGATTGGGATGCACGAGCGTGCCGGGCAGCGCGACGACGTGGATGGTGATGCCGGCATCGGCCGCGCACTTGCCCAGCGCGGCGATGTCGATGTGCGCGACATAGCCCACCGTCTCACAGGTCAGCGACGCGGCGTCGTCCGGGATCGGCACTGGCGGTCGTGCGCCCATGAACGGGGCAGCGGCGAAGGCGGTCATCGTCTTCGTCGCGGCATCCTCGACACGGTCGATCACGTCGGCCATGCGGCCGAAGGCGGTGATGTGCGCGATCCAGCGCAGCAGCGTCACCACGACGACAGCGACCACCAATACGGTCCCGCCGAACAGGATGATCCGGCCCTCCTCCCCATACGCGCTCGTCTGCAAGCCGATGATGCCGACGACGGAGAACACGAACGCGCCGAGGAAGGTGGACAGCGCGTTCTGCGAGGTCGGGTCGCTGATCATCAACTGCGTCGCGCGCGGCGTCGCCAACTGGGTCGCGGAGGAATAGGCGCTGACCATGGCCGTCAACGAGAAGGTCGTCACCGCCAGCATGCTCGACGCCATGATCTGGAGGATCGTGCCGACCGAGTCCTGCCCGACCTCTCCGCCGAAGCGGTAGGGGAGGTAGGGGCCGATCAGGGCGGCGGCGACGGCCAGCGCTATGCTCAGGGCACTGATGACGGCGGCGCGGAACCAGATCTGCCGCACGACCCGGCTGAGAACCCACGACCAATGCCCCATCGACCACTCCCTTTCGCCGCCAACGCGCGGCCGGGGCGAGTCGGGCTCAGCGATAGTTGAAGCTGATGCTGATCCGGTCGCCCTTGGCCCCGTTCGGCACCACTTCGTGCCGCAGCCAGCTTTCCCAAAGCAGGACCGTGCCGACATCGGGCTGGATCGTCTCGAACGTGCGCGACCCCTCCGGCGCGTCGGCGCGGCGGGGTGGGGCGGCCATCAGCATCGGCAGGCGCGGGTCCTCCAGCTTCAGGCCGCCGGCACCTTCGGGCACGGCGATGTAAACGGTGCCGGACACGACGCTGTGCGGGTGGAGGTGGGCCGAGTGATGGCCACCCGGCTTCATCAGGTTGACCCACAGGCTGTCGAGTTTCAGCCGCTTGCCGCCGAGATCGAACGCACACGCCTCCGCGAATTTTGCGACGTGACGGTCGAGGACGCGCTTCAGGTCGGCAAAGGCGGGATCGCGCTGGGGCAGATCGTTGAGCGAGGCGTAGCTGGTATAGCCGCGATAGCCGTGCTCCTTCGACCAGCGTCGCCCGGCCCCGTCATCGGCAGCCAGCGCGCGGACAGAGTGATCCAGATCGGCGAGCAGCGCCGCGTCGTCGAGTTCGGCGCGGTATAGCAGCGTGGGAAACAGCGCGCGGACGGTCATGCCGGCGACCTGCCCCGCGGATCGGCTCGCGTCAATCGCTCGGGTCGCAGTCGCTCAGCGAGCGGTGAAGACCGGCAGGGCGCGCATCATGCCTGCGACGAACTCGCGCGCGGCATCGGGGGCGACGAGTGCAGCCGCAGCGGCGCGAGCGGTGCCGATCCGGTCGGCGCGGGCCAGCCGCCAGAGAGACAGCACGACCGCCTCCGTCTCCTCGACGGTGGCGTGGCAGGGGCGCTGGAACACCAGCGTTTCCGACGAGCCGCGGTCGAGCGCGCGCATCGCGTCGTCGAACGGCTCGCCATCCGGGCCGGCGGGCGCGTGACCGGCGAGCGTCAGGGCATGAACCCAGCGGCGCGTGGCATTCAGCACCCGCGCCTCGAAGGCAGGAAGGTCGGCGACGGGACGGTCGATCAGATCGTACATGCCAGCTCCGGAGCGACCAACTGCCGCTAATGAGAATGCCTCTCACTAAAAGCTGGCCGGTTAAGAGTCAATTACGATCGACGAACCAATGGGCGGTTCGCCGCACCTATAAACCGGCTCGCAATGTATTGAAGCTATCGAAGCGAATGGACATTTCGCTCCCTCTTGCCGCCCTGACCGATCATCAGAACCGGGCACTGGACGTGCTCGCGCGAAGCTGTGCATGCGTCGCCGAAGGGCCGGACGCGGTAGAAGCGCGACCGGCGACCTTACGCGCCGAGATGGCGACGGTGCTTGGCGACTATCAGGTGTTCAAGCACGAGCGAATCTTCAACCCCGCCCTGACGCACGCGGATCCGGAACTGGCGGGGTTGGCGCGCGAGATGAAGGTGGAGTGCATCGCGGCAGGGGAGACGTTTCGCGCCCATCTTCAGGGTTGGCGCGTGGAGGATATTCGAGGGGCTTGGACAAATTATCAGGCCGCCGCGCGACTGACCATCAACCAACTTCGACGGCATATCGATCGGGAGGCGGAGGGCATAACGGTGTTGTTGACCGCCCTGCAGGCGACATCAGCACGCTCCAAGCCGTGAACGATGAGTAAAGCGACGATGAATTAGTGTTCATTAATTATATCTCGTGAGCGATTGATGGTTACTGCCCTTGTGAGCATTTCACCCGACCGGTAATCGATATTTCGAAGGTATTTTTGGGGTGCGAAAAGGCGCTGAGCCTACTCCCCCTATTTTCCGCCTTTGGCGTTAGTAAGGGTGAGTGGCATGATTGATCTACGGAAATTACTTGGAGCTGCAGTTGCGGCGATGTTGTTGATACCGGCTACTGCCGGCGCGGTGACGACGAACGTCGGCACACCGTTCAACAAGTTTTCGACCATCGCATCGAGCGGGACGTTCGGTAACAATGGCGGGCTCGCGAATCGCAATTTCATCAACACCTTCACGTTCGTCATCACGCGCGCAGGTGATCTGGCGGCCGATTTCACCAACTCGGCGTCACGCAACAATGCGAACGGCGATATCGATTTCACATCCGCTAGGCTGACCGGCGGATCGCTGAGTACACCATTGTCATTCAGGCGGTTGCTCGGCGAACCGGTATCGCTGACCGAGGCGTGGGCACTTGCGCAGCCCCAGCGGATCGCTGCCGGGACATACACCTTGACGATCGCCGGCCGGGCTTACGGGGCGGCATCGACCTTTTCGGGCAATTTCAACGTGGCCGCAGTGCCGGAACCCGCCACCTGGGCCATGATGATCGCCGGCGTGGGCATGGCCGGCGGCGCCCTCCGTCGCCGCCGCGTTACGAAGGCGGAGTTCCGCCTGGCCTGAGGCATTGCCAAAAGATTGCGGAGAGATGCGCCGCCGGAATCGGGAGGTTCCGGCGGTATAACTCTGTGCCAGTGCACCCACGTCGGCGCAGAGCGATCATCGACGAGGCAGAAGCGGTTACAGGACGGCCCCAATGGCGGTGTCGAAATGGGCGTTCATTAGCAGGATCGCGCCTTCGGCATCCCGGTCTCCGATGGCGCAGGCAATTTCCGCATGACGATGCAGGACGATACGCCGGGCTTCGTCGGTGTCGCGTGTCTTCCACGCCAGCGGCACGGCCTCCACCATCAACGGTTCGAAGGAGCGCACGATCTGGAGGAACAGCGCGTTGCCACTGGCGCGCGCCACCGCCTGATGAAAGACGATGTCGTGGCGGGTGACGGCAGCGATGTCAGGAGCGTTCGCCATCGCCGTCGCCGCGGTCAGAATGATCGCCGCATCCTCGTCGGAGCGGCGGGCTGCGGCGAGTTCGACGGTGCGCAGCTCCAGTGTACGACGAACGTCCCACACTTCTGCGACGGACACCTGCGCGGTCGAGACAGCGTGATCGAGCGACGTGCCCATTACCGACCCGTCGATCGCCCCGACGCGGGCGCGGCGGCCATTGCCGACATCCAGCAAGCGCAGCGCAGCGAGTGCTCCGAACGCTTCGCGCATTACCGCGCGGCTGACGCCCAGCTCGATCGCGAACTGGCCTTCCCCGGGCAGCGTGTCGCCGACCTTCAGATCGTGGTCGCGGATATGGTCGCGGATGCGGCGGACCGCGAAATCGACCAGGGAGCCGCTTTCCTCCACGCGCGCCGCCCTCACGCCGCCAGCTCCAACGCGCGCAGACGGGTTGGGGCAAGACCGAAACGGCGCGTGAAGGCGCGGCTGAAGCTGGCGTTGTTCTGGTAGCCGCAGCGATAACCGATCGAGGACACCGGTAGGTCGGTAGCGAGCAGCAGGCCGTGCGCGCCGTGCAACCGCCGGTCGGCGATGGTGGTGGCGACGGTGGAGTTGAAGAGGGTGCGGAAGCCGCGTGTGAGCTTTGCGCGGTTGAGGCCGCAGGCGCGGGCGATGGAATCGAGCGTCAGTTTCTCCTGCCAGCGCTCGTCGATCAGGCGGCGGGCGGCGACCAGCCGCGCGGCGTCGAGTTCGGAGAGTTCGCCCGATCCGTCGGCGGGGACCAGGTCGTCCAGCCGCGCGAAGGTGGCGCAGAGCAGTTCGATGCTCTTGGCCAGCCGCATCGTGTGGCAGGCGGGTTCGGGAAAAGGGCAATCGCGCACGGCGAGCACCAGCGTGCGCAACTCGCTGGGCAGGTGCCAGGCGGCGGGCGCATCGGGCAGGGCACCGAACAGGCGGCGGCAGGCGGCGGCGCTGACCGACAAGATGACGGTGGCATCCGTGTCGGCCCCTTCGCCGTAACGGCAGACCGGCGGGTGATCGGCATCGCCAAGCTGAAAGCGCAGCGTCACCGCATCGGCGAGTCCATGATCGTCAGCGACAGGCCCGCTGCCGACGAAGGCCAGCATTTCCGGTGAAACGTCGATCCGTTGTTTGCACGCCACCGCCATGATCCTCTCCTTATCAGACCATCATGCACCTTTATGAAAGGTCGTCAATAGCTATCTGACAGGTCCGCTGTTGCAGATAGCGGTGCACGGCGGATCGCGAGGAAGAATGCGCCGACCGAGAGCACGCCCGTGACCCCGCCGACGATCGCCAGAGCGGGGGCGAGATGGCCCTCCCCACCCAGCAGCGCGCTGACGCCGGTCACCAGCGACGGTGCGATGCCGAAGCCGATCAGGCCGGCAAAGGCGATGAACGCCCCGATGCACAGGCCCCGCAACTCGTTCGGGATGAGGACGGTGAGCGCGACGGATGTCGCGAGCCCCGTCACCGCGCCGCACAGCGACAGCGTGCCGAAGGCGAGTGCGAACCCCGTGACCGAAGGCGCGATCGGGAACAGGGCCGCCGGCACGCCGATGATCGCCGCGACCAGTGCCCCGATCAGCAGGCCGCCGCGCCGTCCGCTCTTTTGCCCTAAATCAGCGGTGAAGCCGCCCAGCAGCGTGCCGCCCAGACCGCTGACCAGCACCAGCGCGCCCATCCAGCCGGCGAAATCGCCCGGTTGCAACCCGAAGCGGCGCGACAACACGGGTGCGGCCCAGACAAGCGCGGCATTGTCGGCCATGACCACCGCGACCTGCCCTACGAACAGGGGCAACAGGAACCGGCGGCGCGACCAGAGTTCGGCCGCCAGAACCTTGAACGGCGCGTGCGTGGCCGCAGCGACTTCACGCCGGGCGGGTTCGCGCAGGAGCAACAGCGGCAGGATCAGCGTCAGGCTGATGACGGCCAGCACTGCATGCGTCGCGCGCCACGGTGCCAGGCCGGCGATCGACGTCAGCGTGCCGCTGGTAAACGCGCCGAACAGCCAGCCGCCGACCGCGAATGCGCCGGCAAGGCCCATCATCTTGCCGATGTTAACGACCAGCATCCCGCGCCCGCGTTGCGCCGGCAGGCAGAGGTCGGCGGTCAGCGACAGCGCGGCGGTCAGCGCGCCGGTCACACCGGTGGCGGTCAGGACGCGCGCGATGAACAGCATGACCGCACCCTGCGACACCGCCGTGAGGACGGTGCCGAGCGTCCAGACCAGCGCCAGCGCGATCATCAGCCGTACCCGGTTGAACCGGTCGACCAGCAGCCCGACCGGGATGGAGAATACCACCAATGCCAATCCCGCACTGACCCCCTGAATAGCGCCCAGCGATGCGTCGCTAAGGCCCAGTTCGGCCTTCACGCTTTCCTGCACGGTGCCGAACGATCCCATCATCGCAAAGCCGATCGTCATCGCCAGCGTCAGGGCGAGAAGCGAGGGCAGCGCGCTGCGGAAGCCGGATTTCGGTGCGAGTGCGATCGTCGCCATTATGCGATTGCTCCTGACAGGGCGCGGGCCAGCGCGTCGATACGGGCGGCCTGTGCGCGGTTCGCCACGGCGGGGCCGGGCAACGCGTCGAAGCCGTGGAAGCCACCGGAGTGGACGTGAAGTTCGGTCGGTACGCCCGCGGCGATCAGGCGGCGGGCATATTCGATATCCTCATCGACGAAGAGGTCGAGTGCGCCGGTCATGATGAAGGCCGGCGGCAGACCGGACAGGTCGTCGGCGCGCGCCGCGGCGGCATAGGGCGACACGGCGTCCATGCCGGGTTCGTGGCCGAGCAGCGCCGACCAGCCGAAGCGGTTGTTGTGCGGCGTCCAGATGAACTCGCCCGCGAAGGGATGCGGCGGCCGGATGCAGGTGCGGTCGTCGATCATCGGATAGGTCAGATGCTGGAACGCCAGTCCGATCTCGCCCCGGTCGCGCGCCATCAGCGCGAGGGCCGCGGCGAGGCCGCCGCCCGCGCTTTCGCCCATCACGCCGAGGCGGGCCGGGTCGATGCCCAGTTCGTCCGCATACGCGACGGTCCAGCGCAGGCCGGCATAGCAATCCTCGATCGCGCCGGGGAACACCGTCTCCGGCGCGAGCCGATAGTCGACTGACACGATGACGCAGCCGAGCGTGCCGGCGAGCGGGCGGTGGACGAACTCCAGCTCGCGCGCCGATCCGCCGACATAGCCGCCGCCGTGAATGTGATAGATGCAGCCGGTCGAGCTGGTCGCGTCGCGCGGGCGATAGATGCGCAGGCCGATGTCGGGCGCGCCGTCCGGGCCGGCGATGCGCCGCTCCGTCACGTCGACGCCGCTGTCGGGGGCCGGCGGCAGGGGCAGGTCGCGGGCGCGGAGTTCGGCCAGCGTCGCGTCCGTCAGCCGCACGGTGGGCCACGCCGCCAGCAGGGGATTGAGTTCCGGATCGACGAGATGCCGGCTGGTCATTGGTCGGGTCACAGGGTGAAGATCTTGCCGGGGTTCATCAGGTTCAGCGGGTCGAGCGCGCGCTTGATCGTCCGCATCGTATCGACCGCGTCGCCCAGTTCGGCGACCAGCCAGTCCTGCTTGCCGATGCCGATGCCGTGTTCGCCGGTGCAGGTGCCGTCCATCGCAATCGCGCGGTCGACGAGACGGCGGTTGATCGCCTCCACCTCCGCGAACTCGTGCGGGGCGGCGGGGTCGATCGAGAAGATGACGTGGAAATTGCCGTCGCCGACATGGCCGAGGATCGAGGCCGGGACGCTGCCGGCATCGATGTCGGCCCGGGTCTGGAGGATACATTCGGGCAGGCGGCTGATCGGCACGCAGACGTCCGTCGTCCAGCCGACGGCACCGGGGCGGACGTTGACGGCGGCGTAATAGGCCTCGTGCCGCGCCTTCCACAGCTTCGCGCGTTCCTCCGGCTGGTTCGACCATGCGAACTGGCCGCCGCCATTCGCATCGGCGAGGGCGGCGACGATCTCCACCTGCTCCGCGACGCCGTTGGGCGACCCGTGAAATTCGAAGAATAGCGTCGTGATCTCCGGATAGTCGAGCTTCGACCAGCGATTGACCGCCGCCATCTGGCGGTCGTCGAGAATCTCGACGCGGGCGAGGGGTACGCCGCACTGGATCGACTGCACGACGGTATCGACCGCGCCCTGCAAGGTCGTGAACCCGCAGACGGCGGAGGATATCTGTTCGGGGATCGGGTGCAGGCGCAGCGATACCTCGGTGATGATGCCCAGCGTGCCCTCCGCACCGACGAACAGGCGGGTCAGGTCGTAGCCGGCGGCGGACTTGCGCGCGCGGGTGCCGGTGCGGATGACTGTCCCGTCTGCAGTAACGACGGTGAGCGACAGCACCGCGTCGCGCATCGTGCCGTAGCGGACGGCGTTGGTGCCGCTGGCCCGCGTCGAGGCCATGCCGCCGATCGTCGCATTCGCGCCCGGATCGATCGGAAAGAACAGGCCGGTGTCGCGGAGATGGGCGTTGAGTTCCTCGCGCCGCACGCCCGCCTGCACGGTGCAGTCGAAATCCTCGGCATGGATCGCGAGGATCGCGTCCATCCGCGACAGGTTGATGCTGACCCCGCCGTTCACCGGCAGCGCGTTGCCCTCGATCGAGGTGCCCGCGCCGAACGGGACGATCGCCACCCCCGCCGCCATGCACAGCCGGACGCAGTCGGCGACCTCCTCCGTCGAGGCGGCGAAGACCACCGCGTCGGGAAGCGCCTCCGCGAAATGCGCCTCGCTGGTGCCGTGCTGGCGGCGGATGCCCTCACCCAGTGCCAGCGCGTCGCCGAAGCGCTGGCGGAGGGAGGCGACGAACGCCTCGTCTAGCGGCGGGCGGACGGGGTTGCCGGACTGGCCAGGTCCGGACTGGGGGAGAGGTGCGTGGATCATGTCAGAACCGGATCGTGCCGCGGATACCGATGCGCCGGCGTGGCGACTGGATCGCGAGGTTGGAGACGAGCGGCGCCGGCAGGCCGGCGCGGCGCAGCAACGAGGCGTCGAGATACGTCTCGACATATTTCTCGTTGAGCAGGTTGGTGGCGAAGGCGGCGACCTCCAGCGGCCCGGCCTGCCAGCCGAGCGACGCGTTAACGAGGTAATAGGGCGACAGGATCGGCACCGATGCGGCATCGAGCGAACCGCCGGTGCGAGCGCCCTTGGCGACGACGTTGGTGTCCAGCACGATCGCCTGATCGCCGTGGAAGGGCAGGCGCAGGTTGGTGCCGACCGAGTAGTTGGCGTCGGGCACGAACAGGATGCGGTCGCCCGGATAGGCATAGCCGGTCACCGCCTGGAACTGGCGGGCGTCGGTGACGCGCGAGTGGAGCAACGTGGCATTGGCGTAGACGCGCCACAGCTTGCTGATGCTGAACGACAGTTCCGCCTCCGCGCCGTAGCTTTCGACGTCGCCGGAATTGAGGTTGATCGCGACGAAGCCGACCGGCTGGCCGGTTGCGGGGTTGAGGATGGTCGACGGGGCGAGGGCGTTCGCGCCGATGAAGTTCTTGTAGTCGTTGTAGAAGGCGGCGACGTTGGCGGTCAGGCGGCCGTCGAGGGCGCTGGCCTTCGACCCGACTTCGTAGGTCCAGACGCTGTCGCCCCGGTAGGTCAGGTTCGGTGCGCCGGGACCGTTCTGGCCACCGCCGCGCACGCCGCGCGCGACCGAGGCGTAGGTCATGAAGTCGGGCGTCCAGCGCTTGGTCAGCGTCGCGCGCGGCTGCCACTCGTTCGCCTTGTAGGCGGCGGGCAGGCCGGCGGTGGAGGCGCTGAGCGTCTGGTGGTCGTAGCGGATGCCGACCGCGAGATCGAGGCCGTCGCCGAAGTTGAGGAAGCCGGTGGCGAAGCCGGCAATGTTCTCGTTCTTCGCGGTGGCGGTCGCCGGCACGGTCAGGTTTGCGGGCACCACGGTCGTGGTCGAGACCGCATCGGTGGTCGAGCGGCCGTAGAATGCACCGATCAGTGTCGAGAAGCGGTCGCTCCATTTGGTGTCGAAACGAAGCTCGCCGGTGCGCGTCTTCAGCGTGCGGTCGGAGGTGACGCGGAAGAAATCGAGCGCGCTATAGTCGCCGTCGCCCGCGCTGACCGTGTCGCTCTGGTTATAGGCGGCGATCGCGGTGATGGTGGTGTCGATGCTGTCGACGTCGAACTCGCCCTTCAGGTTGGCGGCGTAATAGTCGATCGTCGCGAGGCTGCGCTGGTTGGTGCTGTTGTCCAGCGTGTAGTCGCGCGGGCCATTCACGTGGAAATACGGCGTCGAGCCGCCGAAGACGCGGTCGTAGCCGCCGTTGAGCGTGAAGCGCGCCCAGCTGGCGGGAACGAAGCGCAGCGTGCCGTTGATGCTCTGCGTTTCCAGCGGGTTCTGGTTGCCGCCGGCCAGCAGGTTGCGCTGGAACCCGTCCTCGCGGTGGTATGCGGCGCCGATGCGGAATTGCAGGACATCGTCGACGATCGGGCCGGAGATGCTGCCCGACACGGACGCATAATTGTCGCCGGTCGCCAGCGCGCCGTCGATGCGGCCCTGCCAGTCGTTGGTCGGCTGGCGCGTGACGACGTTGATCGCGCCGCCCAGCGTGTTGTTGCCGAACAGCGTGCCCTGCGGACCGCGCAGTACCTCGACGCGGGCGACATCCACCAGCGGTGAATTCAGATAGGTCGTGTTGGGCTGGTAGATGCCGTCGATGAAGATGCCGACGCCGGGCTGGACGGTATCGATCAGCGTCGTGCCGACGCCGCGGATCGACACGAATGCGCGGCCGACCGAGTCGGAATTGATGTTCAGGCCGGGCGTGTAGGCGGCGACGTCGCGCACCACGACCAGTTGCTGCTGCTTGATGGCGTCGCCGGAGATGGCGGTGACGGCGATCGGCACGTCCTGCAACCGCTCCTCGCGACGGCGGGCGGTGACGACGATGTCGGAGGCGGCCGGATCGGTACCGGCTTCGAGGTCGACCTGCGGATCGGCGGGCGTGCCCCGATCGGTGGTCTGGGCGTCCTGTGGCTCGGCCGTCTGTGCCTGCGCCAGGGCGGGCATGACGAGAGCGAGGGCGGTGGATAGCGCGAACAGCGAACGACGACGCATGCAGAACCTCTCCGTGAGCGGCGGATCGTTGTCGTCCACCTGTCAGAAAGGTATGCGCTCGTCGCTACCTATCGGAAAGGCCGGCGGCTGTGCCGATCGGCTCTCCGGCTTGCCTCACCAGCAGGAATAGCCGCCGTCGACGAGGACGATGCTGCCCGTCATCAAGCTGGCGGCATCGGAGGCGAGGAAGTGGACGACGGACGCCACCTCTTCCGGTTCCCCAAGGCGGCCCTGTGGTGTGGCGTCGATCCAGCGGCGGTACATCTCGCTCGTGCGGTCGGCGAAGGCGTTGAGCGGGGTCGCGATGTAGGTGGGGGCGACGGCGTTGACGCGTACGCCGCGGCCCGCCCATTCGGCGGCGAGGCTCTTCGTCAACTGATGCACCGCGGCTTTCGAAGCATTGTAATAGCTTTGCGGTTGCGGGCGGTTGACGATGACGCCCGACATCGAGCCGATGTTGACGATCGATCCCGATCCTTTCGCCAGCATCCGCCGGCCGAAAGCGCGCGCGCACCAGAAGGTGCCGTTGAGGTTCACGTCGAGGACGTTCAGCCAATGCTCGTCCGCGACATCCTCCGCCGCGGTGTCGCTGCGCGCGATGCCGGCGTTGTTGACGAGGATGTCGGTGCCGCCGCTGCGCTCCGCCGCCGCCTCGACCGCGGTGGAGTCGGCTACGTCGAGGACGCAGCCGTCGACCCGGTGGCCCTTCGCGCGCAGCCCGTCGAGGCCGCGTTCCAGCAGGGCGGGGTCGCGGTCGGCGATCGTCACCGCCGCGCCGAACTCCGCCAGCGCGTCGGCGCAGGACCAGCCGATCCCCTGCGCGCCGCCGGTGACGAAGGCGGTGCGGCCGTCCAGCCGCAGGCGTTGAGCGTACATCGGGTCGATCCTTCAGGGCAGGTAGGCGGCGGCGGGCATCGCCGGTTCGTGCGCGGCGCTGCCCGCCTCGATGCGGTAGACCTGCCGCGTGTCGCGGTCGAACTCGGCCCACGGCAGCGAGCCGTCGCGTGCGAAGTCGATCCACAGGCGGTGCATGCGATCCGCCAGCTCCTGCGGCGCGGTCTGGCCGAGCAGACCCTCCGGCCCGGTCGCGGTCGCCAGCGTATCGAACACGAACGGGATCTCCACCGCGTGCGCCGCGCCGAGTTCGCCGCCGAACGCGGTCGAGCGCCATTCGAACTCGTAGACATGGGTGCGGCCGCGATGCTCCTCCGCGAAGCGACGCGCGGGCCAACGGAAGACGAGGTCGGTCATCGCATCGGTCAGCGCGCGTCCGCCGGACTGGCGACCCGCGCCGTACGCGTTGAGGACGCTCCACGCGCGCGGCTGCGACCGGCGGAGCGCCAGCCACGCGATGAGGCGGCCGATCTTGTCGCGTACTCCGCTGGAGACGAGGTACAGGTTCATCTCCTCCGCGTTCGATCCGATCAGCACGTCGATCTCCGCCCCCGCGCCGGTCTTCAAAGCGTCGAGCGGCTCGACCGGCAGCACGTCGTCGCCGTGGACGGGCACGAAGCGGCTGATGCCGAACACCGGCTCCCGCCCGTCCGATCCGCGCAGGTCGATGCGCGTGGTGGGTAGCGACACCGTTTCGATTGCGTCGAGCACAGCCTCGATCGGGGCGGAGGCGAAGCCGTCGCGAGTCGCGGCGACGCCGAGCAGCTTGGCCATCCTGGCGACGAGGCGCCGGGCGACGCCTATGTCGCGCGTCATGCCGCCGTGCCCGCTCTGGATGATGGCACGGCGGAACAGGCCCTTGGCGAGTGGCGAAGTGACGAGGTCGGCGATGGCCATCGCGCCGGCGGACTCGCCGAACACGGTGACGTTGTCGGGATCGCCGCCGAACGCCGCGGCCTCCTGCCGGACCCAGTGCAAGGCTGCGATCATGTCGCGCAGGCCGAGATTCGTGGGCACGCCCGGGATCGGCAGGAACCCGTCGACACCCATGCGGTAGTTGATCGCGATGCACACGACCCCGTCGCGCGCGAAGGTCGCGCCGTCCTGCACCGGCGCGTCCTTGCTGCCGACCACGAAGCCGCCGCCGTGGATGAAGACCATCACGGGCAATCCGGTGCGGTCGTCGTCCGGCCGCCAGACGTTGAGCGTCAGATAATCGTCGCCGGGTGCCCAGCCGTCGCCGATCAACGCCGCCACGTCGAGACCGGGGACGGCCCTGGTCCGTTGCGGGGCGTTCGGTCCCGGTTTCAGCGTATCGCGGATGCCCGCCCAGGCCGCGACCGGCTGCGGCGCGGCGAAGCGATGTTCGCCGGTCGGCGATGCGGCATAGGGGATACCGAGGAAGCGTCGGACACCGTTGATCGAGCGGCCGCGCAGTTCACCCGCCGCGACGCGAGCGATGACCGTGCTGTTGGAGTCGGATGACATACCGCGACGCTAGCCGATGCCGGTGGCGGCGGGGCGGCGAACAGTTTGCCGATCGGCAAGTTGCGCGTGCCGGCACAGCCCGTCAACCGCCGTTCATGCCCAAATAGCGGATGACGGTGTCGGTGCCGGTAGGCGGCGCTGTTGAGCGTCATCGTCGATAGCGTGATCCGCTCTATCAGCGCGTCGATCGGATCGTGATTTTCGGACGTGAACGACAGCGCGTCGTCGTTCTCCGCGTCCAGGACGGTGAAGCCACCGTCTTGACGATGCCCAGCCCCTTGCGCGTCGCGCGCTGTGGGTGGGAGGTCGCGCCGACGAACGCGCCGCCGCCAACGATCGTGACGTTCGACAGCCGACCGCGGGTGCGGTGGTCGGGCAATAGTGGGTGCCGACGGCGGGGCCGGGGTCGTTGTACAGGTCGCCGGCCGGCGCGCTGGGAGACGGTCCGGATCGCCGTGAACGACGGCGCCCAGTTGGGTGGCTCCGGCAGCAGCAGGCGCACGTCTCATCTGGCGGTCGAACCCCGCCGCCGGTTATCATTCGACACATCGCGAACCGCCTGCCGGGTGGCGTCCAGAGGAATGTCGCCGAAGCGGCACGGGCGATCGCGGGGCGTGGAACCTGCGCGATCCTGATCCGCTGTCGCCCGATCGCTCCCCGGTTCGGAAGAAGAGGTTCGGCTATGGAAATGCGCAAGCTCGGCTCGCAAGGGCTCGAAGTGTCCGCTCTCGGTCTCGGTTGCATGGGCATGTCGGAATTCTACGGGGACCGCGACGACACCGAGTCCGCGGCGACGATCCACCGCGCGATCGACCTGGGCGTGACGTTCCTCGACACCGCCGACATGTACGGGGTCGGCCGCAACGAGGAACTGGTCGGGCGGGTCGTGCGCGAGCGGCGCGAATGGGTCGTGGTGGCGACGAAGTTCGGCAACGTTCGCGGCGACGACGGCAGCTTTCAGGGGATCAACGGCCGCCCGGACTATGTCCGCCAAGCCTGCGACGCCAGCCTGAAGCGGACCGGGCTGGACGTGTTCGACCTCTATTATCAGCACCGCGTCGATCCCGACGTGCCGATCGAGGAGACGGTGGGCGCGATGGCGGAACTGGTGACGGCGGGCAAGGTCAGGTTTCTCGGCCTGTCCGAAGCCGCGCCGGAGACGATCCGGCGCGCGCATGCGGTGCATCCGATCAGCGCGTTGCAGACGGAATATTCGCTGTGGAGCCGCGACCCGGAGGCCGACATCCTGCCGACCGTGCGCGAACTGGGTATCGGTTTCGTGCCCTACAGCCCGCTGGGCCGCGGTTTTCTGACCGGGCAATTCCGGACGCCCGAGGACATTCCGGCCGACGATTACCGGCGCAACAATCCGCGCTTTCAGGGCGAGGCGTTCGCAAAGAACCTGGATCTGGTGAAGGAGATCGAGGCGATGGCAGGCGAGAAGGGCTGCACGCCCGCGCAACTCGCGCTCGCATGGGTGATGGGGCAGGGGACCGACATCGTGCCGATCCCCGGGACCAAGCGGCGGAAGTATCTGGAGGAGAATGTCGGCGCGCTGGACGTTACCCTGACCGACGAGGATCGCGCGCGGATCCACCGCATCCTGCCGCCGGGTGCGGCGACCGGGACGCGCTATGCCGAGGCGCAGATGGCGTCGCTGGGACGGTAATCGGGTCTGTAGAGCATCATGACATGACGTCGATTCACCCAGCCCGTTCGTCCTGAGCGTGTCGAAGCCTGTCCAGAGCGAAGCCGCAGGCGGCTTAAGCGTCATCTGGGCTTCGACAGGTTCAGCACGAACGGTTCAAGCTACTGTCGCGCGCACTCGTCAGAAGGTGGCGTGAAATCGGTCCTGTTGGTGGCGGGCGGCGTCGAGTTGGCAGAGACGCTCGATCTGGGTGAGCGACGCCGACAGCAATGTCGCCGGCGCGAGCCGGTCGGCGCGGTGCAGGGTCACGACGTCGGTATCGGACAGGTCAGACAGGGCGTCCTGATCGATCGTGTAGAGGCCGTCGATGACATGTTCGTGCTGGTCGGAACGGCGGAGCGTCAGGCGCAGGGGTCGGATCAGGTGGCGGGCGGCATAGTCGGCAATCAGGTCGCGTGCCGCGTCGAGGTCGGCGACGAGGCGTCGTAGCGCGTCCGCGACGGTCGTGGGCAGGGGAGTGGGTCGACCGTCTTCGAACAGCATTTGTCCGGATGCTCCGAGCGCCGGGTCTTCCTCGTCGATGGCGAGGCCCGCGACGCCGTCGGGGTGCAGCCGGAACCCCGTGAGTTGCAGCGCGCGGGGGCAATAGGTGGCGTGGAACCGCCCGTCGACGCAGAACAGGTTCTGCGGCTCCACCAGCCCGAGCAGCGCGATGAGGTTGAACCGGCCCGTATGAGCGTCCTTGGCGAGGCAGAGCGGCATGTCGGCGGCGGCGAGCGCCATCTCCGACAGGCCGATCTGCACGAAGCGCGGCGTGGACGCGACGATGCCGGGGTCGAACCGCAGCGCACCGTGGTGTGCCGGATCGAGCGGGCGGATGCGGCTCATACGCGTTGCAGGCCGTATTCGCGGACCGACCGCAACAGGTCGCGGTGGCGCGGCGCGCGGGCGATCAGGTCGGCGCGAAGGCGATCGTTGCGCGCGATCAGGCCGGTGGCCATTGTCGCCTCCGATGCCGCCGCCCCGACGGGGGGATAGTGGCTGGCGAAGCGCATGCCGTGCAGGACATATTGGTAGCTGGGCCACGAGAACACCTCCCGCGCGTGCGAGAAGTCCTGCGGCGCGGGCGAGTGATGCCGCCATAAGTCGAGCCGTTCCTGGAGCCCGTCCGGCATCGACGCGGCGGCGGCGTTATCGCGCCAGAAGTCTGTGTCGGTGCGCTGGGTGATGACGTAATGCAGCTTCAGGAACTCGACGATGCGCAGCCAGTGGTGGCGGAACGTGTCGTTGAACTGGCGCGCGACCATGTCCATCGCCGCACGCGTGCGGGGCAGTCGATCCGCGATCGCGTCCATCGACGTTTCGATCAGCATCAGCGCGGAGGCCTCCAGCGGCTCGATGAAGCCGGCGGACAGCCCCACCGCGACGCAGTTGTTCTGCCAGAAGCGCTCGCGGTAGCCGCCGTCGATGTTGATCGTGCGGACCGACAGCGCGTCGGCGGCTGGGCCGACGTAGCGGCGCAAGGCGGCTTCGGCGGCATCGTCGCTGGTGTGCGCGCTGCTGTAGACATGACCGACGCCGCGGCGCGTCCACAGGCCGATGTCCCAGATCCAGCCGGCATCCTGCGCGGTCGAAATGGTGTGGCAGGCGATCGGGTCGTCCTCGCGGTCGTACGGTACCTGCATGGCGATCGCGCGATCGGCGAACAGCACGTCGCGGCAGCTTTTGAACGGGACGCCGTAGACGCCGCCGATCAGCAACGCCGCGAAGCCGGTGCAGTCGACGAACAGGTCGCCGGCGATGCGACGACCGTCGTGGAGTTCGACGTCGAGGATGTCGCCGTTGTCGGACTGGTTCACGCGGGTCACGTCGCCGATGACGTGCTCGACGCCCAGCGACGCGGTGGCATGATCGCGCAACATCGTCGCGAACTTGCCGGCGTCGAGATGGTAGGCGTAATTGGCATGGCCCGCATATTCGGGCGCGGTGATCGTCTTCGGTGCGAGGCCGGCGTCGCACAGCGCCGCCTGATAATCGACGCAGTCGGCGAAGCTCGCACCGCTGCCGTCCGAGCGGCCCAGCCAATGGGGCGCGAGGTCGATCTCGCTGGCGCCGGCCGGCGGGTTGAGCGGGTGGTAATAGGCGTCGCCGGGCAGGCCGTCGGTCCAGCCGACGAAGCGTGCGCCCTGTTTCAACGAGGCGTCGCAGGAGCGGATGAAGTCCGTCTCGCTGATGCCGATCTTCGCCAGCGTGTTGCGCATCGTCGGCCACGTACCTTCACCAACCCCGACCGTGGGGATCCGGTCGGATTCAACGAGCTTGACCGTCACTCCGCTGCCGGTGCGCTTCGCTTGCGCGGCGATCCGGCACGCCGCGAGCCATCCTGCCGAGCCGCCGCCGACGACGATCACGGTGTTCACGCTGGCCGCAGGACCGCGGCCGACTTCCCCTCCATTCGACATCTAAGCCCCTGTTATTTGCGGGAATAAAATCGTTTGCATTTTCCCGTTGTATTAATCAGACAATAACTTTAGCAAAGACGATGATCCCGTTCAAGCGAGGCGGGACTTCAATCGGGAGGGATAGCGATGGGCAAAACTCAAGGACAATTCAAGCGGAACGCGACGTATTCTGCGTGTGGACTGGCCAGCGCGCTCATCGCTTTGATGGCCGCCACGCCCGCGATGGCCAAGCCGCAGACGGCGACGCCGACGGTACAGGATCCGGCCGCGAGCCTGCCGCCGCAGACGGAGGAAGCCGCCGACGACATCGTCGTCACCGGTATCCGCGCCAGCATCGCGACATCGGCCGCACAGAAGCGCGATGCCATCGGCGTTCTGGATGCGATCTCGTCCGAGGATCTCGGCAAATTCCCCGACGCCAACGTAGCCGAATCGCTTCAGCGTATTCCGGGCGTCGCGATCGACCGCAGCAACGGTGAGGGCCAGTCGGTCACCGTTCGCGGCCTGGGCCCACAGTTCAACACCGTGTTGTTCAATGGCCGCAGCTTCGCCAGCGACAATTTCAACCGCGCTTTCTCGTTCGACCTGATCCCGGCCGAACTCATCAGCGGCGCGCAGGTCTACAAGAGCTCCCAGGCCTCGTTGCAGGGCGGCGGTATCGGCGCGACGATCAATATCCAGACGCCACGTCCGCTGGACCTGAAGGAGTTCAAGGGCATCGTCAGCGCCAAGGCGCTGTACGAGAAGAACAGCGAGAAGTTCACGCCGCAAGTGTTCGGCCTGCTGAGCAACACCTTCGCCGATGGTCGACTCGGATTGCTGGCGTCCTTGTCGTACCAGAAGCGTATCGCGTCGATCGATTCCGTCACGAACGGCGGCTATCTGCCCAACACGACGGTCGGGCCGAACGCTGCGCCGCTGTTCCGAA
Organism: Sphingomonas sp. AC435; assembly: GCF_979253005.1. NCBI lineage: Bacteria > Pseudomonadati > Pseudomonadota > Alphaproteobacteria > Sphingomonadales > Sphingomonadaceae > Sphingomonas > Sphingomonas sp. AC435. Next base: position 116,525 of record NZ_CEEDCJ010000003.1, read on the forward strand.
ACGTCTATGCGCCCCGCAACCAGGATGTCGGCAATGCGCGCGACGTCCGCACCCGGCTCGGCGCCACGCTGGTCGCGCAGTACGAGGCCAGCGACACGCTGACCTTCACGGTCGACGGGCTGTACAACAAGTTCAAGAGCGATTCGACCACGCGCGCGCTCGGCAGCTGGTTCGAGCCGTCGCAATATACCGCCGCGACGATCGACGGGAACCGCACGATCACCTCGCTGACCACCAGCGGCAATGCCGACTTCATCTCGTCGGGCGCGGTGCGTGAGACGACGACCTGGGAAGCCGGCGGCAACGTCGAATGGAATCCCACCGACGAGTTCAAGATGGTGCTGGATGCGACGTGGTCGCGCGCCAAGAACGCGGGCGGCGGCAAATCCTATTTCGCGGTCATCGGCTCGCCGTCGCAGTACAGCTTCACCCAGGCGGAGAATGGCGGCATCGGCTCCACCTCCGGCTATGGCGCGGGCGTGCTGAGCAATCCGGCATTGGGCCGCACGCATATCGCAGGCGTCAACGGCAACGACATCACCGAGAAGGTGACGGAATACCGCTGGAACAACGAATGGAAGCCGGAGAACACGCTGTTCAAGGCGTTCCGCTTCGGTGTGGCGCGCACCTCGCGCAACAAGAACAACGTCCCGATCACGTCCGCGGACGATGTCGGTTGCGTGTATTGCGGCTATCCGACGCTGGCCGACCCGTCGCTGCTGTCGTCGTTCACGATGGACGGACTGGGCGCGAAGAGCGGTTCGGTTCCGCTGACCTTCCTGACCTTCGATCCGCGCCGCTATCTCGATTTCCTGACCAGCGCGGCCGCGACTTCCGCGCTGGATCGCGCCCAGGGTCTGGCGGCCGGCACCACGGCGGCGCGGTATGCAAGGGTCAACGGCTATGCCGCTACGCCGCAACCGTCGGCTCGCGTCCGGGAAACGGTCTATGCCAGCTATGCCGATTTCGATTTCGAGGCGGACGTCGGTGCCATGCCGCTGTTCGTCAACGTCGGCGCGCGATACGAGTATACGGAGCTCAGTTCGTTCGGGCAGCAGCGCCAGCTGGTCGACCTGACGCCGACCGGCGGCAATCCCCCGACCGATCCGACGATCTATGTCGGTGTGTTCGCCAGCCCCGCGGGTGTCGCGATTTCCCGTGACTCATCGTACAGCAACTTCCTGCCGGCGGCGAACGTGCGGTTGAACCTGACGCCCAAGCTGCAGGTCCGGGTCGCGGCATACAAGACGCTGACCCGGCCCGCGATCGGCGATCTGGCCCCGACCTTCAACACCGACACGCTCCGGCCGGCGACGCTGAGCGCCAGCGGCGGCAACACCGAGCTGAAGCCGTATCGCGCCAACAACGCCGATCTGTCATTGGAATGGTATCCGACGCCGACCACGACGCTGTCGGCGGCGGTGTTCTTCAAGAAGGTCGACGACTTCATCGTTCAATCCTTCGCGACGGAGTCCATCCCGATCGCCAATGCGGGCAACGCACAGGGCGTGCGGCTGCCGGTCGGCGGGCTGATTACGCAACGCGGCGGGCAGTTCTTCGGCGAATTCAGCGTGCGACGTCCCCGCAATGCCGAGTCGCTGGAGATCAAGGGGCTGGAGTTGAACGTGGTGCACACGCTCGACTGGCTACCGGGCGTGCTGAGCGGCTTCGGCGTTCAGGCCAATGCGACGTTCGTCAGCACCAACCGCGACTTCGACGTCGACCAGATCGGTCAGTCGTTCGCCGCGGAGGGGATCGGCAATTCGCAGAATGCGACGGTCTTCTACGAGAAATACGGCATCTCGGCGCGCATCGCCTATAATCGCCGCGAACGCTTCCTGCGGCAGCTGGCGGGCGGTTCGGGCAACGAGCCGATCTTCGTGCGCGATTACGGCCAGTTCGACGGCAGCGTCGCCGTCAACGTGACGCCTGCCCTGCAGGTGTTTGTCGAGGGCACCAACCTGTTCAATGCGAAATACTTCACCACCGGCCGGTTCGACAACCAGTTGCTGACCTATCAGAATTTCGGGCCGCGTTACGATGCGGGCGTCCGCTTCTCGTTCTGAACGACATACGGTGGGCGGGGTCGGCTACGCCGGCTCCGCCCATTCCTGCCGTTTTCCGGGGTGACGCGGCCCGATGATGCGGTACACCTTGTGAAAGCAAGGGGGAAGACATCACCGTGACGTACCGCGCATCGACCGCCATCGCACTTTGCCTCATGGCGGGAGCCGCTTCGGCGCAGACCGCGCCGCCGCCCGCGTCCCAGCCGATCGAGAAGACGCAAGCGCCCGAGGACAAGGCGACCGCGCCATTGCCCGAGCCGTCGGGATCGATCGCGCCGACGCAGGCGACATCGCCGCCTCCCGCTGCCCCCGCCGCTGCGACCGTGGCGGTTGCGGCGAAAGCGGAGAAGCCGCCCGCCTGGATCGTCAACGCGCCCCGCGGCCTGAACACGCGGGAGGTGCGGGTCGAGGTGGACGAAGGGAGCTGGATGAACGTCGACGTTGCGCCGGACGGGCGCTCGATCGCGTTCGACCTGCTCGGCGATATCTACACGATGCCGATGTCCGGCGGGACGCCGATCCGGATCGCGGACGGCCTGGCGTTCGAGCATCAGCCGCGGTTTTCCCCCGATGGCCGGCAGATCGCCTTCACGTCCGATCGCGGCGGCGGCGACAATATCTGGGTCATGAACGTCGACGGCACGGACAAGCGTCAGGTGACCAAGGAGGACTTCCGCCTGCTGAACCAGCCGAGCTGGAGCCCGGACGGACGCTTCATCGCGGCGAAGAAGCATTTCACGACGGGGCGTTCGCTCGGCACGGGCGAGGTGTGGCTCTACCATGCGTCCGGTGGTGGCGGCGTCCAGCTCGTCAAGCGCGCGAGCGAGCAGCTTCAGAAGGAGTTGGGCGAACCGATCTACGCGCCGGACGGCAAGAGCATCTATTACACGCGCAACGTCACGCCGGGGCCGATCTTCGAATATGCGCAGAACTCGCGCACCGACCTGTTCGACATCGAGCGCTATGATCTGGACACGGGCGAGGTCGAGACGGCGGTGTCCGGCGTCGGCGGATCGGTGCGCCCGACGCCCGCGCATGACGGCAAGCGGATCGCGTTCGTGCGGCGCGAAAACAATCAGACGAAGCTGTGGGTCAAAGACATCACGACCGGGGTCGAGCGGGTCGTGTACGACTTGCTCGATCGCGACGTGCAGGAAACCTGGGCGGTCACCGGCGTCTATCCGAACATGGCTTGGACGCCCGACGATCGCGCGATCATATTCTGGGCCGGTGGCAAGCTGCGGCGGGTCAACGCGGACGGAGGCGGCGGAGCGGTGATCCCGTTCCGGGTCGCCGACACGCGCGTCGTGATCGACGCCACGCACCCGGTCGTCGAGGTCGCCCCCGAGCGGGTGGTGACGAAGATGCCGCGTTGGGCCAGCGTGTCGCCGGACGGCAGGCAGGTGGTGTTCGAAACCCTGGGCAAGCTATGGGTGAAGCCGGTGTCAGGTGGTGCGCCGCGACGCCTGACGCGTGGATCGGACGAGATGGAGCTGTGGCCAAGCTGGTCGCGCGACGGTCGGCAGGTGGTGTTCGTCGGATGGACCGATGCGGGCCTGGGGCAGGTCAGGGTGGTCGGTGCCGCCGGTGGTGCGGCGCGGGCCGTGACCACCGCCGGCGGTCATTATCGCCGTCCGCGCTTTTCCCCCGACGGCAAGACGATCGTGTTCGAACAGGGCGAGAGCGATGGCCTGACCGCGGCCCGCGGCGCATCGGGCGTTGGTGCGTACCGCATCGCGGCGTCCGGCGGCATGCCGGTCCGGATCGCCAAGGACGCGGCCGAGCCGCAGTTCGGCAGCGACGCGCAGCGGGTGTTTTCGCTGAAATCGGACAAGGGCAAGCGTCAGCTGGTCAGTACCGATCTGGACGGTCAGGCCGAGCGCGTCCACGCGACCGGCGAACTGGTCAACGACTTCCAGGTCAGCCCGCTTGGCGACTATGTCGCGTTCCGACAGAATTACGAGGCGTTCGTCGTGCCGCTGCTGCCGGGCAAGCAGGCCGTCGAAATCGACCAGAAATCCGGCCCGCTGCCCGTCGTCCGGGTCAGCGGCGACGGTGCGGACTTCATCAACTGGTCCGCCGACGGCAAGCGCATCCACTGGAGCGTCGGGCCTACGCTGTATTCGGCCGACACCGCGGCGCTGTTCGCCGCCGGACCGCAGGGCGAGGATGCGCCGAAATTCGCCGCGCCGAAGTCGGGCGTGTCGCTGTCGATGGACGTGCCGGCAGCCAAGCCGACGGGTACGGTTGCGCTGGTCGGCGCGCGCGTCGTGACGATGGCGAGCACCGATGGAGGCATCCTGAACGATGCGACGATCCTGATCCGGGGCGACCGGATCGTCGCGATCGGCCCGCGCGGTACCGTCACCGTGCCGACCGGCGCGACGATCGTCGATGTCGCCGGCAAGACGATCATCCCCGGGCTGGTCGATGCGCACGCGCATGGACCGCAGGGCGAGGACGAGCTGATCCCGGAGCAGAACTGGAACGCGATGGCGAACCTCGCCTTCGGGACCACGACGGTCCACGATCCGTCGTCGCGATCGGCGGAGATCTTCCCGGCCGCCGAGATGCAGCGTGCGGGCCTGCGCCTCCAGCCGCGCACCTTTTCCACCGGCGAGGTCATCTATGGCGCGAAGGCCGCGGAGGTTTATGCGGACATCGCGACCTATGACGATGCTCTGGCGATCGTGCGTCGCCTGAAGGCGCAGGGTGCCCACTCGGTCAAGAACTACAACCAGCCGCGTCGCGAACAGCGGCAGATGGTCGTCGCGGCGGCGCAGGCGGAGGGACTGGAGGTCGTGCCGGAGGGCGGCTCCCTGTTCACGATGGACATGAGCCTGGTGCAGGACGGCAATTCGACCGTCGAGCACAACGTGCCGCTGGAGCATTTCTATAACGACGTGGTGCAGCTCTGGTCGCAGACCAAGACCAACTACACACCGACGCTGGTGGTGACCTATGGCGGGCCGGCGGGCGACCCCTATTGGCGCGCGAACACCGATGTCTGGCGGCATCCGCTGCTGACCCGACACGCCCCGCCGGCGGCACTCGCGGCACAGAACGCGCGTCGCGAAATCGCGCCGGACGAGGATTATGTCGACGCGGCCAGCGCGCGCGAAGCCAAGAAGCTCGCCGACAAGGGCGTGCAGGTGTCGATCGGCGCGCATGGCCAGCAAGCCGGGCTAGGCGCGCATTGGGAGATGTGGAGCTTCGTGCGCGGCGGCTGGTCGCCGATCGAAGCGCTGCGCGCGGGCACGATCATGCCCGCGACATCGCTGGGCTATGCCAAGGATGTGGGTTCGCTGGAGGTCGGCAAGCTGGCGGACCTGGTGGTCCTGAACGCCGATCCGACGATCGACATCCGCAACAGCGACAAGGTCGACAAGGTGATGCTGGGCGGACGGCTCTACGACGCGGCGACGTTGAGCGAGGTTGCGACCGGAACGTACACGCGCAAACCCTATTGGTGGGAGGGCGCGACGGGGGCCAATGGCAGCGGCGCGCGCCTGACAAGCGGGCATGGGCACGGCGACTGGGCACAGGACTGAGCCCGGCGCGTCCGGCGCCGGATGGCCGTGGTCCCGTCGTGCACCGCGGTGGACGACGGGACCACGGCGTATGCGTCAGGCCAGCGTACGGACGTTCGGCTCGCGATCCCAGTAGCGCTTCTTTGCCGCTTCGACGAAACCGGACAGGTCAGTGACGCCCTCGTCGGCCTCGACTCCGGCCTTGTCGAGCAGCGGCTTCGCGGCGTCGTTCGCACCGATCGCCTTGAGGTGGCCGAATGCGTCCATGACCCACTGAACGGCCGCGCCCTCCTTGACCAGCTTGGCGCAGGCGGCCTCGGACAGGATCACGGCGCAGGCATCCACCGTCACCGAAGGCTGGCCGAACAACTGCGCATCCGCGGCGACGAACGACCCGTCCGACAGCGGCACCTTGCCGACCTTGGGCGCGATCAGCTTCGCCACCCCGCCCGCCGCCGCGATACCCGACGTCAGGGCCGCGAGCGCCGCCGCATCGGTGCCGTCCGTGATCAGGATGCCGACGGTGCGGCCTTCCAGCGTGTGCTTCTCCAGCGGTCCGCGGATGATCCGCAACGCCGGCGACAGGTCCATGTCGATGACCGGCGCGGCGGTCTGCGAGGCTGTCGGCAGGTCCATCGCCAGACCGTCGGCGACGCGCTGCGCCAGAGACTCGTCGACGTTGCGCAGGTTCGCCATCACTGCGATGCGGATATGCTCCAGCGACACCTTCGACAGTTCGAAGACCAGAGCCGACGCGATATGCGCCTGTTCCGCCGGGTCCATCGAGCGGAAGAACAGCCGCGCCTGACTGTAATGGTCGGCGAAACTCTCGGGCCGGATGCGCAGCTTCTGGCCCTGCTCCTCGGACGGGAAGGTCTTGTAGCCGCCCTCCGGGTCCTCGCGCGCGCCGGCTTCCTCGCCGGCCCGGGCAAGGCTGTTCGGCTCGTAATTGGCGCGGCCCTTGGGCACCGCCATCTGCATGTGACCGTCGCGCTGCTGGTTCATGAACGGGCAGCCCGCTGCCGCCGCACGCCCCTTGGCCGAGTTGATCGGCAGCTGGTGGAAATTGACCGAGCCCAGCCGCGAGAGCTGCGTGTCGGTGTAGCTGAACAGCCGCCCCTGTAGCAGCGGATCGTTGGAGAAGCCGATGCCCGGCACGACATGGCTCGGCACGAACGCCGCCTGCTCGGTTTCCGCGAAGAAATTGTCGGGATAGCGGTCGAGCACCATCCGCCCGACGATCTTCACCGGCAGCACTTCCTCCGGGATGATCTTGGTCGCGTCGAGCACGTCATAGGGCTGGCTGTTGGCGAATTCCTCATCGAACAGCTGCACGCCCAGCTCCCACGTCGGGAAGTCGCCGCGGTCGATGCTCTCGAACAGGTTGCGGCGCTGGAAGTCGGGATCGGCGCCGGCGATCTTCACCGTCTCGTCCCAGATCGTCGAGGCGAGGCCCGCCTTCGGCTTCCAGTGGAACTTGACGAAGGTGCTCTTACCCTCCTTGTTGATGAAGCGGAAGGTGTGGACGCCGAACCCCTCCATGTTGGCGAAGGTGCGCGGCAGCGTGCGGTCCGACATCGCCCACATCACCATGTGGGTGGATTCCGGCATCAGGCTGATGAAGTCCCAGAACGTATCGTGCGCGGTCGCCGCCTGCGGATAACCGCGATCGGCTTCCATCTTGGCGGCGTGGATCAGGTCTGGGAACTTGATCGCGTCCTGAATGAAGAACACCGGGATGTTGTTGCCGACAAGGTCCCAATTGCCCTGTCGCGTATAGAATTTGACCGCAAAACCGCGCACGTCGCGCGGCGTATCGACCGATCCCGCGCCGCCCGCGACGGTCGAGAAGCGGGTGAACACCTCGGTCCGCTGGCCCTTCTTCTGGAACAGGTCGGCGACGGTGATGTCGGCGAGGCTTTCGGTGCACTCGAAATAGCCATGCGCCGCCGATCCACGGGCGTGGACGATCCGCTCCGGAATACGCTCGTGGTCGAAGTGGTTGATCTTCTCGCGGTAGACCTCGTCCTCCAGCAGGACCGGACCGCGCGCGCCGGCCTTTAGCTGGTTCTGGTTGTCGCTGATCGGGGTGCCGTGATTGGTGGTCAGCACTGGATGATCGGCATCGGCGATCTGATGGGTTTCGCCGCCGTTGCCGGCATTCAGGGCGCTATGATCGTGCATGGAAACTCCTCGGGTTCGGGAGAGCTAACGGCCCAGCGGACCGGTCGGGTACGAACGAGTGCGCCTATCCGCAGGAATGTGAGCGCCTATCGCGTTGATCCAGATCAACAGACCGCGTGCACCGTTCGAATTTCTCGAACGATCAGCGATATCTTATCGGGATGTTTCATGCGGGAGGCCGCGCTTAAGGTGCAGCCCAACACGATCACCACCACCGGAAAGGACCCTGCCATGACCTATGTGACCACCGCGGACGGTGCGGAGATTTTCTATAAGGATTGGGGTCCCAGGGACGCGCAGCCGGTCGTTTTTCACCACGGCTGGCCCTTATCGTCGGACGATTGGGACACGCAGATGCTGTTCTTCCTCGATCAGGGCTACCGCGTGGTGGCGCACGACCGGCGCGGCCACGGTCGTTCCAGCCAGATCGGGACGGGCCATGACATGGATCATTATGCCGCGGATGCCAGTGCGGTGGCGGAGCATCTCGATCTGCGAAATGCGGTGCACATCGGCCACTCGACGGGCGGGGGCGAAGTCGCTCGCTACGTCGCCCGATACGGTCAGCCGCAGGGCCGCGTCGCCAAGGCGGTGCTGGTCAGCGCGGTGCCGCCGCTGATGGTCAGGACCGCAGGCAATCCCGACGGCGTGCCGATGGAGGTGTTCGACGGCATTCGGGCGGGACTGGCGACCAATCGTGCCAAGCTGTTCCGCGAGTTTGCCGAAGGTCCGTTCTACGGGTTCAATCGCGACGGCGCGGAGGTGATTGCGGCCGTGGTCGACAATTGGTGGCGTCAGGGCATGATGGGTAGCGCGCTGGCGCATTATCTCGGCATCGCGGCCTTTGCCGAGACGGACCAGACCGAGGACCTGAAAGCGATCACCGTGCCGACGCTGGTCTTGCAGGGTGATGACGATCAGGTCGTGCCGTATCGGAACGCGTCCATCAAGCAGGCGGAATTGTTGCAGAACGCTACGCTGAAAATCTATCCCGGGTTCAGCCACGGCATGCTGACCGTCAACGCCGACGTCATCAATCCCGACCTGCTCGACTTCGTGCGCCGCTGAGGTAGCCCGTCGATCACGTGGATCGGCCGGATCACCCCTCGGCAGATTGGGGGGTGATCCGGCCGACCGGAAGCGGTCCGCAGGTCAGTACCGCAGGCGCGCGCCGATCGAGAAGATTCGACCCTCGTAGCGGACGTCGCGGGGATAGGCGGGCGCCTCGACATAGCTTTTATACGGTTGCTTCAGCAGGTTGGTTGCGTCGACAGTGATCGTCGCGTTGGGCGTGAAGTCGTAGCTGGCGGACAAATCGAGGCGGCCGACCGGGGCGGAGTAGGCGGTCGCGAAGACTCCGGGCGCGGTGTAGGAATCCACGTTGGCGCTGCGATGATTATAGGCGAGGCGCACCGATGCCGGACCCGCTTCGTACAGGCCGATGACGTTGTAGCTCCACCTCGACACGCCCGGCAGCGAGCCCGTCGTGCGGGTCAGGCCGGGCACCGGCGGCAGGCTCTGAGAACCGTCGATATAGGTGCCGTTGGCCTGGATGCCGAAGCCGCTGAGGAAGCCGGGCAGGAAGTCGAAGAAGGTGGTGAATGCCGCCTCGATTCCCTTGATCTGGCCGGAGCCTGCGTTCTGCGGGCGATAGACGAGGATCGGGCCGAAGGTGGGATTGATTTCCTGCGTGCCGAAGCTGCTGATGAACCCGTTGATCTTGCGATAGAAGCCGGCGACCGACACCGACCCGGTGCGGGAGAAGTAATATTCCAGCGAGGCATCGTAATTGTCGGAACGGATCGGCTGCAGGTTCGGATTGCCGCCCGATCCGGTGTAGGAGATGATGCCGCCGATCGTGCCCTGCTGGATCGTCAGCGCGGGGTTGATCTGGTTGAAGCCGGGCCGGCTCAACGCCTCCGTCCGGGTCGCGCGGAATTGCAGCTTGTCGGTCAGGTGGAACGTCAGATTGATGTTGGGCAGCACGTCGACGTAGCGGTTGTTCGCCTGCACGGGCACGAACACGGTGCTGGGCACGCCGTTGATCGTGATGTTCTGTGCCGACGTGCCGTCGAGCGTATTGTCGGTGATGACGATGCGGGTGCCGATCACGCCGTCCACCCTGATCCCCAGCGCCTCGCCGGCGAATTTGAGCTGCGTGTAGCCCGCATAGGTGACTTCGTTGGCCGAGAAGGCGTTGACGGCGTTGTAGTCGGGTACGTCCGGTGCCCAGGTCGCGATCGTGCCGGCGTCCGCCCCCGATCGCACCAGACCGGCGCGGACGAAATCGCGGATGCCGGTGATGTTGTTCAGCACGCCGTCCGCGGAGATGCTGTAATAGCGGCGGAATTGCTGCGTATCCGATCCCCGGAAGCCGGCGCGGATGACGCCGCCTTCGTCGACGCCGGGCACCTGCGCGATCGGGATGCCGAGCTGCGGGAAGGCGGCGTAGCGATCCCCCGACCGTGCGCTGGCGTCACGATTGGCGTAGCGCAGGCCGATCTGGAATTCCGGAAACAGCTCCGATCCGGTGTCGAGGACCATGTTGCCCTGCCACTGAATCTGCTCGCCGGTGGCGCGGTTGCGCTGGTCGTAAAAGCCACGGAAATTGTAGCTGGCGGGATCGTCGAAATCGAGACCGGTGGGCGTGAAGTCGACACTGCCCTCGACGTTCAGGCCGACATCGACCGCGATCGGCCGGATCAGCTGCGTGTCGAACGAATAATAGACGTTGTCCACGATGGACTTGGTGTAGGCGAGGTCGGTCGTGAACACGGCGTTGCCCGCGGTGTATTTCGCGCCGACCGCACCCTGATACGTGTCCGTCTTCTCGACTCCCACCTGCTTCGAGGGGCCGTTGACGATGCCGAGTTGAGCGTTGAAGCTGGCAGGGGTCTTGCCGTCCGCGGTCAGGACGAGATCGCGAAGCGTCGGCGATCCGGCCTGGAGCGGGATTCCGAAGAAATCGTCGCCGCGCTTGTTCCGGTAGGCCTGCCAGAGGCCGTCGACATAGACTTCCAGATTGTCGTTCGGTCGCCATTGCAACGATCCGTTGAGCGACGGCCGCTTGCGGATACCGCGCGCGTAGAACAGGCCGATGTCCTGCGGATAGGTGAACTGGCGACCCACCGACGCGGGCAGCACCTGCTGGTCGGGCAGCAGATAGTCCTGAAAGCCCTGATAGCGGATCGAGTTCAGATATCGCGACTGGGTGTAGCTGAAGTTCAGGAGCGCGCCGATCTCGCCGATACCGGTGTCCCAGCGGTTGGAGACGAGGACGCTGCCAATCGGGTCGTACTTGCGCGATTCATCGTTGTAGGTGCCGCGGATCGCGCCTGCGAGCTCGAACCCCTTGAAGTCGAACGGCCGGCGCAGACCGATATTGACGAGGCCGGCGATCCCGCCCTCGATGTTCGTGGCGGTCGTGGCCTTGAACACCTCAACCTTCGACAGCGCCTGCGCGGGGAAATCCTGCAACGCGACCGCGCGTCCGTCCGCCGTGAAGATGTCGCGGTTCTGGAGCGTGGTCTGCACATTGGGAAGGCCGCGGATCAGCACGCCGTTGGCTTCGTCGCGGTAGCGGCCCACCTGCACGCCGGTGACGCGGGCGAGCGCTTCGGATGCGTTGTTGTCCGGGAATTTCCCGATGTCCTCGGCGACCAGCGCATCGACGATCGCGACGGAGTCGCGCTTGATGGTCTGCGCGCTTTGCAGGCTGGCACGGATGCCGGTGACGACGATGTCCTCGCCCGACGTGTCGGCGATCGTCTGCGACGGATCGGCCTGCGGGTTGACACCGGCCGGGTCGGTCGTCGCGGTCGCGGCGGGGTCGGTCGCACCCGCCGCCACGCTGCGACCGGTCGAGCCCCGATCCACCGGCGCCTGATCCGCCACCTGCGCCGAGGCCGCGCTGCTGCCGGCGGTCGTCGCCAGCACCAGTCCGGACGTGGTCAGCAGCAAGCGCGAAAGATACCCCATCATCGTCCTTCTCCCAATCGCGATTATCGTTGTCGTTGCGGTGCCTACGGTCGGCGGCGGGCCGGCTGCGTGGCGGCGAGCGGCGTGACCGCGATGCGATCGATGTCGGGCGCGAAGCGGGATCGCAGCAGCACGCCGGGCCACGCCTGCGACGCGTAGCTGCGGCCGTCGAAGTTCGGCTGTTCCTCGCCCGAGAAGCGCACGCTGTTGCGACCGGCGCGCAGCGTCACCGGGACGGTCAGTTCCCACCAGTTGTTGCGGTGAAAGCTGTTGGGGAACGTCACCGGCATCGCCGCGCCGCCGTTCACCGCGATCAGCGCGCGGCGGGCGAGCGGGTCCGGGTTGTAGTGCGTGGCCTGCGACTGTTCGTCGTTCGCATAGCGAATGGTCAGCGCGTACCGCCCCGCCCGGTCGACGACGACGTCGGCGAAGGTCAGCGTGTTGCCGTTCCCCGGCTCGCCACCGATACCGACGACGGCGTGGCCGCCGATGGCGCGCGATGCCGGGGCGATCGCGGCGGAGCCGGCGATCGTCGCCGCTTCCGCTTCGTAGACGCGAGCCCCCGTCATCACCGGCTTGCCGACACGGATCCGGTCGAGCCGCGTCGTCGGCGTCGTGCCGCTGACCACCAGCTTGTTGATGCCGCCCAGCAGGAACGCCGTCGATCCGGCCGCGAGCGGCGTGCCGTTGACGGTGACGCTGGTACCTCCGCGTCCGACCGTGTCGATACCCACCGGTGTCAGTCCGTCCGAGGGGGCGTAGACCCAGAAGGTGGCCGTTGCGCCGCGAGGGAGGGCCACCGCGCCCGGCCCGGACTTGGCGAGGCCACCATAGGTCGGCGTCGTGCCTGCGAGCGAGGCGTACTCCGCCTCGTACACCGTATCCGTTGCCGCGGGATCAGACAGCGACAGCGTGACGCGGTCGATCGCTGCGTTGCCGACCGTGCGGCGTTGGCCGTCGAGGCTCCGCGTGGCGAGCGTCACGACGTGTCGCCCGCGGGTCAGCGACACCGTCGTGTCGGCATGATCCCAGACCGAGGGTTTGTAGCCGAGCGGCAGCAGCAATTCGCGCTCGCCCGCGGTCGCGCCGTCGATGCGCAGGAAGACGTTGGTCGCCCCGTGGGCGGCGACGGCAGTGTCCTTGTTGAAGCTGTTGGCGACGACGCGCAGGTCGTAGAGCCCGTCGCGCGGAACATCGACCGCGATATCGAGACGGACATCGCGATCGGTCGCGAACCCCGCCACCGAATAGCCACCGGACGTGTAGAAGCGATCGACCGCCTTGGGGGACCCTTCCGGTCCCTTGATGGTCAGGCCGGTGCCGTGCCGCGCCGCCTTTTCCGCCTCGTAATCCTGCCGCCACAGGACCGGATCGCGGGCCGCCGCGCCGCCACCGGCGGGCGACACGATCACCTCGTACGCGGACTCCTCGCGCAGAAGTGGCAGCGCGCCGCGGCCAAACGCGATAGCCAGCGAGCCGGCGGCGACCGGCATCGTCAGGTCCGCCACCACGCGCGGCGGCGGCGCATCGCCGAGCTGTCCGCTCCAGCCGATCTCCCGCACCAAGACGCGGACGTTGCGGCCGAACGTCGCCGCGGGGATGTTGGCGAGCGTCAGCGTGTTCGCGCCGTTGCCGCCGCCGAGGATGACGCGCGCCTGCTTCTTCGCCGGATCGAGCGTCGCGACACCCTGCAAGGTGTAGCTTTGACCCGGTCGTGGCGGCGTCACGGCCAGCGTGTGGCCGGTCATCCCCGCATAAGCGTTCAGCAGCCACCACTGACCGTTGCCGCGATTGGCCTGGACGGCGGAGTCGCTGAGATTGCCGTCGATGTTCCAATAGGCGATGTCGGCATCGACCTTCGCATCCTCGATCGCGGCGATCCACTGGATCATCTGGCCGGGCACGGACGTGTGGTAGTTGTACGCGTATTCGTTGATGTTGATCGGGAGGTGCTTGCCGCGGTGTCGGGTGCCGGCAAAAACCTGATCCTCCCACTGGCGATAGCGGCCGACGCTGGCGCGAACCGTGGCGGGATCGCTGAGTTCGTGCCATGTCATGACATCGGGCAGCGTGTCGGCGGCGACCGCATGGCGCAGGAAGCCGAGATTCTCGTCGAACAGGCGGCTGGTGTTCGGTCCGGCGATCCGCGCATCCGGCATCGCGGTGCGGATCATCCGGACGGCGCGATCCCATGCATCGAAGAAAACCCTGGGGTTCTTCTGCCAGCCGGTGCCGTCGCAGCTTTCCGGCCCGTCGCCGAACATGTTCCCCTCGGGCTCGTTGTAGGGCACGAAGACGATGCGGGCGCGGTATCGGGGCGCTAGCGTCTTCACCTGCTCGACCTGCGCGCGCAGTTTCTCGATGTAGCTGGTCACCGACGCGGCGCAGTCGCCGGTTTTCCACCGATAGGGGAAGTGCCGCGTGATGTCGGTCATGTAGATGTAGGTGTCGCCACCCGACGCGTCGGTCAGCAGCCGTACAACTTCCAGGGCATCGGCGCCCGGATGCTGCGGGCCGTCCTGCGCCTTGGTCGATACGGTCCGCAGTCCGATCCCTTCGACGAGGTTGGGGGAGGGCAGGCGTGCATCGTACAGGCCGTAGAGCGTGCCCGATGCGCCACCGTGATACGGGCCGGTGTCGCTGGAAAGGTCGACGGTCAGGCGACCCGCCTCTGCGCGGATCGCAGTCGGCGGGACGGTGTCCTGCGCCGGCGATGCCGTCGCGCAGAGGCTGGCCGCGCCCAGCAGGGCGGCGATCGACGCGGCGCGCTTGCGAACGGAAGGCGATGTCGGGATCATGGCGAGGCGCTTTCGGTGGAGCAGGAGGATGGCAGGCGCGATCATGCCGGGCGTCCCGCCGTCATCGCGGCGATCGTCGCACGGCTCAGCGCCAGTCGGCTGGCGGTCAGCGCCAGCAGCAGGTGGAGGATGCCGGGTACGATGGTCGACAACAGGGTGATGCCGGTCAGCGACAGCGGCGTCTGGTTGCCCGCTCCCGCCCGGTAGGACACCGCGACCAGCACCGTGCTGATGAGCACGCCGGCCAGCGCCCAGGCGAGCTTCACGAAGAACTGGTTGAACGCGAAGCTCATCCCCGACGAGCGCATCCCCGTTTTCCATTCGCCATATTGGTCGGCGAGCTGGATCAGCGTGAAATGCAGCGGCAGCGTGCAGCCCAGCACGATGCAGCAGAGGGCGACCAGCACCAGCCACAGGTTCGGCATATCGCCGGGTACGAAGAACGCCGCGAAATGGCCGGCGACCAGGATCAGGTTGACCCAGACGTACACGTCGCAGATCGCAAACCGCCGCGTGAACAGCTGGACGACGATCGATCCGATGAAGCCGCCGATCGTCGCCGTGCCGAAGAACAATGCTTGATAGGTGGCGTCGCCGTTCAGGACGTAGGTGATGAAGTACAACGCCGCGCCGCCCTTCGTATTGAAGATGCCGATCAGCAGGAGCGTCATGACGAAGGTCAGCCGCAGCTGGGTGTTCCCGAGCGTGTTGGCGACGGCGACCCGCAGCGACGCCTCTTCGGACGCGGCGGTGTCGGTGACGCGTTCGCGGACGAACAGAAAGCAGATCAGGAACAGCACGACCGCGATGGCGCTGAGGATGGCGACGCCGTCACGGTAGCCGCGCGCGATGTCCGCGCCGCCCAGATACCGGACCATGATCGGCAGCCCGACCGATACCGTGAACGACGCCACGGCCACCAGCGCGAACCGCACCGATTGACAGGATACGCCGTCCTCCGCGCTGTCGGTCATGCGGGTGATGAGCGCGCAATAGGGAACGTTGTTGAGCGAGTAGGACAGGGCGAGCAGGAAATAGGTCGCGGCCGCATAGGCGACCTTGCCGTCATAGCCGAGGTCGGGCGACTGGAAGGTCAGGAAGCAGCTGATGCCGACAGGCAGCGCGGTCCAGAGCAGATAGGGGCGGAATTTGCCCCAGCGCGTCTGGGTGCGATCGGCCATGATCCCGATCAGCGGATCGGAGATGGCGTCGAAGATGCGCAGCGAGACGAAGATGATGCCGACGACCGCAGGCGCCAGCCCGAACACGTCGGTGTAGTAGAAGGTCAGGAAGTTCGCGATCAGGCCGGTGATGATCGTGCCGCCGGCGTCGCCGAGGCCGTAACAGACCTTTTCGAAGAAGGGCACCGGCAGTCCACCAACCGCCGTGCGGCCGGGCGTGCCGTCGCCGACCGTTCCGCCGTTTTCCATCACCGCCATTCCGCCCATCTTGCCCTCCCGATCGATCGGTGCTGTCGCGCGCGCCGTACCGTGTTGATTCACTCGTCGTTCGTGTCGGCGAAGGCGTCGATCACCGCCGCGTCGGCGCGGACGAAGACCGGTATCCGGTCCAGCGCCGCGTCGCGTTCGATCGTGTCGCCGCCGTTCAGCCGGTCACCCGTCCAGGGATCGATCCAGTCGCCCTCGGGCAGATAGACAGAGCGGGCGGTCGCTCCCGCGGCCAGGATCGGCGCGACGAGGATGTCGGGTCCGAACATATATTGGTCGTCGATCGTCCAGCAGCGCGGATCGGCCGGATATTGGTAGAACATCGCTCGCATCAGCGGGTCGCCGCGTTCGTGTGCGGCCCGCATCAGATCGCCGATATAGGGTCGGAGTCGCTCGCGCAGCGCGGCATAGCGGCGCAGGATCGCGTACACGTCGTCGCCAAAGCTCCACAACTCGTTGCCAGCGCCTGTGTCGCACTGGGCGATGCCGTCGCGGAACGGCACTTCCGGGGGCGTGATCGGATCGCGGTGGCCGTGCATGCGCAGGAGCGGCGAGAAGACCGCCCACTGAAACCACCGGACGAGCAGTTGGTGGAACGCGGGGTCGTCGACATGGCCGCCGTGAAAGCCGCCGATGTCGGTCGTCCACCACGGGATACCCGCCAGCCCCATGTTCAGGCCGGCGCTGAGTTGGTTGCGCATCGAGTCGAACGAACTCTGGATGTCGCCGGACCAGACCAGCGCGCCGTAACGCTGGCTGCCCGCCCAGGCGCAACGGACGAGGCTGACGATCTCCGTCTCTCCGTCTGCCTTCAGCCCGTCGTGGAACGCCTGCGCGTAGTGCAGCGGATAGGCGTTGCCGACCTCCTGCACGTCGCCGGCATGGTAGCGATAGGTGTCGAAGTCATAGGCGCTGAATTCGGGTTCCGCCTCGTCCAGCCAGAACAGCTTGACGCCGTTGTCGCGGTAATTGCGCTTCGCGACATCCCACACGAATGCACGGGCGCCGGGATGGGTGGTGTCGATGAAGCGCGTGTTGCCCAGGAAATCCTGGTGGATGTCGATGCCGCGTTTGGTGTTCACCAGATAGCCGCGCTCGGCCATTTCGGCGTAGTTCTCGGAACGCGGATCGACCGTCGGCCAGACGGATACCATCAGCGCGGTACCCATCGCCGCAAGTTCGGCAGTCATCGCGGCGGGGTCCGGCCATTCGCGCGGATCGAACCGCCAATCGCCCTGTACCGGCCAGTGGAAGAAGTCGGCGACGATCACCGCCAGCGGGATACCGCGCCGGTGGTAGTCACGCGCGACGTCGAGCAGTTCGTCCTGCGTCCGGTACCGGAGCTTGCACTGCCAGAGCCCGGTCGCATAAACCGGCATCATCGGAACCGTGCCGGTCACCGCCGCATAGTTGTGCAGGATATCTGCCGGCGTGTCCGCTGCCGTGATCCAGTAATCGACCGCGCGAGCGGCATCGGACGTCCAGCGCATGCCGTTCGCGGCGAAGCATGCCTCGCCCACCGCCGGCGAGTTCCACAACAGTCCATAGCCGTCGCTGGAGATGACGAAGGGTACGCTGGCCTGCGAATTGCGTTGCGCGAGTTCCAGCGAGCAGCCGGCGAGGTCCAGATTGGGCTGTTGATACTGCCCCATCCCGTACAGCCGCTCGCCCGTCTTCGCCTCGAACCGGACCGTGATCCTCGACGTGCCGCCATGCAGGGGCTTGAACTCGCGACCGGAGAGGGCGAGGGCGCTGATCTTGCGCGTTTCCGGCTCGCCGATCGTCCAGTATTTCGTGACGGTGTCGCGCTGGCGCCACTTCTCCTCCAGCAATACGCGTCCATCGCCGCTCAGGAAGCGGACGCGGCCTTGCAGATCCACCTCCGCGACAATGCGGCCATTGGTGATGCGCGCGATGTTGCCGTCGCGCGCGACGACGGCAGCCGAATCGTCGGAGGGCAGCAGCGCACCGGCCGGTTGGTCATGCTGGGGATAGATCGATGCGCGCAGCCGCAGTCCGTCGCGGCCATGCGCCTCGATCCGCAACCATTCGCCGTCGTACGACCAACACACGGCGTCCGGTTCCAGCGTCAGCGTGTCCATTCCAGTCCGATCCTCAATCCCGGCGCTGTCTGTCGCAGCCTTCCGTAAACGTTTACGGACAATCGTTCCGATCGATCCTGCTGTCAACACGTACTTGCGCCGAACGCCCGATGTCGCGACGAAGCGGGATGGATATTCGCGCGCTCGCCCGTCATCTGGACCTGTCGATCGGAACGGTTTCGCGGGCGCTGAACGGCAAGAAGGACGTCAATCCGGCCACCCGAGAGCGGGTGGTCGCGGCGGCGGCGGCGCACGGTTACACGCCGAACCAGTCCGGCCGATCGCTGCGGCGGGGGCGGACGGGCTCGGTGGGTTTCATGCTGACGCTGGAGCATGACAGCGCGGCGCATGGCGATCCGTTCTTCATGGCGCTGTTCGAAGGGATCCAGGCCGGCCTTGCGGAAGCGGATATCGACCTGATCGTGCTGCTGGCGCGCGAGGGGGAGGATCAGCTCGATTTCCTGCGGCGCAACGTGTCGCGCGGCATCGCGGACGGCTGGCTGCTGTCGGCCACGCAGCGCAACGATCCGCGCATCCCGTTCCTCCTCGACAAGGATATTCCGTTCGCGACGCTGGGGCGGAGTGCATCGGGCGGAGATCAGCCGTGGATCGACCTGGACTTCGAGGGCCTCGTCGAAAACGGGCTGACCCGTTTCCTGGCCGGAGGGCACCGGCGGATCGGCCTCGTCGCGCCACCGGCGACGGTGAACAACAGTTACGTCGTGATCGCCAAATATGGCGAGACGCTGCGCGCCGCCGGGCTGGCCGTGGACGAGCAACTGATCCGGCAGGGCGCCGGTGACGAAACCGCCGGGGAACAGGCGATTGCGGCGTTGATGAGCCTGGACGATCCGCCGTCCGCCGTGCTGGTGATGGGGGAGACCGCTCCGGTCGGCGTCTATGCCGGCCTGCGCCAGCTGGGGCTGGTGCCGGGGGCGGATATCGCGGTCATTGGAGCGCGGGCGAACCCGTCGACATCCGCGTTGCAGCCGCGGCTGACATGCTTTTCGCTCGATCTGCGCGAACTGGGAATCGGGCTCGCCCGCGCGTTGCTGCCGAAGCTCGTCCGCAACGAAGCGGGCGGCGAGGACGACGGTGCGCCGCCGGTCGTCCAGACGCTGTGGCCACTGACGCTGATGCCGGGCGACAGCGAACATTCGGGCGAGATCGCGCCGGGGACGGCGATTCATGCGGGGGGCGCGGTCCTGTCAGATCGTTGAACGGCCGGAACAAATCCGTGCCGCGATCCATTTCGCACCCGGCTGATACGCAGCTTCAACAGGGGTCGAACTATGAAAAAGATGCTCATTCTGGCAGCCGCGACGGGTCTGGCCTCGCTGGCGGCGTGCAATTCGACCCCCACCGAACAGGCGGCCGACAATATCGAAGCGAACAGCGAGGCCGTTGCCGACAATCTGGAAGAGGCCGCGGACAACGCGACGACCGACGCCGCGGAAGACCGGCTGGAAAACCGGGCGGACGCGGTTCGCGACACCGGCCAGAACCAGGCGGAAGACATGCGGACCAACGATCCGGACACCAACCTGTCGAACGGCATGTGATCTGCACTCGCGGGTTTACAGGAACAGATCGGGCCGTACCCAAGCGCGGCTCGAACTGGAGGGCGCTCGACGATGTCGGGCGCCCTTTCGTGTTTGATCCTCGATGACCCCGCGCAGCAACAGGCTTCGCTCATGAGCAACGACGCACTTCGGGTGGTCGCGCCGACCACCGACGTTGGTTCGTTCCCGGACCGGCGCGCGGACAGGGCGGTCGTGGGCGATCAGGTGCGGGCGGTGACCGCAGACTGGGACCGGGCGAACGGGCCCGAAGACTTTCCCGCGGCTCGTCTCAGGGATCTCGCCCACCTGGGAGGACTGGAAGCTTTCGTCGCGCTGCCCGATGAAGCAGCGATCGCGGACTTGCTGACGGTATTGCGACGGGTCGGCGGTGCCGATCTGAGTCTGGGTCGTGTGTTCGAAGGGCATATTAATGCCGTCCAGCTTGTCGAAGCCTATGGCTCCGCTCAACAGCGCGCGACGCTGATCGAGGATCTGGTGGCGCATCGCACGTTCGCGGTGTGGAACACCGAACCGGCGCCGGGCATGACTCTGGCGGGTCACGGCGACGGGTTCGCATTGTCTGGCGCCAAGTGTTTCGCGACAGGTGCCGGCCATCTCGACCGGGCGCTCATCACCGCGACGCTGCCGGATGGCGCCAAGCAAATGGTGCTGGCGGACATCGCCGGACAACCCGACCGTGTCGACAACTCCGCATGGCAGGTCCGGGGCATGCGCGGCTCGATGAGCGGAACGTTCGATTTCGACGGTATGATCGTCTCCCGCGATGCGCTGATCGGCGATCCGGGCGATTACGAGCGCGAGCCGCGCTTTTCGGCGGGAGCATGGCGGTTCACCGCCGTCCAGCTTGGCGCGATCGAGGCGCTGCTGCGGCATTGGCGTACCCATCTGCTGGCGACGGGCAAGGGCGCCGATCCGATCCAGCGGGTCCGGTTCGGCGCGGCCGTAGCCGCCACCCGCTCTGCAAACATCTGGGTCGCGCGAGCGGCGCGCCTGGCGGAAACCGCACGACCCCAGGCGATCGCCTGCGTGATGATGACGCGCGGCATCGTCGAGGATGCGGGGTTGCAGGTCATGGAAGGCGCAGCCCGTGCGGTGGGGACGGCGTCGTTCTTCGCCGGCAGCCGGATCGACCGGATCACCCGCGATCTGGGCCTGTATCTTCGCCAGCCGGTTCCCGATCAGGCGCGCGACCGCGCCGCGGCGGCATGGATGGAGGCAGATTGCTGGGGCGACGATCCCTGGTGGTGACACCGGGACGCAGAGAATGGGCGAAGTCGTTGCGGCGGGCGCGGCCGATGTCGCCTGTCGAAGCCGTCCGAAGCGGCGGATGGCTGGTGATCGCGCCGCACCCCGACGACGAGACGCTCGGTGCGGGCGGCTTGATCGCCGCCTTGACCGGGGCCGGCGGGCATGTGTCGGTCACGTTTCTCACCGACGGTTCGGGCAGTCATGTCGAAGCCCCCGGCTGGAGCGCGCGGCGGGTGGCCGACGCGCGCGCGCACGAGGCTCTTGGCGCGTTGCGGATGCTGGGATGGCGCGGCATGCCCATGTCACTGGGGTGGCGCGATGCGGCTCCCTTTCCGGCGAATACGCCAGAGTTCGATGCCACGGTACGCCGGCTGGTCGCGCTGTGCCGCCGGCACCGCATCCGCAACATTGTCGCAAGCTGGGAGGCCGATCCGCACTGCGACCACGAAGCAGCGGCCGTGCTGGCGCGGGCGGTCGGCCGTCGCCTCCGGATCGTGCCACGCTTCTACGCAGTGTGGGCGTGGACACTTCCCGACCTCGACGCTCGCCTGAAGGCCATGCGCATCGCCGCGATGCCCGTCGCCCGCTGGCGGGGGCACCAGCGTCGTGCACTCGCCTGCCACCGCACGCAATTGGGCGGGCGCATCACCGGCGCCGCCGAACGCTTCGTGCTACCCAGGGCCATGCGACGGCTGGTCGACGCCCCCCACATGCTGTTGCTGGAGGCGCGCCATGCGTCGTGAGACGTCCATCGATTCCGAATGGTTCGAAGCGCTGTACAAGGACGGCGGCGATCCCTGGAATTTCGCCACCAGCCCCTATGAGCGGGAGAAATACGATCACACGCTGGCAAGCCTGCCCCGCGACCAGTTCGGGTCGGTGCTGGAGGTGGGATGCGCGAACGGCGTGCTGACGCAACGACTGGCGCCGCGGTGCGACCGTCTGCTGGGGGTCGATGTCTCCCCCACCGCCCTCGCGGCGGCAAAAGAGCGATGCACCGGCCTTACCAACGTCACGTTGGAGCAGCGTCGCCTGCCGGAGGAGGCACCGCCGGGTCCGTTCGATCTCATCCTGCTGTCCGAGGTCGTGTATTATTGGGATAGCGACGACCTGCTGCGTCTGGCCGAATATCTAACGGATGCCGTGCCGTCAGGTGGGCATCTGCTGCTCGTCCACTGGCTCGGCGACACAGATTACCCCAAGTCCGGCGATGCCGCGGTCGAGGAACTGCGGATTGCGCTCGCGACCAATGTCAGCGTCGTGATCGAGGAGCGGCGGGAGCAGTATCGGCTCGATCTGTGGCGTCACTGCTGACTGGCGCGCGCGGATCATCGCACCCGCGCGGTCGATTGCACCGCCAAGCGTCCGAAAGCTCAGCCGGTCTTCCGACCGGGCCTGCGCCGGGGTGAGCGCCGCCGGGAAGGCATAGGTTTCGTGAAGGGGCTCGTCCTCGCCCTGCGCGATCCACTGCGCAAAGGCATCGGCCATGCCACCGGGTGCGCGACCCTCGGTACGGCCGGAGGTGAAGACGCGGACATCAACAGGGTGGCGAACGCGCCCTCCTGCCCGGCGAACCGCATCGAAGAGCGCACGATCCTCGGCTACCGGCGGAGTCGGTGCACCGCCGATGCGGCGATACAGGTCCAGCGTCAGTGCGATGCTCGCACCGCCCTCGTAATAATGGCGTGGCCAGATGTCGTCCGACGGCGGCTCGCGATCGGCTCGCAACCAGTCCAGTGCCGTATAATAGCGACCGAGCATGTTGAGGCGACGCATCGCGTCGGTGCCGAGCGCCGCCCGTTCGGTCCGGCGGGTCAGCGCGCGGCCGGCGACCGCGTCCGCGCCGCCGGTGTGGATGTGCGACAGCGACCGGATCAGCCAGTCCGGCGCGACTTCCGTGTCCGCGTCGGTCGACATCAGGACGTCGGTGGTGTCGATGAGGTGATCTGCGGCGGCATCGAGCGCCAGCCGCCGGGCCCAGCCGGCATGACGATGCTCCCCGATCAGCGACACCGCCGACCAGTGCAGGACCGCATGGCGCAGGCGCGTCGAGCGGAGGCAGGCGACGGTGCGGTCCGTGCAGTTGTTGGCGACGGCGACGATCGCGACCGATCCCCCGAACCGCCCCGCCGCGACGTCCAAGGCGGCGAGACAGGCGGGCAGACGATCCTCTTCGTCTTTCGCCGGTAGCGCGACGGCCGCGCGGCGATGTTTAAGTCGCTGGATATTCATCCATGTTAGAAAACTTATACGGCACGACCGTTCCCGATCGTGCACAGCGGAGCGCCATCGCATGGCGACCGTGCCATTCACACATAACCGGAGCATCTAAAGCCGGAATGGTGACCCCTACGGGAATCGAACCCGTGCTTCAGCCGTGAAAGGGCCGCGTCCTAACCGCTAGACGAAGGGGCCAGCGGAGGAGGCTGCTAGGGCAAGAGAGCGGGCGCGTCAATCCGCCCAGGCGGCATCGTCGAGATGAAGTTCGGCGGCGGGGCGGCTGCCCCAGTCGTCGATCTTCGCGCGGCCCGCGAGCCAGAGGCGGCGGTGGGGGGCGCAGGCGAGCAGGGTCTGGCCGAGCGGCGTGTCGGCGGCGCGGAACGCGACGGCCTTGAACCCGCGGCCGTCGTCGCCGGTGGCGATCGCGCGGACATGGCCGTTGCCGACGATGTCGACCTTCACGAGGCGCACGGGGCCGGCGGCGACGCGCGGGGAGGGCCAGCCGGCACCGTATGGGCCGCCGGCCTCCAGCGAGCGAACGAGGTCGGGGGTGACTCCGCCGGGGGCCAGCACGGCGTCCAGCAGGAGCGCCCGATCTTCGCGGGCGCGGTCGACGGCGGCGGCGAGGCGATCGTCGAGGAAAGCGGCGAACGCGGGAATGTCTGCCTCTGCCACGGTCAGGCCGGCGGCCATCGCGTGACCGCCGCCCGCCGCGAGCAGCCCGTGTTCCTTTGCGGCCAGCACCGCCGCGCCGAGATCGACGCCGGTGATCGAGCGGCCAGAGCCTTTGCCGACGCCCGCGTCGTCCAGCGCGATGACGACGACCGGTCGGCCGAGCCGCTCCTTCAGGCGTCCGGCGACGATGCCGATAACGCCGGGATGCCAGCCGCGACCGGAGACGACGACGACGCGGGCGGATGCATCGATGAGCGTGTCGGCATGTTCCTGCACCGCCGCCTCGATCGCGCGGCGTTCCTCGTTGTAGCGGTCGAGCTCGGCAGCGAGCGCCTGCGCCTCCGCCGGATCGTCGGTGGTGAGCAGGCGCACGCCGAGATCGGCACGGCCGACGCGGCCACCGGCGTTGATGCGCGGTCCGAGCGCGAAGCCGAGATCGGTGGCGGTCGGTGCCCGCGTCAGGCGGGACGCGGAGATCAGCGCATCGAGGCCCGGATTGGCCCGCCGCGCCATCACCTTCACGCCTTGTGCGACAAAGGCGCGGTTGAGGCCGCGCAACTGCGCGACATCGGCGACGGTGCCGAGCGCGACGAGATCGAGGAGGTCGATCAGCTTCGGCTCCGCGCGATCGGCGAAATATCCGCGGGTGCGGAGTTCGCGAACGAGCGCCGCAGCGAGCAGGAAACACATGCCGACCGCCGCCAGATGCCCGTGCGCGGCCGCGTCGGCGAGCTCGTCAAGTCGGTTCGGGTTCACCAGCGCGTGCGCGTGCGGCAGCGCACTGGCGCATTTGTGGTGGTCGACGACGAGGATGTCGACGCCGTGATCGCGCGCCGCCTCCAGCGCCTCGAATGCCTGCGCGCCGCAATCGACGGTGACGATCAGCGTCGCGCCATCGGTGGCGAGCCGGACGAGCGCCGCGCCGCTTGGGCCATAGCCCTCGGTGAGGCGGTCCGGGATGTAGGCGACGGGATCGAGCCCGAGCGATCGCAGGACGCGGATCATGACGGCGGCGGACGTCGCGCCGTCGACATCATAGTCGCCGAAGATCGCCACCCGCTCACCGGCCTGAACCGCGTCGGCGAGCCGCGCGGCGGCGCGGTCCATGTCGCGGAAGATCGAGGGATCGGGCATGAAGCCGCGGATCGAGGGGGTGCGATGCGCCTCCAGAGCATCCGGCGGGCAGCCGCGCGACAGCAGCAGCTGCGTGACGAGATCGGCCTCTCCCATGCCACCGTCGCGCGCATCCGCCGCGAGGGACCGCCAGCGCCAGGGCTGGCCCAGAAACGACGCGGCAACGCCGAGGACGCTCATCGAACTGCCCGAAGAAGAGGCGAAGTGGAGGAAGTGGAGGTGCTGGCGGGGGTGAAGTTCAGGAGGCGAGGCGGAACGAAAGTTGCGACGGTCGGGGCTTGAAAGTTGGTGGTCATCGCGGTCGCTTTGCCACGGGAGGTGGGGCGTAGGACAGCGTTTGTTGGTCGTGAGAGCCTGCGGCCGATGTCCAGCGTGCACCTCGGGTTTGACAGGACGGCCCCCGATGCCCTGGGAGCCCGGCCTGTCTCCCCGCCGTGCCCGGCCGGTCGGGGCAGCTACTCCGCCGCGTATTTCAGCGGAGTAGTGCCGGAACAGGTCCGGGGTGGCGGTGTGGAGATGGAGCGGTCGGTTGCCAACCTCCCACGGTGGCGTGCCTAGGCGGCGTAGCGGGCCTCGACGGGGGTTCGCCGCAGGGGAGTCGCGGCCGTCGCGGGGGTGTCGCTGTGGATGCGGAAGCGGCGGACCTGCCGCATCAGTTCTGCGGCATCGCTGGACAACGTGCGCGCAGCGGCGTTGCTCTGCTCGACCATCGCCGCATTCTGCTGGGTGACGCTTTCCATCTCGTTGACCGCGATGTTGACCTGACCCATTCCGGAGGCCTGATGCGCGGAGGAGGTGGCGATCTGACCAGCCAGGACGCTGACCTCCTCGATCCGGCTAATGATGCTGCCGAGTGCCTTGCCCGTTTGCGCGACCAGCGAGACGCCCAGTTCGACCTGTGTCCGGCTGGCGACGATGCGCGACTTGACGTCGTTGGCGGCGTCGGCGGAGCGTTGCGCGAGGGCGCGGACCTCCGACGCGACGACCGCGAACCCGCGGCCGGCGTCGCCGGCACGGGCGGCCTCGACACCCGCGTTCAGCGCCAGCAGATTGGTCTGGAACGCGATCCCGTCGATCAGCGCGATGATCTCGCCGATTTCGCTGGAGGTGCGCTCGATCCCGCCCATCGCATCGACCGCCTGGCGGACGATGGTGCCTACCGCCTCCGCTTCCGAACGCGTGGCGTTGACGATCTTGCTGGATCGGGCGGCTCCATCGGCGGCGTCGCGCACGGTCGAGGTGATCTCGTCCATCGCCGCCGCTGTTTCCTCCAGAGAGGCCGCCTGCCGCTCGGTCCGGGCGGCGAGATCGTCCGAGGCGCGCGCGATCTCGTTGGCGCTGACGTCGATCCCCGCGGAACGATCGCTGACGGCGAGCAGGGCCGCGGACAGGTTCTGGACGGCGGCGTTGAAGTCGCGTTCGATGGTGCCATAGCCGTCAGGGAAGCCGGACAGGCGGGTGGTCAGATCGGCGTCGGCAAGCCGGCTGAGCGCCGCGCCGATGCCGCTGACCGCCGCATGCTGGTCCATGTCGCTCTTTGCCTTAGCGATCGCGGCGTCGCGAAACACCAGCACGGCCTGCGACATGCGGCCGAGCTCGTCGCCGCGATCCGTGTCCGGTACGACGACGCCATTGTCACCGGCCGCCAGCGTGGCCATCGCCGTCGTCAGGCGAACGACGGGGCGGGCGAGCTGGCGTGCCAGCAGCATCGACAAGGAAATGGCGAGCCCGAGCAGCGCAACACCGCCGGCCGCAAGGGCAATCAGGCTGGTCCGCAGCGCCGCGTCCTGCGCGCCGCGGGTATCGGCCATGACCTGCCGCGCATCGGCGCGCAAATCGCGGAGCGGGGCAAGGACGGGCACCATCGTCACCGTCTTGCTGGATGCCGACAGCTTTGCCTGCGCACCCGACCGATCGCCCGCACGCACCTGCGCGATCAGCGGATCGCCCCACCGGACACGCCATGCACGAATCCTGGCATCGGACTGCGCGACGCGGGCGCGATCCTGCGGCAGGGTCAACAGGCTGGCGAGGGTCTTGGCGGCTGCGGAGCCGTTGTCGCGTGCCTCGCGGAACTGCTTCAGATAGCCTTCATCGCCGGTGATGAGGAAACCGCGGACCTGGCTGTTCTGGCGCAGGATCGCGATTTCCATTTCCAGCGTGAGGCGGTGGATGTTCTCGCTACGGACACTACGCGCGGCGGCATCGGCGATGCTGGCATTGGCGTTGTACAGCACCGCCATCATCGCCAGCACGGCGAGCACGATGACGGAAAAGCAGGTCGCGATCTTTCGGCCGATCGGCTGGTTTGCAAACATGGAAATCCCCATCGACAGGCGGCGGGAGGCCGCGCCGATCATGGGAACCGGATAATGTCTTTCACTGTCGAAAGCGTTAATCCCTCAAGAACATCGGATTAGCGCTTGAATCGGACAGGGAGATCGGCGTCAGACCGCGTCGGCGAGCCAGCGTTCCAGGTCGTCGCTGCCACCGATGCGTTCGCCGTCGATGAAGACCTGCGGTGTGGTGTCGACGCCGTGTTCGGCCTTGAACGCGTCAACCTCTTCGCGGGTGCGCAGGATGCGGTCGTCGACCTGCCATCCCTCCGCCTGAAGCAACTGCTTGGCGCGGACGCCGAACGGGCAGGTGTGGTCGGGAAGTACCATGCGGTACAGCGTGGCCTGGCGGGCGGGTTGGTCGGTCATGGCCGCTATAGCGCTGGAAGCGCACGGCTGTTCCGCTAGATCTGTCGCAGGGCGCGTGCCGGCCGTGCGCTCATGATCGGCCACGCGCCCGCCAGCCCGATCGCGACGGTGATGCCCAGCCCGGCGACCAGCGTGACGGCGATCGCGAGCGGATCGGGCGACCATGTGAAGCCGAACATCTCCACCACGACGTACCAGGCGCCGCCGAGGCCAAGCGCGACCGCGACCGCCGCGACGACGAGGCCGAGCAGCAGATATTCGATCGCCTGTCCCGCCAGCAATTGCGCGCGGGTCGCGCCGAGCGTGCGCAGGATCACGGCGTCATAGGTGCGGGCTTCGCGAGCGGCGGCGATCGCGCCGACCAGCACGGCGATGCCGGCGGCCACCGCGACTCCGGCAGCCGCTGCGATGGCGGCGGCGACCTGCCCGACGATGTCGCGGACCTGCGCGAGCACGCCGCGCACTTCGATCACCGACACGGACGGGAACGGGGCGAGTAGAGCGCGCGTGACGGCGCCTTCGCGGCCGGTCGGAAGGTCGATCGTCGCCGCGAGGTTGTGCGGCGCGTCGGCGAGCGTGTTGGGGGAGAAGACCAGCACGAAATTGAATCCGAGCGTGTCCCAGTCGATCCGCCGCAGGGAGGCGATGCGCGCGGTGCGCTCGACGCCGAGCAGGCTGACGGACAGCGTGTCGCCGACCTTGAGCGCGAGCGACTGCGCCAGCCGCTCGTCCACCGACACGAGGGGCGGGCCGCTATAGTTGGCGGGCCACCAGCGGCCGGCGGTCAGGCGGTTGCCGTCCGGGATGGTGCGGGCATAGGTCAGCCCGCGTTCGCCGCGCAGCGCCCATGCGCCCTCGGGCAACGTCTTCAGGTCGGCGACGCGGACGTTCTTGTAGGCGGTGATCGTGCCGCGGAGGATCGGTACCGTGCGGATCGCTGCGCCGGGGGCGGCGGACTGGACGGTGCGGCGGAACTCCGCTTCGCGCGGGCGGGGCACGTCGAGCGCGAACAGGGCGGGCGCGCGGGCGGGCACGGTGGTGGCGATGTTGGCGTCGATGCTGGTGCGGATCGCCGCGAGCAGCACGAACAATGTCAGGCCGAGGCCGAGCGCGACGACCAGCGCCTCCGTCCGGGCACCGGGCCGGTGCAGCGCGGCGAGTGCGAGCCGGATCAGCGGGCGGCGCGGGCGGGGCAGGCGAGCGGCGGCGATGCGGACGAGGCGACCGAGTCCCGCCAGCAGCAGGAGCGCGCCGGCGACGGCGGCGAGTAAGGTGGCGGCGATCTGCGGCTGGTCCGACGACAGGATGGCCAGCGCGACGGCGGCAGCGCCGGCGACGATCGCGACGCCGCGCCCCCGCCACGAGGACTTGCGAAGCGGGGCGAGCGCACCCCGGAGCAGGCCGGCGGCGGGTGTGGCTCCGGCGGCGGCGAGGGGCGGCGCGGCGAAGGCGATGGCGATCAGCAGGCCATAGGCGGCTGCACGGACGAGCGGCCATGCCTCGATCGCGAAGCCGGCGGCGATCGGGAGCGTGCCGGCGAGCGCGCGGGTGAGCAGCGGCACGGCGGCGATGCCGATCGCGAGGCCGCCGATCGTGCCGACCAGCGCTGCCGCGCCGATCTCCAGCGCATGGATACGTGCGACATCGGCGGCGGTCGCGCCCAGAACCTTGAGCGTGGCGATGCTTCCGCGGCGTGCGGTCAGGAACGAGGCGACGCCGTTGCCGACGCCGATGCCGGCGATCGCGAGTGCGGCGAGGCCGACCAGCGTCAGGAACTCGCCCATGCGACCGACGAACCGCGACGCGCCGGGGGAGGCGCGGTCACGCGTCTTGACCGCCCAGCCGCCCGCCGGGAACGCGTCGCGGAAGCGCATCGTCGCGGCATCGGGGTTCCGGCCGGCGGGCAGGGCAATGCGGTAGCGGGTGTCGTAGAGGCTGCCCGGCTGCACCAGTCCGGTCGCGGCCAGCGTCGGCATGCCGACGATCGCGACGGGGCCGAGCGTGAAGCCCTCTCCCAGCCGGTCGGGTTCGTCGCCGATGATGCCGCCGACGCGCAGCGTCGCGGTGCCGATGCGCAGGGGGGCACCGCGCGTTAGGTTCAGGCGCGACGCGAGGGTGGGGGCGATCCAGACTTCGCCGCCCGACGGGGCACGGACGCTACGCCCATCGGCCAGCTTCAGGGCACCGTAGAGCGGGTAGGCGGCGTCGACCGCCTTGAGCTGGATCGGCGCGGCGTTGGTGCCGGCGACGGCGTTGGCCTGCATCCGCACGGTTTCGGACACGCGACCGAGGCGTGTCAGGGCGGCGCGTTCCTGCGTGGTGGCGAGGCGTTGCGAAGTCGCGACCTCGATATCGCCGCCGAGGATCGCGCTGCCGCGCACCGCCAGCTCACGTGCCACGGTATCGGCGAGGCCGCCGATCGCCGCCAGCGCCCCGACACCGAGAAACAGGCAGGCGACGAGCAGGCGCAGGCCGCGGAACCGCCAGTCGAGTTCGCGCCGCGCCAGCCGCCACGCAAAGGCCCAGTTGCTCAAACGACGTGTCCGTCGGCGAGCGTGACGACGCGGTCGCAGCGTTCCGCGAGGCGCGCGTCGTGGGTGATGACGACCAGGGTCGCGCCGAGCGCGGCGCGACGGTCGAACAGCAGGTCCATGATCGCATCGCCGGTCGCGGTGTCGAGATTGCCGGTCGGCTCGTCCGCGAACACCAGGGGCGGGCGGGGGCCGAGCGCGCGGGCGATCGCCACGCGCTGCTGCTCGCCGCCGGACAATTGCGTGGGATAATGGTCGAGCCGGTGGCCGAGGCCGACGGCGGCGAGTTCCGCCTCCGCGCGTGGCCACGCGTCGGCCATGCCCGCAAGCTCCATCGGCACCGCCACATTCTCCCGCGCGGTCATCGTCGGCAGCAGATGGAAGGCTTGCAGGACGATGCCGATCCGGCCTCGGCGCGCCTTTGCCAACGCATCCTCGTCGAGGCGGCCGAAGTCGAGCCCGTCGACCAGCACTTGCCCGCCGCTCGCGCGTTCCAGCCCGGTGAGCACTGCCATGAGCGAGGACTTGCCCGATCCAGATGCGCCGAGCAGCGCGACGCTTTCGCCGCGTAACACGGACAGGTCGACGCCGCGCAGGATCGCGGTTTCGCCGAGCGTCAGGGTGACATCGCGGGCATCGATCACCATAGCGGGGTCGTTCATAGTGGAAGGATAGCCTGTTGGGATCGTTGCCGCGCTATGCGACAGCCGTCGCGTTCGTCCAAGCCCTGCTGCTCGGCGGTTGCGGACAGCCTGCGCCGGAACCTTCGCCCAAGCCCAGCGCAACCGCAGTGGCTGCGGTGCAGCGGCCGGCGGGCAAGGAGCGGCTGGTGCTGGCGTTCGGGGACAGCCTGTACGCGGGATACGGGCTGGATCGCGGACAGAGCCTGCCCGATGCGGTGCAGGCGCGGTTGCGGCGCGCAGGCGTGAACGCCGATGTCGTCAACGCGGGCGTGTCGGGCGATACCAGCGCGGCGGGGCGGCAGCGGCTGGGGTTCGTGCTCGACAATCTCAAGCGCAAGCCCGACCTCGTGATGCTGGGGCTGGGCGGCAACGACGTGCTGCGCCAGATCGCGCCGGCGGAGACGCGGGCGAACATGACGGCGATGCTCGACGAACTGAAGCGGCGCGGGATCCCGGTGCTGCTGACGGGGATGAAGGCGCCGCCGAACCTCGGCCCGGATTACGTCGCGGCGTTCGATACGATCTGGCCCGATCTGGCGAAGCGGTACGGGGGCGGGCTGTATCCGTTCATCCTCGACGGGGTGATCGGCGACCCCGAGTTGATGCAGGGCGACCGGGTGCATCCGAACGTGCGCGGCGTGGCGCGGATCGCCGACAAGGTCGCGCCGCTGGTCGCCGGGCAGTTGCGGGAAACCGGCTAACCCACATCATGAGCGGGCATTTTCCGGGGAACGTGGGGGTGGGCCGACCGATTGTCGGGGCCGAGTTCAACCTGTCAGGAGTCCCCCGATGACCGATCGTCCCGAACCGCCCCAGGCCGAGCAGCAGCAGGAGATGCCCGGCACCACCAATGCGATGACGCCGCGTCCCGACCACGGCGAGGACAGCTATGTCGGGCACGGCCGCCTGACGGGAAAGAAGACGATCATCACGGGCGGCGACAGTGGTATCGGCCGGGCGGTCGCACTGGCCTTTGCTCGCGAGGGCGCGGACGTGCTGATCGCCTATCTCAGCGAGGACGAGGATGCACGCGAGACGCAGCGCCTGATCAAGGCGGCGGGGCAGCAGGCGGTGCTGGTCGCCGGCGACATCAGCCAGCCCGATCATGCCCGCGCGGTCGTCGCGAAGGCGGTCGAGGCGTTCGGCCGCGTCGACGTGCTGGTCAACAACGCCGCGCATCAGGCCAGCTTTTCCTCGCTGGAGGACATTGCGGACGAGGAGTGGCAGAAGACGTTCGCGACCAACATCCACGCGATGTTCTATCTGGCGAAGGCGGCGGTGCCGCACATGCAGGAAGGCGCGTCGATCATCAACACGACCTCGATCAACGCCGACCAGCCGAGCGAGACGCTGCTCGCCTATGCGACGACAAAGGGGGCGATCCACAATTTCACCGCTGGGTTGGCGCAATTGCTGGCGGAGAAGAAGATCCGCGTGAATGCAGTCGCGCCGGGGCCTGTGTGGACGCCGCTGATCCCGTCGACGATGCCGCCCGAGGCGGTCAAGACGTTCGGCCAGAACACGCCGCTGGGTCGGGCGGCGCAGCCGGCGGAGCTGGCGCCGCCGTACGTGATGCTGGCGAGCGACGAGGCGAGCTACATCACCGGCGCGACGATCCCGGTGACGGGGGGGCGGCCGTTCCTGTGATCGCTGGCTGATCCCGACGGTTATGAAGGAGCCGGGAGGATGGCGAGTGGGCAATCCTCCCGGCTTTGAAGGGAGGTGGCGAAGGGGCGGACACGGGCCACGTCGCCTCGGGCCGTGCTTCCGGCGTGTCATCTCTGCGCAAGGAAGTGAGTTTGGAAGATCGACGGCGATAGTTTTCAGTGAGAAGCGAGCGCTCTGGCGGTGGGTACGAGGACTGGCGGCACTGGCTGCCGTGTGATCGTGCTTCGGCGGGGTTCGATCCGCTACCGCTTCCGAAGTTGGCGACTTGCCGGAAGGAGGCGGCCGCCGTGCGGCATTGTAGCGGGAGCATATGATGTAACGTGGACGACATGCGCACGTCATCGAATTCGCACGCAGCCGCAACGCTCCTGTCGCCAAGCATCCTTAGGCGAGCCCCCAGCGGACCGGTGTCCGGGTCTACGGGGAAAATCTGAAATGTCTGTCGATAGCGAGCGGCTGTTGCGCCGTGTTTCCGATCGTCGTGAGTTGCTGCGCAGTGCCGCCAGCCTGTCGATCCTGCCGCTGGGGGCCGGCCTGCTGAGTGCGTGCGGAGAGGACGGAGCAGGGGCTACCGCCGATACCGCGATCACCACGCAAGGCGCGGTGCGATCGTCGACCGCCACCACCAGCTTCACGATCGCGGTGCTGCCGGACACGCAATTCTATTCGCGCTATGCGACGACGGACGAGAGCGAGCAGTTCCAGCGCAAATATGGCAGCACGCCGTTCGCCGCGCAGACCAAGTGGATCGCCGACAACGCCGCCGCCTACAATATCCCGTTCGTCATCCATCTGGGCGACGTGGTCGATCAGGTCGGCAAGCCCAACCAGTGGCGCATCGCCGATGCCGCGATGAAGCAGCTGGAGGCGGCGCGCATTCCCTATTCGATTTTGGCGGGCAATCACGACGTCGTCACCGATTACGAATATCGCGGACCGTGGGACCAGTCGTCGGGCACCGACGCGCAGCGCAACCTCGGCGCGGAGCCGTACCTCCAATGGTTTCCGAAAAACCGCGCCGCGACGCAGGCGACGTTCCGCGAGCGCGACAGCAGCGGTTTCCATGAGGCGCATGTGTTCAAGGCGCACGGCGTCGAGTTCATGGTGCTGTCGCTGTCGTGGCGCATCTCGGATGCGGCGATCGCGTGGGCGCGCGACGTGATCCGGCGCAACCCGACGCTGCCCGTGATCCTGTCCAACCACCAATTGCTCAACATCGACAAGGACGGCGTCAGCCCGCTCGAAACCGAATATGGCAAGATGCTGTGGGAGAAGCTGATCCGCGATACGGACCAGATTTTCATGACGCTGAACGGCCATCATCACGGCGCGGCTTGGCTGTCGAAGACCAACGACTTCGGCAATCAGGTCGAGGAGATGGTGGTCGATTACCAGATGGATTATCAGGGCGGCAACGCGCTGATGCGGCTGTACGAGATCGATTTCACCGCGAACAGGATCAACGTCATGTCCTTCTCGCCCTGGGTCGTCCAGAAGCCGAAGGCCACGCTGAACCAGTTCGACCGTGCCGTCCTGACCGAGGCGAACAACCAGTTCACGATCCCGATCAACTTCAAGAAGCGCTTCGCCGGCTTTCAGAAGTTCAGGCCGACGCTGGCGACGACCGGCGCGCCGATCCTGCCGGTGGTGAAGGCGAATCTGCTGAAGGATTACACCGATCCGGTGCCGCCAGTGATGACGCCGCCCCGCGACGCCAACGACTTTCCGGTCGTGCCGGACACCTACGCACACTGGCGCGCGACCGGCGGGAAGGCCGGGCAGGCGGTCGCGATCGGCGAAACGCTGGCCGACATCAGCGGCAACGGCTTCGACATGACGCGCAATCCGCTGACCGGGCCGGCGCAGGTCGGCGACGTGATCTGGACCGACGACAAGCATTACCTGTCGTCCGCACCGGGCAGCCTGCGCTTCCTGAATTCGGACAAGGTCACCGGGCGGTGCAGTTCGTTCGCGACCGCGCCGGGGATGGGCGTCAACAACCGCAGTTTCTGGGACGGCTACACGGTCGAGGCGTTCATCAAGGTCGACGCGAACTGGACCCGCGAGAATCACCGATGGTGCAACATCCTGGCGCGGATGGGCAA
Organism: Sphingomonas sp. AC435; assembly: GCF_979253005.1. Taxonomy (NCBI): domain Bacteria; kingdom Pseudomonadati; phylum Pseudomonadota; class Alphaproteobacteria; order Sphingomonadales; family Sphingomonadaceae; genus Sphingomonas; species Sphingomonas sp. AC435. Next base: position 151,183 of record NZ_CEEDCJ010000003.1, read on the forward strand.
TCGTGGCAATCTGCCGGGGTTCAGCGGCGGTGACCGCGAGGCGTCGTCGGTGCTGTTCGCGATCTCGTCGCTGCGCGAGGTGCAGTGGGAGATCGTGCCCGCCAGCAATTCCAGCCAGCCCAAGGCGAACTGGTCGGGCGAGATCATGGCCAACACCTGGTACCACGTCGCCATCGTCAACGATCCAGCGACCCGGGACACGATCCTGTACGTCGAGGGCGCGCCGGTGTTGCGCAACGTCAACGGCACGACCGGCATCCGGTCGCAGAACGTCAACCAGCCCTGGGTGATCGGCGCGACGCATTGGGACGGCGCGATGGAGGACGGGTATTTCGGCCATATCGGCGAACTGCGCCTCGTCGGCCGTGCGCTGACCCCCGACCAGTGGCTGACCGCCCGCCGCAAGTAAGCCGGCGACGCACCTGATCTATTCCGGAGATTTGACATGAAGACCTTCACGCTCGCGCTCTCGCTTTCGGCCGCGCTCGTTCCGACTGCGGCCGGTGCCCAGCAATTTCAGGCGGGGGCCGACATCTTTACCGGTACCGGTACGTCCCACCGCTATGTGGGGCGCGGCGGTACGGTGCAGCCGTCCAACCGGGCACTCGGCTCGGTCGCCGACGGCGGCTTCGATACGTTCGACAATTTCGGCTATTTCAACGGTACGCTCGGCGGGCTGACGCTGAACCGACAGGTCGAATTGCTGTCGGGCAACACCTATCGCTTCTTCGACAGCTTCACGAACACCGGCAACGCGACGGTCACGACGACGGTGTCGTTCTTCGGCAATCTGGGGTCGGACGGCGACGAGCTGGTCGGCTACGACGGGGGTGGCCTGATGGTCAGTTGCGAGGGAGACGGCGCGGGGGCGTGCATCGACGATGCGGTACTGGCGCTGGTGTCTGGCAATACCGGCAGCGGGCGGCAGGCGATCACGCCGAACTTCTACAACGCGGCCTTCGACCTGACGGTGGGGGCGGGGCAGACCGTCAGCCTGTTGAACTACGCGTTCCTGGCGCGGGACATCGACGGGCCGCTGGCGAGCGACGTGGCGCTGGCGACGCGGCGCGGGTTGTCGCTGGTGGCGCGGCCGGATGTCGCCGGGCTGAGCAAGGCGCAGCTCGCGACGGTCGCCAACTTCTCGGCCGCCAGCATGGTGCCGGAGCCGGCGAGCTGGGCGCTGATGATCGTCGGCATCGGCGGGATCGGTGCGGGGCTGCGCCGGCGGACCACGCGGGTCCGCGTCGCCGCCTGAGCGATCGGGGGGCGGTGCCGGAGCATCGCCCCTGATCCTGTTCCTGAAATTCCACTGGATTCCAGCGCCTCCCTCATTCATCAGACAATTAGGGAGAGCGGCATGATCGAGGACTTCACGCGGCGGGGTGTGCTCGCGACCGGGGCGACGGCGGCGCTGGCGTCGACAGTGGCGATCCCAAGCGGCGCGGGGGCGAAGGATAAAGCATCACCGCGGTTGCGCGAGCGGCTGGCGGAATGGCGCTTCCATCTTGGGCATGCGGCGGATCAGGAGCGGGATTTCGGCTTCGGCCGCAACCAGCGGACGTTCGCCAAGGCGGGCAATTCCACCGCGGACGCGGCGATGGCCAAGTTCGACGATGCGGGCTGGCAGGCGGTCCGCGTGCCTCACGACTGGGCGGTGGCGCTGCCCTTCGCCAAGCCGGAGACTCCCGCCGGCAAGGACAGCGAGGACGCCGCCGCCGCGCATGGCTTCAAGGCGATCGGGCGGGCGTTTCCCGGCAACAGCATCGGCTGGTACCGGCGCACGATCGCCGTGACGGCGGCGGATCGCGGACGGCGACTGTGGCTGGAGTTCGACGGGGTGTTTCGCGACTGTCTGGTGTTCGTGAACGGGCACATCGTCGGTCGGAACGAGAGTGGCTACGCGCCGTTCGCGGTCGCGATCAACGACTTCCTCGATTATGACGGCGGGCCGAACATATTGGCGCTGCGCGTCGATGCGACGCTGGGCGAGGGATGGTTCTACGAGGGGGCGGGGCTGTACCGCCATGTCGATCTCGTCCGCGCCGAGCCGCTGCACATGCCGCAATGGCATAGTGTGGTGCGCAGCGAGGTTGGCGCGGACGGTGCGCGCGTCACTGCCGCGACCGAAGTGTTCAACAGCGGCGAAGCGGAGGTGTCGGGCACGCTGCGGCGCAAGCTGATCGGGCCGGATGGGCGGGCGGTGGCATTGCCGGATGCGACGTTCCGCATCGCGCCGGGCGAGCGGATCACGTTGAACGGAGAGGCGCGGGTGACCGCGCCGGTGCTGTGGTCGGTGGAGACGCCGAAGCTGTACAGGCTCGCGTGTGAAATCGTGATCGACGACCGCGTGATCGATGCCGACGAGACGCGGTTCGGCATCCGCACGGTGCGGTTCGATGCGGAGCGCGGATTCCTGCTCAATGGCAAACCGGTCAAGCTGCTTGGCACCTGCAACCATCAGGATCATGCCGGTGTCGGCAGCGGCATCCCCGACGCGCTGCACGCGTTCCGGATCGCGCAATTGCAGTCGATGGGTTCGAACGCATGGCGCAGCGCGCACAATCCGCCGGCGGCGGCGCTGCTCGACCTGTGCGACGAGATGGGCATGCTGATGATCGTCGAGGCGCGGCTGAACAGCAGCGACGAGGAGGCGATGGGGCAGCTCGACCGCATCCTGCGCCGCGACCGCAATCATCCGTGCGTGATCGCGTGGTCGCTGGGCAACGAGGAGCCGCAGCAGGGTACCGACAAGGGCGCGCGGGTGACGGCGGCGATGCAGGCGCATGTCCGCAAGCTGGACCCGACGCGGCCGACGACGTTCGCGTTCGACAATAGCTGGGATCGCGGCGCGGCGAAGGTCGTGGACGTGGTCGGCTTCAACTATCGCACCGACAAGATCGAGGGGTTCCACCAGAGCTTCCCGACCGTGCCGACCTACGGGTCCGAAACGGGCAGCACGGTCGCGACGCGCGGAGCCTATGCCAACGATGCCGCGGCGCATGTCGCCCGCGCCTACGACACCGAGCATCCGTGGTGGGCATCGACCGCGGAGGCGTGGTGGACGATCGCGGCGGCGCGGCCGTATATCGCGGGCGGGTTCGTATGGACCGGCTTCGACTATCGCGGCGAGCCGACGCCCTATGCGCAGTTTCCCAGCATCTCCAGCTACTTCGGCATTCTCGACACGTGCGGGTTCCCGAAGGACAATTACTATTACTATCGCGCGTGGTGGCGGCCCGACGAGCCGCTGGTCCACCTGTTGCCGCACTGGACATGGCCGAGCCGCGGGGGCCAGCCAATCGAGGTGTGGGCGCATGGCAATTGCGAGGAGGTCGAGCTGCTGCTCAACGGCCGCTCGCTGGGGCGCAAGGCGATGCCGCGCAACGGTCATCTGGCGTGGAGCGTCCCCTATGCGCCCGGTCGGATCGAGGCGCGCGGCTACAACAAGGGGCGCCGCGTGACGCGGTCGGTCCGCGAGACGGCGGGTCCGGCGGCGGCGGTGCGGCTGACCGCCGACCGGCGCATGACGAAGGCGGGCGGCGACGATGTCGCGATGCTACGCGCCGAGGTGGTAGACGCCAAGGGGCGGCCGGTGCCGGACGCGGACGCCCTGCTGCGCTTCGCGGCGCAGGGGGACGGCGCAATCATCGGTGTCGGCAACGGCAATCCGACCAGTCTGGAGGCGGATGTCGCGAGCGAGCGGCGGGCGTTCCACGGACTGGCGCAGGCGATACTGCGCGTCGGCAAGACGCCGGGGCCGATCCTCGCCACCGTGTCCGCCGACGGGTTGAAGGGCGACGCGGTCCGCATCGTCGCTATGCCGGCAGTTTCCTGATGGCCGGGAGTATCCTGATGCGCCGTTTGATCCTGGCCGCCGCGCTGTTTGCCTCCACGGCGCAGGCGGGAGAGCGTGCGCCGCTGCCAAAGGGCGGGCTCTATCTGGGCGGCGACCTGTCGTACGTGAACGAAATGGAGGATTGCGGGGCGGTGTACCGCGCGGGCGGCAAGCCGGTGGATCCGTTCGCCTATCTGCATGCCCGCGGCGGCAACATCGTCCGGGTGCGGCTGTGGAATGACGCGACGTGGACGAAGTACAGCGACTATGCGGACGTGCTGAAGACGATCCGTCGCGCGAAGGCGGCGGGGATGCAGGTGCTGCTCGACTTCCACTATTCGGACGACTGGGCGGACGGCGGCAAGCAACTGACACCGAAAGCGTGGGAGGGACTGTCGACGGAGGCGCAGGCGAAGGCGCTGCACGACTTCACGCGCGACACGCTGCTGCGGCTGGACCGCGACGGCGCGATGCCGGAGATGGTGCAGGTCGGCAACGAGACGAACCCGGAACTGCTCGGCGGCAAGGAGATGACCCCGATAAACTGGGCGCGCAACGCCGCGCTGTTCAACGCCGGGATCAGGGCGGTGCGGGAGGTCGGCAAGACCGCGTCGATCGATCCGCGCGTCATGCTGCACATCGCGCAGCCCGAGCATGTGCTGCCGTGGTTCACCGCAGCGAAGGCGGCGGGCGTGACCGGTTACGATATCATCGGCATCAGCTATTACAGCAAATGGTCGAAATACTCGTTGCCGCAACTGAAGCAGGTGATCGCGTCGGCAAAGGTGCAATTCGGTGCGGACGTGATCGTCGTCGAGACGGGATACCCGTTTACGCTGGAGGCGGGCGATACGGCGAAGAACCTGCTCGGTGCCGACGCGCTGGTGAAGGGCTATGCCGCGACGCCGGCGGGGCAGCGCAAGTTCATGATCGACCTGACGCAATTGACGGTCGATGCCGGGGGGATCGGCGTGGTGTACTGGGAGCCGAACTGGGTTTCGACGCGCTGCGGCACGCGGTGGGGCAAGGGGTCCGACTGGGAGAACGCCGCGTGGTTCGACCTGAAGCGGACCGAGGCGCTGCCGGTGTTCGACTGGTTGGGCCATAAGTACCGGCGGTGATTGGGTTTCCGCTCGACGAGCGTTCGGAAGGTTAGGCTAAGGTTAGTCCAATGCGGCATTTCGCAGCGGCGTGAACGTCGACAATTGCAAAGAGCGTCTTTCGCGATACTCTCTGTGGGGTGTGTAGGACAGCGGATTTCGAACATGATGGCTTGGAGGGCGGTAAAGCCGGGAGCGCTGGACAAGCCAATCCCCGCCGACGCGGGAACATCGTGCATCCATCGCGGCGCTGCGGCATTAGGATAGGTACATGTTCGTGCTGCTCCTCGTCGCGCTCCTCGGGAGTTGCATCGTACCGCTGTCGGCGCGGTATGTGGGGAAGGGCGCGGGGTTCATCGTCGCGCTGCTGCCGTTCGGGCTCGCCGCCGCCTTCGTCGCCTATGCGCCCGTCGTCGAGCGGGGCTGGGTGCGGGGCGAGGGCATCGCGTGGGCGCCCTCGCTCGGGCTCGACCTGACGCTGAGGCTAGACGGGTTCTCGTTCCTGTTCTGCCTGCTTATCACCGGCATCGGCGGGCTCGTCGCAGTGTATTCGGGCGGGTATCTGACGGACAAGCCGCGGGCGGAGCGATCGCGCTTCTTCACGCTGATCCTGCTGTTCATGACCGCCATGCTCGGCACCGTGCTGGCCGACAACATGCTGTTGCTGATCGTGTTCTGGGAAGCGACGAGCATATTGTCGTTCCTGCTGATCGGGTTCGACAGCCGCAGCGCGCGGTCGCGGCGGGCGGCGATCATGGCGTTGCAGGTGACGGCCGGCGGCGGGCTGGCGCTGGTCGCGGCGGCCGCGATGATCGCGCAGGTCACGGGGAACTGGTCGCTGGCCGCCGTCGCCGGCAACGCGCCGCAGATCGTCGCCAGCCCCTACGGCGTGCCGATCATCCTGTGCATCATGATCGCCGGCTTCACCAAATCGGCGCAATTCCCGTTCCATTTCTGGCTGCCCAACGCGATGCAGGCGCCGACGCCGGCATCGGCATTCCTGCATTCGGCGACGATGGTGAAACTGGGCATCTACCTGCTCGCGCGGTTCGAGCCGGTGATCGCCGCGACATGGTGGGGGCGGACGACGCTGATCACCGTCGCGTGCATCACGATGGCGGTCGCGTCGGTGCAGGCGTTGCGCGCGGAGAGCTTCAAGTCGGCGCTCGCCTATTCGACGATGGCGTCGCTCGGCATTCTCGTGCTGCTGGTCGGACTGGACGGACCGGCGGCGACGGTGGCGATGATCGGGTTCCTGCTGGCGCACGCGATCTACAAGGCAGCCTTGTTCTTTTGCGCGGGATCGGTGCTGCACGCCACCGGCACGGGGACGCTGCGGTCGCTCGGCGGGTTGGCGCGCAAGCTGCCGATGACGGCGATCGCGTGTACTGGCGCGAGCCTGTCGATGGCGGGCATCCCGCCGTTCCTGGGCTTCATCTCCAAGGAATTCCTGTTCGAGGCGCAGCTGGAGAGCAGTTGGGAACTGATCCCGCTGGCGATCGCGGTGCTGGTCAACGCCGTTATGGTCGGCGTGGCGGGCGTCGTGACGCTGCGCCCGTTCTTCCTGAAGCCGGTCAAGCCGGTGAAGGTCGAGCACCGCGAGAGCGTATCGCTGTTCATGCCGCCGCTGCTGCTGGCGCTGGCCGGCCTGACGATCAGTCTCGATCCCGACTGGATCACGCGCGTGGCGATCCGGCCAGCGGTGGCGGCGGTCTATGGGCGTGCGGTGCCGGTCGATGTCGCGGTGTGGCATGGCTGGACGCCGATGCTGGGATTGAGCCTGATCGTGGTGGCGATCGGTGCGGCGATCGTCCGCTGGTGGCGATCGATCCACGCGTTCCTGCGCGACGCCTATCTGATTGAGGAGATCGGGCTGGAGCGGCTGTGGGAGACGACGGTGCGCGGGTTGTTGCGGGTGAGCGCCGCCGTGACCGGGTGGGTCGAGCATGGCGACCTGCGGCGCTACGTCGTGACCACCGCCGTCGCGCTCGTCGCGCTGGTGCTGTGGTCGCTGGCGGTCGCGGGCGCGGCGATCCGCTGGCCGGTGTCGGACGCGCTCCGGCCGACGGAGGCGCTGGTCGCGCTGATCGGCGTCGGTGGTGCGGTGGCGGCGGTGCGCGCGCGCAACCTGCTGACGACGATGGTCGCGGTCGGGATCACCGGGTTCGCGGTCGCGATCACCTTCATGGTCAACGGCGCGCCCGATCTGGCGATCACGCAGTTCACGGTCGAGGCGCTGCTGGTCGTGCTGCTGACCGCCCTGCTGCTGGCCGTGCCGCTGGACGCCGCGCGCAGCCGTCGCCCCCGCCAGCGTGCCGGCGACGCCGCGATCGCGACGGCGTTCGCGGCGGTGATGTTCGTGGCGATGGTGGACATGACGGGGGCGGGCCACCCGACTCCCGCCGCCGACTGGTTCGGGCGGATGAGCTATGTCGCGGGCAAGGGGCTGAACGTCGTCAACGTCATCCTCGTCGATTTCCGCGGCTTCGACACGCTGGGCGAGACGACGGTGATCGCGGTCGCGGCGCTGCTCGGGGCGTCGCTGCTAGGGGCGCGCCGGACGGAGCCGCAACCCCGCCGCGCGGTGCATTACAGCTTCGCCGCGGCCAGCGGGCCGTTGTTCTGGTTGCTGATCGTCGCCTCCGTCCTGATCCTGTGGCGTGGGCACGACCAGCCGGGCGGCGGCTTCGTCGGCGGGCTGGTCGCGGCGCTGGCCTTCGCGGTGTTCGCGCTGGCGCGGGGCGTGCGGTCGGCGGAGACCCGGCTGCGGGCGCGGCCGACGACGCTGGTCGCGAGCGGACTGTTGCTGGCGGTGCTGAGCGGATTGCCGGGGATGATCGCCGGTGGGCCGTTCCTGTCGCAATTGTGGTGGGAGCCGCCCGCGGGCGTGCCGCTGCCCAAGCTGGGGACGACGATCGCGTTCGATCTGGGCGTGTTCCTCGTCGTGCTGGGGGCGGTGCTGACCTTCCTGTTCGGATTGCGGCGGGAGGGCGCGCGATGACGATCCTCTACGCGTTCTGCGCCGCCGCGATCATGGGCGCGGCATTGTACATGATCCTCTCGCGCAATCTCGTCCGCATCCTGCTGGGGCTGGCGTTGCTGTCGACGGGCGTGAACGTCATGCTGTTCGTCGCGGGCGATTTCAGCAGCCGTCAGCCGCCGCTGATCCGCGCCGGCGAAAAGGCGCTGGGTGAGGCGGCCGATCCGCTGGCGCAGGCGCTGATCCTGACCGCGATCGTCATCGGCTTCGCGCTGACGGTGGTGCTGGCGACGATCGTCGTCACCGGCTGGCGGTCGTCGGGGTCGCTCGATGCGCGCGATCTGGACGCGGCCGAGCAGCCGGACGATCCGGAGATCCGGGAGCCGCACGCTGACTGACGCATGGCTCCTGATCCTGCCCGTCGGGCTGCCGATGCTGGGGGCCGGTGTCGCCGCGCTGCTGCGCCGCCGCGCCGGCGTGGCGGAGGCGGTGTCGCTGGTCGTGCATCTTGCGGTGCTGGCTGGCGCGCTGCTGCTGTTCGGGCGTGCGACGCAGGACGGGCCGCTGGCGCTGACGGTATTCGGCGGCTGGCCGGCGGGGATCGGTGTCGGCTTTTCGGCGCGATTACCGGGCGCGGTTCTGGTGCTGGTGAGCGCCCTGATCGCGTTCGCGGGCGCGGTGTTCGGCCATGCGGCGATCGGGCCACGGCGACGGCGGGCGGGCTATGACGCGCTGATGCTGGCGTTGCTGGCGGCGGTAAACGGCGCGTTCCTGACGACCGATCTGTTCAATCTGTATGTCTGGTTCGAGCTGGCGCTGCTCGCCGCGCTCGGGCTGGTGACGCTCGACCGGCGGCAGGCGCAGATCGGCGGCGCGATCCGCTATGCCGCATTCGGCATGCTGGGCGCGACCGCGATCCTGGCGGGGATCGCGTTGATCTATGGCGTGACCGGAACGCTCGATCTGGTGACGCTGGCGCGGGTGCTGGGCGACGAAGGTCCGAGCGTGGCCACGGCGACGGCGGCGGCGTTGCTGGTCGGCGGGCTGGCGCTGAAATCCGGGCTGGTGCCGTTCCACGTCTGGCTGCCATCTTCCTATGCCGCGGCGCCGCTGCCGGCGGCGGCAGTGTTCGCCGGGCTGCTGACCAAGATGGGCTTCTACGCGTTGCTCGTCGTCGTCGCGGGCGTGTTCGGGCTGGGCGCGACGTTCCTGGCGCCCGCGCTGCGCGTGATCGCGGCGGCGACGATGCTGCTGTGCGCGCTGTCGGCGCTGGCGCAGACGGATATGCGGCGGCTGATCGGTTATCACGTCGTCGCGCAGGTCGGATACATGGCGGCGGGCCTGTCGATGGCGACGCCGGCCGGGATCGAGGCGGCGGTGTTCTACATGGTGCATTCCATGATCGTGCAGGCGAACCTGTTCTTCGGACTGGGCGCGATCCACCGCGCGACGGGAAGCTGGAACCTGCGCGGCACGGGCGGCATGATCCGGTCCAACCCGCTTTTCGCGTTCCTGTTCGCGGTGCCGATGCTGTCGCTGGCGGGCATCCCGCCGCTGTCCGGGTTCTGGGCGAAGCTGCTGGTGGTGCGCGCGGCGTTCGCGGGCGGGGCAGCGTGGCTGGCGGTGGCGGCGCTGGTCGCCGCATTGCTGACGATCGTGTCGGTCGCCAGCCTGTGGTCGGAGGCGTGCTGGAAATCGCTGAAGGGCCGGCGCGTGCGGCGGGTGCCGTGGTCGATGCTGGCGGGCATGGCGATCCTGTCGGGAGCGACGCTGGCGATCGGGTTGCTGCCGGAGCGGGTGGCGATCGTGGCGAAGCTGTCGGCGGCGGCGCTGGCGCGGATGGGGTCGTGATGCGGAAGCCCCTTGCCCTCGTCGCGCTGCTCGCCAGCTTCGTCGCCGATCTTCTGCTGTCGTCATTCGCGGTGGCGCGCGTCGTGCTGGCGCCGACGATCCGCACGTATCCGGCGATCGTGGCGATGCCGGTGGAGGTCAGGACGCCGTGGGCGGTGGCGCTGCTGGCGTGCTTCACGTCGCTGACGCCCGGATCGACGTGCCTGCACGTGTCGGACGACCGCAAGCGATTGTACCTGCACCTGCTCGACGGGCGCGATCCGGACGCGAGCATCGCGAAGTTCCGCCGCGTGTACGAGCGGCATCTGCTGGAGCTGGAGCGATGACCGGCATCGTCGACTGGCTGGAACTGCCGCTGGTCGCCGCGCTGGCGCTGGCCGGGTGGCGGATGGTGCGCGGGCCGAGTGCGGCGGATCGGTTCGTGGCGTTCGACATGCTGACGGCGGTGGCGGTCGGATTCGCGGCGCTGACGGCGGTATCGACGGGGCGGGCCGCGTTCCTCGACGTCGCGCTGGGGCTGGCGCTCGTCAATTTTGTCGCGACGGCGGCGTTCGCGCTGTTCCTCGAACGCAACGACGGAGCGGGGGAATGATCGCCACGCTGCTGATGGCGCTTGGCGTCCTGTTCCTGCTGATCGCGGCGATCGGCGTGATCCGCCTGCCCGATGCGCTGCAACGCATGCACAGCGCGACCAAGGCTGGGACGCTGGGCACCGCGCTGACGGTCGCGGGCGCGGTGGTGGCGCTGCGGGGGGAGGGTGTCGGCAGCGGTGCGCTGGCGGTGCTGTTCCTGCTGGTGACGCTGCCGATCGGGGCCCAGTTGCTGGGGCGGGCGGCGTACCGGTCGGGTACGACGCTGAAGGGGATCGAGCAGGATGCGCTGGCGGAAGACGCTAGCCTGCATCAGTCCGCGTCCGCCGAACGTACGAGCGACGTTGACCGCGCCGACCGCGATATCTAGTCAGACCAGATGACGGGAGGCCGGGATCGGACCCCCGATCCGGAGAGAGACACCCGCATGGCCATGGCACCCACGTCCCACGCTGCGACAACCGGCGCGACCGCCGCCGGGGGCGGCGACGGCAAAAGCTATCGTTCCGCCCTGACGCTGCTCGCCAGCCTGTTCTTCATGTGGGGCTTCATCACGGTCATCAACAACACGCTGCTGCCGCATCTGCGCAGCGTATTCGATCTGGATTACACCCAGACGACGTTGATCGAATCGGTGTGGTTCATCGCCTATTTCTTCGCGTCGATCCCGTCGGCGAAGCTGATCGAGCGGATCGGATATCAGAAATCGCTCGTCACCGGCCTGCTGATCATGGCGGCGGGTGCGCTCGGCATGGTGCTGGCCGCCAGCATCCCGTCCTACGGCGTGACTCTGGTCATGCTGTTCGTGATCGCCAGCGGCATCACGCTGCTGCAGGTCGCGGCCAACCCCTATGTCGCGGTCGTCGGTCCGCCGGAAACCGCGTCGTCGCGCCTCAATCTGGTGCAGGCGCTGAACTCGCTCGGCACGATGCTCGCGCCCTCGTTCGGGGCGTATCTGATCCTCGGCCGCTCCGTCGGCGGCACGGCCAAGGCGGACACCGTGCTGACCCCGGCGCAGCGGCTGGCCGACGCGCAGTCGGTCATCCTGCCGTACGTGCTGGTCGCGATCGTGCTGGTCGTGCTGGCGGTGGTCATCGCTCGCTTCCCGCTGCCGGCGATGGGATCGTCGACCAGCCGCGCCGCGAAGGCGGATCGCAAGAACCATTCGCTGTGGAAGCACCGCAACCTCGTCTTCGGCATTCCCGCGATCTTCATCTACCTGATCGCCGAGATCGGCGTCGCCAACCTGTTCGTGAATTTCGTCAGCCAGCCGAATATCGCCAACCTGACGCACGAGCAGGCGGGCAACTACCTGACGTTCCTGTGGGGCGGCATGATGGTCGGCCGCTTCGTCGGTTCCGCGATCATGCAGAAGGTGCGGGCGGAAACGCTGCTGGCGGTGTTCGCGGTCGGCGCGTTCGTCGTGATGCTGGTGTCGGTGTTCACGACCGGTCACGTCGCGATGTGGGCGCTGATCTCGGTCGGGCTGTTCCATTCGATCATGTTCCCGACGATCTTCACGCTCGGCATCAAGGGTCTCGGCCCGCTGACCGAAGAGGGTTCGGGCCTGCTCATCATGGCGATCGCCGGTGGTGCGCTGGTGGTTGTGCAGGGCAAGCTGGCCGATATGTACGGGCTTCAGACTTCGTTCCTGCTGACCGCGGCGTGCGAGCTCTACATCCTGTTCTACGCGCTGTGGGGATCGAAGGCGACGCATGCCTTGCCGGACCAGCAGCCCGTGGAAGCCGCCGAATGACGGTGCCGCCCGGTTGCAGAATCGGGCGCGCTACCATATGTCGGACTAAATCATAAACACAGGCAGATGACGATATGGACGTGATGGAACGCACGGGCTTTCGCTCGATCACCGCAGCCACCGGCGAGCCCGCCGGCGAGCCCCTTGCGACACACGGCGTAGCGGATGTCGAGGCCGTCTGCGCCGCAGCCGAAGCGGCGTTCGACACGTATCGTTCGATCGACAACGAGGCGCGCGCCGCGTTCCTGGAGAAGATCGGCGAGGAGATCGTCGCGCTCGGCGATACGCTGATCGAGACGGCCTGTCGCGAGAGCGGCCTGCCGCGTCCGCGGATCGAGGGCGAGCGCGGGCGGACCGTCGGCCAGCTCAAGCTGTTCGCCGGGGTCGTCCGTCGCGGCGGCTGGATGGGCCTGCGCATCGATCCGGCGATGCCCGACCGTGCGCCGCTGCCCCGCCCCGACCTGCGCCTGCGGATGATCCCGCTCGGTCCCGTTGCGGTGTTCGGCGCGTCCAACTTCCCGCTCGCGTTTTCCACGGCGGGCGGCGACACCGCCTCCGCGCTGGCCGCCGGCTGCCCCGTGGTAGTGAAGGGTCATCCGGCGCACCCGGCGACGGGCGAGCTGGTCGCCGGCGCGATCCGTGCCGCCGTCAAGGCGTGCGGCCTGCCCGAGGGGGTGTTCGGTCACCTCGTCGGCCCCGGCAATGAGCTGGGTCAGGCGCTGGTGCAGGACCCGCGCATCACCGCGGTCGGTTTCACCGGTTCGCGTGGCGGCGGGCTCGCGCTCGTCAAGCTGGCGCAGGCGCGCGAGGTGCCGATCCCCGTCTATGCCGAGATGTCGAGCATCAATCCGGTCGTGTTGTGCCCGGCCGCCCTGTCGGCGCGTGGCGCGGCGCTGGGCACCGCCTTTGTCGGGTCGCTGACGATGGGCGCAGGCCAGTTCTGCACCAACCCCGGTCTGGTGCTGGCAGTCGAGGGCGACGGGCTGGACGCGTTCGTGTCCGCCGCGGCCGAGGCGCTGACGCAGGCCGAGCCGCAGACGATGCTGACGGGCGGCATCCACGCCGCCTACGAGCGCGGGCTTCAGGACCTGTCGAGCCACGACAAGGTCGAGACGGTCGCGCGCGGCAAGGTGGGCGAAGGCGTCGCCCGCGGTCAGGCGGCGTTCTTCCAGACCGATGCGCAGGCATTCCTCGCCGATGCGGCGCTCGGGCATGAGGTATTCGGCGCGTCGTCCATCCTCGTCCGCTGCCGCGATGCCGACGAACTCGCCGCGGTGCTGAAGGCAGCCGAGGGTCAGCTGACCGCGACGATCCACATGGACGAGGCGGACACCGACTTCGCCGCCAAGCTGGTGCCGGTGCTGGAACGCAAGGCGGGCCGCATCCTCGCCAATGGTTGGCCGACCGGCGTCGAGGTGGCGCACGCGATGGTGCACGGCGGGCCATTCCCGGCCACGTCGGACGGGCGCACGACCTCGGTCGGCAGTCTGGCGATCGATCGCTTCCTGCGGCCGGTGAGCTACCAGAACCTGAGTGCCGCGCTGCTGCCGGCGGTGTTGCGCGACGGTGGCGCGGGCGATGCGCCGACGCTGCTCGACGGAACGCTGGTGGCCGGCTCGGCCGACTGAGGGACCTTTCGTCCTCCCCAGCAAGGGGAGGTGGCAGCCCGCAGGGCTGATGGAGGGGTGACACCGCCAGCGTCGACACCCCTCCGGCGCTTTGCGCCACCTCCCCTTGCAGGGGAGGAACTGAAATAGACGACCGACTTTAGGAGAGAGACATGACCCTGCGCCTCTTGCAGCATCGCGGTGATGACGGTGCCCGGAGCGTGATCGTGGCGGACGATGCCGGTGCGGCATTCGTGGCCGGCGTCGACAGCGTTCGGGGGCTGGCGGCGAAGGCGATCGCGGCGGGGACCGATCTCTCGACGGCGATCGACGCCTGCGGGCGCGGCGCTGCGGTCGATGTCGCGGCCGAGCTGGCGGCGGGTCGCATCCTCTCTCCGATCGATCATGACGACGCTGCGCATCTGGTGATGACCGGCACCGGCCTGACCCATCTCGGTTCGGCCGAGGGGCGCGACAAGATGCACCGCGCGGCGTCGGAGGCGGCGGTGCAGACCGACTCGATGCGAATGTTCCTGGAGGGCGTCGAGGGCGGCAAGCCCGCCGAGGGTCAGGTCGGGCAGCAGCCGGAGTGGTTCTACAAGGGCGACGGCACCGGGCTGGTCGGGCCGGGCCAGCCGCTGACGATGCCGTCCTTCGCCAAAGATGGGGGCGAGGAGCCCGAACTGGCGGGCATCTACCTGATCGGCGAGGACGGCACGCCGTTCCGGCTAGGCCTTTGTCTCGCCAACGAATTCAGCGATCACGTCACCGAGCGTCACAATTACCTGTGGCTGGCACATTCGAAGCTGCGTCAGGCGGCGCTCGGCCCCGAACTGCTGGTCGGCACGCCGCCGCAGCATATCGAGGGCAGCAGCCGGATCGTCCGCGACGGCGCGACGCTGTGGGAGAAGCCGTTCCTGTCCGGGGAGGCGAACATGTCGCACAGCCTCGCCAATCTGGAAGCGCATCATTTCAAGTACGCGCTGTTCCGGCGGCCGGGCGACATCCACGTCCATTTCTTCGGCACCGCGACTCTGTCCTTTGCGGATGGTGTGACGACGCAGGAGGGCGACGTGTTCGAGATCGAGGCGGTGCCGTTTACGCTGCCGCTCCGCAACCCGCTGGCGCGCGCCGCGGAGCAGACGGTTACCGTCCGGGCGCTGTAACCGAGGGCGCCGTTACCCGCGTCGCGAACGCCGCCATGTCCGCCAGCACCGGCGCACGGCGGCGGAAGGGGCGGGCGATCGCCGTCAGCAGCCCGGCATGGCCGATGCCGGCATAGCGGACACGCTCGACCGGGACGCCGGCTGCGGTGAGTTGCCGTGCCAGCGTGTCGCTGTTCGACGGACGGACCAGCGTATCGTCGTCGCCGGTAGCCAGCAGCGCGGGCGGGTCGCCCGGCGCAACGTGCGCCCCCGGCTGTGTCGCGGGCAGGTCCGGCGCGTCGCCGAACGTCTCACGCGTCACATCCTCGTCGAGAGGCAGGAAGTCGTAAGGTCCGGCGAGGCCGACCCAGCCGCGGACGGCGGCGCGATCCTTGCCCAGCCAGCGGGGGTCGATCGCCAGCATCGCGGCATTGTAAGCCCCAGCCGAGTGGCCGGCGAGCACCAGTCGGTCGGGATCGCCGCCCAGCGCCGCGACATGGCTGCGCACCCAGTGCACCGCCGCGGCGTTGTCCTGGAGGAATATCGGATAGCGCACCGCCGGCACCAGTCGGTAATCGGGAATGACGACCACGAAGCCGCGCGCCGCCAGCGCCCGGCCGACGAACCCGTAGCCGCCCTTGGTCCCCGAATTCCACGACCCGCCATACAGGAAGACCACGACCGGCACTGACGCCGAGCCCGCCCGCGGCGCATAGACGTCCAGCCGCTGGCGGGGGTCGGCACCGAACGCGACATTGCGCGCGACCGCCACGACGCCGCCGTCCTTTGGTATGACCGCGTCGAAGATACGGATCGGTGCACAGGCCGCGGCCAGGCTGCCGAGGATCGATCCGATTACTGCCGTCCGTCCGATCCGCATCATTGTATCCCTGTTACTTCCGGTGTCGTGGTCGTCCCGCTCCCCGGCGGTGCCGGTTAGCGCCTTGTTAACCGTCCTGGGTTAGCCAAGTCGCGTTACGAACGAGGGGGATACGTGGTTCACCGGACGATCCTGGCCCCGCTGGGTGTCGGAATCCTGTACTGGGCGGCGGCGGCGATGTCGCTGGCGCTCACCAACGGGGCCGACGGCGTCGCCACGATGTGGCCGGCGAGCGGGATCCTGTTCGCCGCGCTGATCGTCCTTCCCGCTCGCCTGCGCTGGCCGTGTCTCGGCTTCGCCGCGATCGGCAGCGTCATTGCCAACGCGATGGCCGGCTTGACGGCCGCGACCGTGATCGGTTTCACGATCGCGAACATGGCCGAGGCGCTGGTGGCCAGCGCGCTGCTGCGCCACTGGAGCCCCCACCGACCATCGTTCATCGTTCCACGCGACGTGCTCGCCTTTACCGCAGCGTCGGTCATCGCCGCGCTGTGGAGCGCGACGATCGCCTGGATCGCGGCCGGGCAGCCGGGCGAACTGTTCCTGCCATCGTGGTTCGTCACCGTCACGCTGGGGATGTTGATCGTCACGCCGACGGCCTTGTTGATGGTCGCGCTGGTCAACCCCCAAAGCCGGGCCGCCGTGTGTCAGGGTTCCGCACGTCGAGCCGCCGGGCTGTTGACGATGGTTTTGGCGGTCACGCTGGCCGTTTTCGCCCAGAATTCCTACCCGTTGCTGTTCCTGCCGCTCGTCGCCTTGCTGGCGGCGACCTACGGCCTCGGTCCGGTGGGTGCCGCGAGCGGCGTGGCGATCATCGCCATCGTCGCGCCGCTGATGACAGGCATGGGGAGGGGGCCGCTGGGCCTGATGCTCCAGAGCCGCATCGAGATGTCGTTCTTCCTGCAATTCTATCTGGTCGTGTTGTTCGCCACCGCGCTGCCGCTGGCGGCGCTGCTCGCCGCGCGCGACCGGTTGGGGCGGCAGTGCGCGGACAGCGAGCGATTGCACCGGCTGCTGGCGGATACGTCGAGCGACGTCATCGTCCGGTTCAGCAACGATGGCCATCCGGTCTATATCTCGCCTGCCGTCATCCGCATCCTCGACATGACCCCGGCGGAAGTGATCGCCGCCCCGGTGATGGAGCCGATCCACCCGGACGACCGCGAGATGGTGCGCGCCAACTGGCTGCGGCTGCTGACCGGCGATCCGAACGCGAGCCTCGTCGTCTATCGTCACCGTCGCCGCGACGGCAGCTATGTCTGGCTGGAGGCGGCGTACCGAATCGTCGATGCCGCGCCGGGCACCCCGGCGGAGGTCATTGCCTCGATCCGCGATGTCGATGCGCGCCACCGGGCCGAACTCGATGCGGTCCGGGCCGTGAAGCGCATGCAGGAAACCAACCGCCTGCTCGCCCTGGCGGAGCGGGCGGCGGGTGTCGGGCATTGGCGGCTGGGTGTCGCGGACGGCACGCTGTTCTGGTCGCCGGAGGTGTTCCGCATTCACGGCATCGCCGAGAATGAGATGCCGACGGCGGAGGATGCGATCCGCTTCTACCTGCCCGAGGAGCGACCACGGATCGGGTCGCTGGTCGGCCAGTCGATGGCGCTGCGCGTCGGCTTCGATTTCGAGGGGCGGATCGTGCGGCCGGGTGGCGAGGTGCGGCACATCATCTCGCGCGGGCAGCCGGAGTTCGATCCCGACGGCGTGTTCATCGGCCTGTTCGGCATCTTCCAGGACGTGACGCTGCAAGTGATCGCCGGCCGCGAACTGGAAGCCGCCAAGCGGGCGGCGGAGGACGCGGCGGCGCAGGCGTTGCGGCTGGTCGACATCGACGCGCTGACCGGCGTGTCGAGCCGGCGCAAGGCGATGGCGGCATTGGACGAGGCGATCGTCGACAGTCGGGCGGCGGGCCTGCCGCTCGCCGTCGCGATCTTCGACATCGATCATTTCAAGGGGGTCAACGACCGTTACGGCCATGCAGCGGGCGATGCGGTCCTGCGCCGCGTGGCACGGGTCGCCAAGGAAGCGGTGCGACCGACTGATCTTGTTGGCCGCCTCGGGGGCGAGGAATTCCTGGTGCTGCTGCCCGGTGCGCCCGCCGCCAACGCGGTGGCGATCGCCGAGCAACTGCGTACGGCGGTGGCCGCGAGCGGCGGCGGTGTCGAGGTGGGGCCGCGCGTGACGGTCAGCGTCGGCGTCGCGCTGCTCGGCGAGGATGCCAGCGCGGCGAGCTTGCTGGGCGACGCCGACCGGGCACTGTACCGGGCGAAAGCCGCGGGGCGGAACGCGGCGCGGCTGGCGGCCTGAGCGCCCCTGTTCGGCTGGCGGATCAGTTCGCGATCAGCGTCACGATTTCCGCTGCGATGTCGCTCGGCGTGCGCAACCGGCCGTCCGCCAGCGTCGGCACGGTCGCCCAATGGCCGAGCAGCCCCTCCGCCGCCATCGTCGCGTAATTGGCGCGCACGCGGACCTGCAACCCGCCATCGGCTTCGTACGCGTCCAGCGCCTCGTCGGTGTAGCTGCGCTTTCGCTTGCGCAGGATCAGGCCGTGGGCGACGTCGACGGGCGTGTCGAGATATACCGACAGGTCGGGAGCAGGCAGGGCGAACTGCTCCGTTTCCAGCGCCGCGATCCAGCGCATCAGGTCGGCGGCGTCGTCGGCGGGCCCCTGCGCGGCCTGATACGCCATGTTCGACGCGATATAGCGGTCGAACACCACCACGTCGTGCGATGCCGCCGCGCCGTGGATCGCGTCCGCGGATTCCAGCCGGTCGAGCGCATACAGCACCGCCGCCGCTTTCGGAGAAGCTGCATGCGGCAGGCGGCTACCCAACAACTCCCCCAGCACATGGCCGCCGATCGTCGCACCGTAGCGTGGGAAGGACAGGACGGTGGCGGTGCGGCCGGCGGCGTTGAGCTGCGCGGCGACCTCCGCCGCGGTCGTCGCCTTGCCCGCGCCGTCGCCACCCTCGATCGCCAGCAGGAACCCGGTCACGCCTGCATCCGGGCGTGGTGGCGGATGACCTCGTCGATGATGAAGCGCAGGAACTTCTCGGTGAACTCGGGATCGAGCTCCGCCTCTTCGGCCAGATGCCGCAGGCGCGCGACCTGCCGCTCCTCGCGGCCAGGGTCGGCGGGGGGCAGCCCCGTCGTCGCCTTGTAGCGGCCGACCGCCTGCGTCACCTTGAACCGCTCGGCGAGCAGGTGGACCAGCGCCGCGTCGATGTTGTCGATCGACTTCCGATAACCCTGCAACACGTCGTCCGTCATCCGGTGCCCCCTGTTTCGCGCTCAATGCGGCGTCATGGATCGTATCACAAGCCCGGCAAGGCTTGCGTCACCCGGCGGTTACCGTAGAGGGTGCCGGTCCGATGACCGCCACGATCCACCGCCTCGGTTCACGACCGCAGCCTTCGCTCGACCCGATGGTCCGTCTCGTCACCGGCGACATGAACAGCGTCAACGCCGTGATCCTCGACCGGATGCAGTCCGAGATCCCGCTGATCCCCGAACTCGCCGGTCACCTGATCGCGGGCGGTGGCAAGCGGATGCGGCCGATGCTGACGCTCGCGAGCGCGCGGCTGATCGGCTACACCGGCAATCGTCACCACCGGCTGGCGGCGGCGGTGGAGTTCATCCACACCGCGACGCTGCTGCACGACGACGTGGTCGACGGATCGGACCTGCGCCGGGGCAAGCGCACCGCCAACATCATCTGGGGCAACCCCGCCAGCGTGCTGGTCGGCGATTTCCTGTTCAGCCGCAGCTTCGAACTGATGGTCGAGGATGGCAGCCTGAAAGTGCTGAAGATCCTGTCCAACGCGAGCGCTGTGATCGCGGAGGGCGAGGTCAACCAGTTGACCGCCGCCCGCCGCGTCGATTTGGGCGAGGACCGCTATCTCGACATCATCGGTGCGAAGACGGCCGCCTTGTTCGCCGCCGCGTGTCGCATCTCCGCCGTCGTCGCCGAGCGATCGGATCGCGACGAAATGGCGCTGGACGCCTATGGCCGCAATCTGGGCATTGCGTTCCAGCTGGTCGACGACGCGATCGATTACGTGTCGGACGCCGGTACGATGGGCAAGGATGCCGGCGACGACTTCCGCGAGGGCAAGATGACGCTGCCCGTCATCCTGGCGCATGCGCGCGGCGACGCCGAGGATCGCAAGTTCTGGAAGGACGCCATCGAGGGACGCCGCGACTCGGACGAGGATTTCGCGCACGCGATCGACCTCGTCCGCCGCACCCGCGCAGTCGACGACACGATCGCCCGTGCGCGCCACTATGGCCGGCGCGCGATCGACGCGATCGCCGGCTTCGCGGACGGACAGGCGAAGGACGCGATGATCGAAGCGGTCGAGTTCGCGGTGGCGCGGGCCTACTGAACGTCGGGTCGTTCGCGCGAGCGACCCATTGCCGTCGAAGCTCAGGCGGGGTGCCTGTACCTCACACCCGCGGCATGACGGAGATCAGCGCCCGAACAGGCCGCCCAATCCGCCAGCCAGTCCGCCGAACCCGCCAATCTTCGCCAGCACCTCCTCGCCGCCGATCTGCTCCAGAAGCGCACGGAGCGGTTCGATCGGCAAGCCGGACGAATCTGCCGCCTCCGCCGCGGTGTCGCCGGGGTGGGCCTGTGCGATGCCGAGCGCTGCCAGCGCTGCACCCACCTGATCCGGCGTCAGCCCGACCCGGGCCGCCAGCGACTCCGCGTCGAAGCCGCCGGGAATCTGTCCCATGATGCCGTCCAGAATGCCCATCGCGCCGACTTCCCATAGATAAAGCCCATCCTTGGAGGGCGCCGCATCGAAATACAATCGATCGCAGGACAGGTCGCCGATCCCGTAATCTGTACCAAATTGAGAAGCTTATGAATTTACTATCTTTAGCGCTTCTCTCGAAAATCCTTCATGGTTACGAAACTGTCAACGCCGACCATCGGGGCGGCGGATTCGGGGGATATCTGAGATCATGAAGCATTTTGCTCGCGCTGCCGTGCGCGCCGCCTTTATCGCCACCACTGCCTTGTCCGTTCCGGCTTTTGCCGGCGAGGTAAAGGTACTGCCGACCGACACTGCGTGGCGGAACCTGCCGGGCGAACTGCGCGATAACGCGACCGCCGGCATCACCGATACCGCACCGCGGTCCGGCAACGGTTCGCTGGAGCTGACCGGCCCCCGGACGCGCTTCGCGATCGGCAACATCTATCCCAACGCGCAGACGACGCCGCTGATCGCTCTCGATCAGGTCACCGGCCTGACCTTCGACTGGCGGATCGCCGGCGACTCCGTGAACCCCTACAACCCGGATTACACCCCGGCGCTGCGCCTCCACATCTGGGATGCGGGTGCGGGCGTCCGCCGCGAGATCATCTGGGAGGGTGCGTATAACGGCGCCTACGGGCCGCAGACGGTGCCGAACACCTGGTACAGCTCGACACTGACCGACTCCTTCTATGTCGGTGCGGGGAACGAGAATAATGGCCGGACCGTCGCCGACTGGGCGCAGCGGTATGCCGCCGGCTCGTTCGTGGCGGCGATCAGCGTCGGCTCGGGCGGCGGTGCCGGTGCGTATCACGCCTTTGCCGACAACGTGACGCTGTACACGGTCGGCGGTAGCACGACGTACAACTTCGAGGTCGCCGGCGCGGTGCCGGAGCCCGCCACATGGGGCATGATGATCGTCGGCATCGGTGCCGTCGGCGGTGCCGCCCGCGTCCGTCGTCGGAAGGTGACCGTCGCGATCGCCTGACCCTGTCCTAAGGCGCCCCGGCTGTGGCATGGGGCGCCGATGACCGGCCCGCTGCTTCCTCCGTTCGACCCGTCGCCGGCGACGCTCGTATGAGCGAGCGCCTGCCGATCGAAGCGGTGTTGCCGGACCTGCTTATGGCGTTGCGGCAAGCGCCGAACGCGGTGCTCGTCGCGCCGCCGGGAGCGGGCAAGACCACCGCCGTCGCACCGGCCCTGCTGAGGGAGGACTGGTGCGACGGCGAGGTGCTGTTGCTGTCGCCGCGGCGGCTGGCAGCGCGGGCGGCGGCCGAACGCATGGCCGCGCTGGCGGAGGAGCCGGTCGGCCGCACCTTCGGCTACGCCACGCGGCTCGACAGCAAAGGCTCCGCCGCGACGCGCGTCACCGTCGTGACCGAGGGCATCTTCGTTGCGCGGATACAGGCCGATCCTGAACTTGCCGGCATCGCCGCGGTGCTGTTCGACGAGGTTCACGAACGCAGCCTCGACGGCGACTTCGGATTGGCGCTTGCACTGGATGCGCAGGCAGGGCTGCGGCCCGACCTGCGGCTGGTGGCGATGTCCGCGACGCTCGACGGCGCGCGGTTCGCGGCGTTGATGGGCGCAGAGGGCCAACCCGCGCCGGTGATCGAGAGCGAGGGCCGCAGCTATCCGTTGGCCCTGCGCTACCTCGGGCGCGACGGAGCGAAGCGGATCGAGGACGAGGTCGCCGCCGCCGTTCGCCAGGCCTTGGCGACGGACGAGGGCGGGGTGCTCGCGTTCCTGCCCGGCGTCGCCGAGATCGAGCGGGTGGCGGAGCGGCTCGACCGGTTGCCGGCGGGCACGATGCTGCACCGGTTGCACGGCAGCCTCGACCCGGCCGAACAGCGCGTCGCGATCCGGCCTTCGGCGGAGCGCAAGGTGGTGCTCGCCACCTCGATCGCGGAGACCAGCCTGACGCTCGACGGCATTCGCGTGGTCGTCGACGCCGGGCTGGCGCGGCGACCGCGCTACGACCGTGCGGCCGGCATGACCCGCCTCGTCACCGAGCGCGCCAGCCAGGCCGCCGCGACGCAGCGTGCTGGCCGTGCGGCGCGGCAGGGGCCGGGCGTCGCCTACCGGTTGTGGGAGGAGGCGGCGACGGCGGGCCTGCCGCGGTTCGACCCGCCGGAGATCGTCGAGGCGGACCTGTCGGCGCTGCTGCTCGCGACCGCGATCTGGGGCGTCTCCGATCCGCGTGCACTGGCTTGGCTCGACCCGCCGCCCGAGGCGGCGGTGGCGGAGGCGCGTGCCCGCCTGACGCTGCTGGAGGCGCTGGACGAGGATGGCCGGCCGACGCCGCATGGCCGCGCGATCGCGGCGATGCCGATGTCGCCGCGGCTGGCGCACATGCTGGTCCGGGCGAGCGAACGCGGACTGGCGGAGGTGGCGGCGGAGGTCGCGGTGCTGCTGTCGGAGCGGGGGCTGGGCGGGAACGATCCCGATCTGGAGGTTAGGCGGCGACGCTGGCGATCCGAACGTGGGCCCAAGGCGGAGGCGTCGCGCAAGCTGGCGGTGCGGTGGGCGCGATCCAGCGATCCGGTGCGCGGCGGCACCGCCCCGCCGAAAACGAGGGGGGACCGATCGGCGGAGGACGTCGCCACCTGCATCGCGATCGCCTTTCCGGACCGGGTCGCGCGGCGGCGGGATGCGTCGGGGGAGTTCTGGGCGTCCGCCGGGGGGCGCGGTTTCCGGCTGGATCCGACATCGTCGCTGGCGTCGGCCGAGTGGCTCGCGGTGGCGGAGACGCAAGGGGCGGCGTCCGGCGCGCGCATTCTGGCGGCGGCGGCGATCGACCTTGCGACGATCGAAGCGCTGTTCGCCGACCGGATCGAGCGGCGGCGGACGGTGACGTTCGACCCGACAACGGGCGGGGTGCAGGCGCTGCACGAGCGGCGGCTGGGCAGCCTGCGCCTGCAATCCGGGCCGGACGCTAATGCCGATCCGGCGGCGATCGCCGCGGCGCTGCTGGAGGGGGTGCGGACGCATGGGCTGGCGTTGTTGCCGTGGAGCCGGGCGGCGGAGGCGCTGCGGCGGCGGGCCGAGTACGCCGGGCTGGCGCTCGGCGATGCCGAGCTGCTCGATCGGGCGGAGGAGTGGCTGGTACCGCTGCTGGCCGGCCGGCGTCGGCTGGATGCGATCCCGCCGGGCGATCTGACCGACGCGCTGCGCGGGCTGATCGGGTGGGACGATCTGAAGCGGCTGGACCGGCTTGCACCCGCCGATTTCACCAGCCCGGCGGGCAGCACGCATGCGATCGACTATGCGGCGGAGGGTGGGCCGCGCGTCGAGTTGCGTCCGCAGGCGCTGTTCGGGCTGGCCGAGCATCCGGTGATCGGCGAGGCGCGGGTGCCGCTGGTGCTGTCGCTGACCTCCCCTGCGGGTCGCCCGATCCAGACCACGCGCGACCTGCCGGGCTTCTGGGCGGGCAGTTGGGCCGATGTCGCGCGGGAGATGCGCGGACGCTATCCCCGTCACCCCTGGCCCGACGATCCGGCCGCGGCGAGCGCGACGCTGCGGACGAAAAATGCGGATGCACGGCGCGCGCGATCCGGCTAGGGGAGGCATATGGCTATTGCTCGCATATTCCAGCGCCCCAAGAACGCGATGCAGTCCGGCAAGGCGCGCACCGACCTCTGGCAACTCGAATTCGAGCCCTCCGAGGCGAAGCATCCCGACCCCCTGACCGGCTGGGCGGGCAGCGGCGACACGCGCGAACAGCTCCGCCTGTTCTTTCCCACCGCCGAGGCCGCCGTCGCGTGGTGCGAGCGGGAGGGGCATGAGTCAGTCGTGATCCCCGCGCCGCAGAAGACGCTGAAGTTGCAGGCTTACGCGGATAATTTCCGCTGAATCGAGCCCGTCGCTGGGTCGGAAGGTTAGGCTAAGGTTAGTCCAACGCGGTGTTTCGCGCAGGGCTGCGTTCGTTTTTATGCATGTCCAAAGAGCGGCTCGTGTTCGCGGTTTACGCTGGTGCCGGGTTGTAGGACAGCGGTTTGCCGGCGGTGCTTGCGGCCCCGATGTGCCGCCCCGGCAAGGGCCGGAATCCAGTCGCCTCCGACGCGTGGAATCTTGGTGGCGTTGCCGAGATTGGGCGTCTGCCGCCGTCGGAGGGCTCTGGTGACGGCCTGTGTTCCCGCGCAGGCGGGAGCTCTCACATCGTCGCTGCGTCCAGCAACAGCAGGATCTTGGCGTCGATCCCCAACCCCTCCGAGCGCTTCAGGCTGATGAAGGCGGGTACGTCCTCGACGGGCACCAGATGCACGGTGATGTCCTCCTGCGCATCGCCGCCACCTTCGCCGACGCGGGTCAGGCCGGTCGCGCGGACGATCGTGAAGCATTCGGAGGTCATGCCGGGCGACGAGTAGAACAGCCCCAGTTCCTCGACGGAATCGGCGCGAAAGCCGGTTTCCTCCTCCAGTTCGCGGCGGGCGCCGGTCGCGACCGACTCGCCGGCCTCTTCGTCGCCGATCAGACCGGCGGGTAGTTCGATCGTGCGCCTGCCGACCGGGATGCGGTGCTGTTCGACCAGCACCAGCCGGTTTTCGCCATCGATGGCGACGATCACCGCCGCGGCGATCTGGCCCCTGCGCTCGGCATATTCCCACGTCCCCTCCGTCACCACGGTGAGGAAGCGGCCTTCCCAAACGACGGTCTTCATAGCTCGATCACCCGGTCCGGCAATTCGTTGGTGTCGTTATCGGAGCGCGGAAAATGCTCCGCGAGCACGGTGCCGATCTGCGTCACGGCAGCGGCCATGCCGTCGCCTGGGCGACCGTCTTTCACCGCGAGGACCAAGGCCGCCATCGCCTCGCCCCAGCGTTCGGGCGCAACGCGGCTGTGGATCGCGGCATCGGCGACGATCTCCGCCCGGTGCTCCGCCAGCGACAGGTACAGGAGCACGCCGGTGCGACCGCGGGTGCGCTGTTCGGCGGCGGTGCGGAACAGCGTCATCGCCCGGGCGCGGACCCGCCGCGCCTTGGTCGCGCCGGGGGTCAGCGCCATGCGCAACGCGGGCAGCGCGAAGACGTAACGGCCGATCAGGAACGCCGCCGTCACCACCACCAGCGCGATCGTGTAGAGCGCGGCGGGCGTCGCCGGTCCGCTCCACGGATCGGCGACCAGCGCGTGCAGCCAGTCGGGCAGCCCCGGTACGCTCGCCAGCAAGGCCAGCGCGAGCAGCATCGTCAGCACCGCCCAGTGCAGGCCGACATCGTGGTACGCGTCCGACTGGCGCGCGACGATCGTGACGATCTCGCCATCGGTCTGGAGTTCCGCCGCCGTGACGGCCTGGGTGACGCGGGTGCGATCCGCTTCGCTCAACTGCATCACCAATCCCCCGAAGCGCCGCCGCCGCTGAAGCCGCCGCCACCGCCGCCGGAGAAGCCGCCATCGCCCCAGCCGCCACCGCCATCCGACGAGCCGCCACCCCAACCACCGCCGAAGCCGCCGCCGCTTTGCCCCGATCGGCCGATCTCGTTCGCGATCGACCACAGGACGATGGGCAGGGCGCCGCCATCGTTGCTGAAGCGTCGGCCGCGACCGTGCTTGCGTCCGACGATCGCGGGCAGGATGACGAAGCCGAGCACGACCAGCCAGAAGATCAGCCCGATCGGGATGCCGCCGCCGTTGTTGCGGCGCTGCGTCTTGTGCGTGCGGTCGAACTCCTTGATCGCCGCGTCGGTGCGCGCCTGCGCTTCCTCGGGCGAGGCGCGCAATTGCTTGTCGATCGCGTCGACACCGGCGATCATCGCCGAGTTGATGTCGTCGCCCGCGCGCAGCTTGGGCATCATCTGCTGCTGGATCATGACGCTGCTGAACGCGTCGGTCAGGATCGGCTCGAGTCCCGTGCCGACTTCCAGTCGCGGACCGCGCTGCCCGCCGGGGTTGTTCGGCGCGGCGAACAGCACCGCGCCGTTGTTGACGTCACGCAGGCCGACGCCCCAATTGCGGCCGAGCCGATACCCGTATTCGTCCAGCGGGTACCCTTGCGTATCGGACACCGTCGCGACCACGACCTGGCGCTTCGTATCCTTCTGCAATGCCTCCAGCTTTGTCGTCAGCACCGCCTCCGTCTCCGGAGACAGCACATTGGCGGCGTCGACCACATAGCCGGTAAATTTCGGGAAGGTCTGCGCCTGCGCGGCTCCTGCCGTCATCAGCAGGAGCAGCGCGGCGATCCAGCGCATCATGACGCTCAGCTGGCCCGATTAACTGGCGTTACCGAAGTTCACCGCCGGCGCCTGCTCCGCGCCGGGCGTGGTCGCCGCGAACGGCGTCAGCGGCTTGGCACCGTAGAAGATGCGCGCGCCGACCGCGTCCGGGAAGGTGCGGATGCGGGTGTTATACGCCTGCACCGCCTGGTTGTAATCGGTGCGGGCGATGGTGATGCGATTCTCCGTCCCCTCCAGCTGGCTCATCAGCGTGGTGTAGTTGCCCTGCGACTTCAGCTCCGGATAGGCCTCCTGAAGGCGCTGCAACGACAGCGTCAGCCCGGCCTGCGCCTGCTGATACGCCTGAACCTTGGCAGGGTCGGTCAGCTGGTCCGGCGCGACGCGGATCTGACTGGCGGAGGCGCGCGCCTGCGTCACCTGGGTCAGGATGTCCTTCTCCTGCGCACCCGCGGCACGCACGGTCGAGACGAGGTTGGGGATCAGGTCGGCGCGACGCTGATACTGGTTCTGCACATCGGCCCAGCGCGCCTTCGCATTCTCCTCCGCGGTCGGCACCGAGTTGATGCCGCACCCGGCCAACAGGGCCGAAGCGCCGATGAGAACGGTGATCGAACGACGGGACATGCGTGAAGCTCCTGCTGTCTGTCCTATGGATATAGGACACTCGTGCCGCTTGGCGAAGGGGAAAACGGGGGTTACCCTCGCGCAAGGATCAACGACGGCGAAAGGGGCCGATGATGCTCAAGGAATTCAAGGCGTTCATCGCGCGCGGTAACGTGCTGGACCTGGCCGTCGCGGTCATCATCGGCGCGGCGTTCAGCAAGATCGTGACCTCGCTGACCGAGGACGTGCTGATGCCGATCATCGGCAAGCTGTTCGGTGGACTGGATTTCTCCAGCTACTTCCTGACGATGGGACCGGTGCCGGCCGCTTTGCAGGGGTCGAGCGACTATGCCGCCCTGAAGAAGGCGGGCGTGCCGCTGCTCGGATATGGCGAGTTCGTGACCCAGGCGGTGAATTTCATCATCGTCGCCTTCATCATCTTCCTGATCGTGCGATCGGTCAGCAAGCTGCTGCCGAAACCCGAAGCTCCCGCGACGGCGGAACCGGCCGACGTGACGCTGCTGCGCGAAATCCGCGACGAGCTGAAGGCGCGGCCGCGCGTCTGAGGCTTCGCTGCCCACCTGTCGGCTCCCATCACTGCGCGAACGGGAGCCGATCGGCGTGATCGGCGGCAAGGCGCGCGTGCTTCGCCAGGGCTCGACACGAACGGTTCGAGCGGATGGCACGCGCTCCCACGTTCTGACGGTGCGAAACGCGTCGCACGAATGCGCGGCCGGAATGCTTTCGAACAAGCATCCCGGATCAGGCGCAGATGTCGTCTGTCGATCGTAGGCGGTCGATCAATAGGCCGGGCACGTGTTCGCGACAGCCGCGAGATTCTCGAGATGCCGCGGGATCGACCGGGCACCCAGAAAACGCTCCTTCGCATCGGTGGATTTCACCGTTACTTCGACTCCGTCCTTCATCAGATCAACGACGCGGTGCAGGAACTTGTGCTTGTCGCTTATCTTCTCCGGCACCGCTCCCAACGGACCGAGATACCCAATCGTGTGGGCAAGCCGATATCCCTTCTTGTGAAGGTAGCGGGCGACGAGATCGGCAAAGGCAGGATTGTTGTCGTTCTTGATGGAACTGTAGCACACGTCGCAGGAGATCGCGCCGAGATAGCGCTTCGGCAGGCCCTTCTCGATCAACCTGTCGACGACGACATTGTACGGCAGATATTCCTTCTGCCCGTAACCCGCCGAGTTGCTGACGTACGGCCGTCCCGCCAACCCGTGACCGGCGATCATGACCCGTGTCATCGGAGAAAATCCGAGACTCGCCAAGGGTTTGCCAGGGTCGTCATAGCATACGAGCGCGAACTTGCGCCCGTGATGAGTGCTGGCGCCGAGTGCCTCCGCCTTCTTAGTTTCCGCGATGAAATCACCGGCCTGATCCCTTTTGAACGGGATGAACACCAATCGGTCGACGGTCATCTTGATTCTCCCCCTGACAATTGCGGGGACAATCCGTCAGCATCGAACGCGAGTCAATATTCCACGCAGATCGATCCTGATCTTGACCGGAGCTAGAACAGCGATCGGTCGGGCGCAAAATTTGTTTGTGAAGTAGTTACAGGGTCTTGATCGCGACGGGTCGTAATTTCGAAATCCGGAGGGTGAGCGACGGTCGATCGGTGCGCCATAGCGCCGACGTCCGTTCAGACACCGCTATCCGCGCTCGCCTGCGCGCGCCGGTGCTGCCATGACGTTCCGGAATGGGTTCGCGCAGGCATGACAGGCCGGGATCGGCATCCGGCTTACGCCGCAACCAGGTCCTCGGCGGTGGCGTCGGCGAGGCTGGTGCCGTCGAGGATGCGAGCGGTTTCGTCGCGGACGCGCATCATCGCGTGACGGATTGCGCAGGCGGCTTCGTCGGCGCAGTCTGCACAGCGACGATAGGCGGTGCGGCTGACGCAGGGGACCAGCGCCAGCGGTCCTTCGATCACGCGAATGATGTCGCCGAGCGAGATCAGGTGCGACGGGCGGGACAGGCAATAGCCGCCGAGCTTGCCGCGGTGGCTGTGCACCAGTCCGGCATCGCGCAGGTCGGCGAAGATCAGCTCCAGAAACTTGCGCGGGACGTTCGCCTCCGCCGCGATCCGGGTCATCGGAATGGGCGGGCTCTGGGCCGGCGCGCGTGCCAGAAACAGCATGGCGCGCAGAGCATAACGGGAACGCTGGGTCAACATGATCGGTCCGCTATGGACCCGCATTGTGGCAAGCGGAAGGCCCCGGACCCGATGTCGTGAAAGACGTTGCGTCGATGCGCGCGACTACCTACATCCGTGGCTGCCGGGTTTACCCGGCTATAGCGATAAAAGGCGGCGCGCAATAGATGCAGCGGACCCGGGGGCGGTACCCGGCGGCTCCACCATTTACGCCGATCTGCAAACCGTTTCGGCGGGTGGCGGGACGGCGTAACTGACGGGGCCGAACTAGGATCGACGTGTGTTGAAAAACGCTGCTCTTCGCTCGGAATGGGACCACCGTAACGGCCCATTACACAAGTGCCAACGATAACGAAGCACTCGCGATTGCGGCGTAACTGAGGGCCTCACGGCCTAAGGTTACTCCAAAATAGCGCGGTTGGACCCCACCGGGCAACAGAAGGGGAATCCAGCGGTACGGGGAGCACCGGGCAACAGAAGCTCCCCACTTCCCCCTTTTGCTACCGGGCTTGCGACCCGCTCGCGCTGGGGCCGGTCGACGATGAGCTTTTGCCCTCTACTCACCCGTCACCCCGGACTCGTTCGCTACTTATCCCCCCGAGACACGTACCGATCTTATGTCTCCGCGGTGGCGTGGACTCACCACTGGGCTCCCGCCTTCGCGGGAGCACATGGGATGTCCCGTGCCTGTTCAAAGCGATAAGTACCGGCTCGTTCGGGTTTCACCGTGCCGATAACCCAGAGTTTCGCCCACTTGTCCGTCGAAAGCCGCGTAATGGACCCGGAACACGTCCGGGGTGCGCTTCGACGCACCCTCCCTCAGGGCACGGCTTACGTCGCCGATGCCAGTATGCAGTAGACGAGTACGGGAACGCCGATCAGCAGGATCATCAGCAAGAGGTTGAGATCGATCAGACGTTCCAGACCAGTGGCGTGGGCACGCGGCCGAGCACTGGGGCGTGCACTGGACCGGCCGCTGGGCGGTTGCGGGTGTTCCACGTCCTCGATGTGAAGGTGGAACCGGTGGGAGAAGAAGCTCTCCGGCCGCATGATCAGGTGCGGTTCGGTGGTTGCGGTCGGGCCTGTAGGGGCAATGGGCTCCGATCGGCGATCCATCGCCGATGCGTTATCGTCAGACATGGTGCGTTATCCGCTTATTCGAGAACACGGACGCGAGGGCGCGACCGTGGATCGTCAGATCGAATAAGTCCCGGACTCGGACCGGATGCCCGAGTCCGGGCTACAGGCGCGCGGCGAGTTGGCCGGCGTGGTTGCGGAAGCGCAAATATGTCGCGGGGGCGTACACAGGACATAGATGACAACTCCGTCATCTTTGGTCAAGCCCTGCCGGTAAATGCTTGAAGCGGCTCCGGGTCCGCACCGTTCACCGCGGCGTCGGGCGGCACTTGCCAGCGTCCATCGTCGATGCGACGCTCGGCGTCCGAAGAGGAGGCCGACATGCAAGAGGCGAACATACTAGTGATGCGGCGAGCGGCGATCCTGTGGACCGGCTCCGCCCTGGTGACGGGCTTCAATATCTTTGCGGCGTACGCACAGGATCAGCGTCTGGTGATGGGGGCGCTGGCCCTGACGGCGGCGTTCGCCCTGTTCGGGGTAGCCTTCGGGATCTGGGCCGCGCGCAAGGTCACGGCACGACCGTAGCGCGGCGGGCGGTGGTGGCTCCACGCGGTCGCCCATAAAAAAGGGGCCCGGTCGCCCGAGCCCCTTTTCGTCATTCCAAGACGAGGATCAGTCGCGATCGCCGGTCAGGAAGGCCGGCGCGAACTCGGGCGCGGGGCCGCGATCGTCATTGGCATCGTTGCCGCCGCTGCGGGGTGCGCGGTCGCCGCCACCGTCGCTGCGGGGGCCACGGTCGCCGCGGTCGCGACGCGGACCGCCACGGCCACCACCGTCACCGCCGCCACGCGGACCACGATCGCCGCCGCGGCCGCCATCACGCCCACCGTCACGGTCACCACCGCCGCTGCGCGGACCGCGGGGACCGCGGTCGCCGCCTTCGCGGGGCTCGCGGGCCGGACGCGTGTCCTCCAGCTCGGCACCGGTTTCCTGATCGACGACGCGCATGGACAGGCGAACCTTGCCGCGCGGATCGATTTCCAGGACCTTGACCTTCACGTCCTGCCCCTCGGACAGGACGTCGGCGACCTTCTCAACGCGCTCGTTCTTGATCTCGGACACGTGGACGAGACCGTCCTTGCCGCCCATGAAGTTCACGAACGCCCCGAAATCGACGAGGTTGACGACCTTGCCGTCGTAGATCTTGCCGACCTCGGCCTCTTCGACCAGGCCCTTGATCCACTTGATCGCGGCTTCGATCTGCGCCGGATCGGACGACGACACCTTGATGACGCCCTCATCGTCGATGTCGACCTTCGCGCCGGTGGTGGCGACGATCTCGCGGATCACCTTGCCGCCGGTGCCGATCACTTCGCGGATCTTCGACTTGTCGATCGTGAAGCTCTCGATACGCGGTGCGTGCGCCGACAGTTCCGAACGGGTCGAGTCGAGCGCCTTCGCCATTTCGCCGAGGATGTGGGCGCGGCCCTCATGCGCCTGCGCCAGCGCGACCTTCATGATCTCCTCGGTGATGCCGGCGATCTTGATGTCCATCTGGAGCGACGTGATGCCCTCCGACGTACCGGCCACCTTGAAGTCCATGTCGCCGAGGTGATCCTCGTCGCCCAGGATGTCGGACAGGACGGCGAAGTCCTTGCCCTCCAGGATCAGGCCCATCGCGATGCCCGACACCGGGCGCTTCAGCGGCACGCCGGCATCCATCATCGACAGCGAACCGCCGCACACCGTCGCCATCGACGACGAGCCGTTCGACTCGGTGATGTCGGACAGGACGCGGATCGTGTACGGGAACTCCTCCTTCGTCGGCAGCACCGGGTGCAGCGCGCGCCACGCCAGCTTGCCGTGACCGACTTCGCGACGGCCCGGCGCGCCGAAGCGGCCGACTTCACCGACCGAATAGGGCGGGAAGTTGTAGTGGAGCATGAAGTGCTCGTAATTCAGCCCGTTCAGGCCGTCGATCATCTGCTCCGCATCGCGGGTGCCCAGCGTCGTGGTGCAGATCGACTGCGTCTCGCCGCGGGTGAACAGCGCCGAACCATGCGCGCGGGGCAGGAAGTGGACCATCGCCTCGATCGGACGGATCTGCGTGGTGGTGCGACCGTCGATCCGCACGCCGTCCTTCAGGATGGCGCCGCGGACGATGTCCGCCTCCAGCTTCTTCACCAGCTTCAGCGACGCGAGATACTCGGCCGGGTTCTCGTGCTTGAGGCCCTCCAGCTCGGTGCGCGCCTTGGTGCGGGCCTCGTTGATCGCGGTCTGGCGCGCCTGCTTGTCGCGCAGCTTGTACGCAGCGGTCAGGTCGTTGCCGATGATCGCCTTCAGCTTGGCCTTCACGGCCTTCGCATCGACGCCGGCCTTCAGCTCCCAAGGCTCCTTGGCGGCCTGCTCGGCGAGATCGATGATCGCGTCGATCACCTGCTGCGACGCCCGGTGCGCGAACATCACCGCACCCAGCATGACCTCTTCCGACAGCTCCTTGGCTTCGGATTCGACCATCATCACCGCGTCGTGCGTGGCGGCGACGACGAGGTCGAGCTCGCCCGACTTCACCTGATCGATCGTCGGGTTCAGGACGTACTCGCCGTCGACATAGCCGACGCGTGCCGCACCGATCGGGCCCATGAACGGCACGCCGGAAATCGTCAGGGCCGCCGACGCCGCGACCATCGCGAGGATGTCCGGCTCGTTCTCGCCGTCATAGCTGAGCACCTGGCAGATCACGTTGATCTCGTTCAGGAACTCTTCCGGGAACAGCGGGCGGATCGGACGATCGATCAGGCGGCTGGTCAGCGTCTCCTTTTCGGTCGCGCCACGCTCACGCTTGAAGAAGCCGCCGGGGATGCGACCCGCGGCCGAATACTTCTCCTGATAATGGACGGTCAGCGGGAAGAAATCCTGCCCCTCCTTCACCGACTTGGCGGCGGTCACCGCGCACAGCACGACGGTTTCGCCGAGCGTCGCGAGCACTGCGCCATCGGCCTGGCGGGCGACGCGGCCCGTTTCCAGCGTCAGCGTCTTGCCGCCCCATTGGGTGGTTACGGTCTTGGTATCGAACATATCGTTTCCTTCACTCCCGACGCCAGATGCGACGGGGGCCTATGTGCGGACTTAGCCGGTCCGCGGCGGTGTGGGGCGAGTTGTCGCCCCCGCGCCAGCGCCACCGAATTGCGGGCTGGCCGATACGAGAAGGGCGACCCGCAGGCCG
The DNA here is from genome assembly GCF_979253005.1 of Sphingomonas sp. AC435. NCBI lineage: Bacteria > Pseudomonadati > Pseudomonadota > Alphaproteobacteria > Sphingomonadales > Sphingomonadaceae > Sphingomonas > Sphingomonas sp. AC435. The sequence continues at coordinate 184,939 of NZ_CEEDCJ010000003.1, forward strand.
CCCTTCCGAATTACTTGCGAAGGCCAAGCTTCGCGATCAGCGCCAGATACCGGTCGCCATCCTTGTGGCGGAGGTAGTCGAGCAGCGAGCGACGCTTGTTGACCAGCATCAGAAGGCCACGACGCGAGTGGTTGTCCTTCTTGTGATCCTTGAAATGCTCGGTCAGGTTGCGGATACGCTCGGTCAGGATCGCGACCTGCACCTCGGGGGAGCCGGTGTCGCCGTCCTGGCGCGCATGCTCCTTGACGAGTTCGGTCTTGCGCTCTGCGGTAATCGTCATGAATCTTCCTTCGACATCGTCACGTTGAAGCCCCTGACGACCCGCACCTCTCCTGCGACAACATCGACCAGCGCCACCGGCACATCGTCGAGCATCGCAAAGGCCGCGCCGTCGGTGGCTGCGATCCCGGCCAGTACACGCCCCTGTCGGAGCGCCCCTGCCTGGTCGGGGGTGAGGGAAAAAGCCGGGATGTCGTCCAGCCCCGCCCTCAACGGCAGGAGTATCTGTTCAAGGGCGCGCGCCTGCCCGAGTTCGTCCAGTTTGTCCAGCGATATCGCCTGCGACAGGTCGAACGGACCGGCCTTCGTCCGCCGTAGCATGGTCACGTGCCCGACCGTGCCGAGCGCCAGCGCGATGTCCCGCGCGAGACTGCGGATATAGGTGCCCTTGGAGACATGGGCGAGGAGGGTGGCTTCTTCCAGTTCCTCCACGATACGGGGAGGTGGCGCGCCCGCAGGGCGGGATGGAGGGGCGGTCACGAGCGGCGCTGCTTGCGGTTCCCCCTCCACCAGCGTCGCTGGTCCACCTCCCCGTGCCGGGAAGGATTGGAGGGAGAAGATCGTCACATCGCGGCTGGCCAGCACCACCTCCTCGCCCGCCCTCGCGAGGTCGTAGGCGCGCTCGCCATCGATCTTCAGCGCGGAATAGGCCGGCGGCACCTGCGCGACCGGGCCGGTGAAGCGCGGCAGCACCGCCTCCAGCGCCGTCGCCGTCGGCCGGACCGGCGAAGTCGCGATCACCACGCCCTCGGCGTCCAGCGTGTCCGTCTGCTCGCCGAAACGGAACGTGAAGGCATAGATCTTGTCGCCGTCGAGCAAGCGGCCGGCCAGCTTCGTTGCCTCGCCGACAGCGATCGGCAGCACGCCCGTGGCGAGCGGATCGAGCGTGCCGCCGTGGCCGACCTTGAACTTGCCGTAGCCGCCTTGTCGCAGGGCGCGCTTGACGGCGCTGACGCCCTGCGTGGAGCCGAGCCCCAGCGGCTTGTCGAGTATGATCCATCCGTGCATCGCCGCGCCTCTACCCGACGCGAGTGGAAACGTCAGCGCTTTGCGACGCGCTTTCCACCCTTCGACGGGGGCGCGACGGTGGCGACGATACTCTTCACGCCGCAGGTGACGTTCGGGTAGCGCAGGAAGCGGATGCGCGAGAAGCGGTCGAACGTGCCGTTGCTGTCGGTGGTATAGCTCAGCGTGTCGAGATTGCCGATATGGGGGCAGGGGCCGGTCGTGGTCACGCGGTACCAATGCTCCGTGCGGTCCCGGACCAGCAGAACGTCGCGGGTCGGGCCGAACTCCCAATCCCGCAGACCGCCGTTGCCGGCAAAGCTGATGACGGTTTCCTTTTCGGGGGGCGCGGCGGCTGTGGCGGTCTGGATCAGGGCGGCGGCGAGGATCGGAAGAAGCATAAGTTTCTCCTTATTTGGTAATCGCTTAACCGGCGCTGACAGGCTCCGTTCCGGCGAGTGCGGCGCAGTAATGGCGGCGGCATAAAGCGACGTAGCGGTCGTTGCCGCCGATCTCGGTCTGGCGACCTTCCGCGACGGGACGGCCTTCGTGATCGACGCGCAGGTTCATCGTTGCCTTCCGCCCACACTGGCAGACCGACTTGATCTCGACCAGCGAGTCCGCCAGCGCGAGTAACCGCGCCGAGCCCTCGAACAGGCGCGCCTGAAAGTCGGTGCGTAAACCGTACGCCAGCACGGGAATGTCGTGGACGTCCGCCAGCCGGGCGAGCTGGTCGACCTGCCCGGCGGTCAGGAATTGCGCCTCGTCGACGAGGGTGCAGGCGATCCGCTCCGCTGCATGCCGGGAGAGCACGCACGCCTCGATATCGGTCAGCGCGTCGAACGCCGTTGCCGGCTGGGTCAGGCCGATCCGCGACGTGATCGTACCCCGTGCGAACCGGTCGTCGATCGCCGCGGTGAACAGCATCGTCGCCATCCCGCGCTCACGATAGTTGAAGTCGGCCTGGAGCAGGTTGGTCGACTTTCCCGCGTTCATCGACGCGTAGTAGAAATACAGCTTGGCCATGTCAGGCGAGCGTTTCGACGGGGATGGGGGACGATGACCCGGCGAGACTGGCCAGTTTCGCCTCGAAGCTGACGAAGCCGTCGGTGTCGCGTCCGCCGAGGATGTGCATCATGTCCGCAAAATCGGCTCCCGCCGCAAACCGGTCGATCGCCCATTCGGTCAAGTCGCGGTTCATGACAGAAACGGAGGGGAGGCGCAGAACGTCCTTTAGCGTGGCCGCAAGGTCGCTGCGTGGCATCCGGTAACTTGAGCGCAGGACCCACGCTGTCTCGAGAAGGACGGTGTCGGCGATGAAGCAATCCTGGGTTAGTAGAAAATGCTCGGCAAAGGGCGATTGCACGGGATCATCCTGCGTCACGTAGCGGACGATGATGTTGGTATCGACTGCTTTCACCGGTCCCAGTCCGGTCCGCCATTCGCCCACATCTTTGCAATTGATGCGCTCATGTCTTCGAGCGGAATGGGCGGACCATCATACCGGACGCGCGCGCGGATTCGCGCCGTAACCACATCGAACGGTTCTTTCAGCCCAGCCGGACGGCGTCGCAAGAGCACGCCGTCCGGTCGCTCGATCACGTCGAGCCGGTCGCCGGGTGACAGATGCAGACGGTCGCGAACATCCTTTGGGATGACGACCTGACCTTTTCCAGAGATGATTGTCTGCGCATTCATACCGGTAAGATGCGTCTTACCGGCGGCTGCGTCAATCGTCGATCAGGTCGCGCGCGACGGCCGGCTGGCGGAGCAGCGCGTCGATATGGCTGCCCTCGTCGAAGCTTTCGTCCGCCAGGAATTTGAGCTTGGCCGCGTATTTGTTCTGCACTCGGGCCGCGACCTCACGCTGGAGGTATGCCGTATTGGTGCGCAGTGCCTTCAGAACCGCGTCTTCGTCCTTGCCGAGCAGCGGCTTCACGAACACCGTTGCGTGGCGCAGGTCGGGGGACATGCGCACCTCCGTGATCGACACGACGTGCTTGGCCAGCACATCGTCGTGCACGTCGCCGCGGGCGAGGATTTCGGACAGGACGTGGCGCACCTGTTCCCCCACGCGCAGAACGCGAACGGACTTTTCGGGAGCGGCTTCGTCCTTACGCATCGTGTCGGTCCTGCGGTGCTGACGCCGCCTCGTAGAAAGTGGTGGGCGTGTAGAAGGTCAGGCGATTGCTCGCCGGATCGGTGATCGTGATCTCGCGCGTACCCCAAGGCGTCTCGCCGGGAACGCCGGGTCGCGCATTGCCGTGATGCTTGGCGAGCAGGTCCGCGGCGAATGCCACTACGTCGTCGACGGGAATACGGATCGCCGACCCCGGCGTGGCATCGCCATAATGTTCCGACAGGTGCAGCACGCAGTCGCCGCGCCGCACGCCCCGGTACAACGGCAACCCGGGTTCGAAGCGGTGCTCGAACACCGTCTCGAACCCGAGGAAGTCGATGTAGAACGCCGTGGTCCGCGCCTCGTCGAAGCTGCGCAGGATCGGGATCGGCGCCTCGAACATCGTCGCCTTACAGCGTCCGCTCGCGCATCTCGACCTCGAACGTCTCCAGGAAGTCGCCCGGCTTGATGTCGACGAAGTTCGACGTGAAGGTCACGCCGCACTCCAGACCCGCACGCACTTCAGGGACATCGTCCTTGAAGCGGCGCAGCGACGCGATCTCACCCTGGTAGATGATGACGTCGTTGCGCGTGATGCGTGCCTTGAGCGCCTTGCGGATGACACCATCGACGACCAGCAGACCCGCCGCCTTGCCGTGCTTGCCGGCGGAGAAGACGTCGCGGATTTCCGCTCGGCCCACCACCGTCTCGAACGCTTCCGGCCCGAGCTCGCCCGCCATGCCGGCGCGAATCTCGTCGGTCAGGTCGTAGATGACGTCGTAGTACTTCAACGCCACCTTGTGCCGCTCGGCGATCTCCCGCGCCTTCGCATTCGCACGAACATTGAAGCCGATGATCGGCGCACCGCTGGCACCGGCCAGCGTCACGTCGCTCTCGGTGATGCCGCCGACGCCCGAGTGCAGGATGCGGGCGCGGATCGCGTCGGTGGAGATCTTGTTGATCGCCCCGACGATCGCCTCGACCGTCCCTTGCGTATCGGCCTTCACGACCAGCGGATACTCGATCGCCTGCTTGTCCTTCAGCGCGGAGAACATGCTCTCGAGGCTGGCGGGAGCGGTCGTCGTCCGCTTCTGGGTGATGACGCCTTGACGATACTCCGCGACCTCGCGGGCGCGCGCCTCGTTCTCGACGACCTGCAGCGGATCGCCCGCGGACGGCACGCCGGACAGGCCTAGCACCTCGACCGGCATTGACGGTCCGGCTTCCTTGATCTGGCGACCCTTGTCGTCGACCAGCGCACGGACCTTGCCGCTCTCCGCGCCGACGACGAACACGTCGCCGACCTTCAGGGTGCCGCGATTGACGAGCACCGTCGCGACGGGGCCGCGGCCCTTGTCCAGCTTCGCCTCGATCACGGTGCCTTCGCCCGGACGATCGGGGTTGGCGGACAGTTCGAGCAGTTCGGCCTGAAGCTGGATCTTCTCGATCAGTGTATCGAGGCCGAGCTTCTTGAGCGCGGACACTTCGACGTCCTGCGTTTCGCCGCCCATCTCCTCGACGACGACCTCATGCTCCAGCAGGCGCTCGCGCACCTTCTGGGCATTCGCCTCGTGCTTGTCGATCTTGTTGATCGCCACGATCATCGGCACGCCGGCCGCCTTGGTGTGGTTGATCGCTTCGATCGTCTGCGGCATCAGCCCGTCGTCCGCGGCCACCACCAGCACGACGATGTCGGTGACGTTGGCGCCGCGCGAGCGCATGTCGCTGAACGCTTCATGGCCCGGGGTGTCGAGGAACGTGACCTTCGACTTGTCTTTCAACGTGACCTGATACGCACCGATATGCTGGGTGATGCCACCCGCCTCGCCGCGGACCACGTCGGTGCCGCGAAGGGCGTCGAGCAGCGACGTCTTGCCGTGATCGACGTGACCCATGATCGTGACGACCGGCGGACGCGACCGCAGCGTGTCGGCGGCATCCTCCGTCGTGTCGAGCACCAGATCGATGTCGGCATCGCTGACACGAACGATGTTGTGGCCGAATTCGGTCACCAGCAACTCGGCCGTGTCCTGATCGATCGTCTGCGTCATCGTGACGGGCATGCCCATCTTGAACAGCGTCTTGACCAGATCCGCACCCTTTTCGGCCATGCGGTTGGCAAGCTCCTGCACCGTGATGGCATCGGGCACCTGCACGTCGCGGACCTGCTTGGCCTGCGGCTCGCGATTGCCGCCGAAGCCACGCTTCTCCTTCTCGCGCGCGCGCTTCAGCGCGGCGAGGCTGCGCGAACGCGCACCGTCGTCGCCCAATGCGCGGTTGACGGTCAGCTTGCCGCCGCGACGCTCGTCACCCTTGCGATCGCGCTGCGTCGGCCGGCTGGGGACGCTGTTGCGTGGCGTGGCCGAGCCGGACGTGAACGCACGCGGCTGGGCGGACCCACCCGATGCCGCGGGAGCGGACGTCGGCGCAGCGGCAGCAGGCTGCTCCACGGGCTTGGGCGCAGGCTTCGGAATTTCCGGCCGCGCGACCGGCGAGAAACGGCGCGGGGCCGGCATCGACGGGTCGCGGGCCAACTCGATCGTCGGCGCAGGCGCGGGGGCAGGTGCAGGCGTCGGCGCTGCCCGCACTGGCGCAGGGGTCGGTGTCGGGGCGGGAGCCGGTGCCGCGGGAGCAGGGGCGGCTTCGGCGACCGGTGCGGCCTCGGGCTGCGGCTCGGGCGTCGGCGGCGCCGGCCGCTCGACCGGGCGGAAGCCACGGCCCGCGGGGGTCGGCACCACGACGGGGGCGGCGGGAGCCGGCGCAGGCGCGGCTTCTGCGACCGGAGCGGGCTCCGGCGCAGCCGGCGTCTCGACGACGGGCGCGGCGGCAGGGGCTGCCGCACGCTCTTCGGCGCGACGACGCTCGTCCTCGGCGGCACGAGCCCGGTCGGCGTCCTCGCGGCGGCGGGCATCCTCCAGCGTGTGCATGCGCTGATCCTCGGCCTCGCGCAGCATGCGGGCCTGACGCTCCTGTGCCGTCTCGTTCGACGGGGCGGGGCGGGGGGCAGGCGCGGCGGCAGGTGCCGGCGCGGCCTCGACCGGCGCGGATGCGGCGGCCTCTACCTGCGGCTCGGCAGCGGGCGCGGGATCGCCCGGGCGACGCAGGACGCGCGCCTTCTTCGTTTCCACGATCACCGTATTGGAGCGGCCGTGGCTGAAGCTCTGCTTCACCTTGCCGGTCTCGACCGTGCGTCGCAGCCCCAAAGGCGCGCGCATTCCGAGTTTCGGCTTGTCGTTGTCGGTGTCGCTCACTCAAATTCCTCGTGCACAGTCGCGGCCGGTGACGCCCCGGCCCGGATGTCATCCGGGCGGTGCGCCGATGCGCCTTGCGAGGCCGTTTCGCAAGGGGCCGTGGGTTCGCGCAGATGGTCCTGCGGCGATCCCGGTTGGGGTTCGGGTCCGATGAAATGCAGCCAGCGGCCGAGCGCATCGCTCACCCGCTTCGCCGCCAGCCGGTCGGTCAGGCCGATATGTACCACATTCTCGCGGCCCAGCGCCAACGACAATATGGGGCGTTCTACCGGCAACGCCAACCCCTTCAGGGCGGAACCTTCACGATCCGATCCGACCCGCCACGCCTGCGCCAGCTTGGCGCGGCCGTCGAGGCCCGAGTCGGCTGCATGGTACAGCGCGTGAAGCTGGCCGGAACGCGCCGCCGTCTCGATCCGGTCGAACCCGGTCAACAGCATACCGCCACGCGCCTCCAGCCCCAGCCGGTCGAGCGCGTTACGCTCCAGCGCCGACGTTATCAGCGCGGGCAGATCGTCGCCGAGTTCGAACTCGCCGGTCTTGAATGCCCGCGCCAGGGCACCGCGCAGGCGACCTTTATTGTAGCTGGCGATCAGTTCGGCGCGATCCACGCCGATCCACGCACCGCGGCCGGGGGCCTTGGCGCGCACGTCCGGCAGCACCCGCCCGTCAGGGGCGAGCGCCAGCCGGATCAGCTGCGCGCGCGAGTCGTGCTCCCGGCTCAGGATACACTTGCGGGTGGGATCGTCCTCTCGCGAGGACGCGTCCGGCCGCGAAGAGGCGTCCGTCAGGGTCTCATTGCGAGGGGTCCGCATGCGCGTCCTCCCTCGAATGAGCCACGGCGATGATGCGACGATCGGGCATCAGGCGGTCTTGTCCTCGTCCGAGCCGCCGTCCGGGTCGGCGGCGGCCACCGGAGCGGCGTCTGCCGTCTCGATCTCAGCGTCGACCTCGTCCTCGCTTTCGTCCGAAGCGGCGGCCGGAGCCTCGTCCTCGAACCAGTGCGCGCGGGCGGCCATGATGATCTCGTTACCCTGTTCGTCGGACAGGCCGTACTGCGCCAGGATGCCGCCCTTCGGCTCCGGCCGCTTCGGCGCGTCCTCGTTACGGCGGCGCGGCTCGACGCGCTTCTTCTCGACCAGTTCGTCGGTCGCGAGATCGGCGAGATCGTCGAGCGTCTTGATGCCCGCCTTGCCCAAAGTCACCAGCATCGCCTCGGTCAGATACGGCATCTCCGCCAGCGCGTCCTCGACGCCCAATGCGGTCCGCTCCTCGCGATTGGCCTGCTCGCGGCGGTCGAGCGCTTCCTGCGCCCGGCTCTGAAGCTCCGCACCCAGATCGTCGTCGAAGCCTTCGATGCCGGCGATTTCCTCCAGCTCGACATACGCGACCTCTTCGAGGCTGCTGAAGCCTTCGGCCACCAGCAGCTGTGCGAGCGTCTCGTCGACGTCCAGCTCGTTCTGGAACAGCTCGGAATTCGTGACGAATTCCTTCTGCCGCTTCTCCGACGCATCGGCCTCGGTCAGGATGTCGATCGCTTTGCCGGTCAGCTGCGACGCGAGGCGTACGTTCTGGCCACGACGGCCGATCGCCAGCGACAGCTGGTCGTCGGGCACCACGACCTCGATCCGCTCCTCCTCCTCGTCGATCACGACGCGGCTGACGCTCGCGGGCTGAAGCGCGTTGACGACGAAGGTGGCGATGTCGGGCGACCAGGGGATGATGTCGATCTTCTCGCCCTGCATCTCCTGCACGACGGCCTGGACGCGGCTGCCCTTCATGCCGACGCAGGCGCCGACCGGGTCGATCGACGAGTCGCGGCTGATGACGCCGATCTTGGCGCGCGATCCCGGATCGCGGGCGGCAGCCTGGATGGTGATGATGCCGTCGTAGATCTCGGGCACTTCCTGCGCGAACAGCTTCTTCATGAAGTCGGGATGCGCGCGGCTGAGGAAGATCTGCGGCCCGCGGTTCTCGCGCACCACCTTCAGGATCAGCGAGCGGATGCGGTCGTTGACGCGGACGACTTCGCGAGGAATCTGCTGGTCGCGGCGGATGACGCCCTCGGCGCGGCCGAGATCGACGACGACATGGCCGAATTCGACACGCTTGACGACGCCGGTGATGATCTCACCCTGACGATCCTTGAACTCTTCGAACTGGCGCTCGCGCTCGGCGTCGCGGACCTTCTGGAAGATGACCTGCTTCGACGCCTGCGCCTGGATGCGGCCGAACTCGATCGGGGGCAGCGGATCGACGAGGAAGTCGCCGACCACCGCGCCGGGCTTCAGCTTCTGCGCGCCCTTCACGTCGACCTGCTTGTACAGGTCGTCCACCAGTTCCACGACCTCGACCACGCGCCACAGGCGCAGATCGCCGGAATTCGCGTCCAGCTTGGCGCGGATGTCCATCTCCTGCCCGTAACGCGTGCGTGCGGCGCGCTGGATCGCGTCCTCCATCGCCTCGATGACGATCGCGCGATCGATCATCTTCTCGGTCGCGACCGAGTTGGCGATCGCGATCAGTTCGGCGCGGTTGGCGGTGGCCGTGGCCATCAGTGGTTATCCTCTACTGGCATCGACGACTCCTGGTCGTCCGATGCGTCTTCCAATTCGTCGGTCCCTTCCATCGAAAGGGGCGCGGTGGCGGCGATCAGCCGGTCGGTCATGACCAGCTTGGCATTGTCGATCTGGTCGAAGCCGATCGTGACGACGCCATGCTGGCCCAGGTCGACGCTGATCGCATCGCCCTCGACACCGGCCAGATCGCCGGTCAGCTGCTTGCGGCCGTCGATCGTCTCGGTCAGGCGAATGCGCGCCTCGTGCCCGGCCCAGTCGGCGAAATCGCTGAGCCGGGTCAAAGGACGATCGATGCCGGGCGACGACACCTCCAGCCGGTACGCCTCCGCGATCGGGTCCTTGCCGGCGGCTTCCAGTTCGTCGAGCCGGTCGCTGATCCGGTGCGAAAGGGCGGAACAATCGTCGATGTTCAACTGGCGCGTGTCTGGCCGCTCGGCCATCACCTGCAACGTCGGGTCCGACTTGCCGCCCGTCATCTTCACGCGCACCAGTGCAAACCCCAGCGCCTGCGCTTCGGGTTCGATCAAGGCGGTCAGTGCGGCGATATCGGCCAAATCATGCTCCGGACAGGTATGCGGCTTCGGCGCCGCGGAGCTTGGCCCCGCAGCCTCTTCATCCGACGATGTAGAGAAAGCATGGCCGATATAGAGGAAGCACGAGGGGTGCACAATCCCCTTTGCCGCCCCTTGGTCTGCGGACCGGAACCGCTACACCATGTCGCTGGTATTCCCGCCGACTTCGCTCTTGTCACAGGATGACCCGTGCTTCGACACAGCCTCTTCGCCGCCACGCTGCTCCTCTCGTCCGCCGCCGCCTGTTCGGCGCAGGAACCCGCTTCGGGATCGACCTCGGCCAAGCCGTTCGTGGAGACGGTCGTCGCCGATTTCGACTCGCCCTGGGCGATGACGTTCCTGCCCGACAAGCGCATGCTGGTGACGGAAAAGGACGGCCGGATGCTGCTCGTCTCCGCCGATGGCCAGCAGAAGCAGACGGTGGCGACGATCACCGTCGACAGCGCCGGGCAGGGCGGCTTGATGGACGTCGTCCTCGCGCCTGATTTCGCGACCAGCAAGCGCGTGTATTTCAGCTATTCGGCGGCGGGCGAGGGCGGCAAGGGCGTGACGCTCGCGCGCGGTCGCCTGCGCGCCGATGGTGGCGGGGGCGAGCGGCTCGGCGAGATCGAGGTGCTGTTCCAGGCACGTCCGTTCGTCGACGGCAGCGGCCATTTCTCCGGCCGCATCGCGTTTTCGCCCGACGGGAAATATCTGTTCTTCACGAATGGCGAGCGGCAGAAGTTCGATCCCGCGCAGGACCCCAAGGTCACGCTCGGCAAGGTGCTGCGCCTGACGCTCGACGGCAAGCCCGCGCCGGGCAATCCGCTGGCGGCCAGAGGGTTCGCGCCGGAAGTGTGGAGCTATGGGCACCGCAACCTGCTCGGCCTCGCCTTCGACAAGGCGGGCAATCTCTGGGAGCAGGAGATGGGGCCGAAGGGCGGCGACGAGGTGAACCTCATCCAGCCGGGTCGCAACTATGGCTGGCCGAATGCGTCGAACGGGTCGCATTACGACGGTCGCGACATTCCGGATCACAAGGCGGGCGACGGTTACGAAGCGCCCAAAGTGTGGTGGAACCCGTCGATCTCGCCCGGCGGGCTGATGATCTATTCGGGCGCGCTGTTCCCGCAATGGAAGGGTGATGCGTTCATCGGCGGCCTGTCAAGCAAGGCCCTTCTGCGCGTCGACCTGAACGGCACCAATGCCATCAAGGGCGACCAGTTTCCGATGGGCGCCCGCATCCGTGAGGTCGAGCAGGGGCCGGAAGGCGCGATCTATGTGCTGGAGGATGGCGGTCAGTCGCAGGGGCGGCTGATCCGGTTGACGCCGAAGGGGTAGCCTAAGTGGGGGGGGTCATCAGGTCCGCCCAGCTTCTCGCCGTCAGCCCGGCGAAGTTCGCCCTCCACCTGACCCGTCATCCCGGCGCAAGCTGCGATCTCCTTGTGGCGAGCGGATCGTGCCGCTGCTTGAGATCCCAGCTTGCGCTGGGATGACGGGAGGGGCTCGGGATCGCGACCCCCTCCTTGGCGGTGAGCCAGCAATATGGCCCCCGCTACATCACCGCTCGATCAGGTAGTTCAGCCGCGCCGCCGCGATCGGCTTGGCGCGGTCGTCCTGCCACGCCGTCGCCTCCACGTTGGCGATGCGGTTGCCCAGCCGCGTGACGACGCCTGCGGCATAGGTCACGCGGTCGCGCCCGCCGCGCTGGTAGTCGACGGTGACGTTGATCGGCTTGATCCGTCCGCCGCCGTCCGCCTCCAGGACATGCGCCAGCGCGGCGATCGCCGCGACCTCCAGCAGGCCGGCGATCGCACCGCCGTGCAAAAAGCCGGGCCGCCCCAGCACGGGCTCCCCGAACGGCAGCACCAGCAGCGGCGCCCCCGTCTCGTCGCGTTCCAGCCGCGCGCCGAGTGTCGCGGCATAGGGGGGAAGGGCGATCATGTGCGCTGATCCTGCAAGGGAACATCCTTGGCGGGTGCATCCATCAGCATGAACGTACCTGCGACATGCGCGATCGGGTCTTCGGGCGCGTCGTGATAGGCGACCCCGCGCACGAACGCGACGGATCGTGAAAGCCGGTAGCACTCGCCGCGCCCGATCACCGCGCGTTCTGGCGTCGCCGGCCGCAGGTAATCGACGCGCAGGTCGAGCGTGACATGCGGCGCGAACCGGCCGCGCCGGATCCACACCGCCGAACTGGTCGCCATATCCATCAGCGCGACGATCGGTCCCGACGCCAGGATGCCGGTGGCCGCATCGCCCACCAGCTTCGCATCATAAGGCAGGATCAGGTCGATCCATCCCGGTCCCTGCGCATGGAAGCCGATCGCGAGCTGGCCGGTATGGCCGCCCTTGATGAGGTCGAAGAAACGTTCTGGGTCGAAGCCGGGCATCCGGCGCTTCATGCCCCGGCCTGCGCGTGAAAGGCAAATGCGTCGCTCTCGTCCTGACCGCTCGCCTGCGCTACGCATCGGAAAACGATCGGGAGAGAGCAGCCATGACGCGCGTGACGATGACGGTGGAGGACGGTGTTGCGGATGTCCGGCTCGCCCGCGCGGAGAAGCTCAATGCCCTGGACGCGGCGATGTTCGCGGACATCGCCGCAACGATCGACCGCATCGGGGCGATGACCGACGTGCGCGCGGTCGTGCTGTCCGGTGAGGGCAGGGGCTTCTGCGCCGGCCTCGACATGGCGGCGATGGCGGGAGGTGGCTCCGGCCTGCTGACGGCGGAGCGGACGCATGGCCCGGCCAATCTCGTCCAGCACGTCGCGTGGGGCTGGCGCGCGCTGCCGCAGCCGGTGATCGCCGCGCTGCACGGCGTCGCGCTCGGCGGCGGGCTCCAGATCGCGTCGGGCGCGGATATCCGCATCGCCCACCCCGAGACGCGACTTTCGGTGCGCGAGCTGCACTGGGGCATCGTGCCGGACATGGCCGGCTTCGCCCTGTGGCGCGGCACCGTGCGCGACGATCATCTGCGCGAGGCGATCTACACCGCGCGCGAGTTCGCGGCGGTGGAGGCGGAGCGGCTCGGCTTCGTGACCCGGCTGGCGGACGATCCGCTGGCGGAGGCGCTGGCGCTGGCCCGCACGATCGCTGGCCGGAGCCCCGCCGCGACCCGCGCGGCGAAGCGGCTGGCGGGGGCCGAGGGTGATGCCGCGACACTGCTCATGGCCGAGACGGAGGAGCAGCAACGCTTGCTCGGAACGGCGGAGCAGACCGAACAGGTGTGCGCGAACATGGAGAAGCGCCCGGCCCGGTTTTGATCGCCGGCATCCGCAGCGCGAGTTCAGTTCTAACCCGGAGCGAACACGCCATACCGCCCGCGCCACGCGGCGACTTCTTCGTGCAGGTGGGCGGGGGCCGGGCCGTCTCCCATGACAAGCGCGGCGACCTCCTGGTCGGGGTGCATCAGCATCTTCCTCGATCCGTCACTGAACCAGACCGGGATCAACCGATCGCAGACGGCATCGAGGACGGTGCCGGCCATGCCGTTCTCGATCGCCGCGCTGCCCGCCAGCGCCCGGACGGTGATCGACACCCCCTCGAAGCAATTCTGCGGCGCGCGATTGAAGGTGAGCGAGACGAGGAGTCCCGAGCGGTCGGGCCGGGCCTCGTCGGGCAGGCGGGCGTCCCTGCGCCAGACGCAGAATCATGTCCGGCAGATGCCGGGGCGCACCGCATGGATTGAGCAGCCCCGATCGCCGAGGTGAACACATGGCGTCCCCGCGGCCTTCCTGAACTCGGGGGTATCGACCGTCAGCGTCGTGCAGCACGCAGTGCAGGCTCCGCAATCGCGATCGGGCAGGACCGGCCCGAGCAGCGTGGTTTCCAGATCGGCCGGTGCGTGCATCCGCCGTGGGTTGCCTCCAGCCGCACGGCGACACAAGCGCGATCTCCACCGTCCGTGTCCTGTATCGCGAACGCGCGTGACCGGGGCGTCTCGAGTCCCCATAAGGTGCCCGCCTGCATGGGAGCCGCCGATGACCTTCTCGCTGTACGACGCCGTGATACCGTCCAACCTCCAGATCCTGAGCGCGATCGACGCGCTGCTCGACAAGGCTGCTGCATTCTGTGCGGACCAGGGTACGGCGGAGGCCGACCTGATCGACGCACGTCTGGCGCCCGACATGCTGCCGTTCGGTTATCAGGTGAAATCCTGTGCGGCGCACTCGATCGGCGGGATCGAAGGGGTTCGGGCGGGCAGCTTCTCCCCCGACCGGTCGTCATGGCCGACCGACTTTGCGGGGCTTCACGCATTGTTGCAGACCACGATGGCGAGCCTGAAGGCGTTGGACCGCGACATGGTCGACGCGCTGGTCGACAGCGACACCCACTTCGCGTTCGGCGAAACCCGCATGCCCTTCACCGGCGCGAACTTCCTGCTCTCGTTCTCGCAACCGAATTTCTATTTTCACGCCACCACGGCGTACGCGATCCTGCGCGCGCAGGGCGTGAAGATCGGCAAGCGCGACTTTCTGGGCATTCCGCGGATCAAGCGATAGGCGCGCGGCCCCGATCGTTCGGGGCGGGCCGGTGTCGGTCTAGGCTGGAGCGGGTGAAGGGAATCGAACCCTCGTCGTAAGCTTGGAAGGCTTCTGCTCTACCATTGAGCTACACCCGCGTGCCGTACCGATAGCATCGGTGGGCGGTGGTGGACAGGGCTGGATTCGAACCAGCGTACGCTTGCACGGGCAGATTTACAGTCTGCTGCCTTTAACCACTCGGCCACCTGTCCATTGGGCCGCCCACGGCGAGGCGGCTCCTTGGCGAAGCGCGGACCCGCTGTCAACGCCTGCCGGTCCGATCGCCGTCGAGAAAGGTTGCGCGCGTGCCGCCGTCCGCATAGCTGTGCGGCAACGAAGGGGAACCCATCATGCGTCACCTGCTGCTTGCCGCGACCGCGGCCGTCATCGCCATGCCTGTCGCCGTGTCGGCGCAGGAGAACGTCACCAATCGCATCATCGACGAGGGTACGAACCACAGCCAGGTGATGCCGACGGTGCAGCATCTGACCGACGTGATCGGCCCGCGGATGACCAATTCCCCTGCGATGCGCGTCGCGGAGAAGTGGACCGCCGACAAATTTTCGCAATGGGGCCTGAAGAACGTCCACAAGGAAGCGTTCCCGTTCGGTCGCGGCTGGACGATCGAGCGGTCCAGTGTACGCATGACGACGCCGCGCGTGGTGCAGCTGACGGCGATCCCGATCGCCTGGACGCCCGCGACGCAGGGGACGCTGACCGCACCAGTCATCGTCGCGCCGATCGAGAAGGAGCGCGACTTCGCCAAGTATCGCGGTCAGCTTCGTGGCAAGATCGTCCTCATCACCGAACCCGGCACCGGTGACGAGCCGACCACGCCCGATTTCAAGCGGCTGTCGGGCGAAGACCTGTCGAAGCTCGACCAGTTCCAGCAGCCGAGCTATGACCCCGCCGCCAACGACCGCCGCCTGAAGCGGCTGGATTACGCCAAGAAGCTCGACGCGTTCCTGACCGCGGAGGGCGCGGTCGCCTATGCCACCAAATCGTACCGTGACGGCAAGCTGGTGACGGGCGAGGGCAGTCTTTTCGGCGTCGGCGAGACGGGCGCGCTGCCGGGTATCCAGATCGCCGCCGAGGATTACCGCCGCCTCGCGCGCCTCGCCAAGACCGGCGCGGCGCCGACGCTGGAGATCGTCAGCGACGTGCGCTTCGACGATAGCGATACGAACGGCTACAACATCATCGCCGAAATCCCCGGCAGCGATCCGAAGGCGGGCTATGTCATGGCCGGCGCACACCTCGATTCGTGGGTCGCGGCGGACGGCGCGGCGGACAACGCCGCCGGCTCGGCGATGATCATGGAGGCGGCGCGCATCCTGGCCGCGACCGGCGTCAGGCCGAAGCGCGCGATCCGCTTCGCCCTGTGGGCGGGCGAGGAGCAGGGCCTGCTCGGCAGCCTCGCCTATGTGCAGAAGCATCTCGCCACGCGCGGCGCCCCGAACGATCCAGTCGCGAGCGGCGGCAATGCCTATTACACGTGGTCGAACCGCTGGCCGGTCAATCCGCAGCCGGGCTATCGCGACCTCGCCGCCTATTTCAACATCGACAACGGCTCGGGCAAGCTGCGCGGCCTGTATGCGGAGAACAATCCGGCGGTCGTACCGATCTTCCGCGAGTGGCTTGCGCCGTTCTCGGCAATGGGCGCGTCGACCGTCGTCATGCGCCAGACCGGGGGCACCGATCACGTGTTCATGCAGCAGGTCGGCGTCCCAGGCTTCCAGTTCATTCAGGACCCGCTCGATTATTTCCCGCGCATCCACCACACCTCTGTCGACACGTTCGATCATCTGAAGGCGGAGGACATGCGTCAGGGTTCGATCGTGCTCGCCTCCGTCCTCCTGTCCGCCGCCAACGCGGACAAGCCGCTCCCCCGCAAGCCGGTACCGACGCAACCCGTCGTGACCGACCCGTATGCCTACCCGCAGGATGACGATTGATGGCCAAGCGTGGACACCGCCCCTCGACCGGCGTGGGCAATCGCCCGCGCATCTGGGGGCGCCACCCCGTCACCGCCGCGCTGGCGAACCCCGACCGCACCGTCCGCAAGCTGTGGATGACGCGGGAGGCGGCGGCGGCGCTGGACGTGCCACCGGCGATCCCGGTGACCTTCGCCGATGTCGCCGACCTCGGCCGGCTTGTGCCGTCCGACGCGCCGCATCAGGGCGTGGTGGCCGAGGTCGATCCGCTCGACGACATGTGGCTGGCCGACCTGCTGGAGGCCGGTCGCGACGATCAACGTCCGCTCGTCGTACTCGATCAGGTGACGGATCCGCATAATGTCGGCGCGATCCTGCGCTCGGCGGCGGCGTTCGATGCGCTGGGTATCGTCACGCAGGACCGGAACTCGCCGCCGGAGTCCGGCACGATCGCCCGCGCGGCCTCGGGTGCGCTGGAGACGGTGCCGTGGGTCCGCGTCGTCAATCTCGCCCGCGCGCTGGACGAGATCGCGGAGGCCGGCTTCTGGCGCATCGGCCTGACCGGCCACGCCCCCAAGACGCTGGCGGAGACGATGGGCACGCAGCGCATCTGCATCGTGCTGGGCGCCGAGGGTGAGGGCATGCGCCAGAATACGGAGCAGCACTGCGACGAACTGGCGAAGCTGCCGATCGGCGGCAAGGTCGAGAGCCTGAACGTCTCGAACGCCGCCGCGATCGCGCTCTACGCGGTGGCGACGCGGGGCTAGCCGCCATGCCCGCCTTCACTCTCCCCTTCAGGGGAGGGCCGGGGTGGAAGAGCCTTGGCAGGTCGCAGGCGAAGGCATCCACCTGTGTAGAGGAGGGGGCGACCGACGCCGTCCCCTCTTACAGCCGGCGCCCCAAGACCGCTTCGTCCGGCGTCTCGCGCCCGCTGCCCTCGTCATGGATCGTGAACGACAGGGTCGCGTCGCCGCGGCGACGCCAGCCATAATCGGACAAGGCCCGCAGCCGCCCGAAGACCTCACCCGTCCGGCGTCCCTTTGCCTCGACGAAGCGCGGTCGTCGATCCACCGCGACGATCGCGCCACCCAGTTCGGAGACGGGTTCGCCCGGGGCCAGTCGATAGCTGACGACCACCAGCCGCCCGCCATCGGGCGACAGGCAATCGCCGGGCCACCCCGACAACAGCCGCAGCGCCTGCTGTTCACCGGATACACGCCATTGCCACAACAACCGTCCATTGCTGGCGAACCGGCGCAGCCGCGTGAACGGCCGCACCGCCGCCGCCCGCGCGCAGGAGCCGGCGGGTGCCTTGGTCGTCGCAAGTTCGCTTTTCTCCGCGCGCGCCGCCGCCGCATCCGCGACGAAACCGTCCGCTACGATACGCCCGCCCGTCTTCACCGCGGCGGTGACCGATCGGACCGCGCCGGGCTGGCCATCGATCGTCCAGCGGGCGGCGGGTGCCGCGACCTGACTGGCGGCGGCGGCGAGAAGCATAGGGATCATCACGGTGTCGCTGTCGGGGTGAAGGAGCCGGGAACGGCACTGAGCGGCGACGACGGACCCATGATCCGCTCGGCACGCTCGGTGGCATGCGTCATCTGGGGCTTGTAGTTCGTCGACGCTCGCTCGGTGCTGTAATTGGCCAGAATGTCCGCTTCATAGGTCGTTCGCTGTTCGGCTGTCCAGGTGGCGGGATCACGCGAGGCCTTGGGGTTGGCGGCGTAGAAGGTGTCGAGCGCCGCCCCGAATGCGTTGTCGACATGGGCGGGACGGTTGACGTGGTGGTCTAGGATCATCGCCGCTCCCCTCGGGCATGTCCGCCAGCCGCCCTTTGCTGCGTACCCCCACGGCCTGCGAACGTGCGCAAAAGGTCCCGGCGATCAGTCCTCGGCGGCGATCGTCACGCGCAGGCCGTCGAGCGCCGGGCCGAACGGGATCTGGCACGACAGACGCGAGGTCGCGTCGCGGTCGCTGGTCGAGTCGAGCAGGTCGTCCTCGTCGATGCCGATCGGCGGCAGCTTGTCGGCGAAGGCGGGATCGACATGGACGTGGCAGGTCGCGCAGCTCAGGCAGCCGCCGCACAGCGCCAGCAGCTCGTCGACGCCGCCGTCGCGGATCACTTCCATCACCGACAGGCCCGCTTCGCCGTTCAGTTCGCGGGTGTCGCCTTCACGGGTGGTGACGATCAGCGTGGGCATTGATGTATCTCCGAAACTCGGTCTCGTGCATGGCGGCGCGCCGCGTGCGGATCAAGCGGCAACACTCTTCACGGGAACGACGTCATGGGCCTGACTGCCGACCAGATACGCGCCAGCCTCGATGCGCTGGCCGAAGTGGAGCCCGCCTTCGCCACAGCGCTGGCCCGGATCGGCTATCCCGCGCCACGCTATCGTGGGCCGGGCTATTCCACCTTGCTGCGGACGATCGTCGGTCAACAGGTCAGCGTCGCCTCCGCCGCCGCCGTGTACGCGAAGCTGGAGGCGGTGCTGAGCGAAGCGGGGCTCGGCTCGCCGGACGATCCGCTCGCCATTCTCGCGGCGAGCGACGAACAGCTGCGCGCCGCCGGCCTGTCGCGGCAGAAGGCGGGCTATGCGCGCAGTCTGGCGGACGAGGTGGCGAGCGGGCGGCTCGACCTGACGGCGCTGCCCGCGGACGACGAGGAGGCGATCGCGCAATTGGTGCGGGTCAAGGGCATCGGCCGCTGGTCGGCGGAAATCTACCTGCTGTTCGCGGAGGGGCGGGCGGATATCTGGCCAGCGGGCGATCTGGCGGTCCAGATCGAGGTCGGTCGCATCCTCGGCCACGAGACGCGGCCCTCGGAAAAACTCACGCGGGAGGTCGCGGAGGCATGGCGACCGCATCGCGGCGCGGCGGCGATCTTCGCGTGGCACCATTATGGCGCGGACATGACGGTGTTATGATTCGGCGAGCCGCACGATGCACGTCCATTCGGCGTCGGTGACCGGCGACACCGACAGTCGTGACTGGCGCAGCATCGCCATGTCCGCCAGCGCCGGCTCCGCCTTCATCGCCGCGAGCGTGACGGGGCCGGGCAGGGGCTCGACGGCCTCGAGCCGGACGGACACCCAATTGTCCGCCGGATCACCGTCGGCCTGCGCGACGCGGGCGATGCGGGCTATCCCGACCGCTGCCTTGGCCTTGCCGCTGTGATAGACCAGTACAAGCTCGCCGACGCTCATGCGCTTCAGATGCCCGGCGGCGGCATGATTGCGCACACCGTCCCATTCGGTGCCGCCGTCACGCACCAGATCGTCCCAGCCATAGCTGTCCGGTTCCGACTTCAGCAGCCAGTGCATTGGCTGAACTCCCGTTAAACATCCCGTTCCGCGCGCATTCAGCACGTTATCGCTAATGACGGCAACACGGTCGCGGCTCGTGCGTTTTGACCAAGTGGACCGGGTATAGCGTATGGAGGTCTGAAATGACGGGTTTGTGGAAGAAGGCTGGGCTGGGTGCGGTGATGGCCGCGACGGTCCTGACGGCGGCGGTACCCGCGGATGCGCAGCGCTGGCGCGGCGGATATCGCGGGCATCACCGCGGCGGCGGCGATGTCGCGGCGGGCGCGGTGCTCGGCGGCATTCTGGGTCTGGGCGTCGGCGCGGCGATCGCTTCGAGCAACCGGAACCGCTATTACGACCGCGGCTACTATGGCGGCGGGGGCTATCGTGGAGGCTATCGCGGCTATTATGCGCCGCCGCCTCCGGTGCGCTACCGCGGCTATTACGACGGCGGCTATTATGCGCCGCGCTGTTGGACGCAATGGCAGTTCGATCCCTATTATGGGGACCGCGTGCCGGTGCAGGTCTGCAACTGATATCAGTTCGTCACGGGAAGAACGGCGTGGGGCTTCGGTCCCGCGCCGTTTTTTCTTGTCAGCGGGTCGTATCCCGGTAAGCCGCCAGCATTATGACCGATACGCCCCCCGATCGCCTCTCGATCAACCCCGACAGCCCCTATTTCGACCAAGCGCTGCTGGAGCGCGGCATCGGTATCCGCTTCAAGGGTGCCGAGCGGAAGGACGTCGAGGAATATTCGATCCCCGACGGCTGGATTCGCGTCGCGCTGGGCAAGAAGGTCGATCGCAAGGGCCGGCCGCTGACCCTGAAACTGTCGGGCGAGGTCGAGGCGTGGTTCGAGCGTCCCGCCGCGACGGACGAGGCGACGACCGACGAGGGCTGAAGCGCCTCCGCGGCGATGCGCTGGAGTTGCTGGGTGACGAGCGGGTCGAGCCCGAGATGCTCGGCCGCTTCCTCGCGCGGGCCCAGCGTCCGCGGATCGATGCCCGTGACCGCGCCGAAGATCGTCAGCGCCGACAGGTAATAGCCGGCGCTGCTCGCGTGATACTGGTCATAGGTCCAGAGATCGACCTTCCCGTACGCGATGCCGTCGAACGGGTTGCCGTCGGCGATGCCGTTGCGGATCGCGATATTCCACGCGGCGCCGACCGGGATCGGCCGGCCGAACATCGGGTCGGCGGCGCTGATCTGCGCATTGGCGGCGTACAGGTCGTCCGCCATGCGCGTGATCGGCTGGCCGGACCAGCGGCTGCCGGGTCGATAGGTCAGGTCGGCGCGCGACCATGTCGAGGTCAGATGGATGCTCGCGGCCTTGTTGCGGACCTTGAGCATCGCCGCGAGGGCGCGGGCGGCGGCAGCGTGGTTGGTGGGATCGCCGGGCCGGGCGGCATCGAGCGTGCTGAACCCCTGCAGCAGCACGACATCCCATTTGCGGTCGATCAGTTGCCGCTTCTCCGCGAGATGCCACGCGAGGTCCTTGCCGGGCGAGGTTTCGAGGCTGACTTTCCAGTCCTGCTTCGTTTCCTCCGCGAAGGTCGCGAACAAGGCAGGGACGCCGCCGATGCCTTCCTTGTTGAGGTCGGTCACGCGGTCGGGGTGGTAGTGCTGGACGGGCGAGCCGGCGCCGAAGGTGAAGCTGTTGCCGACGAAGAGGATGGTCTTGGCGGCCGCGGGGGTGGTCGCGAGGAATGAGGCGGCAAGCAATAGCATCCACCCCGGCGAAGGCCGGGGTCCAGTCGCCACGATTGATGTGACGAATGTCAGCCCGCGCTTCGACGCGCCCGGCAACTGGACCCCGGCCTTCGCCGGGGTGGTGCGGAGAGTGCGAGGCACTCGCCCCGAATCCACCATCACGCCGCCTGCGCTCCCGCCATTTCCAACGCTTCGCTCGCCTCCAGCCATTTGGCTTCGGTCGTTTCCAGCTTCGCCTGCACCTCGGCGCGGCGGCGATTGAGGTCGCTCATCGACAGCTTGGCGAAGCGCGGCTCTGCGCCAGACGGGTCGAACATCGCGCGGTCGATCGCGTTGCGTTCCTTCGTGAGGCGCGCGGTGTCCTCCTCCAGATCGCGAACGGTCTTTCGCAGCGCGAGGTCGCGGTCGCGCGCTTCGGCGGCGGCCTTCTTGCCGGCCTTGCGATCGGCCTTGCTCTCGCCGGGCTTGTTCGGTTCGCCCTTGAGGATGAACGCGATGTAATCGTCGAGGCTGCCGTCGAATTCCTTGGCGGTGCCCTCGTCGACCAGCACGAGCCGGTCGGCGGTGAGTTCGACCATATGGCGATCGTGGCTGACGAGGATGACCGCGCCCGAATAGTCGTTCAGCGCCTGCACCAGCGCCTCGCGCGCATCGACGTCGAGGTGGTTGGTCGGCTCGTCGAGGATCAGCAGGTGCGGCGCGTCACGGGTGATGAGCGCGAGCGCCAGTCGCGCCTTCTCGCCGCCGGACATCTTGCCGACCTTACCCGTCGCGCGCTCGCCGGAGAAACCGAACCGGCCGAGCTGCGCGCGCACGGCGGCGGGTGTCGATCCGCGCATGATCCGCGTCATATGCTCCAGCGGGGTATCGTCGGAATCGAGTTCCTCGACCTGATACTGGGTGAAATAGCCGACCTTCATCTTGCCGGTGGCATTCATCTCCCCCTCCATTGCCGACAATTGGGCGGCGAGCAGGCGGGCGAGGGTGGTCTTGCCGTTGCCGTTGCGGCCGAGCAGTGCGATCCGGTCGTCGGGATCGATGCGCAGGTTCAGGCGACGCAGGATCGGCGTGTCGGCATAACCGACGCTCGCCATGTCGAGCGTGATGAGTGGCGGGCGCAGTTCTTCGGGGTTGGGGAAGCCGAACGACAGGGTCGGATCATTCGCCATCTCCGCGATCGGCTGCATCTTGGCGAGCATCTTCTGGCGGCTCTGCGCCTGTTTGGCGGTGGAGGCGCGGGCGGAGTTGCGTGCGACGTAATCGAT
Organism: Sphingomonas sp. AC435; assembly: GCF_979253005.1. Taxonomy (NCBI): domain Bacteria; kingdom Pseudomonadati; phylum Pseudomonadota; class Alphaproteobacteria; order Sphingomonadales; family Sphingomonadaceae; genus Sphingomonas; species Sphingomonas sp. AC435. Next base: position 207,459 of record NZ_CEEDCJ010000003.1, read on the forward strand.
CAGCTTCGCGCGCTGCGCGTCCTGATTGGCCTTGGCGGCGGCGAGCTGCGCCATCCGCTCCGCACGCTGACGCTCGAAGGCGTCGTAGCCGCCGGGGTAGAGCGTGATCTTGCCGCCCTGCAAATGCAGGATGTGATCGACGACGTTGTTCAGGAAATCGCGTTCGTGACTGACGACGACGATCGTCGCTTTGTACGACTTCAGGAAGTCCTCCAGCCACATCACCGCTTCGAGATCGAGGTGGTTCGAAGGCTCGTCGAGCAGCAGCAGGTCGGGCTGCGAGAACAGCAGGGCGGCGAGCGCCACGCGCATCTTCCAGCCACCCGAAAAGCTGTCGAGCGGCTGCGCCTGCATCGCCTCGTCGAAGCCGAGCCCGATCAGGATCTGCGCGGCGCGGGCAGGAGCAGTGTAGGCGTCGATCGCGATCAGGCGTTCGTAGATGTCGCCGAGCTTGTCGGCGTCCTGCTCCGTCTCGCTGGCGTGCATCAGCGCGGCGCGCTCCAGATCGGCGGCGAGGACCGTTTCGAACGGTGTCGCCTCGCCGTGCGGAGCCTCCTGCGCGATATAGCCGATGCGTGCGCCGCGCGGCATGTCGGCGCTGCCGCCGTCCGGTTCGAGCTGGCCCGCGATCACGCGGACCATCGTCGATTTGCCCGCGCCGTTGCGACCGATCAGGCCGACGCGGCTGCCGGGAGGAAGCGTCGCGGTCGCGCCGTCGAGTATCGTGCGGCCGCCGAGGCGCACGGTGATGCCGTTCAGGTTGAGCATGCGCCGCCCCATAGCAGATTGCGGCGGTGCAGCGAAGAGGGGCGGTGAAGGGGCGAAGTGGAGGAAGTGGAGGCGACCGGAGGGTGTCCTCCATTTTGTTGGATACGACATCGGTTCTCCCACTCTCGCGTTCGCTTCGAACAGGATCGAGCGTGTCGAGAGCGCGTGTCGAAGACTGCGCCGCGGGGGAGGCATCTCTCGATACGCCGTCTCGGCTGCGCTCGACGGCTATTCGAGACGAACGGCGGAAGCTGTGATCGTCCGGATTGATCGCGAACAGCATGTTGCCGCTATGTCACGCCTGTGCCGTGTAGGACATAGCTGCCCCTATCCTGTCACAAATCACGCCTAGCGGGAGCGGCGACCCGCACCGGGTCCGGGATGACCGGTGCCGAGTCGTTGTTTTCGAAAGGGATTACCGTGACTGCTTCCGCCGCCCTCCGGGCGATGCTTCTGCTCACCGCCGCCACCGGCGCGACCGCCGTCCACGCACAGGAGGCGGCACCGGCCGCTCCTGCCGCGCAGGACGACAGCCTGGGCGATATCGTCGTCACTGCCGAGCGCCGGTCCGAGAACACGTTGCGCGTGCCGGTGTCGGTCGGCGTCGTGTCGGGCGATAACCTGCGCGACTATACGTCGGGCGGCGACGACACGCTGCTGTCGCTGTCGGGCCGCGTCCCCAGCCTGTATATCGAGTCGACTACCGGCCGCATCTTCCCGCGCTTCTACATCCGCGGGCTCGGCAACATCGACTTCTATCTCGGCGCGTCACAGCCCGTGTCGATCATCCAGGACGATGTCGTGCTGGAGCATGTCGTGCTGAAGTCCAACCCGGTGTACGACGTGCAGCAGGTGGAGGTGCTGCGGGGGCCGCAAGGGTCGCTGTTCGGCCGCAACACCACCGCCGGCATCATCAAGTTCGACACGTTCAAGCCGACGCAGACGTTCGACAGCCGCGCGAGCGCGTCGGTCGGCACCTATGGCTCGGTCAACCTCGACGCGGGTGTCGGCGGGCCACTGATCGCCGACGTGCTGGCTTTCCGCCTGTCGACGCTGATCCAGCACCGCGAGAACTGGGTGGACAACAGTTTCGCGGGCACCAGCGCGGACTCGACCGCGACGCCGCGCAAGAACGCGATGGGCGGCTATGACGATCGCAACGTCCGTCTTCAGTTGCTGCTGACGCCGGGATCGGACTTCTCGGTCGATTTGTCGGGCCACGCCCGCTGGTATGACGGCACGTCGACGCTGTTCCACCGCGCCGCCCTGACCAGGGGATCGAACGACGTGTCCCGCGAGCCGCGCGGCCGCGTCGCCTATGACGAGGCGAACGACAATCCGCAGTCCTACGACACGTTCGGCGGGTCGGTGCGGGCCGCGTACGACTTCGGTGCGGCGACACTGACCTCGATCACCGCATACGAGACGACGTCCGGTTACAGCCGCGGCGATACGGACGGCGGTGCGGGCGCGAACTTCCCGGTGCGCGGGGTCGCCAACGGCTTCGGCGAGTCACAGGGCCAGATCCGCGATCTCGACCAGTGGACGCAGGAAGTGCGGCTGGCGAGCGACGGCGACGGCGCATTCCGCTGGCAGGTCGGCGGCATGTACTTCGACAGCCGCGACATCACGGACTTCTACCAGCGTACGTTTTTCCTGACGACGCCGGCGCGCAATCCCAACAACTGGGTGCGGTTGCACGACGTGAATACGTCGTGGGCTGGCTTCGGGCAGGTCAGCTACACGATCGACCGGCTGACGCTGACCGCCGGTGGTCGCGTGACCGAGGACAAGAAGCGCACGCAGTTGCTGAAGACGGTGCTGAGCGCGACCGGCGTCAACCAGTATCCCGCCACCGGCCGCCGCGACGTGACGCTGAAGGACACGCAGCCGAGCTGGGACTTCAGCACGCTGTATGCCGCCAGCGATGATGTCAGCCTGTATTCGCGCGTCGCCCGCGGCTTTCGCGGACCGACGATCCAGGGCCGGTCCGCGGTGTTCAACACCGACTTCACGACCGCGGATTCGGAGACGATCCTGTCATGGGAGACGGGCGTGAAGACGCGCCTGCTGAACAACACGCTGAGCCTGAACGCGACGGTCTTCGGTTACCGCGTGAAGGACATCCAGCTGAACGGCAATGACGTGTTCGGCAACGGTATCCTGTTCAACGCCCGCCGTGCCGACGCGTACGGTGTCGAGGCGGATGCGACGTGGCGGCCGGTGCGCAACGTCACTTTGGGGTTGGGCGGAAGCTGGCTGCACAGCGAGATCAAGGACCGGAACGCCGAGACGCAGATCTGCGCGCTGAACAGCGTCGTCGTCTGCACGCCGTCTGCGCCGGTGCGCTCGGTGCCGGGGGCGTTCGGGCCGGTCTATCTCGTCAAGATCGACGGCGAGCCGCTGCCGAATGCGCCGGAGTACAACATCAACGTCAATGCGCGCGTCGACCAGCCGCTGGGCAATGGCGGGCGCGCGTTCGTCGCGGGCGACTTCAACATCCAGGGCTACACGCAGTTCGTCCTCTACAAGACCGCCGAGTTCACCTCGAACGGCAACTTCGAGGGCGGCCTGAAGGTCGGATACAGCGCGCCCGGCGATGCGTACGAACTGGCGGTGTTCGCCCGCAACATCACGAACGAGAAGAACCTGAAAGGCGTGATCGAGAACTATATGGCCGCGGTATTCAACGAGCCGCGGATCATCGGCGTCTCGCTGTCGGGTAAGTTCCGCTGATCGGTCAAGCGAGCTGATGGACCACGACTTCGGCTGGCGCAAATGCGTTTCGCCAGCCGAAGTTTGGGGTCGACAGGGCGCGGTTGGCGGTTAGGGATCGGGCGATGCGCTTGTCGATCCTTGCCCTCGTTGCCGCGTTCGTGTTCGCCGACACCGGGGCGGCCGAACCGCCTGCGCGGCAGGCGCATGCCTCGACCGCCGTTGCCGGCGTGGAGGCGTGGCTCCGACAGCCGGCGGCGGAGCGTCGCGGCGACGATCCCGCCCTCTCGCGGCCCTTGAGCAGGGCCGACGCCGCCCGGGCGCTGGCCGCGATGGCGACAGCGCGCCTGACGACGGTGGCGGCGGAGTATCGCGGCGCGATCGCTGCCAAGGCGCTGACGATCGGCAACAAGACGCTGAAATGGGAAACCCGTGTTTTCGGCGACGCGCCCGCCGGGGGACGCAGCCTGTGGATATCGATGCACGGCGGCGGCAACGCGCCGCCCGCAGTGAACGACGGTCAATGGCGCAACCAGATCCGCCTCTACGAACCCGCAGAGGGCATCTACCTCGCGCCGCGGGCACCGACCGACACCTGGAACCTGTGGCATGAGCCGCATATCGACGGACTGTTCCAGCGGCTGATCGATGCGCAGGTCGCGGTGAACGGGGTGAACCCCGACATGGTTTACCTGCTCGGCTATTCGGCGGGGGGTGATGGCGTCTGGCAACTCGCGCCGCGCTTGGCCGATCGTTTCGCGGCGGCGGCGATGATGGCAGGGCATCCGGGCGATGCGAGCCTGCTGCCGCTGCGCGACCTGCCCTTCGCCGTGTTCATGGGCGGGGCGGACGGGGCCTATGATCGCAACCGGCATGCGGCGGAGAAGACCGCGGAGCTGGCGCGGCTGCACGCGGCCGATCCCGGCGGCTATACCTTTATGTCGCGCATCTATCCGGGGTTGCCGCACTGGATGGACCGCAAGGATGCCGAAGCGCTGCCGTGGATGGCGCGCTTCACGCGCGATCCGTGGCCGAAGCGGGTGGTGTGGGTACAGGACGACGTGCCGCACGACCGCTTCTACTGGTTGGGTATCGGCGATGCAGGGCAGTTAAAGGTCGGTGGTACGGTCGTCGCGACTGCGACGGGGCAGGGGATCACGATCGCGGGCGACGTGCCGCCGGGACTGACGCTGCGATTGTCCGATCGCCTGCTCGATCTGGACCGCCCGGTGCGCGTGACGGTGAACGGCAGCGTCGTATTCGCGGGCAAGGTACCGAGGACCGCGCGCGCGATCTGGCAGTCGCTGGAGGAGAGGGCCGATCCCGCCTCCGCCGCGACCGCGCTGCTGACGCTCGCCGGAACGAAGCGACCAGACCGTTAACCCTGACGGCGTATGTGCCGGCGGGGGACGCCGCCGCGGATCGGGTGGCACGGCGGCGCGGATCGGGGCAGAACGTGGGAATGGACTGGCGCAGAACAGCGGCTTGGGTCGGGATCGCGGTGCCGCTGGCGGGCGTCGCGGCGCTGGCGTTCGTCGGTGCACGGCCTGTGTCGGTGCCCGTCGTGGTGAAGCCCCTCGCTCGTGTGCCTGCTCCGCGTGCCGCGCCTCGCCCCGCGCCTTCTCCGTCGCCGACGGAAGCGCCCTACATCGTCAAGCGCGTCCTCCCCGTCGCCAGTCCGATGAAGTTCGGCGAATGGCATTGGGACGAGGCGGGTGCACCGGCGACCGGGGAGATCGTCATCACCGTCGATCTGGAGGCGCAGGTGCTCAGCGTGTTCCGCGACGGGTACGAGATCGGCACGGCGGTGGCGCTGTACGGGGCCGACGTGAAGCCGACGCCGCTCGGCGTGTTCAAGGTCAGCCAGCGCGACGCCGACCACGTGTCGAACATCTACGACGCGCCGATGCCCTACATGCTGCGCCTGACCAACGACGGCGTGTCGATCCACGGATCGAACGTGCAGGCCGGATACATGACGCATGGCTGCGTCGGCGTTCCCACCGCGTTCGCGAAGAAGCTGTTCGCGGCGACGAAGCTGGGCACGAAGGTGATCGTCACCCGCGGCGAGATGCTGGATATCGGCGGCGCGATCACCGCCGCCTGACTGCCTTTCGCTTCCCGGACATCCACGCCGGGACTATGACGATCGCCGCAGATACGCGGTCACCCCGGATGTGCTCCGGGGTCCACCCATCGGCACAGGGCTTAGCGGGCGACGCTGGTGGGCCCCGGAATACGTCGGTGTCGATCCCCTGAGAGATATGCCGACCATGTGTCCCCGCAAAGGCGGGGAGCCAGTACGGGCTCCCGCCTTCGCGGGAGCACATGGGAGGGCGGGCAGGCCGCAGTCGTGTTCGAAAGGTTGAGTATCGAACGTCCCGGGCGAAGATGCTGGAATAGACGAGCAGGCGACGGGAAGGCCAGGTAGAGCCTGACCGCCGCCAGCCTAGTGGACGAAGCGCGCCACCACGTCGCGGTAGCTGCGGCTGACCTTTACCTGTGCGCCGGAGCCGAGGACCAGGAAACATTCGCCGTTCGTGTGCGGCTTCACCTGCTTGACCAGGTCGAGGTTGACGATCGTCGAGCGGTGGACGCGCTGGAAACGGCGCGGGTCGAGGCGCTTTTCCAGGTCCTTCATCGTCTCGCGCAGGATCAGCGTGTTGTCGCCGGTGTAGATGCACATGTAATCGCCGGCGGCGTCGATGCGCTCGATCGTGTCGACGTCGACGCGGAAGATCTGACCGCGATCCTTGATGTTGATGAGCTTTTCGAACCGGTTCGACGCCAGATCGGCACTGCCCCCGTCGGTGATGTCGGCCGCCGCGGCGGCTTCGGGGGCATGTTCGGCGAGCACTTCCTTCAACCGGTCGACTTCTTCCGCGCCGCGCTTTTCCGACAGGCGCTGGCGGACCCGGTCGAGCGTGTCGGCGAGGCGGCTCTCCTCCACCGGCTTCATCAGGTAATCGACCGCCTGTGCTTCGAACGCGCGCAGGGCATGGTCGCTATAGGCGGTGACGAACACGAACAACGGCGGTTCGACCTCCATCAAGCCCTGAACGACGGAGAAGCCGTCGAAGCCAGGCATCTGGATGTCGAGGAAGACGAGGTCGGGTTTGTGGGTCTTGATGGCGCGGATCGCTTCGCGCCCGTTCATGCACTTCTCGACGATCTCCACATCGTCGAAAGCCTGGAGGCGAAGCTCCAGCCCCTGAATGGCAAGGGGCTCGTCGTCGACGAGGATGGTGCGAATGGTCATGCGGCCTCTCTATTCACGTCTTCCAGCTGGTACGGAATCTCGATCTCGACCGAGAAACCGCCGGCGGGCGTCGAGCGCGTCTCGAAACGCTGATCCGGGCCGTAAGCCTGAACCAGACGCTCCCGTATATTGGTGAGCCCGACACCGGTTGAAAGGCTTGGACTGATCCGCGCCTCATGCAAGCCGGGGCCGGTATCGGATACGCCGATCTGCACCCGTTCCCCGGCGAGCCGCACCGTGACGCAGATTTCCGCGCCTTCCTCCTGCGGGGTCACCGCATATTTGATCGCGTTTTCGACCAGCGGTTGCAGCAGCAGCGAGGGCAGGCGACCGCGCTCGGCGCGGGGATCGATGTCGAACTTCGGACGCAGCCGATCCTCGAACCGCATCTTCTCGATCTCGAGATACAGCTTCAGTTGCTCGACCTCCTGCGCGATGGTGACATGCGCGGTCGGTTCGTTCGCCAGCGTATAGCGGAGGAAGGACGACAGGCGCGACAGCATCGCATTCGCCCGCTCGGTCTGTTTCAGCAGGACCAGCGTGGAGATGGAATTCAGCGTGTTGAACAGGAAATGCGGGTTCAGCTGGTAGCGCAGCATCGCCAGCTGCGCCGACGAAGCCTGTAGCTCCAGCGCGCGCAATTCGTCGATCTGCTCTTCGAGGATCAGGAAGAAGTTGATCGCGTAATAGAGCGCGGACCAGCCGGCGAGCACCGTGAAGTTGAGGAAGCTGTAGCCCAGCACGCGGGTGATGCTGACTTCCGTCGTCGCGGTCTGGATGAACGACCAGGTGAAGGCGTTCAGCGTCGCGTACAGCGCGGTGGCCGCGAGCAGCGTGACGACGCTGAGCGGCAGGCTGGTGATCCGCGGCAACCGCCGATACGCGCCGTAGAAGGTCGAGAGCAGCAGCGTGATGCAATAGCCGACGATCGCCTCGACGATGATCGGGATCACGACCTGAAGCTGGAAGCCGTTCGAGCTGGCCGATACGCCGCGCAGCAGCAGATACCCGCCCCAGCCCACCGCCTGAAGCGTCCAGAAGGCGCGGGCCTTGTTCTCGAAAAAGGGGCGGACGTTGATGGTCCGGCCGGCGGAGGGGGCGGTTAGCGATGCCACCCGCCGGCTTCTACACGCCCGCACGGGGCGGTGCAAAGCATGGCCGCCGCCTAAACGAGCCGGGCGCAACGAAAAGGGCCGCCGCGATCCCGAAGGTTCGCGGCGGCCCCGTTCAGGCGTTGGTGCGGATCAGAAGCCGACGCGCAGCGTGCCGATCACCGTGCGGCCGTAGCCCACCGTGAAGTTAGGGCCACCGGCGGCGTTGATCTGCGTGCTGAGATTGCTGAAATACCGCTCGTTGAGCAGGTTCTGGATGTTCAGCTGGAAGCTGGTGCGCTCCAGACCGAACTTCTCCAAGCTGTAGCTCGCATTCAGATCGACCAGCGTGTAGCTGTCGACGACCACGTCGTTGACGTCGGTCGCGAACCGCTCGTCCACCCACTTCGCCTGAACGCCCAGATCGAAGCCCCCGTAGCTGAACTGCGCGCGGCCGCCGAACTGCCATTCCGGCGTTTCCGGCACGGCCTTGCCCGCGGTCGGCGCGAACGTCGTCGAGGTCAGCGGCACGTTCGAGAGAATTTCGGTGTGCGTGTAGGACGCAATGCCGGTCACCGCGAACCAGTTGGTGGCACGCACCGTCGCCGTGGCGTCGAAGCCGTAGCTTTCGACCGCGCCGATGTTGCGATCGAAGGAAATGCCCTGTTCCTGATCGAACGAGGTCACGATCCGGTTCTTGTAGCGGATATACCAGCCGGTCAGCTGCGACTGCACCGTGCGGTTGTTGTAGCGCACGCCGAGGTCGAAGGAGTCGGTCGTCTCCGGCGCCACGCCGATGAACGGCGCACGATAGAGGTTGTCGGTACGCGGTGCCGAGAAGCCCTTGGCATAGCTGCCGAACATCGATGCGCCCGTATCGGCGATGCGATAGGTGAAACCGGCGTTCGGGAGCAGCTTGTCGTACTTGTAGGTCTGCGCATACGGCGCATACAGCGGCACCGGATTACCCGTTGCAGCGAAGGCCGAGCCAGGAGCGACGATCGCGTAAGGCTGGGTTCCCGTGGTGGTCGGGTTCGGGATCGGCTCGCTGGTGCAATAGGCGAAGCCGTCGCGGGCCTGAACCGGGCAGAAGGTCTGCAGATCGCGCTTGAAGAACGGCGCACGCAGGCCGAGCTGTACGGTGAAGGCGCGGTCGAAGAAGCGGCCGATATACTCGCCAGCCACTTGGTTCAGCAGGGCGATCGACTTGCGGTCACGCTGCTGAATCTGGAAACCGTCGGCCGTCAGCACCGGGCGACCGTTGCGGCCGGAGAAGATGTTCTCCGGATTGCCGGCCGCATCGAGGTAGCCCCACTCACCGGTCTGGCGGTGGTTGCCGCGATCATAGGTGTAGGCAACGCGGAAACGCTGCGTGTCGGTCAGATCGTAGATCAGCGACGCGGTGCCCGTGTAGCGCTTCGTATTGGTGATGTTCGGCGTGAAGAAGCGGATAGTGTCGAGGAAGTCGCCGTCACCATTATAATCCACGCCGGGCGAGGTGAGCAGGCTACCCTTCGCGCGGGGCGAATTTTCGGCCAGTGTCGTCGAACCGCCGCCATGCGCCAGCGTGTACTGGTACCCGCCGTCGGCGGTCAGCGTCAGCTTGTCCGACAGCGTGAGACGGAGGTTGGAGCGGATGTTGCCCGTGTTCGACGGGTTCACGCGAAGGCCGGCGAAGTTCGAGCAGCTCGACGTGTTCGCGATATTGTCTGCGCCACCGGCGGCGACGTTCGTCGCCGCGCTGGACCCGCTCGGCAGGCGCCCGCCATTGTCGTTCTGGGCGCCGGCGCCACCAGTCGTCTTCGTGCAGGTGCCGAAGTTCTCGAGATCGCGGATGGTGGCGAACTGCGCGTTCGTGTAGTCGCCGATGTTGATCGGGTTTTCAGGCGTCGCCGTGGTCGGGACCAGCGTGGTGCCGAGCAGCGTGCGGATATTGGTCAGCGTCGGGTTACGATACTGGTTGTTGCGGTTCTCGTTATAGTGACCCGACACGCGGAAGAAGTCGCCGTTCGAGCCGATCGGCTGATAGATGCCGACATTGTACTGCTGCTTGTAGATCTCGCCAAAGCCCTTGAACTTGTCGTTACGGGCGGTGGAGGCGGACAGGAAGGCGCGGGTGCCGAACGGGGTCAGGTTGCCCGTCTCGATTAGGCCGAACACGCGATGATAGTCGTTGTCGCCGTAGGAGGCGACGGCCAGTGCGCGCAGCTTCTCCGAAGGAACGATCGTGCGATAGTTGATCGTGCCGCCCGAAGCCGACGCGGTCGGGCTGTCGACATCGGTCGCGCCCAGGTTGACGTTGATTTCGTCGACCAGTTCCGGATCGAGCTGCTGGTTCGAATAGATCGCGTAGTTGCCGGTGTCGTTCAGCGGAAAGCCGTCGAACGTCAGCGAGATGCGGTTGCCGTCGAAGCCGCGGATGCGGATATTGCCACCCGATGAGCCGTACGGATCGCTCTGCGTGAAGTTCACGCCCGGAATGATGTTGAGCGCGTCGAGCACGGTGTTGCCCGGCGTCTGCTTTTGCAGATATTCCTGGTTCAGCACGACGCGCGCCTTGGCGCTGTCGGGCACCTTGATCCCTTCGACGCCGTTATCGGCGCGCGAGCCCGTGACGACGATCTCTTCTTCGATCGCCGTGGAGCCCGTCGACTGCGCCATTGCGCCAGCCGGAATCATGAGCGCGGCAAAGGCCACGCTGCAATAAAGCTTCGTTCGCATCTATTGTCCCCTTGAGCCCAACGCTCCGGTCGGCGGTCACTGCCGCTTCGATCCGCGCCCTGCGGCACGATTATGACGCTTCGGTGACAGATGCGAGATGGTTCCAAGGCTTTGATAATTCTGTCGTGCTGCGTTGCAAAACGGCAACGCTGCTGACCCGTGCAGCGGCTCAGGCCGTAGCGGAAACGACCTCCGTCCATTCCGCCTCGGTCATGACGCGGATGCCGAGATCCTCCGCCTTCTTCAGTTTCGATCCGGCACCGGGGCCGGCCACGACGATGTCGGTCTTTTTCGATACCGAGCCCGCGACATGGGCACCGAGCGATTCGGCCTGCGCCTTGGCTTCGTCGCGACTCATCGTCTCCAGCGTGCCGGTGAAGACGACGGTCAGGCCGGACACTTCGGAGGTGCGCGTCTCGTGGACCACGTCGGCGGGCCGGACCTGACGCAGTAGGTCGAATACGACCGTGCGGTTATGCGCCTCCGCGCAGAAACCGATCAGCGCGTGGGCGACTTCGGGGCCGATGCCGGCGGTGTCGATGTGCGCGACGAGCAGGCGGTCGCGGCGCAGCACGAACTTGCGTTCTGGCTCGCCGATCTGCGGCTGGGTCGCGCGGCGCAGCGCCACGGCGGAGCGGAGCATCGCGCCGAGCGCCGCGGCGGTGCGATAGCGGCGGGCGAGATCGCGTGCGGTGACCTCCCCGATATGGCGGATGCCGAGCGCGAACAGGAAGCGGTCCAGTGGAACGCTGCGCTTGGCGTCGATCGCCTCGGTCAGCTTGCGCGACCAGAGCCGGCCGTCCTTCTTGCGGGCGGCGAGTTGCTCCTCGGTCAACTTGAAGATGTCGGCTGGCGACTGGATCAAGCCGTCCGCGAAGAACGCCTCCATCAGGGTCTGGCCAAGTCCTGTGATGTCGAACGCATGGCGGGAGACGAAATGGCTCAACCGCTCCACGCGTTGCGCCGGGCAGATCAGGCCGCCGGTGCAGCGATAGACGACCTCGCCCTCCTCGCGATCGGCGGCGGAGCCACAGGCGGGGCAGGTGGTGGGGAAGGTGTAGGGGGCGCGGTCGGCGTCGGGCGTCAGGTTCTCGACGATCTGCGGGATGACATCGCCGGCGCGTTGCAGGACGACGCGGTCGCCCTCGCGCACGCCCAGCCGCGCGATCTCGTCCGCGTTGTGCAGCGTGGCGTTCGCCACGACGACACCGCCGACGGTCACGGGTTCGAGCCGCGCGACCGGGGTCAGCGCGCCGGTGCGGCCGACCTGGATATCGATCCGCTCCAAGGTCGTCTGCGCGCGTTCGGCGGGGAATTTGTGGGCAATTGCCCAACGCGGGGTGCGCCCGACGATGCCTAATCTGTCTTGCCAATCCAGACGATCGACTTTGTAAACAACTCCGTCGATGTCGAACGGGATGTCAGCGCGAGAGGACTCGATGTACCGATAGGCCGCAAGGCAATCCAGAATAGTGCCAGCGTGAGTTGTTGTTGCGACAGACACGTTATCTGTAAACAAGCGATCACTTGCGAGGCGGAAGCCAAGCTGCCTAATAAACCTCATCTCTGCTGACTGGCTCGACTCTCGCGCGCCGATTTCTCCCCAACCCCAAGCCACGAAGCTTAGAGGACGACTTGCTGTAACCGCAGAGTCCTTCTGTCTCAAGGATCCCGCAGCGGCATTGCGCGGATTAGCGAATTGGCGAGCATCTTTTTCACTATTTGCCTCGGAAGCCAAGCGGGCGTTTAAGTCGGCAAACGCCTTCTTTGACATGTAGACCTCGCCTCTTACTTCGAAGATATCGGGGGCGTGGGCGGGCAAGATACTGGGTATGCCGTCAATTTCTGCGACGTTTCTAGTGACATCTTCTCCAGTTGCACCGTCGCCGCGGGTCAGCGCCTGCACCAGTGCGCCGCCTTCGTAGCGCAGCGAGCAGGACAGGCCGTCGATCTTGGGCTCGGCAGTCAACGCGACGGGTTCGTCGTCGGGCAGCTTCAGGAAGCGGCGGATGCGCGCGACGAATTCTTCGACCTCCTCGTCGTTGAAGGCGTTGTCGAGGCTGGTCATCGGCCGCGCATGCGCGACCTTGGCGAGGTGCGCGGCGGGGGCGGCACCGACCTGCTTCGACGGGCTGTCGGCGCGGATAAGGTCGGGAAAGGCCGCCTCGATCGCGGTGTTGCGGCGGACGAGCGCGTCATATTCGCTGTCGCTGATCTCGGGCGCGTCGTCGGTGTGGTAGAGCGACGAATGACGGCCAATCTCGGCAGCGAGGGCAGCGAGTTCGGCGGCGGCGGCCTCTGGCGAATCAGGCAACGGGTCCATGCGCGTTCGCCTAAAGCAGCCAGCCCGGCCATGCGAGCAGGACCAGCGCCCAGAGCAGCAGCACCGACAAAACAGGCCGCCAGACGAAGGCGCTCATGATCTCGATCGAGACGATGGTGTTGCGGACCGCAACGACCGCACCCGCCGCCAGCCACGCGACGTAGCGCCAGCCGCTGCCCGACATCGCCGCCCAGTAAAGCCCGAGCAGCATCGTTACGACGAAACCGATCGCGGCCAATCCCGATCCGATTGTCAGCATTCCGCCGACCGGGAGCATGGCCAGCGCAACCCGGCCTTCACGGCGCTGCGCCGGGGTCATGCGGTTTCCAGCAGACGGTCGGCCTGCGCGCGCGCCTCGTCGGTGATCGTCGCGCCGGACAGCATGCGCGCGATCTCCTCACGCCGATCGTCCTCGTCCAGATGGCGGACGCCGGTGCGGGTGACGGTGCCGTCCGACGATTTGGCGATCAGCAGATGCGCGGCACCTCGCGCCGCGACCTGCGGGCTGTGCGTGACGACCAGCAACTGCGTACTTTCCGCCAGCCGCGCCAGCCGCTCGCCGATCGCGGAGGCGACCGCGCCACCGACGCCGCGATCGATCTCATCGAACACCATCGTCGCCGCGCCGCCCGTTTCAGCCAGCGCGACCTTCAGCGCGAGGATGAAGCGGGACAGCTCGCCGCCCGATGCGATCTTGGTCAGCGGTGCGAAGGGCGCGCCGGGGTTGGTCGAAATTTCGAACTCCACGCGGTCGCGGCCGGCGGCGGACCAGCCCTCGGCGGCAACCTCCGCGACGACGGTCTTGAAGCGCGCAGCGTCCAGCTTCAGCGGCGCGAGTTCGTTCGCGACCGCCACGTCGAGCCGCGTGGCGGCGGCACGGCGCTGATCGGACACAATTGCGGCGGCGGCGTCATAGGCGGCGTGCGCGGTCTTCACCGTCGCCTGCAACTTGGCGATGCCGCCTTCGCCCGCCTCCAGCCGCTTCAGCCGGGCGGCTAGGTCGTCAGCCAGGGCGGCGAGATCGTCGGGCTGGACGCGATGCTTGCGGGCCATGGCGCGCAGTTCGAACAGGCGCGTCTCGTCATCCTCCAGCGCGCGGGGATCGTACGACAGCGCCGTGCGGGCCTCGCGCAGGCTGTCCTCGGCGGCGTCCGCCTCCGTCACGGCGCGATCGACCGCGGCCAGTGCCTCGGCGAGGGCGGGATGGTCGGCGGCGACCCGCTCCAGCACGCGGGCGGCCTGACGCAGCTTCGCGAGGCCGCCGTCCGAACCCTCCAGATGCGCGTCGATCGCGGCGAGGTCGTCCGCCACCTTCTCCGCGCGCTGCATCGACCGGCGCTTGTCGGCGAGCGCCTCCTCCTCACCGGGCTCGGGAGCGAGAGTGCGCAGTTCGCCGACCGCATGTTCCAGCCACTCGCGGTCGCGGGCCGCCGTCTCGATCTCCGCACGCGCGGCAGCCAGCGCGGACTCCGCCTCGCGATAGGCGCTCCAGGCGCGGCCGGCGTCGCCGATGTCGACCCGGCCGAACGCATCGAGCAGCGCGCGGTGGCCGCGGGGATTGAGCAGGCCGCGATCGTCGTGCTGGCCGTGAATCTCGACCAAGCGCGGCGCGATCTCGCGCAGCAGGGTCGCGGATGCAGGCTGGTTGTTGACGAAGGCGCGGCTGCCGCCGTCCGCCTTCACAATGCGGCGGATCAGCAGCGGCTCGCCCGGCTCCACCTCGACACCGTTGTCGTCGAGCAATGCGGCGAGATCGGCGGCGGGGGGCTCGAAACTGGCGGTCACCACCGCCTGCGCCGCGCCGTGCCGCACCAGACCGCTGTCGCCGCGTCCACCGAGCGCGAGGCCGAGCGCATCGAGCAGGATCGACTTGCCCGCGCCCGTCTCGCCGGTCAGCACGCCGAGCCCCGGCCCGAAGTCGAGGTCCAGCGCCTCGATCAGCACGACGTCGCGGATGGAAAGGGCGGTCAGCATCTGCGGTGCTGTTTAGTGCGGGTTGGCGGGGAATTGAACCGCTTATGTTCCGGGGCAACGGCGTGCAACCCGTCGATCGTGCCGCGCGTATCCGGGATACCCTAACCAGCGACGCAGCTTCGTTGTCCGGGAGCGCAATAGCACGCGAATGCAATTGTCTTGCCGCCGCTCCGCAACCAGAGAAAAGATGTGTGCCTTATGGATAAAGGGGCGCTGAAATCATGCGATCGATGGTCGTCACGATGCTGTGTCTAACCGTCGGGACCGGGTCGATTGCTCAACAAGTTCAATCGGGTGCACGGACATTCGTCATCAA
Organism: Sphingomonas sp. AC435; assembly: GCF_979253005.1. Classification (NCBI taxonomy): domain Bacteria; kingdom Pseudomonadati; phylum Pseudomonadota; class Alphaproteobacteria; order Sphingomonadales; family Sphingomonadaceae; genus Sphingomonas; species Sphingomonas sp. AC435. Next base: position 222,626 of record NZ_CEEDCJ010000003.1, read on the forward strand.
ATACGAGATCGTCGATGGAGGCCGCGTCATCGGCAGACCGCATATCATCATCGCCGACGGGGGAACCGGCACGGTAGACAGCGAGGCGTTTGCGCTGCGATCGACGCTGTCCCGCGTGCCGGGCGGTCGGGAAGGCGCGAGACTGGTAGCATCCGACCTGTCGCTTCCGAGCGGAGGCAAGCTGATGCGCGTGGCATCTCCCCAAGTGACCGGACAGATCGGGAAGGCGACGACGGTCGGCATCACCCGCTCCGGACATGCGCCATTGACGATGACGGTTCTGGTGGAAGAGCGATAGGATCGTCCGCCATGCCGGGACGAGCACGGCATGACGGTGAAATCAGGCCGCCCTAACTTTCGGCCTTCTGCACCGCATAGGGCATGACCAGCGTACCGTCGGGCGCGGCGGTGTAGGTGGTCTGGGTGGGATAGGGGATGACGATGCCCTGTTCGGCGAAGCGGCGCATCAGCAGCACCAGCGCTTTGTTGCGGGTCGCGTGGGCGGTGGGCCAGTCGTCGCCGGGCACGTCGAACTGGACGATGAAGTCGAGGCTGGACGCGCCAAAGGTTTCGAAGCTGGCCCGAGCGACCTTGCCGCCGGCGTCTTCGAAGACGGTCTTCAGCAGGCCGGGCAGCGCCTCCAGCTTTTCCGGCGGGGTCTCGTACGCGACGCCGATCGTCAGGGTGACGCGCACGTGATCGCGGTTGGAGATGTTCTGGATCTCCTTGTCGAGCAATTGCCGGTTGCTGATGACGCGCATTTCGCCGCCGAACGAGCGGATGCGGGTCGATTTCAGCCCGATCGACTCGATCACGCCGACGGTCTGGTCGTACTGGACCTTGTCGCCGCGCCGGAACGGTCGGTCGAAGATGATCGCCAGCGCCGCGAACAGGTCGCCGAAGATACCCTGCGCCGCCAGACCGATGGCGATACCGCCGACGCCGAGACCGGCGACGAGGCCAGTGACGTTGACCCCCAGATTGTCGAGCACCACCACCAGCGCGATCGCGAACAGCGCGAACGTGATGAGGACCCGGATCAGGCCCATCGCGGATAGCAGCGCCTCGCCCGAATAATGCGCCGACTGGGTACGATGCTCGATCGCGCCCAGCGCAATTTCCCGGACCCATGCCGCCGCCTGGAAGACGGAGGCGATCGTCCACAGGAAGTTGATCGTGATCGATACCTGCGACGGTGCGCCCGCGTACCCCGCGACGAGTTTGGCGGCTAGCATGATGATGAAGAAGTTGCTGGTCTTCACCAGCGCGCGGCCGATGATCGAGCCCCAGCCGGCGCGGCCTTCCGGATCGCGCACCGCCAGCTTGCCGGCGACGCGGCGGGCCGCGTGAAGGACGATGACGATGACCGCCCCGATGGCGAAGGCGATCAGGATCTGGAGCCAGTGGTGCTGCAACCACTCCCGGCTGGCGGTGAACAGGCCGCTCGTCTGGGTGGCGAAGCCGGAGGCGTCGAACAGCGGTTCCTGCGCGTTGGCGGCGGGGGATTTGGACATGGCGGACTTACTCAGGTGGCGGGCGTGCCGGCTTCGAGGAACGCGATCAGGCCGCGCTCCTCGCGCGTCAGATAGCGTTTGGCACGGGGAAGGCGCGTGGCCTGGCGAAACGCCGACTGACCCTTTTTGACGAGGTCGATCAGCGACGGATGGACATAGCTCTTGCGCGCGATGGCGGGCGTATTGCCGAGCTTCTCGACGACGGGCTCCAGCAGCGACTTCAGGCTCAGGTCACGCTCGGCGGAGGCCAGCGCCTCGAACGCACAGACGCTCGCGCACCAGGTGCGGAAATGCTTGGCGGTGAAATCGTGGCCGGTAGCCTCGCGGATATAGTCGTTGACGTCGGACGAGGTGACCGGATGCGCCTCGCCCTTGTCGTCGAGCCACGCGAAGAGATGCTGTTCGTCGAGGTCCTGCATCTTCTTGACCGCCGACGCGAGCGCGCGGTCGGCGACCTTCATGTCGCGTTCCTTGCCCGATTTGCCCTTGAAGCGAAGGCGGAGCGTGTGCCCCTTCACCTCGCCATGACGCTTGCGCAGCGTGGTCGCGCCGAAGCTCTCGTTGCTGGCGACGTATGCCTCGTTGCCGACGCGAAGGTGACCGACATCCAGCAGCCGCACGACCGCGGCGACGGCGCGGTCGCGGGAGAGCGAACGCTTGTTCAGGTCCGCCTCGACCTTCTTGCGGATCGCGGGCAGGCTATGGCCGAAATCGGCGCATTTCTCGTACTTGGCGGCTTCCTGCGCCTCGCGGAAGCCGGTGTGGTACCGATACTGCTTGCGGCCCTTTTCGTCCCAGCCGACCGCCTGGATATGGCCGTTCGCCCTGGGGTTGAACCACGCGTCGCGGTATGCGGGGGGCAGGCCGATCGCATTCAGCCGGTCGATCTCGTCCCGGTCGGTGATGCGGTCACCACCCGCGTCGTAATAAGCCCATCCGTTCCGCACCTTACGGCGCGTGATGCCGGGCTTCGAGTCATCGGAATAGACTATGCGGGTGGCCATTAATGCTCCGGTCGCTTCTTGTCCGGGCAATGCATGGACTCGTCGCTTCGTTCCGGAACGAGGCCGTGAGGCGGGGGTTGAGGCGGCTCCCACCCCGACAGGAGTTTATCCGATGGCAGATCTTTCCAAGGCGCGCGTGCTGATGCTGGCCGCCGACGGTTTCGAGACGGTGGAATTATTCGAGCCAAAAAAGGCACTGGAGGCCGCCGGGGCGACGGTGACGCTGGCCTCGATCAAGACGGACCCGATCCAGGGCATGGAGCAGGACCTGAACAAGGCGGAGACGGCGACGCCGGACCTGACGCTGGATGAGGTGGACACCGACGATTACGACGCGCTGGTGCTGCCGGGCGGGACCTGCAATCCCGACAAGCTGCGACAGGAGGATCGCGCGGTGGAGATCGTCGCGGAGTTCATGGAGGACGACAAGATCGTCGCGGCAATCTGCCACGGCCCGTGGCTGCTGGCGGAGGCGGACGTGATCGATGGCCGCCGGCTGACCAGCTATCCGTCGATCCGCACCGATCTGGAGAATGCCGGCGGCGACGTGGCGGACGAGGAGGTCGTGGTCGACGGCAACCTGATCACCAGCCGCAAGCCGGACGATATCCCTGCGTTCAACCGGGCGATCATCGCGGCGCTGGTCGAGGAACTGGCGGACGAGCCGGAGGAGTAAAAAGCACCCTTGATCCTCCCCTCTTCAGGGGAGGTGGCGCGAATGCGCCGGAGGGGCATCCACAGGCCGAACGGTTCGTGGTTGCCCCTCCGTCACGCCTGCGGCGCGCCGCCTCCCCGTGCCGGGGAGGATTTTGGAGACCAGCCGCGCAATCCGCGCCAGCGCTGCGCCGGAACCTCCACATAGGTGTACAGGAACGCCGACGCGGCCAGTACCAGCGCAAGGAATATGGCGATCGACAGCGGCGGGACGTCGGCAACGTTGCGGACGGCCACCAGCTTGAAGGCGTGCCAGAGCACGTAATGCGACAGGTAGGTCGCATAGCTGATCGTGCCGAGCCAATGCACCGCTCGCCCCTCCAGCATATGCCCCGGCGTTCCCGCACCGAGCGCCAGCGCCAGAAGGAGCGCCGCGAGCGTAGCCGGCGCGTCGACGACCTCCGGTGCCCCGATTGCCAGCGCGACCCCGCCGACCGCCACCGCGAGCATCGGCCACCGCGCCGACACGTCACCGCGCCAGCGCAGCCATAATGCGCCCACCGCGGTCCCGGCCGCGAACTCGGTTACGCAGCGCAGGACGCCGAAGCCGGCGATATCCTGCCCGAGCATCGTTTCCCCGCGCATCGCCCAAGCGAGTACCGCTAGCGGTACGGCCACGCCTAGCAGCACCACCGGCGTCGGACACCGCCGCCAATCGATGGTGAGTACCAGAAATGGGAAGAGCGCATATGCGACCAGCTCGGCGCTGATCGACCAGGCGGGCACGTTCCATGTCGTCGGCGGCACCAGCCCCCAATCCTGCGTCAGCAACAGATGCAGCGGCAGGTCGCGATAGGGGAACTCCGCCCCCACGGGATGCCCCAGCACGCCTTGCGCGCCGATGATCGCGACCAAAGCCGCCAGCATCACCGCATGCAGCGGCCATACGCGCAGCACGCGCTTTAGCAGGAAGGCCGGGATCGCGCGCCGATCTCGTAGCCGCTCATGCCACGCCAGCCAGATGACGAAGCCGGACAGCAGGAAGAAGAAATCGACCGCCAGATAGCCCTTGTCGAGCACGCGCATCACGCCCGCCGGCACCCCTGCGATCGATCCGCGGATGTGGAACAGCACGACCAGCCACGCCGCCAGGCCGCGGGCGCCGGTCAGCGCGCGGATCTCCGTCATGCCGGCAGCGGCGGCGTGGCGCGGGCAGGGCGCACGCGACGGCCCGTCGCCTCCGCCCGGCGACGCGCGGTATAGGTGTCCAGCCCGACCTGCGCGCCGATCAGCATGTACACGAACGGCTGGAACGCGATGGCGATGAACCCCGCGCCGAGCAGGTACACCATATGCCCGGTCTGAAGCGCGGCGGCGAGCGACCCGGCCCACGCCTCGTCACCCGTGCGATACCGGCGGCGCAGCACCTCCATCCGGAACAGTCCCGCGAGGTTGATCGTCAGCCACAGAGCGAGACCGGGATAGCCCTGTTCGCCCAGCATTTCGAAATAGGCGCTGTGCCACGCGCGCCCCTGATCGGTCTGCTCGGTTTCCGTCGAGTTGTCGCCGGACGTATTCACTAGTTCGAGGCGGATGCGGTTCTGGCGATACGCCTCGAAGCCACCGCCGAACGGATGCGTCTTCGCGAACTCCCACGTCCATGCCCACACCGCGAGCCGCGTGCTGGCGGAGGCGTCGGCCTGATGGTTCTGGATCGTGCCCATGCGTTCGGTGAACGCTGACGGCAGGAACGGTACGGCGACGAGGCCGAGCACGCCGATTGCCGCCAAATAGGTCGCCTTGCGCTTTACGGTGCGCAGCGACAGCGCTGCGACGAGGCCGATGCAGAGCAGGCCGGTGCGTGTCGACGTGCCGACCGGGATCAGCAGGCACGCGAACACCAGCGCGAGGCCGAAAATCTTCACGCGCCAGTCCGGCCGGAAGATCGTGCCGTATCTCATCAGCCAGAAGATCACGGGCACGATCGCGACCGCGACGGTGGAGATCGTCGACCCCTCGTACAGGCCGCTGTTATTGTCGACCATCAGGTTCAACTGACCGTAGCCGCCACCCGAGACGAGCGTCTTTACACCGCCGACGATGATGATCGACGCGGCGGAGACCACCATGAACAGCAGCAGCGCCTCGATCCGCAGCCGGGTGCGCAGTGTCGACGGCAGGAACGCGGCGAACGCCAGCGCCTTCCACACCCAGCCCCATTTGTCCTGCGCCTCCACCGGGAAATCAGCGACCATCGTCGTCAGCCAGCAATAGATCAGCAGCAGCACGATCATGCCCTGTCGCGGGGCGAAACGGCTGTCCCGCTTGTCGTCCGCCAGCGCGAACGCCCCGACCGCGAGCACCACCGACACGAGCGAAATCGGGATCGCGTTCAACAGGTAATAGGTCAGCCGCTGCGGCGCGACGATGTCGATATAGACGTAGACGAGCACGAGCAGGAATGGTCGCCGCAGCCCCATCCCCATCAGCGCCGCGAGAAAGGCGATGAACGCGAGATCACGCACGCGGACGGCGTCCCGGCTTGGTCGCAGGCTGATCGCCGGCACGCGACTCGCGGTCGAGATCGGGCCGCTTCAGGAGCAGCCACGCCGCGAGCATCAACAGGCCATGTGTGACGCCGAGCGCGAAATTGTCGATCATCCGGTCGCGCTCCTGTGTCTCGATCCCTTCCCTGAGAGGGAGGGAGCCGCGCAGCGGCGAGTGGGTGGGGGCGGGGGTGCCCTCCGGACGCGTGTAGGGCGCGGGAGTTGAAGGCGGGTTAAGCGCGCGGTGGAACCGTTGCCTTGACCCCATCTCCGTGGGAGGAGGGTAGTCTACGGTCCCTCTCCCCTTGGGAGAGAAAAGGATGAGCGTAGCGACGGGAGGGTGAGAGTCAGCGTCAGCCCGCCCCCCCGGTTAGCGCAACCTTAAGCGCGTCCGTGCCAAGCGGCGACCATGCGTATCCTTCACATCCTCGACCACGGGCTACCTTTGCAGAGCGGTTATACGTTTCGCACGCGGGCGATCCTCACCGCGCAGGCGGCGGCGGGGCATGTCGTGGCGGCGGTTACCGCGCCGCGACAGGGCGCGTCCGCAGGCGGGATCGAGCAGGTCGACGGGCTGACCTTTCACCGCACGCCGGGCGACGGTACGCCGCGCGGGCTGGTCGGCGAGATCACCGGAATCGCTCGCTTCGCGACGCGCATCGCCGCGGCCGTGACCCAGTTTCGACCGGACATCCTGCACGCGCATTCGCCGGCGCTCGACGGGCTGGCGGCGTGGCATGTGGCGCGGCGGCACGGTTTGCCGCTGCTCTACGAGATACGCGCCTTCTGGGAGGATGCGGCGGTCGGGAACGGCACCGGCACAGAAGGCTCGCTGAAATACCGGGCGACGCGGACGCTGGAACGCTTCGTGGTCGATCGCGCCGATGCGGTCGCGGTGATCTGCGAGGGGTTGCGCGGCGACCTGATCGAACGCGGGGTCGCGGCGGACAAGATCATGGTGTCGCCCAACGGTGTCGACCTGACCCTGTTCGGCACGCCCGCCCCGCGAGACGCCGCGCTCGCCGCGACGCTGGGCCTGAACGACGACGAGGTGATCGGCTTCATCGGCAGCTTCTACCCCTATGAGGGGTTGGACGACCTGATCGCGGCGATGCCGGCGCTGGTCGCCGCGCGGCCGCGTGCGACCCTGCTGCTGGTCGGCGGCGGCCCGGCGGAGGCTGCGTTGCGAGCGCAGGCGGCGGCGTCACCGGTCGCGGAGCGTATCCGCTTCGTCGGCCGCGTCCCGCATGCGGAGGTGGAGCGCTACTACTCGCTGGTCGATATTTTGGCGTACCCGCGCAAGGCGATGCGGCTCACCGAACTGGTCACGCCGCTGAAGCCGCTGGAGGCGATGGCGCAGGGGCGGCTGGTCGCGGCCTCCGATGTCGGCGGCCACCGCGAGCTGATTCGCGACGGCGATACCGGCACGCTGTTCGCGGCGGACGATCCCGCGGCGATCGCGACGGCGCTGGCCGGATTGCTCGCGGATCGCTCCGGCTGGGAGGCGCGACGCGTGAGGGGACGCGCCTTTGTCGAGCAAGAGCGTAACTGGTCGTCAAATATTTGCCGTTACGACGCCGTTTACCAGCGGCTGGTCGAGGCCGCGAACAGGAAGTCCCGATGGTCCGCTTACCCCGCCCGCACATGACCGGCCGCCGCCTCTCGACCGGCATGATCCCGACGATCGGCGCGATCATGGCGGCGGCGCTGACCGCGATCTTCTTCCTGATCCTGCCCGACTGGCGGCTGGAGGCGGCGGTGGACGCGAGCGGTCTGGCGCAGTTGCTGCCGATGGCGAAGCCGCCGCTGGGGCTGACCGCGCGTGCGCTGATCCTGCTGGGTGGGGCAGCACTCGCGGGTGCGGTCAGTTGGTCGGCGCTGTACCTGATCTGGGGGCCGGGCGGGTTCCTCGCGCCCAAGCCGGTGCGGTTCGGCGGCATGAGCGACGTGCCGACCGCTCGCCGTGCCGATACGCACCCGGACGCGCCAACGCGGCGACCCTTGTCGGCGGAGGAGCTCGGGACGCCGCCATCTCCGCCCACTCCGCGAATCGCGCCGCCGCCACCTCCGGTCGAGCAGCCGATCCCCGCCGACCTCGAACAGCCGCTCGCCGCATTCCACCCGGGGGCGATCCTCGACGAGCCGCTGGAGCCTGTCCGCCCCGTCGCCCCGATCGCCGTGGTTGCCGCCGAGACACCGGAGGAGGAGAAGGTGGAGGAGGAGCGCATCGAAACCTTCATACTGCCGATGCCGGAGGTGACGGTCGCGCCGTCGCCAGCCGCGGGCGACCGCGCCTCGACGCTCGACGGCCTGATCGCCCGGTTGGAGCAGGGCGTCGGACGCCGTGCGCAACTGGCGCGGCGCTGACCATACCCATTCGCCGAAAAGCGGTAGGCGACCTTCGAAACCTCTGATACCTTCCTTTCCGATAAGGAGAGGGTGATGGCCGAAACGGTTCCCGAGCGGGGTGATGCGCAGGCGTCCGGCTACGCCTGGTATGTGCTCGGCATCCTGTTTCTCGTCTATGTCCTGAACTTCGTGGACCGCCAGATCATTTCGATTCTGGCGGAGGATATCAAGCGCGACCTGCACCTCGCCGATGAGGATCTCGGGTTCCTCTACGGCACTGCATTCGGGGTCTTCTACTCGCTGTTCGGCATACCCCTCGGGCGGCTGGCGGACAATTGGCATCGCGGACGGCTGATGGTGATCGGCCTGGCCCTGTGGTCGACGATGACCGCGCTGTCCGGCCTGTCGCGCAGTGGCGGGCATCTCGCGGCGGCGCGAATCGGCGTCGGCATCGGTGAGGCCACGGCGAGCCCCTCCGCCTATTCGCTGATTTCCGACTGGTTTCCGAAGCGGCTGCGCGCGACGGCGCTGTCGATCTATTCGGCGGGCCTCTACGTCGGTGGTGGCGTGTCGCTCTTCATCGGCGGGCTGATCGTCCAGAACTGGAACCGCGCCTATCCGGGCGGCGGGCCGATGGGGCTGGTCGGGTGGCAGGCGGCGTTCATGGCCGTCGGGCTTCCCGGCCTCATCGTCGCGCTGTGGATCGCGACCTTGAGGGAACCGATCCGCGGCGCGGTCGAGGGTCTGCCGCCGCCGCCCAAACATCCGGCACCGTTCGCGGAGTTCGGGCGAGAGCTGGTCACGATCATCCCGCCGCTGACGCTGATCGGCGCGGCGATGGGCGGGGCGCGCGCCCTTGCGGTGAACCTGCTGGCGGCGGGGGTTACGGTCGCCGTCGTACTGGGCCTGATCGGCGCGGGCGAGCCGTGGCCGCAATGGACCGCGGTCGGGATCGGCGCCTATGCCGTCTTCTCCTGGGGCTGTGCGTTGCGGCGGCGCGACCCTGCGACGTTCGCCCTGATCGTCGCGACGCCGGCGTTCGTGCTGACGGTCGTTGCATACGGATTGAACGCGTTCCTCGCCTATGCCGCCAGCTTCTGGGCAGCGCCCTATGCGCTGCGCGTGCTGCACGCCGCGCCGGCGGAGGCGGGGTTCTTTATCGGTGCGAGCGGCGCGCTCGGCGGGTTCCTGGGCGTGACGCTCGGCGGGATCGTTGCGGACCGGCTGCGGCGGACCAATCCGGCGGGGCGGCTGATCGTCGTGATCTTCGGGGCGATCGCGCCGTTGCCGTTCATGGCGACCGCGTTCACCGCGTCGTCGACGTGGCTGCTGTACCCAATGCTGTTCATCGGTCAGGTCTGCGCGGCGACGGCGCTCGGCGCGGCAGCCGCGACGACGCAGGACCTGGTGCTGCCGCGGATGCGCGGTACCGCGACGGCGACGTTCTTCATCGGCACGACGTTGCTGGGGTTGGCGCTCGGGCCGTATCTGGCGGGGCGGGTGTCCAGCCTGTCGGGCAGTCTGTCGACCGGCATGCTGTCGCTGATGCTCAGCGCGCCGATCACCATCGCCGCGGCGATCATGGCCTATCGGCTTGTCCCCCGCGCCGAGGCCACCCGCGAAGACCGTGCGCGGGCGGTGGGCGAGGTGATCTGAGCTTCTAGAACCTAAAACGTCATCCCGGCTCTCGCTGGGATGACGTGAATAGTGAGCTTGGGTTTTACCCCGCCTGGAAGACTCCGCAGGCGATGCGCCCGCCGCTTTTGCCCGAGGGGTCGGTGCGCAGATCGTCGGCACTGGCATGCACCACCATCGCGCTGCCGTCCGCATCGAGCAGCCCGGCCATCGTCGCGCCGGGGATCGTGATCGCCAGCGTGCCCCGGCCGTCGGTGCCGACGATCAGGTTCGGGAGGTCGCCTTCGTGCGGCCCCGCCGGGTTCATCGTGCCATGCTGCTTCGATGTCGGGTTCCAGTGACCGCCGGCGGTCGTGAAGTCCGGCGCGTCGCAGCGGCCGACCATGTGGATGTGCGCGCCGTGCGTCCCCGGCGGCAGCGCGCTGGCGTCGAGAGAGACGCGCAGGCCGCCCTCGACCTCCGTCGCGGTTGCGCGGCCGGCATCGGCGTTGGTCGCGGTGCGCAGGCTGGCGACCGCGGTTCCGCCACCCGGCGTCACCGTGCCCATCTCCGCCTTGTCGGTCGCGCAGCCGGACAGTCCCACCAGCATCGCCGCGCCGGCCGTCATCATCACCAGGGTGGTCCGCATCGTCATTCTCCCTCTATTCCGTGGAAGGCCAACCAGCAGCCGCGTCGCGGGTTCCGAGCGGCCAGCGCGCGACCAGTTCGTAGCTTGCCCGCTCACGTCCCAGATGACTGCGATACAGCTCGATGTGCGGCAGCGAGAACGGCTCGCTGGTCAGGCCGGCATGCTGCGCCAGCCAAAGGGGAACGTCGCCATCGCCGCTCGCGGACCGGGGCAGCCGCGCGACGGTGATATGCGGCCGATACGCGCGGCGTTCCGGCGGCAGGCCGGCCATGACGCATGCGCGCTCCACCTTGGCGTGCAGTGCGGCCAGCGGCGCGGCGGGAGCGACGCCGGCCCACAGCGCATCGGGCCGGTTGCCCTTGCCGAAGCTGCCCACCCCCGCCAGCGCCACCTCCGGCACCGGCGCGGCGATGTGCGACAGCGCGGCGGCGAGGTCCTCCGCCTGCGGACGCTCGACCTCGCCGACGAAGCGCAGGGTCAGGTGAAGCTGCTCGTCATCCTGCCACCGGGCCGCCCGCACGCCGTCCATGACATCGAACAGCGCCTCCCGGATCGCGAGGGGCGGACGCAGGGCGACGAACAGGCGAATCATAGGCGTTGCTGTAGCCCGATGGACCGTAGCGCCGCCACGTGCGTTATGGCGATACAGGATCTTTTATGACATTTTCTTCATGCTTGAAGTCGGACCGAACAGGGCCGATATGATGCGGGTGGCCGGCCCCTTGCCGGTACGAAGGAGCTACATCCAATGGCCAACTGGTCCGATCCCAGACCGACTGCGACCTCGTTCGGCGCAGGCGCGGCACGTCCGCGTGACGCGGCCTACGACGCGGGTCTTCGGTCCTATATGCTGTCTGTCTACAACTACATGACGTCCGGAGTCCTGCTGACGGGCGTCGTGGCGTTGCTGTTCGCGATGAGCGGCTATGCGGAGGCGGTGTTCACGCAGCCCGGGCCGCTGAAGTACGTCATCATGTTCGCGCCGCTCGCGATCGTATTCGGCATGAGCTTCGGCCAGAGCCGGATGAGCACGGGCACGCTTCAGGCGATGTTCTGGGGCTTCGCGGTGCTGATGGGCTTGTCGCTGTCGACGATCTTCCTGCAGTATAGCCCGGTTGCGATCGCGCAGGCGTTCTTCGCGACGTCGGCGGGCTTTGCCGCGGTCAGCCTCTACGGCTACACCACGAAGAAGGACCTGTCGGCGTTCGGCACGTTCCTCATCATGGGTGTCGTCGGCCTGCTCGTCGCCAGCGTCATCAACATGTTCGTGCAGTCCGGCCCGCTGGGTCTGGTCATCAGCTTCGTCGGCGTCCTGCTGTTCGCCGGCCTGACGGCCTATGACACGCAGCGTACGAAGAGCCTCTACTATCAGGTGCAGGGCACCGACATGGTGGGCAAGGTCGTGATCATGTCGGCGCTGAGCCTGTATCTCGACTTCATCAACATGTTCCTCTTCATCCTGCGTCTGTTCGGCTCCGGCCGCGACTGATAGCCTGAGATAGCGAATCGGGGAGGCCCGGCGGCACACACCGCCGGGCCTCTTTTTTGTGCGCCTGACAGGCTGTGCACGTGACGGGGGAATAGCGGGATGCGGCTCGGGATTTCGGTGGAGCTGGATTACTGGTTCGACGCGGCGGCGGACGTGCTGTTGCAGGTCGAGGTGGCGAAGACCGCCGAGCAGGTGCTGGAGCGATCGGAACTGACGGTCTGGTCCGATCACCCCATCGCCGCGGCGATGGGCGAGGACGGAGTCGGCCAACGCTGCTGGGGCCGCGGCGAGGGGCAGTTCCGGGCACAGTACGAGGCGGAAGTCCGGATCCTGCGCTCCGATATCGACCTGACCACGCTAGGCGCGACGCCGCCGCGCCTGCTGCCCGGCGCGCTGGTGCCGTACCTGCTGCCCAGCCGCTATTGTCAGTCGGACCGGCTCGAGGGGTTCGTCGACAGCGAGTTCGCGGGCCTGACCGGCGGTGCACTGGCACAAGCCTTGGTCGACTGGACCGCAGGCGCGCTGCGCTACCAGATGGGGGCCAGCGAGGGCACGACCACGGCGCTCGACACCTTCGCGTCGCGCCGGGGCGTATGCCGCGATTACGCGCACCTTGTCGTCGCGCTGGCGCGAGCGGCGGAAATCCCGGCGCGGTGCGTCGCGGCCTATGCCCCCGGCGTCGATCCGCCCGATTTCCATGCGGTCGCGGAACTGTGGCTCGACGGCGCGTGGCGCTTGGTCGACGCGACCGGCATGGGATCGGCGGGCGAGATCGCGGTCGTGACCGCCGGGCGCGATGCGACCGACATCGCCTTCATGACCGTGTGGGGCCTGACCCGCCTTCAGCGGCAGACGGTGCGCGTGCGGCGGCTGTGATCGGATCGTCGCGAGAGAACTGGACGGGCTACAGGAACGGCGACGGGGCATGATCGTTTTGACCCTAGAACGATCATAGGAGAGCCAAGATGGCCGACATCGATAACCGCGCGCTCGACAGCCTGTCCGTTGCCCCGGGCGATCCCGACGAACCCACGGGCGGCAGTCGGGTGCAGGGGCAGGATGCGGGACGCGACAAGTCGATCGCCAAGCGGCTGGAGAAGAACCCGGAGAGCAGCGACGCGCGGCTCGACAATGCTTTGGACGAGTCGATGGACGCCAGCGATCCTGCCTCCTCGACGCAGCCCGTCCATCGCGGCAGCGAGCCCGCAGTGTCGTCGGGCTATGACGAGGAAAAGGAACGGGCGCTGCGCGACGGCGGCTGAGCGGTTCGGGCGCAACCTTTGTTTGTTGCGCAAAAGCACCATCAATCCACGATTGGGATGCGGCGAACCTCGGTTCGTCGCATCCCTTGTTGCAGCGCAGCGATTTTCGGCGATGTTCATGACGATCCGGCGACGGTTTCGTTAAGGGCGGTGTAACCACTTTTGGCGTATCCCTTGTCGGGCAGAAGCTCTGGGCGGGGTGACGACGATGGGTTCGAGGATGAAGCCGGCCGAAGGTGCGATGACGTTGGCCGAGATGAAGGAATTCGCGAGCTTCTCCAGCTCGACTCAGCGGTATATCCGTCGTTCGCTCGACATCGGTCTGGACCGCGACGACGCCATGACCCGGTGGTCGCGCGACGTGGTGGAAGCCGCCAGCATCCGCGCGCAGGCCCGCCTGTACCGCGCGCTGCCTGCGATCCGCGAGATCGTCCCCGACGACAGCGGCCTCGACGCGATCGAGCCGTTTCTGGCGCCATTGGTCACCGTGGTCGCGTTCGATCTGGGGCAGGGCCGCTTGCCCAGCTTTTCGGCGGTGCGCTTCCTCTACGAGCGGCTGATCGGTGCGGAGGTGCGCCCGTGGTTGCCCGCGGCGTTCTGCGCGGCGGCGGCGTTGCCGCATCTGCACCCAGAACTGCGGCGCACATTGCTCCAGTCGATCAGCGAAGCGGCGGCGACCGCGGCGGGCTGGTCCAACCGTCAACCGGCATTCTTCCCCTATTGGGTGGAGAAGGTCGAGGGCGCTCAGCCGATCGCGAACTGACACTCGCGCGGCGGTTGACCGTCAGCGACAGGCTCGCCACCCCATCGCCCCGCGGTTCGCCTGATCGAGGTGGAGGTGGTCGCGGTGCGCGGCATTGTAATCGGGCGACAGCGTTGTCGCGAACAGCTTGCACGCACCGTCGCGCACGCGGCGCAGGAATCGCGCCTTGCCGTCGTCTCCTTTCCAGTCGCGTGCGACGGTGATGCGCATACCATCCGTCAGGCGGAAGCCGGCAATGTCCACTGCATCGGCAGTGGAATGCTCGCTCCAGTTGCCGGCATCGCGCCCATAGATGCGTCGACAGCTATAGCTGCCGAAATGGTCGATCGAGACGACGCGCTTCCCGAACTCGGCCTCCGCAGCCGGCTGCACGACATTCCATTCCCACATCGCCAGCGCGGCGCCTACCGGGCAGGCGACGCCGAGGCCCGTGGGCACGAAGGCGATGTTGCGCGCACCGCCTGCCGCGAAACGGATACCGTCGCTATAGCCGCATTGGCCCGCTCCCGACCTTGGCGGCAGCGCGGTATAGCGGACACCGGCGCGGTCGAGCGCGGCGCGGCAGCCAGGGAAATCCTCCGTCAGCGCGGTCAGCTTGCGCCCGGTGAACAGCCCCACCGGCTGGCCGAGATCGAGCGGCGTCCACGGCAGATCCTGCGGTCGCCCCCGTAACGCGGCCCAGGCGATGAACGCGAGCGCCAACGCGATGCCGCCGAACACCAACACTCCGGCAAGGCGACGCAATACCGCCATCAACCGCGCATCGCGGCATCGAGCGGCTCGGCCGTCACCGGGTAGCCGAGATCGTCGGGGATGCAGAGCTGCTCGATGCCGTCCCGCCACGCGGGAAAGGGCGAGATCAGCCGCACCGGGTGGGCACGGGCCTGCGCAACAGCGTCGTCATAGCTGCCGAACAGCGCCAATCGCTCCAGATTGCGACGCGTCGGATAGATCAGGGCCGCCTGCCCCGCATCCGCCTCTGCCAGGATCGCGGCGGCGCTGGTCCACAGCAGGCGCACATTCTCCGTATGGTCCTCCTCCGCGACCGGCGCGTCCGCCGGTAGCCGCGCGAGGTAGAAGCGGGTGTCGAATATTCGCGACGTGGCATGGCTCGGCCGCCACCGCGCGAACGGCACCAGCGCATTGAGGTCGAGCGTGGCGCTGTCCAGCGCCTGCATCAACGGCGCGCCCGCATGCAACGCGGCGCGGGCCTCTGAGACATCGACATCCGCCGAGACGCCGATCGGCAGCCCGACCTCCTCGATCGTTTCGCGGATCGCGGCGATGCGCGCGGCCGTGTCGTCGGCATCGTCGCCCTGCATCGTCGCGGCCAGCGCCACGTCGCCGGGATCGACCCGCCCGCCCGGAAACACCAGCGCTCCTGCGGCGAACGCCATCGCCTTCGCGCGCTCGACCATCAACAGCTCGGGCGGCGCATCGACGCGATCGCGCAGGATCACCAGCGTCGCGGCGGGAATGGCGGGGCTTTGATCGTCGAACATCACTGGCGTAACGCGCGGAAGCGGTGATGATCCCGGCGCTTCATGGGATGCTGTGGGCGGGGTGGTGGAGCTGAGGGGAATCGAACCCCTGACCTCTGCAGTGCGATTGCAGCGCTCTCCCATCTGAGCTACAGCCCCGCGCCCTCCGGCAGAGCCGGCAGCAGCCCGGACAAAGCCGGGAGCGACGCCCTTAGCGAGCCGTTTCGGGCAATGCAACATGCCTTCGGTGCAGCAGCATCAAGTCACCGGGGGCGGGACGATCCCCCGGTGCGACCGGACGTGCTCCAGATCAGGAACATCGGTCCCAACTGCCCGTTTTTGCTTCCGGAAACCGAACACCGCGCGACGTGACGCGGCCGGCAACCACCGCAGGAGAATGGAGACCATCATGGGCTACGAACGCTATCCGCGAGGGAACGACCAATCCGATCCGCAGGACTCGCGCCGCGACTTCGGCACGGGCCGGGAGTATACCTATTCCAGTGCACGCGACTATGCCGCGGCCGGACGGCTGGGGCGGGACGACGATGACGGCGACCGCTCGCGCGACCGATACGGCGCACGCGATTATGGGCGGCAGAGCTACGCTCGGCAGGATTACGGCCAATCCGATGCCGGTCGTTCGGACTATGGCCGCTCCGAATATGGACGCGCGGACTACGGGCAGGGCAACCAGCCTGGACGCGGAAGCTCCGGTTATGGCGATCGCGATTACGGCGGCGATTATGGCAGCCGCGATCACGCGCGCGGCGGCAGCTACGGCGGATCGCAGGGTTTCTACGGCCGCGGTCGCGAGGGCTCTGGACAGCAGCAGGGCGGGTCGCGCGAATACCACGGCTCCTATGCCAGCGACGGCCGCCGATTCGAGGATGTCGGCCGCTACCGGCACGCGGACGACGACAATTACCGTGGTCAGCAGCAGGGTCGCGAGCAGAACCGGGACCCGAACCGCGGCGGATATGGCCGTCAGCCGCAGGGCTATGACTATGAGGATCGCGGCTTCCTGGCGCGGGCCGGGGATGAGGTCCGTTCGTGGTTCGGCGATGACGAGGCGGAGCGTCGCCGCGAGATGGATTCGCGCTACGACGAGCGGTCCGACCCGTCGCAGGGTGGCAGCGGTCAATCCCGCTACGGTAACCGCTCGCGGCATCACGACGAGGACTATCATAGCTGGCGCAGCGGCCAGATCGCCGCGCTCGACCGCGACTATGACGAATATCGCAATGAGAACCGCTCCAGGTTCGAGAACGAGTTCTCCAGCTGGCGCACAACCCGTCAGGGCCAGCGCGACCAGTTGAACAAGGTGACCGAGCATCAGGAGGTCGTCGGATCGGACGGCGCGCATGTCGGGACTGTCGACAAGGTCCGTGGCGACCGTATCCTGTTGACCAAGAACGATGTGGATGCGGGCGGTCAGCACCACTCGATCCCGTCGAGCTGGGTGCAGTCGGTCGACGACAAGGTCACGCTGACCAAGTCCGCCGACGAAGCCAAGA
Source organism: Sphingomonas sp. AC435 (assembly GCF_979253005.1). Taxonomy (NCBI): domain Bacteria; kingdom Pseudomonadati; phylum Pseudomonadota; class Alphaproteobacteria; order Sphingomonadales; family Sphingomonadaceae; genus Sphingomonas; species Sphingomonas sp. AC435. The sequence continues at coordinate 239,468 of NZ_CEEDCJ010000003.1, forward strand.
AGGCGTGGCGCGACGAGGACCGAAATCAGGCGATGTTCGGCTATGGTGACAACAACCGCCAGCAGGGCAGTTCGCAGGGCGGCGCCAGCGCGTCGAGCACCGCGTCGGCGACGACCGGCCGGTCGACGTCGGACCCGACCAAGACGGATGGCGACGACTTCACGTCGGACGGCAACCTGAACAAGAGTTTCCCGGGCACCTACTAACGCCCGGGACACTGCGGGAGAGGGTTCGGGCGGCGACGCCCGGACCCTTTTCATTTGTGCGATCGCCGCGCCTTCGCCAGACCCATGTGAACGACAACGAGGAGAGACATCGATGCCCCGCGCCTGGACCCTGGCGTCGCGCCCGAACGGGACGCCGACCCACGCCGACCTCGCCCTGATCGACGTGGATGCCGCGCCGCTGAACGACGGCGAAGTCCGCGTCGCCAATCGCTGGCTGTCGGTCGATCCGTACATGCGTGGCCGCATGAACGACGTGAAGAGCTACGTACCGCCCTTCGCGATCGGCGCGCCGATGGACGGCGGCGCGGTTGGCGAGGTGACGGAGAGCCGCAGCGACGCGCTGAAGGTCGGCGACATGGTCCTGCACATGCAGGGCTGGCGCGACGAGGCGACCGGCCCTGCGGCGGCCTTCACGAAGCTGCCCGCGCTCGATGCGCCGCCACAGGCGTTCCTCGGCAGGCTTGGCATGCCCGGTATGACCGCGTATTTCGGCCTGCTCGCGGTGGCGGAGGCGAAGGAAGGCGACACGGTGTTCGTCTCGGCGGCGGCGGGTGCGGTCGGCTCCACGGTCGTGCAGATCGCCAAGGCCAAGGGCATGACCGTGATCGGCTCGGCCGGTGGTGCCGACAAGGGCGAGTGGGTCCGCTCGCTCGGCGCAGACGGGGTCATCGACTACAAGGCGGGATCGGTGGTCCGCGCGCTGGGCGAGGCGGCCCCGAACGGCATCGACGTGTATTTCGACAATGTCGGTGGCGATCATCTGGACGCGGCATTGGCGCATGCGCGGCCCCGCGCGCGCTTCGCGATCTGCGGGATGATCGACGTGTACAACGACGCCAAGCCCACGCAGTTGAAGTATCTCGCGCGCCTGATTGGCAACCGCGTGCGGATGCAGGGCTTTATCGTCAGCGACTACATGAACCGCGCGGGCGAGTTCTACGCGGAGATGGGTTCGCTCGTCGCCAGTGGAAAGCTGCGTGGCGAAGAGACGGTATTCGACGGACTGGATACCGCACCGGACGCGTTCCTCGGCCTGTTCAGCGGCGGCAACACCGGCAAAATGCTGGTCCGTCTGTAACCGCGGCGGGGAGGGCAGGCTGCTGCGGCCCTCCCCGCGTACGATCGCGTACTAACTTGTCCTAATGCGCGCCAGATCGGCTTGATGCATGAGTCAAGCACCTGTTAGATTTGGGTTTCGATCATGCGCACCGACTGCGACTATTACTACAAGCGAGCCGAAGCCGAATTGGAGATGGCGCAGCGATCCACTGTGCCGGAGGCGGTCAAGGCGCACTACATGCTGGCCGGTTATTATCTCGACCACGTCTACGCAAACGGGGTCGGCGAACACTCGCAACTAACGCAGCTGCTCGCCGCCTCGCGCTGAGGACCACGCCGGGGGCGGCACGCTTGCCGCCCCCCGTCAGGGTCTTACAACGACCCCTTGAACGTATCGCACTGCGCCGGATCGCCGGTCTGCAAACCACGCCGCAACCATTCCATCCGCTGTGCCGAGGTGCCGTGCGTGAAATTGTCGGGCGACACGCGCCCCTTGGTCAGCGTGTCGTCGCCGATCGCGGAGGCGGCGGTCATGCCCTCCTCGACGTCGCCCGGATCGAGCCGGTCGCGATTTTGCGCCGCCCATACGCCGGCATAGCAATCCGCCTGCAACTCCAGCCGGACGGACGCGGCATTGCCCTCCGCCTCGCCGGCGGACCGCTGGATGCGCTGCACCTGTTCGGAGGTGCCGAGCAGGTTCTGGATGTGGTGGCCGAATTCATGCGCGATCACGTAATATTGCGCGAAATCCCCCTTCGCCCCGAATCGGTTGGCCAGTTCGTCGAAGAAGCTGGTGTCGAGATAGATGTTGTCGTCGGTCGGGCAGTAGAACGGCCCCATCGCGGATTGGGCTGCGCCGCAACCCGACTGGCCGTTGCGGCTGAAGAACTGCAGGCCCGGTGCCTTGAACTGCTGGCCCGACTTGGCGAAGATCGCCTCCCACGTATTTTCTGCGGAGCTGAACGCGTTGCAGGCGGCGCGTTTGGCCGGGTCGGAGGAGCAGATCGCGGTCGCGCTCTTCTCGCCGGCCTGAGGCGCGGTGCGCGTCACCTGCGTCCCCGACCCGCCGCCACCGCCGATCATGGATCCGATGTTGCCGAGTCCGCCGAACACCGCCAGCAGGATCAGCACGACGACGATGCCACCGCAGCCGAAGCGGCTGCCGATCAGCGGCAACAGCCCGAACAACAGCCCGCCGCCGCCACCGCCACCGAAGCCGCCGCCACGATCGCCCTGGTCCCCGACGTTGATATTCGGGTCGAAATCGTCGAGCCTCATGGCACTTGCCCCTTTGCCGTATCCGCCCGTTGAATGCGCGACGGACCCAAGAGGTTCAAGGGCCGTTGATCGGACGAGGCGGCCCGGCCAGACTGGCGGCAGGCGTGGGGGAGTTGACGATGTTCCTGAAGGGCAAGACGGCGGTCGTGACCGGTTCGACCAGCGGCATCGGGCTGGCCTATGCCCGTGCGCTGGCGGCGGAGGGTGCGGCGGTCGTCATCAACGGTTTCGGCGAGGCGGACGCGATCGAGGCGATTCGCGCCGAACTGGCGACGACCAGCGGCGCGACCGCGCTGTACGACGCCGCCGACATGACCCGGCCCGACCAGATCGCGGCGATGATCGAGCGTGCAGTCGCCGAAACCGGATCGATCGACATCCTCATCAGCAATGCCGGCATCCAGCATGTCGCGCCCGTCGCGGAGTTCCCGCCGGAGAAGTGGGACGCGATCCTGGCGATCAACCTGTCGTCCGTGTTTCATGCGATGCGCGCCGCGATCCCGCACATGAAGGCGCAGGGCTGGGGCCGGATCATCTCCACCGCTTCCGCCCACTCGCTGGTCGCGAGTCCCAACAAATCCGCCTATGTCGCCGCCAAGCACGGCCTGATGGGCCTGACCAAGACGGTGGCGCTGGAAGTGGCGCAGGCGGGGATCACCGCCAACTGCATTTCCCCCGGCTATGTCTGGACGCCGCTGGTGGAGGGGCAGATCCCCGACACGATGAAGGCGCGCGGGATGACGCGGGATCAGGTGATGAACGACGTGCTGCTCGCCGCGCAGCCGACCAAGGAGTTCGTCACCCCCGAACAGGTCGCCGCGCTCGCGCTATTCCTGTGCCGCGACGAGGCGAAGGCGATCACCGGTACCAACCTGTCGATGGATGGCGGCTGGACCGCACAATGAGGCGCGCGCCCGCCGCCGTCACGGCCGCTGCCGCCTTGCTGGTCGTCACCAGTGCGGGGCAGGCCGTCGACTGGCGCCGCACCGCGACCCCCAACGATCGCGGGCGCCTGCGCGGCTGGCGCGACGCCTGGGTCGCCGCGTTGACGCAGGCGCGCGGCACGCCGGACGGCGCGACGGCGATCGCCCATGACCGGGTGCTCTACGACCCGGATCATGCGCTGGTCGACCCGGTGCCGCCGGCAGGCGACTATCGATGCCGGACGGTGAAGCTCGGCGGCGGCGACGCGCCGAGCTTCGTCGCCTATGAATGGTTCCGCTGCCGGGTAGGGGAGGGGAAGGACGCGGCGTCCTTCGCAAAGACCACCGGATCGCAGCGTCCGGTCGGCATGCTCTACCCCGACACTGATGCGCGCGCGGTATTCCTCGGCACGTTGTCGCTCGGCGACGAGACCCGCGCGATGCCGTACGGCCGCGATCGTTCGCGCGACATCGCAGGTATCATCGAGCGCATCGGCGAGCGCCGCTGGCGGCTGGTGCTGCCTTATCCAGCGTTCGAGTCCACGCTGGACCTCATCGAACTGGTGCCGGCGGAGTAGCGCAAGGGGTCCGACCATCCGTCATCGCTTCGCTGCGCTCGCAACGACGTTAGTGTGGCGTCAGACCGTTCCGGGTGTCGCCACGAACGCGTCCTCGCGCCGTTCTGGCCGGATGTAGATCGACGATAGCGTCGGTAGTTCGTCGTGCAGCTTCGCTTCCAGCGCCTCGATGATCCGCTCTCCATCGCCCATCGTCACGGCATCCTCGAAATCGGCGCTGATCGCGACGAACACCGCGTCGGGGGCGGTGTGGATCGTGCGGACATGATTGACGGCGGCGATGCCCGGATACGCGGCGACGATGTCGCGGATGCGGGCGATCGTCGCCGGATCGGTCCGCTCGCCGATCAATAGCCCCTTGCTCTCGCGCGCGAGCAACACCGCGACCAGCGCCAGGATGCACCCGATCGCGATCGACGCGATGCCGTCCAGCGCCGGATTGTCGTAATAGTGGCTCGCCCACACACCGACCGCCGCGATGACCAGCCCGGCGAGCGCCGCCGAATCCTCGAACAGGACGATGAAGCCGGCCGGGTCCTTGGACTCGCGGATCGCCTGCCACCAGCCGGTGTCGCCCTTGGACGCGGAGAACTCGCGCACCGCGATCGTCCACGACGATCCCTCCAGCAGCACGGAAATGCCCAGCACGATGTAGTTGACAAGGGGGCTGGTCAGCGGCTCCGGCTCGACGATGTGCCGCCACCCCTCGTAGATCGACACGCCCGCGCCGATCGCGAAGATCAGGATCGCGACGACGAACGCCCAGAAATACAGCTCGCGACCATATCCGAACGGGTGAGCGGTGTCGGGGGAACGGCGGCTGCGATGCTGGCCGTACAGCAGCAGGATCTGGTTGCCGCTGTCGACGCAGCTATGCACCCCCTCCGTCAGCATCGACGACGATCCGGTGATCCCCGCCGCGATGAACTTGGCGACGCCGATGCCCAGATTGGCAGCCAGCGCGCCGTAGAGGACGATATTCTCGCGGATGCGGCCAGTCAGCGTCGTCATGAAGGTCTATCCGGTGCGCGCCGCCGGAGTGTCGGCACTGACAGCGATGAACGCGCTACGCCCGACTTGGTCCCCGCCTGCCCGACTTGGTCCCCGCCTGTTTGTCATCACATCGCTCAGTGTCGCGCGCGCACCTTGTCCAGCCACGCCCCGATCGCGCCCGCGGCCTCCGGCTCGGCCAGCGTGGGTGCGTGGCCGATTCCCGGCACCGTCGCCAGCGTGGCGTCGGGCAGCGCCGCGATCATCCGCTCCGCCACCGGGCCCGACAGGATGTCAGATCGCTCGCCGCGCACCACCAGCACCGGCGCATCGCTCAGCGCCGCCAGCGCCGACCACATATCGGGCCCGCTCTCCGCGCCCGGCACGCGGAACGGCTCGGCGATGCGCAGGTCGTAATCCAGCACGATCCGCCCCGCACTGGTCAGCCGGTACAGCCGCTTGGCCATCGCCAGCCACTCCTCCAGCCCCCAGTCGGGATAGATGTCGCGGTTCGCCTCCGCCACGGTGCGCGCGGCATGCAGCCAGGTCGGGCAGCTCGACCCCTTGCCGACATAGCCGCGGATGCGTGACAGCCCCGCCGCATCGATCTCCGGCCCGACATCGTTGATCAGCGCGCCGGCGATCCGGCCACCGCGCGCACCCGCCAGCAACATGCCGACGATCCCGCCCAGCGACGTGCCGACCAGCGCGAACCGGTCGATCTTCTGATCCACCAGCAGCGCCTCGATATCCTGCATGTACGTGAGCGGCACGTAGCTCATCGCGTCCTTGGCGTATCCGCTCTCGCCGCGACCGCGCAGGCTGACCGCGATCACCCGCCACGCGCCCGCATGCGCCTCCGCAAACGCCTTGTAGTCGCGCGCGTTGCGAGTCAGCCCGGGAATGCACAGCAGAGGAGGGCGGCCGTCGCTTGGGGCATCGTTTCCCCCGCCGTAATCGCGCGCATGCAGGCGAACGCCGTCCGCGGACCACCAATAGACGTTCGTATAAGCGGCCATGCTTGCGTCTCCCGGTGCGCGCCACCCATATCGGGCCATGCCCGTGACGCAAGCCTATCGCCCCGCCGCCGCCCTGCTCGATCTCGGTCCGACCTTCTTCGACCCGGTCGACGCCGCCGACTTTCCCGAGACGCAACTGCGCTTCCGCAACGATCGCGCCGCCGCCACGGTCGGCCTCGACGCGTTGAGCGACGACGAATGGATCGCGCATTTCGGCCGCTTTGTACCGCTGCCCGATACGCTGCCGCAACCGCTGGCGCTGCGCTATCACGGGCATCAGTTCCGCACCTACAATCCCGATCTCGGCGACGGGCGCGGCTTCACCTTCGCGCAGATGCGCGACGATCGCGGCCGGCTGGTCGATCTCGGCACCAAGGGGTCGGGGCAGACGCCATGGAGCCGCTTCGGCGACGGTCGCCTGACGCTGAAAGGTGGCGTGCGCGAGGTGCTGGCGACGGAGATGCTCGACGCGCTCGGCGTCTCCACGTCCTCCACTTTGTCGCTGATCGAGACGGGCGAGCAGCTGGACCGCGGCGACGAGCCGTCGCCGACGCGGTCGGCGGTGATGGTCCGGCTCAGCCACGGCCATATCCGCATCGGCAGTTTTCAGCGGCTCGCCTATCTGCGGGACGACGACGGCCTGCGCCGGCTGGCCGACTATGCCCTGACGAACCTGTTCGACGAGCCGGCTGGGGATCCGGTGCGCCTGCTCCACCTCGTCGTCGGTCGCGCCGCGACGCTCGCGGCGCAATATATGGCTGCGGGCTTCGTCCACGGCGTGCTCAACACCGACAACATCAACGTCACCGGCGAGAGCTTCGATTACGGCCCTTGGCGGTTCGCACCGACCTGGGACCCTGCCTTCACCGCCGCCTATTTCGACCAGCACGGCCTCTACGCGCTCGGTCGCCAGCCGGAGGCGATCGGCTGGAACGTGATGCAGCTTGCCGCCTCGCTCCGCCCGATCGCGGAGAGCGACGCGCTGATCGAGACGGTAGAGCGCTATTCGCCGCGTATCCAGCAGGCGCTGGTGGAGGCGGTGCTGTGGCGCATGGGGCTGACGCCGCTGGGCACGCCCGACGATCGCGCGCTGGTGCGGGCGGTGGAGGCGACGCTGCGCGCCACCAGCCATCCGCTCGACCGGTTCTTTCACGACGCCTTCGCCGCCCCCTTGCCCGACAGCTATGGCGATGATTGGGCGGAGGTCCGCAGCCGCGCCGCCGACTTCGTTCCGCGCAAGGCGCGGGGCGACTATTGGACCGGCGAACCCTGTTCGATGCTGATCGACGAGGTGGAGGCGATCTGGGCGCGCATCGCCGACGATGACGATTGGTCCGCGCTCACCGAAAAGGTCGCCGCGATCCGCGCGTTCGGGGCGGCGCTGCACTGAGATTCAGTGGCAGAACGCCAGCCACAGCAGTTCCGCGCCACCCGCCAATACGACCCACCCCAGCGCCGCCGCGCTCGCGAAGTATATGCCCACCGGCAATCTCCGCATCGTGCTCCCCTAATCCCGTCCAGGCCTCCTGCTGCCGCGCGCCCTGCCGCTCCAACGACTTCTCGCATCCTCTGTGATCGTTTTCGCGATCCGCAAACGAATGCGCGCCTTCACTTGCCCGCAAGCTGGCCGCGTCTATGAAGGGCGATCATGAGCGAGATCATCTCCTTCGAACCTGCGACCGGAGCCGAGCTGGCCCGGCTGCCCATCGGCGACGTCGATGCGGAGGTGGCGGCGGCACGCACCGGTTGGGCCGGCTGGGCCGCGCAGCCGCTGGCGTTCCGGATCGAGACGATGCGCCGCTTCGCCAATGTCGTCCGCCAGCGTCAGGACGCGTTCGTCGACGTCATCGCGCGCGAGACCGGCAAGCCGCTGTGGGAGGCACGCACCGAAGTCGAATCGGTGATCGCCAAGGTCGATATTTCCGCCACCGCCTATGCCGACCGCACCGCGCAACGCCGGATGGAGGCTGCCGCCGGTGCTCGCGTGGCGCTGCGTCACAAGCCGCATGGCGTGCTCGCGGTGCTGGGGCCGTACAACTTCCCTGCGCACCTGCCCAACGGCCACATCGTCCCGGCGCTGATCGCCGGCAATGCGGTGGTGTTCAAGCCGTCCGAAAAGACCCCCGTGACGGGCAAGTTCCTCGTCGACTGCTACCACGCGGCGGGCGTGCCGGAGGGGTCGGTGCGGCTGCTCGTCGGTGGGCCCGATCAGGGCAAGGCACTCGCCGAACACCGCGACATCGATGGGCTGCTGTTCACCGGTTCGGCGCGCACCGGCATCGCGCTCAACCGGCTGTTCGCGACGCGACCGGAGAAGATTCTGGCGCTGGAAATGGGCGGCAACAACCCCATCGTCGTGTGGGACACGCCGGACCTTCACACCGCCGCCGTGCTGGTCGTGCAATCCGCCTTCACCAGCGCCGGCCAGCGCTGCACCGCCGCCCGCCGCCTGATCGTGCAGGACTCGCTCTATGACGGGCTGATCGACGCGATCGGGCGCATCTGCCAGCGGATCATCGTCGGCGCGCCGCACGACACGCCCGCGCCCTTCATGGGCCCGGTGATCGACAACGAGGCCGCCGACCAGCTGACCGAGAGCTTCCTGTCGCTTCTGATGCGCGGCGGCCGCCCGATCCGGCATCTGGAGCGGCCCGACGACCGTCTGCCATTCCTCGCCCCCGCCATGATCGACGTCACCAACATGGCGGAACGTCCCGACCTCGAACTCTTCGGCCCGATCCTGCAGGTGTTCCGCACCGCCGACTTCGATGCGGCGATCGCGGAGGCGAACAACACGCGATACGGCCTGTCCGCGGCGCTCGTCAGCCAGACACCGGCGCTCTACGATCGCTTCTGGGCGAATATCCGCGCCGGCGTCGTCAACTGGAACCGTCCGACCAACGGCGCCGCCAGCAACGCGCCGTTCGGCGGCATCGGCTGGTCCGGTAATCACCGCCCCAGCGCCTATTACGCCGCCGATTACTGCGCCTATCCGGTGGTCAGCAGCGAAAGCGACGCGGCGAGAGCCGCGATAGGGATCGGGCTGCGGGACGCTTAGGGGGCGGGGTAACCTCCACCGTCATCCCAGCGAAAGCTGGAATCTCAGGCGATTGATCCCCGCCGCCACTACGAGACCCCAGCTTTCGCTGGGGTGACGGCATGTTGCTCTTCTGCCCTACTTGGCCGCCAGCCAGTCCCCGATCTTCTTCTCCAGCACCGGCATCGGCAGCGCCCCCGAATCCAGCACCGCCGCATGGAACGCGCGCGGGTCGAACGCCGTGCCCTGCTTGGCCTTCGACTGCGCCTTCAGCTTCAGGATCGTGAGCTGTCCGATCTTGTACGCCAGCGCCTGTCCGGGGATCGCGATGTAGCGCTCCACCTCCGCCGTCGCATCCGTCCGGCTCATCGGCGAATTGGCGAGCATATAGTCGATCGCTTGTTCGCGGCTCCACCCCTTGGCGTGGATGCCGGTGTCGACCACCAGCCGCATCGCGCGCAGCATCTCGTCGGACAGGCCACCCATCCGCTGATACGGGTCCGTCTCCATGCCCAGATCGGGCCACAGCGTCTCCGCATACAGCGCCCATCCCTCGACATAGGCGGTGTTGCCGCCGAAGCGCATGAACGCCGGCAGGGCCGCATTCTCCTGCGCCAGGCTGATCTGGAAATGATGTCCCGGCACCGCCTCGTGCAGGTACAATGTCTCCATCCCCCAGGTGAACCGCGTCGGCAGATCGTAGGTGTTGTAATAGAAGATGCCCGGCCGCGATCCGTCAGGCGTACCCTGCTGGTACGATCCCGCCGCATCCGTCTTGGCGCGGAAATCGGGCACCGGCCGGATTTCGAGCGGCGTCTTCGGGATCAGCGAGAACTGCTCGCGCACGCGTGCATCGATGCGCTTGCCGATCGCCTCGTACCCGGCGCGCAGCGCCGCCGCCGACTTGGGCTGGAACTGCGCGTCCGTGCGCAGGTGATCGAAGAACTGCGCCAGCGTGCCCTTGAACCCGACCGCCTTCTGCTGCGCCGTCATCTCCCGCGTGATCCGCGCCACTTCCGACAGGCCGAGCTGGTGCACGTCGTCCGCCTTCAGCGGCAGCGTCGTGTTCTGCTCGATATTGTGCGCGTACAGCGCCGCACCACCGGGCAGCGCCGACAGCCCGACCGTATCGCGCGCCTTCGCCAGATACTCGTTCGCGAGGAAGTCGCGGAACGCGCGATGCGCCGGCAGGATCACGTCCCGCACCTGCGCCGCATAGGCCGCCGTCAGCCGCACGCGCTCTGTCGCCGGGATGCCGTCCGGGAACATCGTGACGGGTGCGTAGAAGGTCGACTTCTCGACGCCCTCCGCGATCAGGTTGTCGAACTGCGCGATCATGTTGCGCACGACCAGCTTGGGCTGCGTCACGCCCTTCGCCATGCCCTCGCGCAGGCGGTCGGTCAGCCGCTGGTACAGCGCCGCATAGCCGGCGTTACGCTTCAGGTTATTGTCGTAATCCTGGACCGTCTTGAACGGCGCCGCGCCCTTGCCCGACGCGAAGTCCGGGTAGAAGGTCTGGAAGCCGTCGAAATGGCTGACCGGGAGCAACCGGACGATCGCCAGCAGTTCGGGCGTATAGCCCTTCAGCCCGATCCCGATCTGGTTGCGGAACACGTCGTATGCAATGCGATCGACCGGTGTCAGCGTCGCACGATCGATCGCGTTCAGCGCCTTCAGGTCGGCTTCCAAATTGCGCTTATCCCGCGCCAGCCGCGCGTCGGTCAGATATTCGCCGAACTGGTCGGCGTAGCGCATGTCCCCGCGCGCGATCGCACCGAGCGGCGACAGAGCCAGATCACGCTCGTCGCTGTCGTAGAACAACCGCTTCAATCGCGCATCCTCGGGCCCGTCACCGGCGATGGGCACGGGCGGCGGCAGCGCCTGACCGGAAGCGATCGCCGGCACCCCGACCACCGCGATCAGGGCAGCGGAGGCGAGGAGAAGAACGGGCAACATCGAACGCATGGACAGGCACTCCGGAAGGCGCCGCACCGGCGGCCCCGCTACTCGCCTAGCGTTCTGATTCGTCGCGCGAAAGCCACTCCTCGCCGGTCGTGCCGATCACCGCGCGATGACGCTGGCCGATCAGGCAAGACGTGGATCGACCGATCACAACAATCGGCAACATATGCAGCATGAGTGATAGACTCCGTCATCCATGCGCGCGAATATCCCACATTCGAGGGCGAGTCGGGGGAATTATCATGAAGATCATCGAGGTACAGCAGGCACTGGCGCAAAAGGGTTACAAGCCCGGTGCACTGGACGGAGTCTGGGGACGGCAGACGGCATCTGCATTACGGTCCTTCCAGGCCAGCAACAACTTGCAGGCAGATGGAATCCTTGGAAATCTGACACTCGCCGCGCTCTTCCCCGATACGAAGCTGCCGCGAAAACTGGATGATCCCAGCCTGGTCTGGTTCAAGGAAGCCCAGCGGCTGCTCGGTACTCGCGAACATCCCGGCGTGGGATCAAACCCGGAGATCATCGAATGGGTCAAGGATATGAAGACGCTCGATTACAAGTCGGACGACATTCCCTGGTGCGGCCTGTTCGTCGGCCACTGCATCTCGTCGACACTGGACCGCGAACCTTTACCGACCCGCGTGCTGAGTGCCCGCGCGTGGGGCGCGTTCGGCATCGCGACGAAGCCCACGCCGGGTGCGGTCATGGTCTTCTGGCGAAAGGCCAGGGACAGCGGATTGGGTCATGTCGGCTTCTATGCGGGCGAGGATGCGGACGCCTATCGCATCCTCGGCGGCAATCAGTCGGACAGCGTCTCGCTGGCCTGGGTCGCCAAGAGCCGGTTTATCGCGGCACGGTGGCCGGCGACGGTGTCGCCGCCGGTGCCCGTCGAGGTCACGGTCGCCCGCAAGGAACCCTTGTCGTGGAGGGAGGCCTGACCGCGCGGGCCGCGCGGGCCGCGCGCGTCGATCTGGCGGTCGGGCTGTTCCGGGACCCGCCGTGCTCCCTTCGCTCGCGGCCTGCACGCCGACCCGGCGTCCTCAATCCCCCGCAAAGGTTAGCGCCGTCACTCGCCGCTCGCGCTCGTTCACGGTCAGCGCGCGTCCCGCCGGCGGCGCGGACCGCTGCGGACAGTCGGCGCGCAGGCACGCGCGGCATCCCAGCCCGATCGGCGTGGCGCTGCCGCCGAGGTCCAGCCCGCGTGCCGCCGCCAGCCCGCGCGCGAACTCCGCCGCCACGCCCAACCCCACCGCGAACGCCACCGGCACGCCACCAACCCGCCGCGCCTGCGGCGTCACCGTTCGCGCCATCGTGACGAAGCGAGCGCCGTCCTCCAGTTCGACCAGTTGGGTCGCGACCTCGCCCGGCCGGTCGAACGCATGGTGTAGCCGCCAGAGGGGGCAGCGCCCCTCGACCTCGACCAGCGCCGCTCCGCTCGCCCCGGGATAGCGTTTCGAGGATTGTCCGGCGCGATCGACGCGGATCATGAAGAACGGCAGCCCGCGCGCGCCGACCCGGCTCAGCGTGGTCAGCCGATGCGCCACCTGCTCGAACCCCGCTCCGAACCGCCGCCCCAGCAGTTCCACGTCGTACCCCGTCGCCTCGCACCCGCGCAGGAACCGGGCATAGGGCATCATCAGCGCCGCCGCCCAATATCCGGCCAGATGGCGCCGGAACAGCCGCTCCGCCGCACGCGTCACGAACGCCTCGCCGCGCACCAGCGCGTCGATCTCCGCCCGCGCCTCGATCTGCGCCAGTTGGAACGCCGCCGCGAAGGTCCGCGCGGAAGGCCCCAGCAATTCCGACAGCTGCAGCTGCCGCGCATGCAGGTCCAGCCGCCGCAGCACATCCGGCAGCACGTCCACCGGCAGCACCCGGATCGACAGGCTGTGCCGCACGCGCAACCGCTCCGCGACCGCGCCGTACAGATCACCCGCGCCCAGCCGCAGCTCGTCCGCCAGCGCCTCCGCCGACGCGTCGAGGTCGGCGAAATGATTGCGCCACCGCCCGATCGCGCGTCGCACCTCCGCGAACGGATCGTCGGCCACGGGCGCTCCACCCTCGCTGCCACCACCACCCAGCCGGTCGAACACCCTTGCGAACGCCGCCGCACCGCCGGGGGCGGCCGCCAGCCAATCCTCGACCTCGTTACGGTCGATCTCCAGATCGGCGAACATCGGGTCGGCCAGCCGCCGCCGCATCGCTGCCGCGCCGCCCCCGGGGGCGTCCGCCGCCAGCGCGCGCGGGTCGAAGTCGAACCGTTCAACCAGCCGCATCACGATCGCCGCCGACACCGGCCGCTGGTTACGCTCGATCAGGTTCACATAGCTGGTGCTGACCTCCAGCATCTCTGCCATCTGTACCTGACTGAGTCCCTGTGCCCGCCGCAGCCGCCGCAGCGCATGTCCCGCCAGCAGCTTGCGCCCACCTGTTCCTGCCCCGGCCATGTCCTACAGCCTCCCGATCCTGTATTTCCACACACAGTCGACAGGAGCCCGGATTATGTCAATAATTTACAACATGACAGTCGCCGAAGTGGAAGTCCTCCACTTCGCGACCGCATGAAGAACGGAGAACATCTGTTCGTTCGCCTCCACTTCCTCCACTTCGACGGACAAGACGGATGACACTGTAAAGGATGTGACAATGACCTTCGACGATCTCGTTCCCTCGCCCCCCGGTCGCTTCGACGGGATCGACCGTCCATATTCGCCGGAGGATGTCGCCAAGCTGCGCGGATCGGTGCCGATCGAACATACGCTGGCGAAGCGCGGCGCGCTGAAGCTGTGGGAGCTTTTGAATACGGAAGATTACGTCCACTCGCTCGGCGCGATGACCGGCAATCAGGCGATGCAGATGGTGCGCGCCGGACTGAAGGCGATCTACCTGTCGGGCTGGCAGGTCGCCGCAGATGCCAACACCGCCGGGGCGATGTACCCGGACCAGTCGCTCTACCCCGCCAATGCCGGCCCGGAACTGTGCAAGCGCATCAACAATGCGCTGCAACGCGCCGACCAGATCGAACATTCGGAGGGCGGCGCGCAACGCGACTGGTTCGCGCCGATCGTCGCGGATGCGGAGGCCGGCTTCGGCGGTCCGCTCAACTGCTTCGAGATCATGAAGGCCTACATCGCGGCAGGCGCGGCGGGCGTGCATTACGAGGACCAGCTCGCCTCCGAAAAGAAGTGCGGCCATCTGGGTGGCAAGGTGCTGATCCCGACGCAGGCGCATATCCGCAACCTCGATGCGGCGCGCCTCGCCGCCGACGTGTCGGGCGTGCCGACCGTGATCTGCGCCCGCACCGACGCCGAAAGCGCGAAGCTCATCACCAGCGACGTGGACGAGCGCGATCACGAGTTCCTGACCGGCGAACGCACGCCCGAAGGGTTCTTCCGCCTCAAGGACGGTACCGGTGTCGATCATTGCATCAAGCGCGGGCTGGCATTCGCGTCGCATGCCGACCTGCTGTGGTGGGAGACGTCGCACCCGAATCTCGACGATGCGCGGCGGTTCGCGGAGACGATCAAGCGCGAACACCCGAACAAGATGCTCGCCTATAACTGCTCGCCGAGTTTCAACTGGGAGGCGAACCTCGACAAGGACGACATCGCTCGCTTCCAGCGGGAGATCGGCGCGATGGGGTACAAGTACCAGTTCGTCACGCTTGCCGGCTTCCACCAGCTCAATCACGGCATGTACGAACTGGCGTCCGGCTACCGCGACCGCGGCATGGCGGCCTATTCGGAACTGCAACAGGCCGAATTCGCTAGCGAAGCCAAAGGCTACACCGCCACGCGTCACCAGCGTGAGGTCGGCACCGGCTATTTCGATCTTGTCGCGCAGGCCGTCGCCGGCGGCGAGAGCAGCACCACCGCGCTCGCCGAGTCCACCGAAGCCGCCCAGTTCCACAAAGCCGCCTAGTTCCACCAAGCCGCCTAGTCAGAGCAGCAAATCAGGAGACGATCGATGCCGAACACCGAACCCCAACGCAGCCGCGCCGTCTTTTCGACGGAGGATTTCGGCCTGATGAAGGAAGCCGTCGCCGATTACGTCCGCAAGATCGCCGACGATCCGCGCTCGGCGAAATTCTCCAACCTGTACCACCGCCTGGGCCGTCTCGGCTGACGCGTTTTCCGGGAGAGGAAGCCCGCCCGTCGCCGGTCACCGGCGGCGGGTTCGGCGCGTCATGCGAACAGCCACGCCCTGGCAGCGTCGAGGTCGGTGAAGAACTCCACGTCGGGCCGATCCGTCAACCGCCGCGTCTGCATGCGGGCAAGCGAGGAGCCGGTCACGAAGGCGAGGCGCTTCGACCGATTTTGCGGCGTGCTCACGATCTTGGCGAACATCGCGACAATGTCCTGCAACTGGATGCGCATCTCGGTGACATCGACCAGCGTGATGTGATCGTTCGGACCACAGTTCAGCGTCGGCACCTTCTGCCGCAGATCGGCATCGAACGCGCCGACATCGGCCTGCGAGAAGAAACCGCCCATCCTGATCGACAGAAGGTGAATGGTCGGATCGACCGTGATCGAGAAATGCGCGTTCATCATGCGTCCCAGAGGGCAGGAGCGGTTATCTCGCAGAAAAGCATGAACAATCTGCAACCCTTCGGATCACGTCGCGGGGAACCACGAAGGGGGTCGGGCGTCCCTAGCGACGAACAGCCAAGTGGATGATATCATGACGGAATTGACCGATGCTCACACCGCCGTGACCCCTTTGCAGGGCCGCCGCGCGATCGTCACCGGCGGCACGACCGGCATCGGCCGCGCGATCGCCGTGCTCCTTGCCGCGGAGGGTGCGAAGGTGTTCGTCGGCGGCACGAGCCCGGAGCATCTGGAGGACGCGCTGGCCCGCATCCGCGAAGTGGGGGAGGGTGACGGCACGGTCCTCGACCTCGCCGTCGCCGGCAACGCGCAAAAATTCGTGGAGGCCGGCGAAGCGTATCTTGGCGGCCTCGACATCGCCGTGATGAACGCCGCCGTCGCAGCCGAGGGGTTGACCGACATGAGCGAGGACGAGGTCGCGCACGCCGTGGCGCTCAACTTCACCGCCTATGTCATGGGCGCGCACGCATCCGCCGCCCGGCTGAGCACGACCGGCGATCTCGTGCTGATCGGATCGATGAGCGCACACGTGCTCGGGCCCGGATCGACCGTCTATGCCGGGATCAAGGCGGGCATCGCCGGCTTCTCCGAAGCGCTGCGCCGCGAACTCGGACCCAAGGGCATCCGCGTCGCCTTGGTCGAACCCGGCCTGACCGGATCGACCATGCAGGAGCCGGACACTCCGCCCGAGGAGCAGCGCGAAAAGATCGCGGAAGAAACGATGCTGCGCGCCGAGGACATCGCGGTCGGCGTCCATTATCTGCTGACTCAGCCGAGCCGCACGGTGGTACAGCAACTGACGATCGTGCCGCGCGCCCAAGCTGGCGAGTAAAGGACCAAGACGCTGATGCCGCTCGACCACCTCGTCTTCACCCCCGCCGATGTCGATCTGTCGCGGTCGCCCCTGGCGGGGAAGATCGACGCCGAAACCTATGTGCTGGGCGCGTTCAACCCCGGCATGACGCGGCTGGCGAACGGCAACCTGCTGCTGATGGTCCGCGTCGCAGAGGCGCTGAAGCAGCCGATCCACGACGGGCATATCCACGCGATCCGCTGGGCGGACGGTGCGTATCATCTCGACGCGTGGCCGCTTGCGCTGGTCGACACCGCCGACCCGCGCAAGTTCCTGATGCGCGGCGGCGGGTGGAAGGTGCTGGCCCTGACCAGCCTGTCGTGGCTGCTGCCCGTCGAGCTGGATGCGGAGGGGCGCAGCGTCGTCGCCGTGCACTACGATCGCGCCATCGCCCCGACTGCGAACTATCAATGCTACGGTGTTGAGGATGCGCGGATCAGCCGGGTCGGCGACCGCTTCCTGATGACCACCTGCTCGGTCAGCCCGGAACGCCATTGCACGACGATGTACAGCAGCGCCGACGCGCTCGACTGGACACTGGAGGGGATCGTCCTCGACCACCAGAACAAGGACATGCTGGTGTTCGAGGGGTTGGTCGGCGGCAAATACTGGGCGCAGACCCGCCCGCTCGGCGACCTGTATTTCGCCTATCCGCCGGGCAGCGAGTGGCGCGCGGGACCATCAATCAACCTGTCGACCTCACCGGACGGCCTGCACTGGAAACCCTATGACAAGCCCGGCATCCGGCCGCATGCGGCGACAGTCTCGACCGCACGGATGGGCGGGGGAACCCCGCCGATCCTGACAGATGCAGGCTGGCTGACGCTGTGGCACGGGGTGGAGCCGTCGGGCGTCGTCGGCATCTATCGCACCTATTGGTCGATCCTCGACCGCGACGACCCCAGCGTTACGGTGCGCACAGAACACACTCCGCTGCTCGAACCCGCGCCCGCGCTGACGGAACCGCTGAAGGACAGCCTGTACCTGGACAACGTCGTGTTCACGACCGGCATCGCCGACGCCGGCGACCATTATGTCGTCGCGAGCGGGGAGGCGGACCTGGCTTGCCGGATCACGCACGTCGCGAAGTCGGTTTTCGCGTAGGAAGCGGGTGCGCACGACGCTATCGATGCCGGCATGACCGCGCCCGTTCACATCCTTCACCTCCATTCCTCCTTCGACCTCGGCGGCAAGGAGGCCCGGGCGGTACGGCTGATGGGCGCATGGGGCGACCGCGCGCGGCACACGATCGTGTCGGGCGTGCCCGGCGCACTCGGTGCGCGGGACTCCATTCCGAAAGGTGTCCGCTACGAGATCGCGCAGGGCGACCTGCCGCTGACCGGTCGCCCTTCGGTCAAGCGCTACGAGGCGATTGCGCACTATATGCGTCGGTTCGATCTGGTGCTGACCTATAACTGGGGCGCGATCGACGGTGTCATGGCCCGCCGCGTGTTCGCCAAGGGCGCGCCGCCGCTGGTCCATCACGAGGATGGGTTCAACGAAGACGAAGCGGCCGGTTTGAAGATCGAGCGCAACATGTACCGCCGCGTCGCGCTGCCCGCGGCGCACGCGCTTGCGGTCCCGTCCGAGGTGCTGGAGGCGATCGCACTGAAAGCTTGGAAACAGCCGGCAGCGCGCGTGCACCGCATCGTCAACGGCATCGGCACCGCGCATTATTTCCGCGATCCCGAACCGAAGGCGATCCGTGGGCTGGTCCGCAAGGAAGGCGAGGTCATCATCGGCGCCGTCGCCGGCCTGCGCGCGGTCAAGGACCTGCCGGCCCTGGTCCGCGCAGCCGGTGGACTGTCGGGCAAGTTCCGGCTCGTCATCGTCGGCGAGGGCCCGGAGCGGGCGACGATCGAGGGCGCGGCGATGGCGATGGGATTGTCCGACCGGCTGCTGATGCCGGGCTTCGTCGACCGTCCGTACCGCTATCTACGCCACTTCGACCTGCTGGCGCTGTCGTCGAAAAGCGAACAGTTCCCGATTTCAGTTGTTGAGGCGATGGCCGCCGGGCTGCCAATCGCCAGCCTGCCGGTCGGCGACGTGCGGCGGATGGTCGCGCCGGAGAACCTGCCCTTCATCGCCGAGTATCCGACCGAGGTACGTCTGCGCGACGTGATGCAGGGCCTGATCAACGATCCCGCCGCGCGGGCGGCGGTCGGCGCGGCGAACCGTGTTAAGGCTGTCGCGGAGTATGACGAGGCGACGATGATCGCGCGCTACAAGGCGCTGTACGAGCAGGCGCTGGACCGGCCCGGCGCGCTGGGCTGACGGCGCAGTGGACAGAGCAGCTATGGGCGCATGATCCATGTTTCGCTCGCACGCCCGCATCCATCCGCTATAGGAAGTCGTATTTCGTCCGAAAGGTGTCGTTTTCGTGTTCAAGGGTCTCTCCCCCATCAACTATAACGGTCGCGAAGTGTGGCCGCTGGTGGAGGGCGGCAAAGGCGTCGCCGCGACCAACCATGCGTCCGCAGGAGCGTGGGCCGCGGCAGGCGGCATCGGTACGGTATCGGCGGTCAACGCCGACAGCTACGATCCTGACGGCAAGATCATTCCCCAGATATACCGCTCGTTGACACGCCGCGACCGGCACGAGGAGTTGATCGAATACGCAATCGCCGGCGCGGTCGAGCAGGTGAAGCGCGCCTACGACATTGCAGGCGGCAAGGGCGCGATCAACATCAACGTGCTGTGGGAAATGGGTGGGGCACCACGCATCCTGCACGGCGTGCTGGAGCGGACGCGCGGGCTGGTGGCCGGCGTGACCTGCGGCGCGGGCATGCCGTACAAATTGTCGGAGATCACCTCCTCCTACAATGTCTCGTACCTGCCGATCGTGTCGTCCGGCCGGGCGTTCCGCGCGCTGTGGAAGCGCGCCTATTCGAAGGCCGCGGAGTGGCTCGCTGCGGTGGTGTACGAGGATCCGTGGCTGGCGGGTGGTCATAACGGCCTGTCCAATGCCGAGGACCCGCTGAAGCCGCAGGACCCTTACCCGCGCGTCAAGGAACTGCGCGACACGATGCGCGAGGGCGGCATCCCGGACAGCACGCCGATCGTGATGGCGGGCGGCGTCTGGTATCTGCGCGATTGGGAAAATTGGATCGATAATCCGGAACTCGGCGCGATCGCCTTCCAGTACGGTACGCGTCCGCTGCTGACGCGGGAAAGCCCGATTCCCGAGGGGTGGAAGGCGAAGCTGATGGAGATCGAGGAGGGCGACGTGCTGCTCCACCGTTTCTCCCCCACCGGCTTCTATTCGTCGGCGGTCCGCAATCCGTTCCTGCGCGCGCTGGAAGCGCGGTCGGCGCGCCAGATCGCGTTCTCGCAGCAGGAGGCGGGCGATCACGTTTTCCAGCTCGACGTCGGCGTGAAGGGCAAGAATTTCTGGGTGACTCAGGGCGACCTGCTGCGCGCACGCGAGTGGTTCGGCCACGGCTTCACCGATGCGCTGAAGACGCCGGACAACACGCTGGTGTTCGTGTCGCCGACCGAGAAGGGCGAGATTCGCAAGGATCAGGCGGACTGCATGGGCTGCCTGTCGCAGTGCCTGTTCTCCAGCTGGGCGGACACCGACACGAACTCGACCGGCCGGCTCGCCGATCCCCGCAGCTTCTGCATCCAGAAGACGTTGCAGGACATCGCGCACGGCGGCGATACCGAACAGAACCTGATGTTCGCGGGTCACGCCGCCTATAACTTCAAGCGCGATCCCTTCTATTCCAACGGCTTCGTTCCGACGGTGAAGCAGTTGGTGGACCGCATCCTGACCGGGGACTGACGCCAGGCATGACCATAACCGCGGCGAAACGCGCGCTCATCATCCGGCACGTCGATTACGAGGGCGCGGCCGGATACCGGGAGCCGATCCTCGCGGCGGGTTATGGCTTGGAATGGCTGGCGGCGGACAGTGCCGACTTCTCCGGCGACATACTCGATACACCCGACTTGCTGGTCGTCATGGGCGGCCCGATGGGGGTGTACGAAACGGATGCTTATTCATGGATCTGCCCCGAAGTCGCCGCGATCGGCCGGCGATTGGTCAAGGGGCTGCCGACATTGGGCATCTGTCTCGGCAGCCAGATGATCGCGGCGGCATTGGGCGCGGCGGTATATCGGGGTCCGCGCACCGAGATCGGCTTCTCGCCGCTGACGCTGAGCGACGACGGCCGCGGATCGCCACTGGCCGCGCTGGCGGAGGTGCCGGTGCTGCACTGGCATGGCGATACGTTCGATCTTCCGGCTGGTGCGACGTTGTTGGCGTCGAGCGACCTTTATGCGCGGCAGGCGTTCGCACTGGGCGAAACCGTCCTCGCGCTGCAATTCCATGCCGAGATGGGCGAGGACGCGCGCTTCGACATCTGGCTGGCCGAGGGGCGCGACTATATGGCGGACGCGGGCATCGACCCGGCGGCGGTCGAAGCGGACCACGTCCGGTTGGGTCCAGGCGCGGTCGCGGCAGGCCGTGCGATGATCGCCGATTGGCTGGCGCGGCTGCCGGCATGAACGCGAGCGTGGCCGGGGTCCCAGACGTCAGATAGTGCTCGACCGAGGCGAAGCTGGTTCGCCTCGGTCGCGAGGTAAAGGAGCAGGCGCTGGCGGCTAAGCCCCCTTGTGAACGCTCCTCAACGGACTGTGGACGATCATCGCCCGCGGATCACCGTCAGTCGGCGACGGTGCCGACCACCGCGCCGGCGGTGCCACCGACGGCTGCGCCCTTACCGACGTCGTTACCCGTGACCGCCGCGACGCCGGCACCACCCGCACCGCCGATCGCGGCACCACGGAGCGTCGAGCAGGCCGACATCGAAACGGCGGACGCGACGAGCAGGGCGGACAGGGCGATCTTCTTCATGGGGAAATCCTTGTGTTCGGGGTAGATACCCGACCAAAAGGATGACCGCTGCGTTATGTTCCTGCCGTTTCGGGAGCGAAATGCTGCACAGCAGCAATGGCTGGCCTCACGCCCAACCTTCCAGCACTTGATCGGGTGGGCGGTGGCCGTCGGCCCACATGCGGATGTTCTGTATGACCTTCTCACCGCTCGCGAGGCGGCCTTCGTAGGTGGCGGAGCCCATGTGCGGCGTCATGACGACGTTGGGCAGCGCCAGCAGGCGCGGATCGATGCGCGGTTCGTGTTCCCACACGTCCAGCCCGGCGCCCGCCAGCCGTCCGCCCTCGAGCGCGTCGACAAGCGCCTCCTCATCGACGATGCCGCCGCGGCTCGCGTTGATCAGGTACACGTGCGGACGCATCAGGCCGATCCGGCGCGCGTCGAGCAGCAGGCGGCTGTCGGCGTTCAACGGCGTGTGGATCGTGACGATATCGACCGCAGTCAGCATCGCGTCGAGATCCGCGTGGAAGGTCGCGGCGAGCTGCGCCTCCGGCACGGCAGGAAGGCGGTGGCGGTTGTGATAGTGGATGGCGAGGCCGAATGCGCGTGCCCGCGCCGCAACCGCCTGACCGATGCGGCCCATGCCGACGATGCCCAGCGCCTTGCCGCCGATACGGTGGCCGAGCATGCCGCCGGGGCTCCAGCCATGCCATTCGCCGGATCGCACCAGCTTTTCGCCCTCCGCCAAACGGCGCGGGACCGACAGGATCAGCGCCATCGTCATATCGGCTGTATCTTCGGTCAGGACACCGGGCGTGTTGGTGACGATGATCCCGCGCGCGCGGGCCGCCTTCAGGTCGATGTGGTTCACGCCCGCACCGAAATTGGCGATCAGCTTCAGGCGTGGGCCGGCGGCGGCGATGATCGCAGCGTCGATCGCGTCGGTGACGGTCGGGACCAGCACGTCGCAATCCGCCACCGCGGCGGCGAGCTGCTCGCGCGTGCGCTTGATATCGGACGGATTCAGGTCGGTGTCGAACAGCGCCGCCATCCGTCCCGTCACCAGATCGGGCAGGTCGCGCGTGACCACGACTTTGGGGTGCGGAACCCGCGGACGCGAGGGGCGCGTATCGGACATGGCAGCGGGCTTGGCGGAGGCGACCCGGCACGTCAACGCTCGTTGCTCGCTGGTCGTTGATCCGCGCACGGCTTTCGTGGAAGAGCAGACGCGAAGGGGTTTCGTATCATGCGTTTCTTGGCGTTCGCGCTTATCGCCGCGGTGGCATCCGGCAGCGTCGTTATCGCGCCTCAAGCTGCGACCGCGCAGGTCAAGCGTCAGGTGCCGTACTGGGCGTCGATCGGTCCCGGGCAGGCGCGGATGCGGACCGGCCCGGCGCGCGCCTACCCGGCAAGCTGGCTGTACCAGCGCGCCGACCTGCCCGTGCAGGTGGTGCAGGTGTTCAAGGAGTGGCGCAAGGTGCGCGATCCGGACGGCACCGAGGGCTGGATGCAGGGCACGCTGTTGCGCGAGACGCGGACCGCGATCGTACGCGGAACCGAGCCGCTGGCGATGCGCGATCGCCCATCGGCGGATGCACGGCTGGCGTGGCGCGCGGCGCCGGGCGTGGTCGGGCGGATCAGTCAATGCGCAAACGGCTGGTGCCGCTTCGACGTGAAGGGGCAGGTCGGCTTCGTCGAGCTTGGGCAGCTTTGGGGCGTAAGCCCGACCGAAGTGCTACCCTGAAGAAAACTCAGCAGGGTGCCGGAACCGATCCGGCGCTGCCGGGTTCAGGAAATCGTCGGGTAGGGCGCAGCGCCCAGCAGCGACAGACTGACCCATGCCATGCACAGCACCGAAAAGGTCATCGATACGCCACAGGCGAGTTGTCCGGCGTAGACGACGGCACGACCGTTGGGCCGCTGTTCGCGGCGGTTGCGGCTTGCGGTCGACAAGACGAACGCCACGACGACGGCGTAGGCCATCACCAGAACATCGAACAACATTTTCCCTCCGGTTGTACCGCTGGCATCGATTGCGCGGCGTGCGAGGGAGATCAATCGTCCACGCCGCCGTCCGCCCCGTCTATGCGACGAATGGTTAACGCCGCACAAAGACGCGAGTGGGAGCCGCTTCGATAGTCCTGCCACGCTCGTCCCGGCATCGACTGCTCCGCAGACTCGCAGTCGGCTGAACGGTGGATGTCGTGACGAGCCCGGCCTGACGCAGGCGACGCTATGCGGCGACGCGCTCCGTCCGTCAGATCATCTCCACCGCCACCGCAGTCGCCTCGCCACCGCCGATGCACAGCGAGGCGAGGCCGCGCTTCCCGCCGGTGGTTTCCAGCGCCGACAGCAACGTCGCGATCACCCGCGCGCCGCTCGCCCCGATCGGGTGGCCCAATGCGCAGGCGCCGCCGTGGACGTTGACCTTGTCGTGCGGCAGATCGAGGTCGCGCATGGCGATCATTGCCACCGCAGCGAAGGCTTCGTTGATCTCGAACAGGTCGATATCCGACGCCCCCCAGCCCGCCTTGTCCATCGCCTTGCGCATCGCGAATACCGGCGCGGTCGTGAACTTGGCGGGGGCGTGAGCGTGCGCGGCGATCGAGACGATGCGTGCGATCGGCGTCAGGCCGAGGCGGTCGGCAACCGACTGGCGCGTCATCACCAGCGCCGCGGCACCGTCCGAAATCGACGAGGCATTGGCGGCCGTGATCGTGCCGTCGCGGCTGAATGCGGGCTTCAGCGTCGGAATCTTGGCGACATCGCCCTTGGCGGGTTGTTCGTCGAGCGTGATCGTCGCGCTGCCCTTGCGGCCCTTCACCTCGATCGACACGATCTCGCGATCGAACGCGCCGTCCTTCTGGGCCGCCTGCGCACGGTGCAGCGACTCGATCGCGTAATCGTCCATCTGGGCGCGCGTGAACTGATATTCGGCCGCGGTATCCTCCGCGAAATTGCCCATCAGCTTGCCCGGCTCGTACGCGTCTTCCAGCCCGTCGAGGTACATATGGTCGTACATCGTGTCATGACCGATCCGCGCGCCGGCGCGGTGCTTCTTCGACAGATACGGGGCGTTGGTCATGCTCTCCATGCCACCCGCGACGAGCAGGTCGACCGATCTGGCAGCGAGCGCTTCCGCGCCCATGATCGCGGCCTGCATGCCCGATCCGCACATCTTGTTGACGGTCGTCGCCTCGACATGATCGCCCAGACCGGCGCCGATCGCCGCCTGGCGCGCCGGAGCCTGACCCAGGCCGGCGGGCAGGACGCAGCCCATATAGATGCGCTCGACATCGGCGGCCGACACACCCGCCCGCTCGACCGCGCCCCTGACCGCCGCGGCGCCCAGTTCCGTCGCGGTTGCGCCCGACAGACAGCCCTGAAACGAGCCCATCGGTGTCCGTGCGTAGGACAGGATGACGACAGGGTCGTTCGAGGCGGTATCGGACATGACGGGCTCTCCGGGAGTTTTTCTTTGCGCGCGATCTAGCGTTGAGCGGGGTCAATGGCAAAGCCGTGTGCCCCGGCTACACGATCGGCATGGAAACATTGACGGACGGCATCAAATGGTATGCCTCGCTCTCGGGCATCCTTGCGGCGTTCATGGTGTCGCTCGATTACGGGCGACGGCTAACCGGATGGGGGTTCGTGATCTTCGTGACCTCGTCGGTGGCGTGGTTCGCGGGGGCGTGGCTGACCGAGGATTGGGCACTGGGGACGCAGAATACGGTGTTGTTCGGGATCAACCTGCTGGGCGTCTATCGCTATCTGATCCGACGTAACGGGTGAGCGAGCCTGCGTTCTGGGCGCTGATTCTCGGCGGACTGGGCGCGATCATCGGCAGCTTCTCGGCGGCACTTGTCCTGCGCTGGCCGGAGGGGCGTTCGGTCATGACGGGGCGATCCGCCTGCGATGCATGCGGCCGGACATTGCGCGCGCACGAACTGGTGCCTTTGCTCAGTGCCGCGCTCCAGCGCGGGCGTTGTCGTCATTGCGGCAGTCGGATCGATCCTTGGCACTGGCGGATCGAGGCGGCGGCGGTTGTGGTCGGGGTCACGGCGGGCCTGATCGCGCCGGGCTCGACCGCGGTCGCGGGTGCGGTCTTCGGGTGGCTTCTGCTGGTGCTGGCGGCGCTCGACTGGCGGGCATTCTGGTTGCCCGATCGGATCACTGCTTTGCTGGCGTTGGTTGGGATGGCGGGTGTGGTGGCCGGGCTGGAGCCGGGGCTGGAAGATCGGCTGATCGGCGGCGCGATCGGCTTCGGGCTCCTGTGGGCGATCGCTACGGGATACCGGCTGATCCGTGAGCGCGAGGGGCTGGGCGGCGGCGATCCCAAACTGCTCGGTGCGATCGGATTGTGGCTGGGCTGGCGACCGTTGCCGGCGGTACTGGTGGTCGCCGGGCTGATCGGGCTGGGCATCGTGCTCGTGCGGCGGATCAGCGGGCAGACGGTCGCGCGCGACGATGCGCTGCCGCTCGGGACACTGATGGCGCTGGCGGCTTATCCCGCGTGGCTGATGATGATAGGGGCGGGGGCATGATCGCGCTCCTCCTCCCGATGTTGCTGCAAGCCGTTCCGGTCACGACGTCTCAGGTCGTACCTGTGTCGCCACCGCTGACGGTGCCGATCCCCGGCACGCTGCCGAAACAGGCGCTGCCCGCCAAGGGATGTGCGGTGTATCTGTGGAGTGCGGAGGATCGCCGGCTGGTGGCGATGGCCGGTGCCGATCCGGCGACGTTGCGGCTGGTGCTCGATGGCAAGGTCGTCGACATCGCCCGCGCCGAGCAGGCGGGTGGCGCGGGGTTCGGCTTCGGAGACAGCACCACCTACCGGCGCGACGACATCACCGCGACGCTCGCGATCCAGATCGCGACGCGGAGCGATCTGGTCGACGGTGCGATCGTGCCGACGGCGACGCTCAGCCTCGCCAAAGGTGGTGGCGACGCGCTGGTCGTGCCGGTCGGCGGCCTGATCGGATGCGCGAAAAGTCCCACTCCGTGAAACCAAGCCTAAATCAGGGCGTTCAGTTGCGAGCGAAGGTATACCGAACACGGATGCCGGCGTGAAAGGGGTTCTGTGTTCAGTGTGACTGCTCGTTCTCGTCGACATTATTGGTTGGCTGTGTCGCTCGTCGCGTCTGCGCCCGTGACGGCCCAACTGTCGCAACCCGGTGTCGCGCCCGCTCGCGGACCGGATGCGCCGAAGCCATCGACAGACCAGTCCCCGGTATCCACGACGCCCGGTGCCGTTCCACCGGCGGATCAGGGCGATCCGAACGGCAACGCGCCGATCGTACCCGAGGCTGAGTTCGACGCGGCGCTGCCGCCGCTGTCCGGCGACATCAATTCGCCGCTGGAGCCGATCGGCGGTATGACCACCCCGCCGGCGGCCGGAACGGCGCCCTCGACACCGCTGCCTCCACCGACCACGAACCAGCCGATCGCGACCGGCGACACGCTGCCGACGGTTGGACCGGAAGACCCGGAACTTGCCCGTCCCCTGCCGCCGATCGGCAGCTTCGACACGACACCGCTGGAAACGGCCGTCACCGCCAATCCCGATACGCCCGAAGTCCGATATGAGACGACGGTCAACGGTCTCGACAAGCTGCAGCTAGCCGACGAGTTCAAGTCGTTGTCGGCGCTGAACGAAGGCGACGGCAAGGCCGCGAACACGGCGCAGATCAGCGCGAGGGCGCGTGAGGACGAAGCACTGGCGGTGCGGCTGATGCATTCGCTGGGGTATTACGACGCCACCGCGCTGTCGACGGTTGAGTCGGTGCCGAACACGCCCGGCCGATTCCGCGCCGTGATCACCGCATCGCCGGGGCGCCTGTACACGTTGTCGTCGGTGACGATCCTCGCCGATCCGGTGATCCCGGACGACCTGCTCCGCCGCAACCTGCCGCTGAAGGTCGGCGACCCGATCGAGGCGGCGCGGATTCAGGGCGCGGAGGCGAATGTGAGCCTCGTTCTGCCGCAGCAGGGCTATCCCTTCGTCAAGGTCGGCGATCGCGACATCTTGCTGGAGGATCAGGCCCCGAAGGCGACGGGGGCCTACACGTTGCCGGTCGATACCGGGCCGCGCTCGTCGTTCGGCAAGCTGACGACGACCGGCGACACGGTGTTCGGCGTCGACCACCTCAACGTCTTCCCGCGCTTCAAGGAAGGGCAACTCTACGACAATCGCCTGACCGACGACCTGCGCGACGCGCTGGTCGCGACCGGGCTGTTCAACAGCGTCGCGGTCGAACCGCAGCGCACTGGCCGCGCTGGACCTGACGGTACCGAGGAGGTCGACCTGCTCGTCCGCCAGTCCAAGGGGCCGGCGCGCACGCTGGCCGGAACCGCGGGCTATTCCACGGGGCAGGGTACCCGGCTGGAGGGAAGCTGGCAGCATCGCAACCTGTTCCCGGACGAGGGCGCGCTGATCGGCACGGTCGTCGCCGGCACGCAGGAACAGGGTGCGGGCGCGACGTTCCGGCGGTCCAACGCCGGGCGGCGCGATCGGACCTTCTCGATCATCGCCAATGCCAGCCATCAGAATTACGACGCCTATGAAGCGTTCATCGGCACGCTGGCGGTTCGCTGGAGCTACGATTCGACGCCCATCTGGCAGAAGAAGTTCACCTATTCCTACGGCGTCGAACTGACGGGCACGAACGAAGACGTGTACGACTTCGACCTGAATCGCCGTCGCCGGGGTACTTTCGGGATCGCGGCTTTGCCGGGGCAGGTGGTGTTCGACCAGTCGGACAATCTGCTGAACCCGACTCGCGGCTATCGCCTGAAACTGAACCTCAGCCCGGAAACGTCGGTGCGCGGCGGCGTGCGGCCGTACGTGCGGACGATGGTGGAGGGCACCTACTACTACCCGGTCAGCCCCAGCCTCGTGATCGCCGGCCGTGCGCGCGCCGGGTCGATTCAGGGCATCGACCGTGACGATCTCGCACCGTCGCGGCGCTATTATGGCGGCGGCGGCGGGTCGGTCCGCGGCTACGGGTTCCAGCGGCTCGGGCCGTTCGAGCCGATCAACCCGGCCGAGCCCGATGCGAAGCGCAATCCGGTCGGCGGGCGCAGCCTGAACGAGTTCGCGGTCGAGGCGCGCTACCGCTTCGGCAATTTCGGCATCGTGCCGTTCATCGACGCGGGCAACAGTTACGAGGACTCGCTCCCGACCTTCTCCGCGCTGAAGTTCGGCGCAGGGATCGGCGGGCGGTTCTACACCAATTTCGGGCCGTTCCGCATCGACGTGGCGACGCCCCTCAATCCGCGGCCGGGCGACGGCAAGGTCGCGCTGTACATCTCGATCGGGCAGGCATTCTGATGGCCGAGGATACGCCCGTGACGCAGCCGTCCAGCGCCTCCACTTCCTCCACTTCGCACGAGGTGGTGATCGAACGCCGGCCGCTATGGCAACGCATCCTGAAGTGGCTGGGGATCGCGATCCTCGGCCTCATCGTGCTGGTGTTGCTGGTATTGTTCGGCATCAACACCGATCCTGGCCGGCGATTCGTCGCCGACCAGATCGGCGGCTACACGACGGCGTCCGGGCTGAACATCAAGGTCGGGCGGATTGACGGGTCGCTCTATGGCCAGATGACGCTGTCGGACCTGCGCGTCAGCGATACGCAGGGTGTGTTCCTCGACAGTCCGAAGCTCGCCGTCGACTGGCGTCCGTTCGCCTTCGCCAGCAATCATGTCGACGTGCGCTCGCTGGAGGCGGGTACCGTCACGATGCGGCGCAACCCGGTGCTGAAGCAGACGCCGAGCGATCCCAATGCACCGCTGCTGCCCGATCTCGACATCGACGTGAACCGTCTCAAGGTCGGTCGCTTCGTGCTCGCCGCGCCGGTGACGGGGCAGGCACACATCCTGTCGATCGATGGCGTCGTGCATATCGCCGACCGGCGCGCGCAACTGCTGGCGAATGCCGCCGCGTTGCGTGGCCCCGGTGTGGCCGGCGGCGATCGGCTGGCGCTGAAGATCGATGCAGTGCCGGATCGGAACACGCTCGATGTCGATCTGAAGCTTCAGGCTCCGACCGGCGGCGTCGTCGCGACGATGGGCTCGCTGAAGCAGCCGCTGACCGTGTCGGTGGATGGTCGCGGCAGCTGGGCATCGTGGCAGGGCCGCGCGCTGGCGACGCTCGGCGGTGGACCGCTCGCGAACCTGAACGTGACCGCAAAGAACGGTCACATCGAAGTGCGCGGCACCACCCGCCCCGGCCTGTATCTGGAGGGCCCGGTCGAACGGCTGACGGCACCCGACCTTCAGGTGGCGATCGACACGACGCTGAACGATCGCAAGGCGGACACGCGCATGACGCTGAAGTCCGACGCGTTGGCGGTGGATGCGGGTGGCTTGCTCGACCTCGCGAACAGTCGCTTCGGGAATTTCGCGGTCAATGCCCGGTTGCTGACGCCGGGTGCGATCGCGCCGAATCTGCGCGGCCGCGACGTGAACGCGCGCGTGGTGCTGGACGGGTCGTTCGCGACGCCGACCGTGGACTACAAGATCTCCGCGGCGGCGATTGGATTCGGCGAGATGGGCGTCGAGAACCTCTACGCCGAGGGTCTTGCCCGCGTGAACAGCGACCGCATCCTGGTGCCGGTGAACGCTCGCGCGCGCCGCGTCGTCGGGCTGAACGCGGCAGTGGGCGGGCTGGCGAACAATGTCCGCATCAATGGCGACTTCGCGATCTCGATGCCCAACATCCTGTCCGATAACCTGCGCATTCGTTCCGACTACATAGACGCCACAGCGATCGTCGTCGCGAACATGCAGACGGGCCGGTACACGGGTGCGCTGAAGGGGCGCGTCAACAACTATCGCGTCGATTCCGTCGGCATCCTCAACATCACCACCGACGCCAAACTGGTGCCGGGTCCGAACGGCGGTTTCGGCATCACCGGGCGGGTGGCGGCTCAGACGACGCAGCTGTTCAATGACGGTGCCCGCAACTTCCTCGGCGGCAATGCCGTGGTGCGCGCCGACATCGGCTACAGCCCCGAAGGCGTCGTGACGTTCCGCAACCTGCGGATGAACGCACCACAGTTCCGCATTACCCGCGGGCAGGGGCGGTTCGACCCCAAGAACGGCGAGGTGGCCATCGATGCGGACGCGTTTTCCACCCAATATGGCCCGTTGTTCGCTCGCATCACCGGCTCGGCGACTTCGCCCGTCGTGGTGCTGCGCGCACCACGCCCGGGTGTCGGTGTCGGATTGGTCGATTTGAACGCCCGAGTCGTCGGCCGGGGTGGTGCCTATGCCGTCACTGCGAGCGGCGGCACCAACTATGGCCCGTTCACTGCCGACGTCCTGGTGCGACCGGGGGCACAATTGGCGGTCGACGTCCGCCGGGTGGTGTTCGCAGGGATCACCGCCAATGGTCGGGTCGTCCAGACCGCGGCGGGGCCGTTCGCGGGTGCGCTGCTGTTCAACGGGCGCGGCATGAACGGCAACGTCAAGCTCGCCAATCAGGGCGGTTATCAGCGTGCCGACGTCGCTGCCCGCGCCTACAACGCGACGGTGCCGGGTCAGGTCGACTTCACAATCGGCCGCGCGATCGTCGATGCCAGCGTCGTGGTGTTCCCGAATGCGCCGCAGGTGATCGCGGACGTGCAGCTTGCCGATACGCGTTACGGTCCGACCGTCATCCAGTCCGCACGGGCGAAGGTGAACTATGTCGGCGGACGCGGGAGTGCACAGGCGCTGCTGACCGGATCGAACGGCGTGCCGTTCCGCGTGGCGATGAATGCCCGCCTCAGCCCGAACGATTATCTCGTCGCGCTGCAAGGGATGGCCAACAGCATCACCTTCAAGACCGCGAATCCCGCCCGGATCCGTGCGGATCGTGGCACGTACCGGCTCGCCCCGACCCGCATCGACTTCGGCGCAGGGCAGGGTGGCGGTGCGGGTGGCTCGGTGCGGCTGGCGGGCGCGTACGGTAGCGCCACGACCGCGCAGGTCCGGCTCGACCGTCTCGATCTGTCGATCGCCTCTGCGTTCGTACCGAACCTCGGCGTGTCGGGAACGGCGACGGGCAGCCTCGACTATGCGCAGGCTTCGGGCGCGTCCTTCCCGACAGCCGACGCGCGGATCACCGTGTCGCAGTTCCGACGGACCGGATTGGCGGCGATTTCGACGCCGGTTGACGTAGTGTTCGCGGGTCGTCTCCAGGGCGACGGCGGCGAGGCACGCGCGCTGGTCAAGAGCGGACCGACCGTGGTCGGTCGCATGCTCGCGACGCTCCGGCCGCTGCCACCGGGCGCGGGGTCATGGATGACGCGGCTGATGTCCGCGCCACTCGCGGGCGGCATCCGCTATAACGGTCCGTCCTCGCTGCTGTTCTCCTTCGCGGCGTTGCCGAACCAGCAGCTGACCGGTCCGATTGCGGTGGCGGCGGATTTCGGCGGGCGGGTGTCCGCACCGCGGCTCAACGGATTGATCCGCGCCGACAACCTCACCTACGACAACGAAACCTATGGTACGCGACTGTCGCGGATGCAGTTGGCTGGGCGGTTCAACAACGATCGGTTGGAGATCACGACGCTGAACGCCCGTGCCGGTGACGGCACGGTGCAGGCCAAGGGCTCGATCGGGCTGGCGGCGGATAGCGGCTATCCGATCGACCTGACCGCGACGCTGGACAATGCGCGGCTTGCCAACAGCGACGCGCTGGCGGCGACAAGCAGCGGTACGGTGCGGCTGACGAACGGGCCCCAGGGCGGACTGATCCAGGGCGAGCTGACCATCCCCAACGCGCGCTACCAGATCATTCGACAGGGTCAGGCGGAGGTGCCGGAGTTGACCGGTATTCGCCGCCGCAGCCAGATCCGCATCGCGCGGCCGACCGACCGGCCCGTGCCGGCGACACCGCCGGGGCTGTTCAAGCTCGATCTGCGGGTGCGAGCGGAGAACCAGCTGTTCGTGTCCGGCATGGGGCTGGAGTCCGAATGGGAGATGGACCTGCGCATCGGCGGCACGTCGGCAGCACCGGTCATCACCGGCGGCCTCGATCTGGTCCGTGGCACCTATTCGTTCTCTGGCAAGCGCTTCGACGTAAACCGCGGGACGATCCGCTTCCGCGGCGGCGCGCTGACCGATCCGGACATCAACATCCAGGCGACGACGACGACCGACGGGATTACCGCCGTAATCAACGTTACGGGCACAGGTCAGCGTCCGCAGATCAGCTTCACCTCGACCCCGAACCTGCCGCAGGACGAGGTGCTGAGTCGCCTGCTGTTCGGGACGAACCCGGAAAATCTGTCGGCGACGGAGGCGATCCAGTTGGCCTCGGCCCTGAATTCACTGCGCGGATCCGGGGGCGGCGGACTCAATCCGCTCGGCAAGCTGCGCTCGGCGACCGGATTCGATCGCCTACGCGTCCTCGGGGCGGACGAGGCGACCGGCCGCGGGACGAGCCTGGCAGCAGGCAAGTACCTGACGGACAACATCTATGTCGAAATCGTGACCGATGCGCGCGGCTTCACTGCGACACAGTTGGAGATCGCCCTGACCAAGGCGCTCAGCCTGCTGACCTCGACCGGATCGTTCGGCGGATCAAGCGGCAGCCTGCGCTATTCGAAGGATTATTGATGGGCCGGGCGGTGCGAAGGCGCTGCCCGTTGCTCGCAATGGACCACGCATCAGCGATGCCCGCGATCGAAGCGACCGCGCTTTTCCCTGTCGATGTGATTAGCGCTCGAGGCCGTCACAGCGGCCGAGCATGCGGTACCCAAAAAACACCGCGGTCAGATGTCGCACCTAAGCGCAGGCGCTAAGAAGTTCGGCCCGGTCTTGTCGTCAATCGACGCAAGACCGGGCCGATCTCGTTACCAGGGCTTGATGCCGTCGACGTGGATCAGCGCGAGAATGAAACGCAGCATGTTTTGTCTCCCAAAAGCGCCTCGTTGGGCGCTTCGCCGAGGTTAATGCACGTTTCACCATTGCACAACCGGTTGCAGCGGTGGTTGCGACGACCGGAGATGAAGCTCGGCTTAACGCAATTTTCATGAGCTGCCTTCTAGGTGGTTGCTAGATGAAGCGCGCATTCCCTCTTGCGGCGGCTGCGACCGCGACCCGGCAGTGAGCGAGTTCGTCTCCCCCACGCCGATCCGTCGTGCCGATGGCGGTACGCCGATGCCGACCAGCTTGGCCTCGGTAACCGACTGTTGTTGCGCGTTGATCGTTCTCACGATCTCCAATCTTCCGATCCTTCGCCGCCATGTCGGTATCGTGCGCGCGAATATGTTGGCCGAAAATATTGCCCTCCGGGTCGCTGAACTCGTGCCCGATGCCGTCATCGTCACCGCCGGCCGGGACCGCGTCGAAGTTTCCCTGGCGAGCGTACAATTTGAGGCGGTGGAGACCATCGTCGCACGCCTCGACGCGGCGTTCGAGGCGGCTTTCGACGTCGATGGTGAACCCTACTCCATAGAGCTGGTGCTGGGCTCCGCGACGCTTCCGGTGACCCTCCATGACGACGTGCGCCTGCTCGACGAAGCAGAGCGCGCGTGTGAAGCGGCGCGAGAGACACGTGCGCCGGTGGTGCGGCATCTGGCGCGGGGTACGACACCGCCTGATCGCGCCAGCCTTGGGCGCGACCTGCGGGATGCGATCGGCAAGGGTGAACTGTTCCTGCAATATCAGCCCAAGCTGCATCTTCGCCGCCAAGTCGTATCGGGCGTCGAGGCGCTGATCCGCTGGCGCCATCCCGTGCGCGGACTGGTCATGCCGGGCGACTTCATCGCACTCGCGGAAGAGTCGCACGACATCGTCGACCTGACGGTCTGGACCATCCAGCAAGTCATCAAGGATCAAAGGGTGCTGGCCGCAAGGGGCCATGACATTCCGGTCTTCGTGAACATATCCGGCGTCCTGTTGTCCGACGCTCGCTTCGTCCGCCGCGCCTGCGCGCTGATCCAGAGCAGCGGCGTGAAGATCGGCTTCGAGATTACCGAGACTGCGGTGATCCGCGATCCGCAGAGCGCGATAGGGCATCTCAAGAGGTTCGCGGACATCGGCATCGTCATCGCCATCGACGACTATGGGGCAGGTTTATCGTCGCTCGCCTATCTGAAGCAGTTGCCTGCCAGCGAGTTGAAGATCGACAAGCTGTTCGTGACCCAGCTGACCAGTTCCAACCGCGACCCGCTGATCGTCCGATCCACGATCGACCTGGCGCATGCGATGGAGATGGAGGTGGTCGCCGAAGGCGTGGAGACGGCATCCGCGTTAGCGCTTTTATCCGTGATGGGCTGCGACGTGGCGCAGGGCTTCCTCATCAGTCGGCCTATCGATCTGCCGATCCTGCTGGAGTTCCTCGCGCGGGATCAGGCGCGCGTTTTCGTCAGCGCTCCGGCCAAGTTGCTGAACCTGACAACGGGTCATCGGCGCGCATCATGATGTTGCGGGCCCTATTCGCAGCGGTGCTGATGACCGTCGCGATGGTCGCGGATCAATCGCCCGCTGTTGCAGCGCCAAGGGTAACCGCCACCCAATCACCACAGTCTGATGCGGCCGCGGTGGCGGCGACCGATGTGGATCGAGCCAAAAGGTTGATGCTGGCTGATGCATCATCCGCGCGAGAAGTGGCGATCCGTGCAGCGGCACAGGCTCGTCGAGCATCCGTCAACCCGGTGACTGGCATGACGTTGGCAGCAGCCTTGTGGCTCCAGGCCGAAGCCAGTTATCGATTGGGTGAGGAGGAACGCGCGACAGTACCACTCGACGCAGCCTTCCATTTGGCTCGCCGGTATGGTCCAAAAACGCAATTGATGGGCGATATCCTAATGACCCGGGGATCGCTTCATGGTGCGCGGATCGAGCCTGCAGGAGCCCTTAAAGACTATCAGGAAGCTTTTCGTATATTTGGTGGTGTGCATAACACGCGTAGCCAAGCCATCTCGTTATTATTGATCGCGACACTCTACAGCGATGCAAAAGACAGCCATGGCGCACTTCGGTACCTGAAACAGGCGCTCGATCTGTATCAAGGTGATGCGGGATTGATGATCGCCCTGCGGAACGGTCGGGCCGCAGCGTTGCAGGAGATGGGTCGGCTTGATGAAGCGTCTCAGCAATTCAAGCTGGCAATGGATGCTGCCGATGAAATCCGCAGTCCGGCGTCTCGTGTGCGCTTGCTGGTCAACATGGCTCGGAACCAACTTAAACGGGGCAAAACAGAGCAGGCTGCGCACACGATAACAGAAGCCAATGCGATCAGCATCAGCGGTGACGGTGCCGGTTGGCGTCCGCAAGTCCTGGCCGTGGCGGCACAGGCTGCGTTGCAGCACGGCGATCTGCCGGGCGCGGCGCGGCTGATCGACCGCAGCTTCGCGGGCGTCGACCTTCGCACGACGACGCTCAGTCTTCGGGAGCCGCACGAGACAGCCTATACGATCTATCGCCGGATGGGGCGCGCCGACCTCGCCCTTGCGCATCTGGCGGCGATGAAGCGGATCGACGACGACGCTACCCGGCTCGCCACGACGACCAGCACCGCGCTGATGGCCGCGCGCTTTGACTTCACTAATCAGGAACTGCGCATCGCGACGTTGCGCGGGCAGGAATTGCAGCGTCGTATCGAGCTGGAACAGACGCGTGCCAGTACGCAGCGGACGATCTTCTATGGCGGCGCCGGCGCCGCTGCGATCATCGTCGGACTGCTCGTCTTTGCGCTGGTGTCGATCCGTCGCAGCCGTGACGAGGTGCGCGCGGCCAACGCCGAACTGGGCGAGAGCAACGAAGCCCTGTCGCGCGCACTGGCTGCAAAGACCGAGTTCTTGGCGACGACCAGCCATGAGATCCGCACGCCATTGAACGGCATTCTGGGCATGACGGAGGTGATGCTGTCCGACCCTGCGCTCGCGCCGCTGATGCGTGATCGGTTGGGGGTGGTTCACGGTGCGAGCATGACGATGCGAGCGCTGGTCGACGATATCCTGGATGTCGCGAAGATGGAGACGGGGAACCTCACCATCGAGGAAGCCGCTTTCGACCTTGCCGCTACCCTCGTCGAAGCAAGCCGCCTCTGGGAGGAGCAGGCGCGCACGAAGGGCGTGAGCTTCGTGGCGCAGCTCGACGACTGTCCGGGCTGGGTGATCGGCGATGCGGCACGGACGCGGCAGATCGTGTTCAATCTTTTGTCGAATGCGCTGAAGTTTACCGACGCGGGGCAGGTCAGGCTGATCGCGACCGGAACGGGTGAGGCGGTCGCGATCACCGTGTCCGACACGGGCATCGGTATCCCGCCGGACAAACTGGGCCAAATCTTCGAGTCATTCCGTCAGGCGGATGCCAGCACGACGCGGCGGTTCGGCGGCACGGGATTGGGCCTGACGATCTGTCGCAAGCTTGCACGAGCGATGGGCGGAGACGTCATGGTCAGCAGCGAGCCAGGCAACGGTGCAACCTTTACCGTTACGCTCCCGCTCCGAGCCGCTCCGGCGCCCGCTGACTGCGTCAGCAGCGAACTGGCACGTCCCGATTTTCTGGTGGTCGAGCGCAACCCGATCGCCCGCGCGATGTGGACGTCCTTGCTCGCGCGTCATACCGGGCCCCTCGCCTATGCGGCCACGACTGCCGAGGCGGTCACCCTGCTGCAGCAAGGCGGCGTCCGACGGGTACTGATCGACGACGCGACGGTGGATGCCGATCTGCAGCAGGTGACGCGGATCGCCGCCGCTGCTGGCCTCGCTGAAACGACATTGCTCTGGAGAAACCCCGGAGATGTAAGGGCGATAGCCGACCACACCGGTGCAACCCGCGTCGTGCCTCGACCAATCGCGGGCGCAGCGTTGATCGCGAAAATATTCGTCGCACAAACCATTGCCTCCGGTACGGATCGACTTGTGTCCGAGGCGGCTTGACGCGTATCAAAGCGTATGACCCGATCAACACAGCAGGTACCGCCCGGGTCGGCGGCATCATGAAAGTCCTCTTTATCGAGGACGACCGGATGAACCGGCGCGTCGTTCGCGACATGCTGGATGTCGCCGGTGCGACGATGTTCGAGGCGGAAGATGCCGAACAGGGGCTGGCGATGATCGCCGCACAGCGTTGGGACATGATCCTGATCGATCTGCGAATGCCCGGTATGGATGGCGTGACGGCGATCCAGCACATCCGCGCGCGCGGCGACGACAAGGGACGGGTACCGATCATCGTCGTCACCGCCGATGCCGCGCTCGACCTGCGCGAGCGATGCCTGGCGGCCGGTGCTGACGATGTGATTTTCAAACCGGTGGCGATGGACCAGCTGTTCGAAGCGATGGGTCGGGTCTTGGCCAAGGGTGCGGAGGAAGGCGGCCTGATCGCGTGAGTCGAGGTCAGGCGCCTGCTTCGACGAGCCGCGCAAGCTGCGCCTCGTTCAGCTCCAGCGTCATCGCCGCCAACAGTTCCGGCAACTGCTCCGGCTTCGAGGCGCTGGCGATCGGTGCCGTGACGCCGTCCTGTGCGATCAGCCACGCGAGGGCGATCGTCGCGAGCGATGCGCCGGTTTCGGCCGCGACCGCGTCCATCGCCGCCAGCACGGGTTCGCCGGCGGCCAGCCGATCGCCCATGCGGGCGCCACGAACGCTTTGGCCGAAGTCCTCGGCTTTGCGATATTTGCCGGTCAGAAAGCCCGCAGCCAGACCATAATAGGGCAGGACGCCGACATTCTCGGTGACGCAATAATCCTGCAACTCTCCTTCGAACTTGTGGCGGCTGATCAGGTTATATTCCGGCTGGAGCACATGGTACCGCGGCAACCCGGCAGCTGTCGCGGCGTCGTTGGCGGACTTGAATCGCATCGCCGAGAAGTTGGACGCGCCGAGCACGCGCACCTTGCCCACGTCGATCAGGCTGCTGAACGCTTCCAGCACTGCCTCCTGTGGCGTGTCGTCATCGTCCTGATGCGCATAATATAGATCGATGTAGTCGCTCCCGAGCCGGCGCAGCGAAGCGTCGCACGCGGCGGCGATGTTGGCCGGCGACAGCTTCTCACCGTTCACGGGCAGCATCCCGACCTTCGTCGCAATCTGCACTGCGTGGCGCTTGCCGGACCGCTTCAGCCATTCGCCGATCACGGTTTCGGATTCGCCGCCATCGTGTCCTTCGACCCATGCCGAATAAACATCCGCCGTGTCGATCATCGTGCCGCCACCCGCGACGAAAGCATCGAGCACGGCGAAACTCGGGGCACGATCGGCGGTCCAGCCGAAGACGTTGCCACCCAGCACCAGCGGCGCGATCTTGATGTCGGTGGAGCCAAGGCGGCGCAACAGGGTCATTGTACGTCCCGATCGTTCGTCACGGCATTCAGTTCGACGCTGTTCGCATCGAGCATTGCCGCGGCTTCGTTGAGTTGGCGCGCCTCGTCCGCCGTCACCGTTCCTGGCTGCTCCTCTCCGCCCGAACAGGCGGCGACGAGTAGGGCAGGGGCAATCAGGCCGACGAGGCGCATCCCGGTCTTAATCCTTCAACTTGGCGCCAGCCTTTTCGAGCGCGCTGCCGGTGGCGTCGGCGGCGCGATCGGCACCGTTGCTGATCGCCGCTCCCGTACGGTCGAGGCCGTTCTCGATGCTGTCGCCCGCACGGTCCGCGCCCCGCTCCACGTTCGCACCCGCGTTATCGAGGTTCGCTTCGGCCGAGCCGAGCGCACGATCGGTGGCGGCATCGACGTCGCCCACCGCATTGGCCGTCGTCGCGGCGGTGTCGGCGGCGACGGCGTTGGCGGCTTCCGACGTCTCGTTCTGGGCGTTCTGGCTGCAAGCAGCGAGTGCGATAGCCGCTAGCGCGGGAACGATAAGCTTCTTCATCAGGGTTCCTCCCGTTTCATTGACGCAGGTTACGCGCGTCGAGAGGTCGGAACGCGAGCGAAAGCATTCGGGTCCACGACAATGGCTGATTGACCCCATATAAAGATATCTTTATATCTTGATGCGACATGGTTGACCCACTCGACATCTTTGGTGCTCTTGGCGACGCCACCCGGCTCCGCATCATGGCGCTGCTGCGGCAGATGGAGCTGTCCGTTGGTGAACTGGCACAGGTGCTGGGGCAGAGCCAGCCGCGCGTGTCGCGGCACGTCAAGATCCTGTGCGATGCCGGGCTCGCCGAGCGGCGTAAGGAAGGCAGCTGGGTGTTCGTCGTGCTCGGGCGGGCAGAGATCGTAGCGCCAATCGCTGCGGCGCTGGACACTTGGGGACAGCCGGATAGCGGCACGGACGCGGCGCGACTGGCGGCGGTGCGGGCGGACCGTGCGGCGGCGGCAGCGTCCTGGTTCGAGAGCCATGCGCGTGAGTGGGATGCGATCCGTTCGCTGCACGTCGCCGAGGAACAGGTCGAGGCCGCGATGCAGACCGCGCTGGGCAAGGGCGATGTCGGCACGCTGATCGATATCGGCACCGGCACGGGCCGCATGCTGGAGCTGTTCGCCGGCCGCGCCCACCACGCGCTGGGTATCGACCGCAGCTCGGAAATGCTGCGGCTGGCCCGCGCCAAGCTGGAAGGCGTGATGAATGCGGAGTTGCGGCAGGCCGATCTTTACGCGTTGCCGGTAAACGACGAGGCGGCGGATGTCGCGATCCTGCATCATGTGCTGCACTTCGCGCAGCAGCCGGGTGCCGCAATTGCGGAAGCGGCGCGGGCGTTGGGGCCGGGCGGGCGTTTGTTGATCGCGGATTTCGCAAGCCACGATCGCGAGGAATTGCGGACGCGCGACGCGCATGTCCGGTTGGGATTTTCGGATGCCCAGATCGAGGGTTGGTTCGAGACGGCGGGGCTGACCCCGGCGAGAACGGACGTACTCGACGGCGGGGAACTGACAGTGAAATTGTGGCTGGGGCAAAAACCCGGCGTGCATCTGCGTGAGGTGAAGGCAGCATGACGATCTCGGTCAACCAGCTCGCGGAGGCGCGGTGCGCGCTGGAATCGCCGCTTTACGCGGATGTCGGCGGCGATCTCGACGTGTCGTTCGAATTCTTCCCGCCGAAAAACGAGAAGATGGAGGAGCAGCTCTGGGAGTCGGTTCGGACGCTGGAGCCGCTGGGCCCCCGCTTCGTGTCGGTCACCTACGGCGCAGGCGGAACCACGCGCGAGCGGACGCATGCGACGGTAGCGCGTATCCAGCGTGACACGTCGCTGGCGGCGGCGGCGCATCTGACCTGCGTCGAGGCGACGCGTGACGAGATCGATCAGGTCGCCGAGGAGTATTGGGCGGCGGGCGTGCGCCACATCGTCGCGCTGCGCGGCGACTCGCCTAAAGCGGGGACGAAGTTCGCCAGCCATCCGGGCGGGTACGAGAACGCGGCGGCGCTCGTCGCCGGGTTGCGCAAGCTGCACCCCTTTGAAATCTCGGTCGCAGCCTATCCGGAGAACCACCCGGATTCTGCGGATGCGGCGGCGGACCTCGACAACCTGAAGCGCAAGCTGGACGCGGGCGCGCACCGTGCGATCACGCAGTTCTTCTTCGAGCCGGAGACGTTCTTCCGGTACCGCGATGCCGTCGCCGCCGCGGGTATATCGGCGGAGATCGTGCCGGGGATCATGCCGGTGTCGAACTTCGCCAGCGTGCAGCGGATGAGCGCGATGTGCGGCACCGACGTACCGGCGTGGATGGGTCGGCTTTTCGACGGGTTGGATGCGCACCCGGCGGCACGGCAGCTGGTCGCGGCGACGGTGGCGGCGGAATTGTCGCGGCGGCTGTATGCGGGGGGATGCAAGCAGTTGCACTTCTACACGCTCAACCGCGCGGAGCTGGCGTTCGCGATCTGCCACCTGCTTGGCGTGCGTGCTCAGGCTAGGGCGCAGGAGGTGGCGGCGTGAGCATCCGTCAGGCGTTCCTCGCCGAGGCGGCGAAGCGTATCCTCATCACGGACGGCGCGTTCGGGACGGAGATCCAGAACTGGAAGCTGTCGGAGGAGGATTATGCCGGCACGCTGGGGCTCGCGCACGACCAGAAGGGCAATAACGACATTCTGGCTATCACGAAGCCGGAGGTGCCGGAGACGATCACGCGCGAATATCTGGACGCGGGATCGGACATCGTGTCGACCAACACGTTCAGCGCGAACATCATCTCGCAGGCGGATTATGGTGCCGAGCATCTGGTCCGCGACATCAACATCGAAAGCGCGAAGATCGCGCGGCGGCTGGCGGATTTATATGCCGCGCGCGACGGGCGTCCTCGCTTTGTGGCGGGGGCGATCGGGCCCACGAACAAGACGCTGTCGCTGTCGCCGGACGTCAACGATCCCGGCTATCGCGAGATCGACTTCGACTATCTGAAGCAGGTGTATCGCGAGCAGACCGACGCGCTGCTGGAGGGTGGCGTCGACTTCATTCTGATCGAGACGGTGTTCGACACGCTGAACGCCAAGGCCGGGATCATGGCCGCGATCGAGGCGGGCGAGGCGTTGGGCCGTGACGTGCCGATCATGCTGTCGATGACTCTGACCGACCTGTCGGGCCGTAACCTGTCCGGGCACACGGTCGAGGCGTTCTGGCATGCGGTGCGGCATGCGAAGCCGGTGACGATCGGGCTGAACTGCTCGTTCGGGGCCGAGCAGCTTCGCCCGCACGTGAAGACGCTGTCGGAGATTTGCGACACGTTGATCATGATCTATCCGAATGCGGGCCTGCCCAACGAGTTGGGCGCATATGACGAGGCACCGGCGACGACGGCGGGGCTGGTCGGCGAATGGGCGATGGCGGGGCAGGTCAACGTGCTGGGTGGATGCTGTGGCTCCACGCCGGCACATATCAAGGCGATGGCCGACAAGGTGCGCGGCCTGAAGCCGCGCGTGCCGGGCGCACCGCCGGTGCAGACCAAGCTGGCGGGGCTGGAGCCGTTCACGATGGCGGCGTGACGCTTGTTTGCGTCACCCCAGCGAACGCCGGGGTGTCGTGCCGCGAAGGGCACGCTGTGTAACTACGAGATTCCGGCGTTCGCCGGGATGACGGGAATTTGAAGTGACCAACTCCGCCACCCAGTTCGTCAACATCGGCGAGCGAACGAACGTTACGGGTTCTGCCCGGTTCAAGAAGCTGATCATGGCGGGCGACTACCCGGCCGCGGTCGAGGTCGCGTTGCAGCAGGTGGAATCGGGCGCGCAGGTGCTCGACGTCAATATGGACGAGGGGCTGCTCGACGCCGAATACGCGATGACGACGTTCCTGAAGCTGATCGCGGCGGAACCGGATATCGCCCGCATCCCGTTCATGGTCGATTCCTCCAAGTGGAGCGTGATCGAGGCGGGGCTGAAGTGCGTGTCCGGCAAGCCGATCGTCAATTCGATCAGCATGAAGGAGGGCGAAGAGCAATTCCTGGCCCAGGCGAAGAAGTGCATGGCGTACGGCGCCGCGGTCGTCGTGATGGCGTTCGACGAGGTCGGTCAGGCGGATACGCAGGCGCGCAAGGTCGAGATCTGTGAGCGCGCCTACAAGCTGCTGATGACGATCGGTTTTCCGCCAGAGGACATCATCTTCGATCCCAATGTGTTCGCGGTGGCAACGGGGATCGAGGAGCATAACAACTACGCGGTCGACTTCATCGAGGCGTGTCGCGAGATCAAGGCGCGCTGCCCGCATTGCCATATCTCTGGCGGACTCTCGAACCTGAGCTTTTCGTTCCGCGGCAACGAGCCGGTGCGGCGCGCGATGCACAGCGTGTTCCTGTACTATGCCATTCCCGCAGGCATGGACATGGGCATCGTCAATGCTGGCCAGCTCGACGTGTACGATACGATCGATCCCGAGCTGCGTCAGGCGTGCGAGGACGTCGTTCTCAACCGCGATCCGGAGGCGGGCGACCGGCTGGTCGCGCTGGCGGAGAAGTATCGCGGCACCGATGCGGCGGCGGAAAAGCAGGCGGCGGAGTGGCGCAGCCTGCCCGTGACGAAGCGGCTGGAATATGCGCTGGTCAAGGGCATCGACGCGCATGTCGTCGACGATACCGAGGAATGCCGCCAGCAGTTCGCACGGCCGATCGAGGTGATCGAGGGGCCGTTGATGGACGGCATGAACGTCGTCGGCGACCTGTTCGGATCGGGCAAGATGTTCCTGCCGCAGGTCGTGAAATCGGCCCGCGTGATGAAGAAGGCGGTGGCGCATCTGCTCCCCTTCATTGAGGCGGCGAAGG
This sequence comes from Sphingomonas sp. AC435, assembly GCF_979253005.1. NCBI lineage: Bacteria > Pseudomonadati > Pseudomonadota > Alphaproteobacteria > Sphingomonadales > Sphingomonadaceae > Sphingomonas > Sphingomonas sp. AC435. The sequence continues at coordinate 282,979 of NZ_CEEDCJ010000003.1, forward strand.
AGCCGGGTGCGAAGGGCAAGGGCAAGATCGTGATGGCGACCGTGAAGGGCGACGTTCACGACATCGGCAAGAACATCGTCGGCGTCGTGCTCCAGTGCAACGGCTTCGACGTGGTCGATCTGGGCGTAATGGTGCCGTGGACAAAAATCCTCGAGGCGGCGAACGAGAACGACGCCGACATGATCGGGCTGTCCGGCCTCATCACCCCGTCGCTGGACGAGATGGTGACGGTGGCGGAGGAGATGAAGCGCGCAGGCATGACGATGCCGCTGCTGATCGGCGGCGCGACCACGTCGAAAGTGCATACCGCGCTGCGCATCTCGCCGGCCTATGACGGGCCGATCGTGCACGTCCTCGACGCCTCGCGCGCGGTGGGTGTCGCGACGACCTTGGTCAGCGATACGCAGCGCGATGCCTATGTCCTCGATATCGCGGCCGAATACGAGAAGGTGCGCGTGGCGCGTGCGGGCAAGGGGCAGAACGACCTGCTGCCGCTCGCCGAGGCGCGCGCGCGTGGGTTGAAGGTCGACATGGCGCTGAAGGCACCGCCGGCGGCGCAGCCGGGCGTGCATCGGTTCGACGACTGGGACCTCGCCGATCTGCGCGGCTATATCGACTGGACGCCGTTCTTCCGCGCATGGGAACTGGCGGGCAATTTCCCGGCGATCCTGACCGACGAGGTCGTCGGCGAAAGCGCGAGCGGGCTGTACGAAGACGCGCAGGCAATGCTCGACCGGATCATCGCCGAGAAGTGGCTGACCGCCCGCGGCGTCGCCGGGCTGTGGGCCTGCCATCGCCACGACGATGATGTCTGGGTCTATACCGAACATCGCGAATCTCATCGCAGCCCGGATGGCGCGAGCATCCCCGACGGCTTCCACATCCCCAACCTCGATCGCACGCAGGAGGCGACGGTGCGGCTGCCGTTCCTGCGCCAGCAGATCGCCAAGCGCGAGGGACGCGCCAACATGAGCCTCGCCGATTTCATCGATCCGGCGGGCGACTGGATGGGCGGCTTCGCGGTCGGCATCCACGGGATCGAGCCGCATCTCGTGCGCTACAAGGCTGATCATGACGATTACAACGACATCCTGCTGAAGGCGCTGGCGGATCGTCTGGCGGAGGCGTTCGCGGAACGGCTGCACGCGCATGTCCGCACCGATCTGTGGGGTTATGCGCAGGGCGAGCAGTTGACCAACGAGGCGCTGGTGCGCGAGCAGTATCGCGGTATCCGTCCGGCGCCGGGCTATCCGGCCTGTCCCGAACACTCGCTGAAGCGCACGCTGTTCGATATGCTGGATGCGGAGGCAAATACCGGGCTGGAGCTGACCGAAAGCTTCGCGATGTTGCCGACCGCTGCCGTCAGCGGCTTCTATTTCGGACATGCCGAGGCCGAGTATTTCGGCGTGGCGCGGATCGGGCAGGATCAGGTCGCAGACTATGCGACACGGCGCGGCGTCGATGCGCGTCAGGCGGAACGCTGGTTGCGTCCGAACCTGGACTAACAAGCGCTTTGTCCGTTCGAGGGCAAAAAGCTCCCCTCCCTGTTCAGGGAGGGGGAGAGGTTATGGCGAGAGCGTGACCTCTCCCGCCAAGCGGGATGTTCGGGAACCGGGTTGCGGCGGTACGATCGGCGTTACTTCGCCTTCACCGTCACGCCGTGGGCCGCCCACGCCTCGACCGTCTGGCACAGCGTCGCCGGCAGCGACTTGTCTTTTGCCACGATCGGGCTGGTCGAGCGCGGCATGCACAGCTTGGCGTCAGGGTTGGCGATGACGCTGGCGGGCACGATGACGACCGGTGTCTTGGCGGCGGCGATGGCGGGCATCGCGAGGCCGACGACGAGAGCGGCGGCGGTGACGATCGAGGCAAGAGGGCGTTGGGCGAACATGACGATGATCCCTGTGATATTGGCGCCGCCCGTTCTGGCGACATCGACATCACTGCACTAGTCGTGCCATACACTAGGTACGAGCAATATCAATGACTTAGCCGGCAGGGGACTGGTGTGGATTGCATGAAGATGGCGTAGATTGCCGATCGATGGCGGTTGCAGCTGTCGACAGGGTGGCGACGGGTTACGTTCAGGGTTGCAAAGAAGACTGATCCGCCGCGAGGTAAGCCCGACGATGCGTCCCGGCGTGGCACGAAGCCACCGGTCGGTAACGAACGCGACACGGCGACCCGTACGTTAACCGCGTTTGTGGCTGGCGGCAGCGGCATGGGGAGGCGCAGGGCGGGACGAAAGGATTTCCCTGATGCGTCCCACCCTCTCTCTTGCCCTGCTGCTGGCGGCTCCAGCCGCGGCGCAGTCGAGCGCGCCGTTCACGATCGCCGAAACCGGGCAGGGGTTCGCAACCCTTCAGCAGGCCGTCGATCAAATCCGCGACGGCAGCGGCACGATCGTTGTCGCGCCCGGTCGTTACAAGGATTGTGCGATCCAGGCGGGGGGCGTCATCACCTTCCGCGCGGTGACACCCGGCACCGCGGTGTTCGAGGGGGGCGCCTGCGAAGGCAAGGCGACGCTGGTGTTGCGTGGACGCGGCTCTCGCGTCGAGGGACTGGTGTTCCGCGGCATTCGCGTCGCGGACGGCAACGGCGCGGGCATCCGGACCGAGATCGGCGACCTGACCGTCAGCGACTCGATGTTCCTCGATAGTCAGGAGGGGATCCTGGGTGGCCATCCCAGCGGCCAGACGATCACGATCGATCATTCGACCTTCGCCGGGCTAGGCCAGTGCGAGGAGACGCCGAGCTGTTCGCACGCGATCTACCTCGCCAACAAAGGTCGCGTGACGATCACCCACTCCCGATTCGAACGCGGAACGGGCGGACATTACGTCAAGCTGCGCGTGCCGACCGTGACGATCACCGGCAACAGCTTCGACGATACCGCGGGACGCAAAACCAATTACATGATCGACCTGTCCGAGGGTGCGACCGGTCTGATCGCGGGCAACACCTTCGTACAAGGGCGCAACAAGGAAAACTGGTCGGGGCTGATCGTAGTGTCGGCGGAGGCGAAGACCTACGCGTCGACCGGATTGCGCGTGGAGGACAACGACGCCCGCCTATCGCCCGGCGAGACGCGCAGCCCGGCTTTCGTGGCGAATGCGAGCGGCCAGAAGCTGGCAGTCGGTGCGAACCGGCTGGGGCCGGGGTTGCGCGCATACGAGGCGCGGTGAATCCTCCCAGACGGGGGCCACGGAGCGGTGGAGGGCCGGCCGCGGCAGGCATGGCCAGTGGCTGTCCCTCCGTCACGCCTGCGGTGCGCCACCTCCCCGGTCCGGGGAGGATTTTAGCGGGAACAGATATCCGCTGGGCCCGGATCGAGGTCTAGGCAGCGCCCGTCCTGTCCGGCGACCTTCAGCCCGATCGTGGCCGCCAGAGTCGGCATGATGTCCACCGTTTCCACCGACAATGGCTGTTCGAAGCCGGTCATGCCCTTGCGCCAGAACAGGATCGGCACCCGGCGATCGTAATCCCACGGGCTGCCGTGCGTCTCGACATGATAGGCGGCGGGCACCTCGATCGAGGTGACACGGGGCTTCAGGAACACGAGAAGGTCGCCGGAGCGCTGCGTATCGTACGACGCGCGCGCCTTTTGCAGGAGCGTCCATGTCTCCGGCGCGCCGCTCGGCATCGGCGTCGCCGCGACCTCTTTGGCGTCGTATGCACCCGCGACCTGCGGCATCGCGCGGTAGCGGCGTAACGCCTCCGCCAGCACGCGCGGACGCTCTCGCGTGGGCAGGTCGGAGGACAGGTACACGTCGCCTTCGCTGCCGAGCAGAACCGGACCGGCAAGCTTCAGGTCGCGGCCGATCGCCGCGCCGAGCGCCTTCGCCTGCACCTGCGGATCGATATGCGCCTCCATCGGCATCGCGCGCTGTTGCTGCCGCTCGGTCATGTCGTGCGCGCCGTGATCGGCGGTCAGCATCACCTCGTAATCGACGCCGGTCGCATCGAGCACGGCGAAGAAGCCCGCCAGCGCCTGGTCGAGCTGATCCATCTGGATGCACATCTCGGTGCCCTGCGTGCCGCGCGAATGGCCGATATAATCGGTCGCGGACAAGCCGACGGCGATGATGTCCGCGGCGGGGCCGGCGCCCAGCTTCATGTCCTGCACCAGCCCGGCGGCCATCGCCAGCACCGCCGCGTCGGAGGCGGGGGAAGCGCGGAACGCCTTCGCGTCGCCCGCCGCGCGTTCGAACCGGCCCTGCCCGAGCGTCTGATCGCCGACCGTGATCGGCCGGTCGAGCGGCTTGCACCAGCCGGGCAGGGGCAGCGCAGCTTGCGGCTGGGCGAGCAGTGCGGCGACCGCATCGCGGGTGCGCTGCACGACCGGCGGCACGGCGCGACCGGCGTAGGAGACATAGGTCTTGCCGTCCCACCACCAGAGTTCGTCGACCTTGTGTCCGCCCATCATCACGGCCGCACGGTCCTTGCCCGCGACCGACACCACGCGGCTGCGCGGGTCTGCCGCCTTCATACGTTCGCCCAGCGTCGGGACCTTCAGGTGGATGTCGGAGACGGTGTAGCTGTTATGATCGGACCCAGCGACGCTCTCGTCTTCCGAGCAATAGACGGTCTTGTCGGGACGGCCGACACGCTGATCGATCCAGTTGTTGGCGATGATGCCCGTGCTGGCGGGGCGATAGCCGGTCAGGATCGTCGAGTGCCCGGGGCACGTCTCCGTCGCCGCGTGGCTCTGATACCCGGACGGAAAGACGCCGCCGGTCAGCAGCCGGGCGAGGCCGCCGGTGTAATGGTTGCGATACTGGGCGAACAGGTCGGCGGAGAACTGGTCGACGGAGATCGCGACGATCAGCTTCGGCGGGGTCGCGGGGAAAGGGGCGGGGGCCGCGGCGGGGGCGGTCTGGGCCGCGGCGGGTGCGGACAGCAGCAGGAGGGCGGCACACAGGGCGGCGGGCAGGGGCGCTTTCATCGGTCGGGAACGTCCTTGGTACGGGGCGACGTAAACTGTAGGGCGCTATGGATCGCCTGTTTCGGCGAGGCAATCGGCGCGAGAACGGAGTCGGCATGAACCGCGTGTTGGTCAGGATGATGACGGTCCTGATGCTGCTGATGCCGACCGGCGTCTGGGCGCAGACGGACAAGCATCTGCCGATGCGGCTCGTCGCGGAGAGTAAAGCGCCGGCCGCGGGATCGCGCGTGGCGCTGGCCATCGTGGCCACGCCGGCCAAGGGCTGGCACGGTTATTGGCAGAACCCGGGCGATGCGGGCTTCGCGACGCAGTTCGCGTGGAGCCTGCCCGCGGGCGTGAAGGCGGGTGCGGTGGCGTATCCGGTGCCGGGGCGGCTGACCGTCGCTGGGCTGATGAACTACGTCTACGAGCGGCCGTTCGCGATGCTGACCACGCTGGACGTGCCGGCCGGACTGGCGGCGGGGACGACGCTGCCCGTGCGGGTGAAGCTGGATTATCTGGTCTGCACGCTCAGCCTGTGCGTGCCAGAGCAACAGGAACTCGCGACGGTTCTGACGGTCGGCGACGGGGCGATCGAACCGGCGGCGCGGACGCAGTTCGACACGTGGCGCCGAGCGCTGCCCCGACCGCTGGGTTCGGCCGCGACGTATAAGGTGGAGGCCGGGCGGCTGCGCCTGTCGGTGCCGTTGCCGGCTTCGGCGAGCGTCGAGCAGGCGTATTTCTACCCGGCCGCGAACGGCATCGTCGATATGGCCGCGCCGCAGGTGGCGACGCGCGACGGCGACCGGCTGGTGATCGAGACGAAGGTGGCGGCGAAGGCCCCGGTTGCGACGATTGCGGGCGTGCTGGCGACTGGTGGCGGGCAGGGATTGCTGCTGACGGCGAAGCCCGGCGTGGTCGGCGCGGCGATGGTGGAAAGCCTATGGACGACCGCCGCGCTGGCGTTCGCGGGCGCGGTGCTCGGTGGCCTGATCCTGAACGTCATGCCCTGCGTCTTCCCGATCCTGAGCCTGAAGGCGCTGAGCCTCGCCAAGGGCGGGGCGAGCGAGCGGCAGGCGCGAGGAGAGGCGCTGGCCTATACTGCGGGTGTCGTGTTGGTGTGCCTCGCGCTGGGGGCGGGGCTGCTGGCGTTGCGTGCGGCGGGGGCGCGGGTCGGCTGGGCGTTCCAGTTGCAGGACCCGCGCGTGATCGGCGTGCTGTTGCTGCTGGTGATGGGTATCGCGCTCAATCTTGCGGGCCTGTTCGAGCTGCCGACGCCGCGCTTTGCGGGCGAAGGCGGCGCTGCGGGCGCGTTCGTCACCGGAGCGTTGGCGGCGTTCGTCGCGACGCCATGCACCGGGCCGTTCATGGGCGCTGCGCTCGGTGCGGCGCTCGTGCTGCCGACGATTGCGGCGCTGCTGGTGTTCGCGGGGCTAGGGCTGGGTATCGCGTTGCCGTTCCTTCTGTTGGGCTTCGTGCCGGCATTGCGGCGACGGCTGCCGAAACCGGGAATGTGGATGGAGCGGCTGCGGCGCGTGCTGTCGATCCCGATGTTCCTGACCGCGCTGGCGCTGGCGTGGATCCTCGGCCGGCAGGCGGGCGTGGACGGCATGACGATCGGGCTGGCGGCGACGTTGCTGGCAGCCGTCGGCCTGTGGTGGACCGGACGGCGGCAACATGCCGGCCGCGAGCGGGCGTGGTGGCCGGCTTGGCCCGCGCTGGCGCTCGCAATCGTGGCGGTCGTGCTCGTCCGCCCCGCGCCGCTGCAGGCGATTGCCGTCGCGAATGCAGGCGAGCGGTTCAGCGAGGCGCGTCTGACTGCACTTCGTGCGCAGAACAAACCCGTGTTCGCCTATTTCACCGCCGACTGGTGCCTGACGTGTAAGGTCAACGAGAAGACCGCGATCGAGACGGACACGGTTCGCGACGCCTTTCGGAAGCGCGGCGTCACGGTACTGGTCGGCGACTGGACAGACGGCGACCCGTCGCTGGGCCGCTTCATCGAAGCGCACAACCGCGCTGGCGTGCCGCTCTACCTGTGGTACGCGCCAGGCGCGGCCGAGCCGACTGTCATGCCGCAGGTGCTGACGACCGGTATCCTCAAGAACATGGCGGGTGGATGACCTTCGCGAGGTCATCGTCACGGACGATTTCAAGCCCGAACGTCGGTTTCTCCGTCCCCCCCTCTTGTGCAGTGCGGCGTTTGCCCGCAGCATGAGCGTTCAACCCGCGTCGGAGGCGTATCGGTATATGGCGAGGGCGTTCGACGAAATCCTGGGGGGCGAGGACGGACCGCCGACGCGGGACGAACTGGCTGCGATCGCCCGCTGGATCGAGACGACCCCGCCCGAGGAACTGCGCCGTCGCCAACGCTCCGCGGAGGCGACGTTCCGGCAGCTTGGCATCACCTTTGCGGTATATGGCGAAAGCGATGCGGCGGAGCGGATCATCCCGTTCGACATCGTGCCGCGCGTGTTCCTGCCCGATGAGTGGACGCGCCTGTCCGAAGGGTTGATCCAGCGCACCGAGGCGATCAACGCCTTTCTGGACGACGTGTACGGAGAGCGCCGCATCCTGAAAGAGGGCGTGCTGCCGGAGGACCTCGTTCTCGGCAATCCGCAGTTCCGGCCGGAGATCGCGGGGATGCGCCCGCCGCACGGTATCTGGGCGCATATCTGCGGCATCGATCTGGTCCGTACGGGCCCCGACGAGTTCTGGGTCCTGGAGGACAATGCCCGCACGCCGTCCGGCGTCAGTTACATGCTGGAGAACCGGGAGGCGATGCTGCGGCTGTGCCCCGAGCTGTTCCGCAATTTCCGCGTTGCCGCAGTCGACAGCTATCCCGATCGCCTGCTCGAGACGATGAAGTCGGTCGCGCCGCTCGGGGTCGCCGCGCCGACCTGCGTCGTGCTGACGCCGGGACACTATAACTCCGCCTATTACGAACACAGTTTCCTCGCCGATTCCATGGGCATCGAACTGGTCGAGGCGGCGGACCTCGTCGTCGACGACGATGTCGTGTGGATGCGGACCATCGCCGGGCGGGTACGGGTCGACGTGATCTATCGCCGGATCGACGACGATTTCCTCGATCCGTTGGTGTTCCGTCCGGACTCGGCGCTGGGCGTGCCGGGGCTGATCGCCGCCTATGCCGCGGGCAACGTTGCGATCATGAACGCGCCCGGCAATGGCATCGCCGACGACAAGGCGATCTATAGCTACATGCCAGAAATCGTCCGCTTCTATTCCGGGGCGGAGCCGAAGCTGCCGAACGTGGAGACGTGGCGCTGCCGCGAGCCGCAGGCGCTGCAATACGTCCTCGACAATCTGGAGAAAGTCGTCGTCAAACTGGTCGACGGATCGGGCGGCTACGGCATGCTGGTCGGCCCGACCGCGTCGAAGGCGGAGGTCGAGGCGTTCCGCGCTGCGCTGATCGCGGAACCGCATCGCTACATCGCGCAGCCGACGCTGGCGCTGTCGACGGTGCCGACGCTGGCGGAGAGCGGGCTTGCGCCGCGGCATGTCGACTTCCGCCCCTTCGTGCTGACCGGCGCGAACATGGTGCAGGTGGTGCCCGGCGGCCTGACCCGCGTGGCGTTGAAGGAAGGTTCGCTGGTCGTGAACTCCAGCCAGGGCGGCGGCACCAAGGACAGTTTCGTGCTGATGGACGATCCGGTGATCGCGCAGTCCCAGGATTTTGGCTTTGGACAGACGCAGACGATGGGCGGCATGACCCAGTCGCAGGGGCCGCTCTGATGCTCAGCCGTACCGCATCGTCGCTCTACTGGCTGGGCCGCTACTTCGAGCGGACCGATTTCATCGCGCGGCTGGTGGAGGCGACGGTGCGGCTCGACGTATTGTCGCCGCGTTCCGCGGGGCAGGCGGCATGGGCGTCGGCGCTGGCGGTGACCGAAACCGACGAGACGTTCGCCGAGCGCGGTGGCGAGGTCCGCCGGCGCGAGGTGGCAAGGTTCCTGACGGTCGACAACAGCCATCCCGGATCGATCGTCCGCTGCCTCGACATGGCGCGCAACAATGCGCGCGCGGTGCGAACCGCGCTGACCCGCGATGCGTGGGCGGCGATCAACCGCGCGTGGCTGACGTTCGAAGCCAAGCCGGCAGCGGACGACCCCAATGCGGTGCTCGATCTGGTCGAAGCGGTAAAGAACGAGACGCGCGGGTTCGAAGGCGCCGTGCATCGAATGCTGCGCAACCAGACGACATGGTTCATTCGGCTGGGGCAGGCGGTGGAGCGCGCCGACAACACGGCTCGGCTGCTCGACGTGAAATACCATATCCTGCTGCCGGCGGGCGAGCGGATCGGCGGTGTCGTCGATCGCGACCAGTGGACGACGATCCTTCAGACGGTATCGGCGGTGACGGCGTATCGCTGGCTCTATTCGGATGGCCTGACGCCGGCCAACGTCATCGACCTGCTGATCGCTCGCGCCGAACTGCCACGTAGTTTGGCGGCGTCGGTGGAGGAAACGGTCGATGTGCTGGGTCTGCTGGCGCGGCGGACGGGTCTGCACGGAGAAGCGGACCGCATGGCGCGGGTGCGGGCGACACGGATGGCGCGGACCCGGTCGGGCGAAATCATTGCCGCGGGGCTGCATCAGTATCTGCAGGCCTTCATTCACGAGAACGCCCTGCTGCATGCCGCGATCGGGCGGCAATTCACCTTCAGCTAGGATAGCGGGCCATGCGGCTGTCGATCGATCATCGCACGGTGTACCGGTTCACCGAACCCCAGGCGCGGCTGGTGCAGATGCTGCGCGTCAATCCTCAGAATTCGCACGACCAGACGGTGGCAAGCTGGCGGATCGATGTCGATCACGATGCGCGGATGCGGGAGGGACGCGACGGCTTTGGTAACGCGGTGACGATGCTCTACGTCGATGGCCCGGTGGAGACGATTGAGATCGCGGTGCAGGGGGAAGTGGTGACCAGCCACTCCGACGGCGTCCTCCACGGCGTTCACGAAACTTTGCCCCCGGCCGTGTTCCAACGCTCGACACCGAAGACGGCTATTGACGAGACGCTGGCGGCATTTGCCCGCGACGCGACCAAGGGCGCCGAACCCCACCGTGCGCTCCACCGTTTGAACGCGACGGTGAAGGAGGGCTTCGCGGTCGAGCGTGGTCGCGGCCAGCCCGGCGTCACCGCCGCCGCGACGATGGTGCGACGCAGCGGCACGGCGCGCGATCTGGCGCACGTCTTCGTTGCCGGCGCTCGATCGCTTGGCATCCCCGCGCGCTATGTCAGCGGCTATCGGCTGGGGGGTGGGGTGCATCGGCCGGCGCCGCATGGGTGGGCGGAAGCCTGGTGTGAAGATATCGGGTGGATCGGGTTCGATCCGTGTACCGGCCTGAGCCCCGAGGACGGCTATGTCCGCGTCGCGATCGGGCTCGATTCGATCAGTGCCGCGCCGGTCGCCGGATCGCGGCTGGGCGAGGGCGAGGAGGAGCTCGACGTCGACGTCACGGTGTTGCGCGAGGAATAACGACGCCCGCTAGCGTGCTTCCTTGCGACGGGTCAGCGCCGCAACGCAGCTTGCGCGGTCGATCGCGCTGCCGTCCGGCTCGCGCGCGTCGAGATACGTGACCTTCGGCTCGGTATTGCCGCTGGGGTAGAGATAGGCATCGAGGATGCAGATGTTGCTGCCGAACTGCAGTTTGCGCGCAGAACCCTCGCGAACGTCGGCGTCCGGATCGCCGAACAACTGCGTCAATCCCGCAGCGCTCTGGCCGAGGACACGCTCCAGTCCGACGCTGGTATAGGGCATCGGTGCTCGCCCCGCGCCGGTCCGTGCGACGGGCGCCGGTGCGGTTGCGCAGGCGGCGAGCGCCAGAGTGAGGCTCAGGGCGGGGATGGGAAGCCGTGTCATGTCTTGTCCCGGTGAAACATATGCGTCGCCATCGCCGCGCCCAACACCGGCGCGACGAACGCCACCACCGGCACGAGGAACAGTGCTGCATCGGCCAGCCCGAGCAGGAAGCGCCGTCCGCGCGTCCGCCGACGCCATTGGATCAGCCCTGCGCGATCGAAGTGACGCGCAGCGACCATGTCGCCCAGATCGCGACCGAGAAGCCAGCCATTCACCAGCAAGAACGCCGCCGCAGTGCCGATGCCCGTGACGAGCAGGACGAGGTAGAGCGGCAGCAGCACGGCATTGACGGCGACGACCCGCCCCGCCGATCGCATCCCCATCGCCGCCGACCGCGCGAACGGCACCGGCCGCGCAGTCGCGAGCGCGGCAGGATAGTGGCGAGCCTCCACCGCCTCCACGACCTCGTCCGCGAACAGCCCGATCACGGCGATGGCGATCGCGCGGAACAGCAGCCACAACGCCAGCCCCAGGATCACGACCGTGGCTGCCGCGGCCATTCCGCCAGCGCCGTCGGCAGACCAGCGCGCGATCAGCGCCCGCACGCCCCACCACGTTGCGACGCCCAGTACTGCGAACACCGCGACCGTCACGGCCATCGACTTGACGAGCACCCGTATGATCCGCGCATCGCCGAGCTGGCCGAGCGAGAGGAAGAACGCGGTGAACATGCTGCCGGGATGACGCCCGGTGGCGATCGGGTCAACGGGGGGTCAACATGGTGAGGATCGTTTACGTGAGATCGCCCTTCTTCTGCGCGCCCCTGCGCGCACGAAGATGCTGTGGGCGCGCAGGCGTCGAGCAGACGGACACGGCGTCGTCGGGTCGACGGCGGGTCGTTGTGGTGGCGGTGTTTCGCCGATAGGGCGGCGGCAGATTTTCCTGGGAGTTTTCCGTCTTGAGCCAGCCCACCTACGATGTCGTCGCAATCGGCAATGCGATCGTCGACATCCTGTCGCAGTCCGATGACGCCTTCCTGACCGATCAGGGCATGACCAAGGGGGCAATGCAGCTGATCTTCTCCCCCGAAGATGCCGACGCGCTGTACGCGAAGATGGGCCCCGGCCGCGAAGTGTCGGGCGGGTCGGCGGCGAACACGCTGGCCGGCATCGCAGCGCTCGGCGGCAAGTGCGCCTTTATCGGTCAGGTCGCCGACGATCAGCTCGGACAGGTGTTCGCGCACGACATCCGCGCCGCCGGCATCCGCTTCGACACGGCGGAGCGCGCCGGCGCGCCGACCACCGGGCGCTGCCTGATCTTCGTGACGCCCGACGGGCAACGGACGATGAATACGTTTCTCGGCGCGTCGCACTTCCTGCCGGAGGCCGCGATCGACCGCGCGCTGATCGCGGATGCCGCGTATCTGTATATCGAAGGCTATCTCTGGGACCCGGAAGAGCCGCGCGCGGCGATGCGGGCGGCGATCGACGTGGCGCGCGGTGCGGGGCGGAAGATCGCGTTCACGCTATCGGCGGAGTTCGTGATCGATCGCTATCGCGCCGATTTCCATGCGCTGATCGACGCCGGCCTGATCGACGTGCTGTTCGCCAACGAGGCGGAGATCATGGCGTTGACCGAGACGAGCGACGTGGATGCCGCCATTGCGGCGGTGCAGGACAAGGTGCCGACGGTGGTCGTGACGCTGGCCGAAAAGGGCGCGTGCGCGATCCGCGGCGGCGAGCGCACGACGGTACCGGCGGTGCCGATCGCGACGGTGGTCGATACGACCGGTGCGGGCGACCTGTTCGCGGCCGGCTTCCTGCACGCGCAGGCGCGTGGTGACGATCTGGAACGGTCACTCAAGCTGGGTGCGCTGTGTGCGGCGGAAATCATCAGCCACTTCGGCGCGCGGCCCCAGGTGGATCTGAAGGCGCTGGCGGCGGAAAAGCTGGGCTGAAGCCGGGTCGCTGTCGCTTCTCCTCTGCAAGGGGGGGGCGCGGAGCGGCGGAGGGTGTTCACGCTGCTGGTGTCACCCCTCCGTCAGTCCTGAGGACTGCCACCTCCCCTTGCAGGGGAGGAGCGGGGCGCACAAAAAAGGCCGGGGGCGACCCCGGCCTTTTTCGTTCATGGCGTTCGCCCGATCAGTGACCGATCACGTCGTCCGTGACCACCTCGACACGACCATGCCCGACATGGCTCGTCCGGTAACCGTAGAGGTAATAGACGACGAGGCCGATCGCGCCCCAGATCACCAGCACCAGCATCGCCGCGGACGGCAGGTTGAAGAACAGGAAGATGCAGCCGACGATCGTCGCCGGTGCGACGAACCACACCGCCGGCGTCCGGAACGAACGGGGGCGATGGCCCTCCTTCTTGCGCAGGATCAGGACCGCGATGGCGACCATCATGAACGCGTAGAGCGTGCCGGCATTGGCGATGTCCGCTAGTGCGCCGACCGGCAGGAACGCCGCCGCGAACGCGACCGCCGCCCCGGTGATGGCGGTGACGACGTGCGGCGTCTTCCACTTCGGATGGACCTTGCTCAGGGCGTTGGGGAGCAGGCCGTCGCGGCTCATCACGAAGAAGATGCGCGTCTGCCCGAACAGCAGCACGAGGATGACCGACGGCAGCGCGACGAACGCCGCGATGCCGAGCATGTTGCCGATCTTGCCGAAACCGATCGTGCGCAGGACATGGGCCAGCGCCTCGTTCGAGCAGACCAGCGCCTGTGCATGCTGAGGCATCGCGCACTGGCGCGCGAGTTCTTCCGAGCCGGCCGGGAAGGGGACCCCGCCCGGACCCATGATCGGCTGGCCGCCGATCGTGCCGATCGCGCCCGCCGCGACGAGGATGTAGAAGACGGTGCAGAACAGCAGCGATCCGATCAGGCCGATCGGGACGTTGCGCTGCGGGTTCTTGGTTTCTTCGGCGGCGGTCGAGACTGCGTCGAAGCCGACATAGGCGAAGAAGATCGTCGCCGCCGCACCGACCGCGCCGACGCCGGTGCCGAAGCCGCCGAATACGCCCGCGGGCAGGAACGGGCTGAATTGCGCGGTGTCGATCTTGCCGAAGGTCAGGAAGATGAAGGCGGTCAGCGCGATGACCTTGATCCCGACGAGGACGGCGTTGACCTTGGCGCTTTCCGACGTGCCGATGATGAGCAGCCACGTCACGAGCAGCGCGATCACGACGGCCGGCAGGTTGATGAATCCGCCCGCGACGCCGCCCAGCGCCAGCGGCCCGGCGCTGAGCCAGACCGGTAGCTGGATGCCGAGGAACTGATTGAGGATCGTGCCGGTGAAATAGCCCGACCAGCCGACCGACACCGCGGAGGCGGCGACGGCGTATTCGAGGACCAGCGCCCACCCGACCGTCCAGGCGAGCAGCTCGCCCATCGTCGAATAGGTGTAGGTGTAGGCGGAGCCGGCGACGGGGATCATCGCGGCGATTTCGGCGTAGCAGAGCGCCGCGACGATGCAGATCGCGCCGGCGATGGCGAAGGCGAGCATCAGGCCCGGACCCGCCTTTTGCGCGCCGGCGGCGGTCAGGACGAAGATGCCGGTGCCGATCACCGAGCCGATACCGAACAGGGTGAGCTGGAACGCGCCGAGCGTGCGGTGGAGAGACTTCCTCTCCGCCGCCGCCAGGATGGCGTCCAGTGGCTTAACGCGCCCGAAAATCATGTACTTACGTCCCCCCAGGGATAAAGGCGGGGCGTCGTTCGCGCCCCATCATGTGCGAAAGGGGAGAGCCTAAAGCCAAATCGGGGACGCGCAATCCTTTAGTGCGGCGAAGCGTGGCTATGGCGTGGGGTGTGCCGGTTCAGCGTGCCAGCATCGGGCCGAGCGGCGCGCCGCCGAACAGGTGGACGTGCAGGTGCGGTACCTCCTGTCCACCATGAGCGCCGATATTGGCGAGCAGGCGGTAGCCCGGCTCGACCAGCCCCTCCGCACGCGCGACCGCGCCGATCGCGCGGACGAAGCCGGCGATTTCCGCCGCCGATCCGCGCGTGCTGAAATCGTCCCACGACACATAGGCGCCGCGCGGGATCACGAGGATATGCGTCGGAGCCTGGGGCGCGATGTCGCGGATGGCGATCGCCCATTCGTCTTCGTAGACGCGGGTCGCGGGGATCTCGCCGCGCAGGATCTTCGCGAAGATATTCTGGTCGTCATAGGGCAGGGTGGCGTCGATCGGCATGTCAGCGGCTCGCCTTCTCGTCATGACCGGACACGCCCTCGCGCCGGGTGAGTTCGGTGCGGATATCGTCCAGCGACAGGCCGGCATCGGCGAGCAGGACGCAGAGGTGGAACATCAGGTCCGCGGCCTCCGGCACGATCGCGCGGGGTTCGTCACCCATCGCGGCGATGACGGTCTCGACCGCCTCCTCGCCCAGTTTCTGCGCGATCTTGCCGCGGCCGCGGGCAAACAGGCTGGCGGTATAGGAACTGCCGGCATCGGCCCCGCGACGGGTGGCGATGGTGGCTTCGAGGCGGGCGAACGCGTCCATACCCGCGCCGTGGCTGAGGACAGTTGTCGGGTCAATCCCGCGGGGTCGTCGATCCAAAACGGCGACGCAGCGCACGGCGGACGATCCAGACGCCGAGGCAGGCGCAGGCGAACAGCGCGATGTCGGAGAGCGCCGGGCCGGTGCGGGGATGGACGATGCCGGTGTGGCCGGACGGGACCTGGGTCGAGGGCATCGCTGTGGGGTAGGGGACGGGCGTTGCGATCGGGTTAGCGGTTCGCTTGCGGAGAGGGTCCGCCCGACGCTTTTCTGAGGGAGATCGTTACAACGAACTCAGGCGCCCGTGGGCAAGCCATCACCCCGGCGAAGGCCGGGGTCCAGCTGGGAAGCGTTCTCCGTCGATTAACGTCGACATCCTAACTGGGCCCCGGCCTCCGCCGGGGTGGCAGAAGAGGTTTGCGACGATTCCTCACCGGGACAAGGCGAGGTGCCGGTCGGGCATGTGCTCCCCTTACTCGCGTGAAAAGACGCTCCATCGACGCGCCTCAGTGCGACCGGACCGGTACCCCCGCCTTCGCCAGCGCGGCGTGGGCGTCCGCGACGCTCGCCTCGCCGAAATGGAAGATCGATGCGGCCAGCACGGCGGATGCGTGGCCTTCGACGATCCCGGCGACGAGGTCGTCCAGCCCGCCGACGCCGCCCGATGCGACGACCGGTACGCTCGTCCGATCGGCGATCGCGCGGATCAGGTCGAGGTCGTAACCGGACCGCGTGCCGTCCCGGTCCATCGAGGTCACGAGCAACTCGCCCGCGCCGAGGTCCGCCAGCCGCAGCGCGTGTTCGACGGCGTCGATGCCGGTCGGGCGACGGCCACCGTGGGTGAACACCTCCCAGCCACCCTCCACCCGGCGCGCATCGATGCTCGCGACGCAGCATTGGCTGCCGAAACGCTCGGCGATGTCGGCGACGACTTCCGGGCGGGCGACGGCGGCGGAATTGACCGCGACCTTGTCCGCGCCCGCCAGCAGCAGGGCGCGCGCGTCCTCCGCCGTCCGCACGCCGCCGCCGACGGTCAGCGGCATGAAGCACACCGCCGCGGTGCGGCTGACCACATCGAGGATCGTGCCGCGCGCCTCGTGGCTGGCGGTGATGTCGAGGAAGCAGAGTTCGTCCGCCCCGGCGGCGTCATAGGCGCGCGCCTGCTCCACCGGATCGCCGGCGTCGCGGAGTTCGACGAAGTTCACGCCCTTGACGACGCGGCCCTGGGCGACGTCGAGACAGGGGATGACGCGCGCGCGGACGGTCATGCGGCGGCGGCGGCCACCGCGAACGCCGCGGCCAGATCGAGTCGCCCGTCGTACAGCGCGCGACCGGTAATCACGCCCTCGATCCCGTCCTTCGCATGCAGCGACAGGACGTGAATGTCAGAGATGCCGGCAACGCCGCCGCTGGCAATGACCGGGATCGCGACCGCGCGGGCGAGGTCGACGGTCGCTTCGATGTTGCAGCCCTTCAGCAGACCGTCGCGGCCGACATCGGTGAACAGCAGCGCCGCGACGCCGGCATCCTCGAACCGGCGCGCGAGGTCGACGGCGCTGGTCGTGGACACGTCGGCCCAACCCTTGGTCGCGACCATGCCGTCGCGCGCATCGACCGCGACGACGATGCCGCCGGGGAAATCCCCTGCCACGCCGCGGACGAACTCCGGGTCCTCCAGCGCGGCCGTGCCGATCACCACGCGCGACACGCCGAGGTCGAACCAGCGCTCGACGCTGTCACGGTTGCGGATGCCGCCGCCGAGCTGGACGTGGCCGGGAAAGCGCTCGACGATCGCGCGCACCGCGTCGCCATTGACCGACGCGCCCGCGAACGCGCCGTCGAGGTCGACGACGTGCAGAAACTGTGCACCCTGATCGGCGAAGATCATCGCCTGTGCGGCGGGGTCGTCGCCATAGACGGTGGCGCGGTTCATATCGCCCTCCGCGAGGCGGACGACCTGCCCGTTCTTCAGGTCGATGGCGGGGAAGACGATTAAGGGCGCCATGCGAGGAATCTCGTGAGGAGGGAGAGGCCGTAGGACTGGCTCTTCTCCGGATGGAACTGCACGCCGAGCAGCGTGTCGCGGCCGATCGCGGCGGTGACGGGGCCGGCGTGGTCGGTGGTGGCGATCACGTCGTCGCCTTCGAACGCGAAGCTGTGGAGGAAATACGCCTCGCCCGGCTGCACCAGCGGATGCTCGGCGAGCGGGACGACGTCGTTCCAGCCCATGTGCGGGACCTTCGCCTCCATCGTCGCGGGTTCCAGCCGGCGGACGCGGCCGGGAATCCAGCCGAGGCCGGGATGGGTGCCCATCTCCTCGCCGGCATCGGCCATCAGCTGCATGCCGACACAGACGCCGAGGAACGGCGTCCCCTCGGTGCGGGCGCGGCGGTCCATCGCCTCGACCATCCCGTCGATGCCGCGCAACGCCGCCGAACACGCGCCGAACGCGCCGACGCCGGGCAGGACGATGCGGTCGGCGCGGGCGACCACGTCCGGGTCGGCGGTGATCGTCAGGTCCTCGCATCCGGCCGCGCGCAGGGCGTTGGCGACCGAATGGAGGTTGCCCGCGCCGTAATCGATCAGCGCCAGCGTCATCCCTTCAGCGCTTCAAGTCCCGGCGCGACCACCGACGTCGCGACCTCGGTGAAGCTGTATTCGGCGAGGCCGTGGATCGCGAACGGATCGGTCTTCGCCCACGCCTCGACCGCGTCCCGCTCGCCGCGGCAGAGGAACATGCCGCCGGTCAGCGGCACCTGACGCCCGGCCGCCAGCAGCATCCCCGCCCCGACGCCGGCATGGAGCCAGTCGAGGTGCGCGGCGCGGTGCGCGTCGATCGTTTCGGTCGGGACGACGTAATGGAGCAGGACGAGGATCATAGGGTGCCTTTCGTCGAGGGAATGGCGTCGCTCTTGCGCGGGTCGATCTCGATCGCCTTGCGCAGCGCACGGGCGAGGCCCTTGAACGCGCTTTCGGCGATGTGGTGATTGTTCTCGCCGTGCAGCGTTTCGACGTGGAGCGTGATGCCGGCCGCCTGCGCGAAGCTGTGGAACCAGTGCTGGAACATCTCCGTGTCCATCTCGCCGAGACGTTTCTGGCTGAACTCCGTCTTCCAGACGAGCCACGGCCGGCCGGAGATATCGAGCGCGACGCGGGTCAGCGTCTCGTCCATCGGGCTGAGCGCGTCGCCGTAGCGGACGATCCCGCGCTTGTCGCCGAGCGCCTTCGCCACCGCCTCGCCGATCGCGATGCCGGTATCCTCGACCGTGTGGTGCTGGTCGATGTGCAGGTCGCCCTTGGTGCGGACATGCAGGTCGATCAGCGAATGGCGCGACAATTGTTCGAGCATATGGTCGAAGAAACCGACGCCGGTGTCGATGTCGTAGAGGCCGGTGCCGTCGAGATCGACGGTGACGGCGATCTTCGTCTCGCTGGTGTCGCGGGTGATCGTGGCGGTACGCATGGCCGCATCCCTTAACGAGCGCGCGAGGCGATGCAATCTTGACGGCAGGGAAGGTGGACGCCTACCCAAGCGCCATGACCGATGGCCTTCCAGACAGCCTGATCCCTTACGACGAGATCGTCCAGGAGGCTTTGCGCGCCGTGGTCGGCCGCGTGCTCGGATCGGTGCAGGAAGCCGGAGCGCTGCCCGGCGAGCATCATTTCTACATCACCTTCAAGACGCAGGGGCCGGGTGTCGACATCCCGAAGCGGCTGATCGAACGGTTTCCGGACGAGATGACGATCGTCCTCCAGAACCGGTATTGGGACCTGATCGTCGACGACGAGCGGTTCTCGGTCGGGTTGAGCTTCAACCAGGTGCCGTCGAAGCTGGTGATTCCGTATTCGGCGATCACCGGGTTCCACGACCCGGCGGTGAACTTCGAGCTGCGCTTTCAGGCGCTGGAGGGGCCGGACGACGGCCCCGAGGCACATGACGCGGCGGAGAATGACGGCCCGGTCGCCACGCCGGTCGAGGACGGGTCGAACGTCGTCAGCGTGGACTTCAAGCGGAAGAAGTGACGCCGTAGGAGCGGGGCAGGGCATCCGGCGTCGCTTCCCCGATGGTCCTCGATCACGATCCGCCGGCGGGGTCCCGGCGCCATGCAGGTGTCCGTAAACGTCGGGCTCCACGGGCCTCGGAAACGGCGCTGCCCGGGACGTTCAACTGAGTCTGGATTTTGGACGTCGCCGCGCGTATCTGCGGCCTCGCGTGGTTCCGTAGCTCAGCTGGACAGAGCGCCACTTTCCTAAAGTGGGCGTCGGGGGTTCGAGTCCCTCCGGGACCACCACTCCCCTTATCGCTCCACCCGCCGCCTGAGTGCATTCAGGTCGATGCCGTGGCGCTGGACCTTGTAATAGAAGGTCTTCCGCGGAAGACCGAGCCTGTCCATCGCCGCGCCTGCGTCGCCGCCCACGGCCAGCACCGCCTCCACGATCGCCTCGCGCTCGAACGCGGCGACACGGTCCGGCAGCGGGGCGGTGGAGGGCGGCAGGGTCGCCCCCGAGGCTTCGGCGTCGAGGCCGAGCACGAAGCGGTCGGCGAAATGTGCCAGTTCGCGCACGTTGCCGGGCCAGTCGTGCCGCGACAGGTGGTCGCGCGTGCCCTGCGTAAGAGCCGGCACCGGTCGCCGCAGCCGCGCCGCGGACAGGTCGACGAGGTGCGCGAACAGGAGCGGCACGTCCTCTCGCCGTTCCCGCAGGGGTGGCATCCGCAGGCGCACCGCCGCCAACCGGTAGAGCAGGGCAGGGGTGATCGCGTCGGACGCCCGCCGCGCCTCCTCGGCGGCCGTGGCGATCACGCGGATGTCGACCGGTGAGCCGCGGACGGAGCGTTCCTCGACCAACTGTACCAGCCGCGCCTGCAAGCCCGGCTGCGCGTGGTCGACATCGTCGAGGAACAGCGTGCCCCGGCTGGCTGCGACGACGCTGCCGTCGCCAACGCCGGCGAACAGTTCGCTTTCGAGCAGCGCGTCCGGTAACGCCGCGCAGGCGACCGCGAGGAACCGGTGGCGCGCGCGCTTGCCGGCGCGGTGGATCAGGCGGGCGAGCAGTTCCTTGCCGGTGCCCGTCTCCCCCTCGACCAGCAGGTCGATGTCGGCGTTGGCGAGCACCGGGATCATCTCCCGCAGGCGGACGATCGCGGGGGAGCGGCCGACCAAGCCCGACTCGTCCGCCTCGCTGGCCAGCGCGCGCAGGCGGCGGTTGTCGAGCGCCAGCGCACGGGCGGTGGCGGCGCGGGCGACGGCGGCGACGAGGGCGGCGGGATCGAAGGGCTTGGCGAGGAAATCCCATGCGCCCGCGTGCAAGGCATCGACCGCCATCGGCACGTCGGCATGGCCGGTGATGAGGATCACCGGCAGTTCCGGGTCGCGGGTACGCAATGTCTGGAACAGCTCGATGCCCGACATCATCGGCATGCGTACATCGGTGACGACGACGCCCGGATAGTCCGAGTCGATCGCCGCCAGCGCAGGGGCGGCGGCGGGGAAGGCATCGACCGCGAAGCCGCCGAGCGACAGCAATTGCGCGGTGGAGGCGCGCAGGTCCTCGTCATCCTCCACGAGGGCGACGCGGGGCGTTTCGGTCATGATGCGCGCCTCAGCTCGATCTCGAAACAGGCCCCCGCCGGGGTGGGGATCAACCGCAGCGTGCCGTCGAGGTCGGTCATGATGTCCTGCGAGATGACGAGGCCGAGGCCGAGGCCGCTCGGACGGCTGGTGACGAAAGGCGTGAAGATGCGGTCCGCCACGTCGGCGGCGATGCCGGGGCCGTTGTCGGTGACGCGCAGCCGCACGATGCCCGCCTCCACCGCCAGCGTCAGCGCGATTGCCGGGGCCGGGGTTTCCGCCAGCGCCTCGGTCGCGTTCTGGAGAAGGTTTACCAGCACCTGTTCCAGTCGGACGCGGCCGGCGATCACCAGCAGGCCGGGCGGGATCGTCGGCAGCGACAAGGCGATTCGCGACAGCCGCTCCTTCAGGATCAGGCGCGCACCGTCGATGACCTCCGCGAGCGGTACCGGCCCGATCGCGCCGGTCCGCTTGCGCGCGAACCCGCGCAGTTCGCTGGTCACGCTGCCGATCCGCTCGGTCAGGCGCGCGATGGCGTGGAGGTTGCCGCGCACCGCCTCCACATCGCCGCGATCGAGCAGTTGTTCGCCGCTGGCGGCGTAATTGCGGATCGCCGCGACCGGCTGCGCGGTTTCATGCGCGACGCTGGCGGTGATCTGGCCCAGCGCGGCGAGGCGGTTCGCCTGCCGCAATCCTTCGCGCAGGTCGTCGGCGCGGGCCTCGGCGGCGGCGCGTTCCTCGATCTCCCGGCTAAGATCGGCGGTGCGTTCGGCGACCGCGCTTTCCAGCGCCAGTGTCCGTTCGGTGCGGCGGCGACCCCGCTCCCGCAAGGCCCAGCCGATCGCGGCCACGACCAACGTCGCCAGCAGGGCCGCAATCTTCGCGATGCGGACGCCACCGGCGATCGGGCGAGTCGACTGGATGAGCGTGACGCGCCAGCCAGCGGGATTCGGTTCCGTCGTGACGGTGATGGTGCCGGACGGACGCGGCGGTGCCGGGAGTAGCGCCTTGACGAACAGGTCGGCACGCTCCGCCGCCGCCGCCGCGGGCGCGATCGGCCGCGTGGCGGCGAAGCGCCATGCCGGGCGGCTGGAGACGAGCACGATGCCGCTACGGTCGGTGACGTAGGTGATGCCACCCGCCGCGCGCCACTGTCGCTCGATCGCGTCGAATTCGAGCTTCACGACCACCACGCCGCCGGCGGCGCTGCGCCGGCTGAGATAGAGACCCGGCCGGCGGCTGACCGTGCCGAGCGCGAACTGCTCGCCCGCCCCGGTGCGCAGCGCGTCGCGATAATAGCGGCGGAAGCGATAGTCGTTGCCGACGAAGCTGCGCGGCTCCCGCCAGTTGCTCGCGGCGATGGCGCGGCCGTCGCGACCGACGAAATAGATGACGGCGGCGCCGGTGTCGGCCTTCAGCGCCTCCAGCTTGCGGTCGAGCGCGCGGGTGGCGGCGGGCGATCCGGCCAGCGCCGCGATGACGTCGCGGTCGTCGGACAAGGCCAGCGGCAACAGGCGGAAACGCGCGACTTCGCTCGCCAGCAAAGCCTGACGCAGGCGGGCGTCGGCGGCGGTGGTTGCGGTCAGCGTGGCCCGCGCGCGACGCTCCACGACCAAGCCGACGCCCCACGCCACCAACAGCCCCGCAAGCATCGCGGCGAGCAGCCAGCCGAAGCGGCGGCCGGGCAGGGGAACGACCATGATCGGCGTGTACGATGCGGTTCCGGACTGTGCAACATCTTGCACAACGCTGGTCGGCCCGGGCGAATATCGGCACGTTCGTCGCGATCCGGATTTCGTCAAGTGTTTGAAAACCAACGATATGGTATTTTCCGTGGCGGTGTTTGGCCGCAATCCTGATCCGGGTCAGTATCCGCGGGCATCGATCCGCCGCCAGAAGCCGGGGATGCCTGACGAGAGGATGAAAGGCTGACCATGAACATTTCCGACCTGCCGGCGCCCCCGGCTCCCAAGCCCTGGTATGCGCAACTGTACATCCAGGTGCTGATCGCGATCGCGGCGGGCGTGACGCTGGGCCATTTCGCACCGGCGACGGGCGAAGCGCTGAAGCCGATCGGCGATGCCTTCATCAAGCTGGTGAAGATGGTCATCGCCCCCGTCATCTTCCTGACGATCGTTACCGGCATCGCCGGCATGCGCGATCTGGCCGCGGTCGGCCGGGTCGCCGGCAAGGCGTTCATCTACTTCCTGTTCTTTTCCACGCTGGCGCTGATCGTCGGCCTGATCGTGGCGAACGTCGTTCAGCCGGGCGCGGGGTTGAACATCGATCCCGCGACGCTGGACACCACGAAAGTCAGCGAGTTCGCGGCGAAGGCGCACGACACGACGATCACCGGGTTCCTGACGGGCATCATCCCCGACACGTTCCTGTCGTCGATGACCGAGGGCAACATCCTCCAGGTGCTGTTCGTGTCGATCCTGTTCGGCGTCAGTCTGGCGCTGATCGGCGACCGCGGCAACAAGGTGCTCGACGTGCTGAACGACGTGTCGATCGCGTTCTTCAAGCTGGTGGGCATCGTCATGAAGGCGGCGCCGATCGGTGCGTTCGGCGCGATGGCGTTCACGATCGGCAAGTACGGCGTGGGCGCGCTCGCCAATCTCGCGATGCTGGTCGGCACCTTCTATTTGACGTCGCTGCTCTTCGTGATCGTCGTGCTCGGCCTCGTCGCGCGGATGTGCGGCTTCTCGATCTTCCGCCTGATCGCGTACCTGAAGGCCGAACTGCTGCTGGTGCTGGGCACCTCGTCGTCGGAGAGCGCGCTGCCGTCGCTGATCGAGAAGATGGAGCGGGCCGGTTGCCCCAAGTCGATCGTCGGTCTCGTCGTGCCGACCGGCTACAGCTTCAACCTGGACGGCACCAACATCTACATGACGCTGGCGGCGCTGTTCATCGCGCAGGCGTGCAACGTCGACCTGACGCTGGGTCAGCAGTTGTTGCTGCTGGGCGTGGCGATGCTGTCGTCCAAGGGTGCGGCGGGCGTGACCGGCGCGGGCTTCATCACGCTGGCCGCGACGCTGTCGATCGTGCCGACGGTGCCGGTCGCGGGCATGGCGCTGATCCTGGGCGTGGACCGGTTCATGAGCGAGTGCCGCAGCCTGACCAACTTCATCGGCAATGCGGTCGCGACGGTGGTGGTGTCGCGCTGGGAAGGCCAGCTCGACAGGACGCAGTTCGACGCGGCGCTGCGCGGCGAGTTGCCGCCGGTGGAAGACCTGCCGTCGGGGGTGGTCGCCGCGGAGTAAGCGGCCCCTTAACCTGCGCCATCTATCGCGCACCTGACAGCGACTTTCACCAGGAAGAATGACGATGACCAGATTTCGACGCACCCTTGGTGGTGCCACCCCCACGATCGCGCTTCTGCTCGCCGGCCCGGCACTCGCGCAGACCGTTCCGGCACCGCAGGGCCAGCCGATCGCGCCGAAGGAGCGTACCGATCCCACCGCGGCCGCGCCGCTGTCGGAATCCTATCCGGGGGAGGGCGCTGGCGACGGCGTCACCAACGGCGGCTACAACCAGTCGCGCTGGGTCGAGAACTGGACGCGCTTCCGCGACCCGAAGAAGCGGGACGACGTGCTCGACCGGCTGAAGTACATCCCGATCGACAGCGACGGCGACGTGTACCTGACGCTGTCCGGCGAGTTCCGCCTGCGCGTCAACGCCACCACCAACCCGAACCTGCGCGAGGCGGAGGCGCAGCGGCAGGATATCAACCGCATCGTCGGCGGCGCCGACCTGCATGTCGGCCCGCACTTCCGCGCGTATGGCGAGATCGCGCATGGCGGGCTGGCGGGCCAGAACCTGGGCAATGTCGCGGGCACGCTCCGCAACGATCTGGTCGTGCAGCAATCCTTCGTCGATGCCACGGCGCAGGTCGACGGGATCGATGTCGGCATCCGCTATGGTCGCCAGACCTTTGCCGATGGTCCGAACCTGATGGTCGTGCCCCGCGACAACAATACGATCTTCTTCGTCTATAACGGCGTTCGGGCGTGGACGCGCGGCAAGACGCTGCGCGCGGATGTCTTCGACTATCACACGACGGCGCTGGGGCTGGGCGGCACCAGCGACGACAATGTCGACAAGGCGCGGCGCTTCTCCGGCGTGTCGACCGGCGTCGTGCTGCCGACGTCGCTGTTCGGCGGATCGAAGCTGTACCTCGACCCCTTCGTCTGGCGGCTGCGCAACCGCAATGCGGTGTGGGGCCGGACCACCGCGCGCGAGGAACGCAGCTTCTACGGGGTGCATCTGTACGGCGATGCCGGCCCGGTGAATCTCGATTGGACGGTGAACTATCAGGGCGGCAGCTACAACGGCCGAACCCTGTCGGCGTGGCAGGTCTTCGCCGCGCAGACCTATCGTCTGGGCAAGGACCGGACCGCGCCGCGCATCGGCATCCACGCCGATTACGGCAGCGGCGGCGGTTCCTATGGGACGGGCACGTTGCGCACGGCGCTCGCGCCGTTCGGCAACAACATCTATTACAGCTATCAGCTGTTTGCGACGCCGACGAACTTCATCGCCGTCGCGCCGAACTTCACCTTCACCCCGCTGAAGGGCGTGCGTGCAACGGTCGAGTATCAATGGTCGTGGCGCGACGACGTGCGCGACGCGGTCTACCGCGCCAACGGCACCGCGTTCGCGGGCACGCAGAACGTCACCGCGCGCAAGATCGCGGACACCACGCGCGCACAGATCGTGTGGACGATCACCCCTCGCGTCTCGTTCACGGGGCGCTACGAGCATTTGCAGGCTGGGCCGTCGCTGACGCGTGCGGGCTATGCCAGTTCCGATTTCTTCGCCGGCTGGCTCAGCCTGCGCTTCTGACACCCACGGGAGACCCGACATCGCCCCCCACGCCCATGCCGCCGCACGTGCCCTGCTCGGCGACCCGCTGACCAACAAGGGTACGGCCTTTACGGAAGCCGAGCGCGACGTGCTCGGCCTGCATGGCCTGTTGCCGCCGCATGTCGGTACGCTCGACAGCCAGATCGCACGGCGGCGGCGGGCGCTGGAGGGGATGGCGGACGATTTCCATCGCTACGCCTTTCTGCGCGAGTTGCAGGATTCGAACGAGGTGCTGTTCCACGCGCTGGTGCAGCACGACCTGCCGCGCATGCTGCCGCTGGTCTATACGCCGACGGTGGGGGAGGGATGCGAGCGGTTCAGCGAGATCTGGCGGCGACCGCGCGGGCTGTTCCTGAGCTATCCCAATCGCGACAAGATCGCCGACATCCTCGCCGATCCCGCGCTCGACCGCGTGAAGGTGATCGTCGTCAGCGATGGCGAGCGTATCCTGGGTCTGGGCGATCAGGGCGCGGGCGGCATGGGCATCCCGATCGGCAAGCTGGCGCTCTACACCGCGTGCGCCGGCATCCATCCGGCGGAGGTGCTGCCGATCCTGCTCGATGTCGGCACCGACAATGCCGCGCGGCGCGACGATCCGCTATACGTCGGCTGGCGCAACCCGCGTATCCGTGGCGGCGATTACGACGCGTTCGTCGAAACCTTCGTCGAGGCCGTGGTCGAGCGCTTCCCCAACGTGCTGCTGCAATGGGAGGATTTCGCGGGCAAGAACGCGTACGACCTGCTGGAGCGGTATCGCGGCACGTTGCTGAGCTTCAACGACGATATTCAGGGAACGGCGGCGACCGCGACGGGCACGTTGCTCGCGGCGATCCGCCACACCGGCGTGCCGCTGACCGAGCAGCGCGTGGTGCTGTTCGGGGCCGGCGCGGCGGGCAGCGGCGTCGCCGAGATGCTGGTCCGGGCGATGATGGACGAGGGGCTCTCCGAGCAGGCGGCGCGGGCACGGTTGTGGGCGGTCGATCGCGACGGCCTGATCCTGTCCGACATTCCGCGCCTTCCTGACCAGCAGGTGAAGCTGGCGCGCGATGCCGCCGAAGTCGCGGGCTGGACGCTGAGCGGATCGCACCAGATCGGGCTGCTCGATACGGTCGTCAACGTCCGCCCGACCGTGCTGATCGGCGCGTCGGGTCAGATGGGCGCGTTCGGCGAGCCGGTGGTGCGTGCGATGGCGGCGGGATGCGAGCGGCCGGTGATCTTCCCGCTGTCCAACCCGATCTCCCGCGCGGAGGCGCACCCGGCGGACCTGCTGGCCTGGACCGACGGGCGAGCGCTGGTCGGCACCGGCAGCCCGTTCGGGGTGGAAGGCGTGACGCAGGTCAACAACGTCTACATCTTCCCCGGCGTCGGCCTCGGCGCGATCGCGGCCGGGGCGCTGGCGGTGACCGACGGGATGTTCATGGCGGCGGCGCGGGCGCTCGGGGAACTGGGCAGCATGGGCAATACCGCCGGGCTGCTGCCGCCGATCGACCGTCTGCGCGACGTGGCGCAGCACATCGCCTTGGTGGTGGCGCATCAGGCGGTCGAGGACGGCGTCGCAACGCTGGTGAAGTCGGTGCTGACGCCGGAGCATATCGCCGGCCTGATGTGGTCGGCGAGTTACGGCTGACGCAAGGGAACTCGACCGTCGGTCAACGCCCGCGCGCCAACGGCAGTTCGACCACGACTTCCAGCCCGACATGGCCGTTGCGGATCGCCAGCGTGCCGCCCGCGAGTTCCACCAGTTCGCGCGCGATCGGAATGCCGAAGCCGTGGCCATCGCCGCGTTCGTCGAGGCGCTGGCCGGGTCGTGCGACCTGCGCGAGGCGATCCGGGGGGATGCCGGGGCCGTCGTCGGCGACGACGATGTGAACCGTGCCCGTCGTGGCGGATGCACCGATGGTGACGTGAGTGCGGGCGTGCCGCCACGCATTGTCGATGAGGTTGCCGAGCGCCTCCTCCACGTCCTGCCGATCGGCGCGGACAGACAGGTCGTCGGCGATGAACGCCGTCGCGATGATGCTCCGGTCGGCGTGAATCCGCGCGAGGGCTGCGACGAGGTCGGCGACGACCGGCGCGAGGGGCACGTTGGCGCTGCTCGCGGCAGCGAGGCTGGCGGCTCGGGCGCGGCCGAGATGGTGGCGCACCTGTCCCTCGATCCGCGCGGCGTGCGCAGCGATCGGGCTGTCGTCCAGCCCGGCTGCGGCGATATCGAGGCGCAGCGCGGCGAGTGGCGTCTTCAGGCCGTGCGCCAGATTGGCGGTGTGGCCGCGGGCGCGCTCCAACGCCAACCGGTTGGCATCGATCAGCGCGTTGAGTTCCGCCAACATCGGCCGGAGTTCGGTCGGCTCGTCGACATCGATCCGCTCGCGTCGGCCGTCGCGTATCTCCGCCAGCATCGCCGCGATCTTGTCCAAGGGTTTGAGGCCGAGCCGCAACTGGACGAAGATCGCCAGCGCCAGCCCCACACCCAGCAGCAGCAGCGAGGTCGCGAGCGGCACGATCGCCTCTCGCAGCGGGCGTTCCACCACATCCCGCGGACCCGTCGCGGACACGGTGGCATCGCCGCGTGTCGTGGGGATGACGAGGGCGCGACCGTGTACCCGTTCGCCGTCGTCAGCGCGCGCTTCGAACGGCTGCGGACCGTCCGGACCGACACGATCCGGACCGTGATGCTCCCCACGCTGTCGCCTCAGCCGAAGCGGCGACATCGCGGAACGCGACGCGAGCGATCCGCCCGGCGCATCGATCCGCCACGTCCAGCCGCTGCCGGGACGATCGAACGGCGGCAGATCGACGGCGGCCAGAGGGGCGATGCTGCCGTCCGGGCGTATTGCGCGCGCGACGACGGCGATTTGCGCGTCCAGCCGCTCGTCCAGATTCTGCGTGACGAAGCGTTCCAGCACGTGCCCGATCGCGATGCCGGCGAATGCCAGCGCGATGACCAGCGCTGCACCGGCCGTCACCAGCAGGCGGCCCCTCAGGGACTTCGGCAGCAACGTCATGCCGCCCCGGCGGTCAGGCGATAGCCGCGGCCGCGTACCGTCTCTATCCGATCCGCGCCGATCTTCCGCCGCAGCCGGCCGATGATGACCTCCAGCGAGTTGGAGTCGACGTCGGCATCGCCCTCGTAGACGCGCTCCAGCAAATCGAGCCGCTCCACCACCACCTCGCGGCGCAGGATCAAGGCGGACAGGACGCGCCATTCGAACGCGGTCAGCTTCAGCGGCAAGCCGTCGAGTTCGAATTGGCCGGTCTGCGCATCGAACGCCAGCGCGCCGCAAGTGATCACGCTGGCAGCATGCCCCGCGGCACGGCGGACGAGTGCACGCAGTCGCATCACCAGTTCCTCGACGCGGAACGGCTTGGTCAGGTAATCGTCCGCACCCGCCTTGAAGCCCTGCACCTTTTCCGACCACGCATCGCGCGCCGTGAGGATCAGCACCGGTGCTGTCCGGCCCTCCCGCCGCCATTCCGCCAGCACCGACAGCCCGTCGCGTTTCGGCAAACCGAGGTCGAGGACGATCGCGTCATAGGTTTCGGTCGAGCCGAGATGCCCGCCATCCTCCCCGTCGGTGGCGACATCGACGGCGAAATGCTCGGCGCGCAACGCCCGCGCGATTGCCTCTGCCAGCGCCGTGTCGTCCTCCACCAGCAACACGCGCACACGCCGTCTCCCTCTCACTCTCGATAGGCGCGCTAGGCGCGGAGGCTAAACCGAAACTGAACCGCGCGGTTCAGCGTGGCGTGGCAGCGACGGCGTAGAAGCGGGGCATCAACCACGGAGAGTTCATCATGCCCCTTCCCACCTTCACCACCAAGACCCGTGCGGCGATCGCCGCGGTCGTCCTGCTCGCCGCGGGCGGCACGGCCGGTATCGTCGCGGGCCACGCCCTCGAACCCTCGATCGAGATGGCGCCGATGCGGCCGGTGCCGATCCGCAGCCTCGTCGCGTCGGATACGGGTGTCGTCACCGTCCGCGCCCGCGTCGCCGAAGTGTTCGGTAACAAGTTCATCGCCGACGACGGCACCGGTCGTGCGCTGGTCGACCTCGGCCGGGCCGGCGACGACAACGCGCTGGTGACCGCCGGCCAGACGGTGGGCGTGCAGGGCCGCTATGACCGGGGCATGCTGCGCGCATCGTTCCTGATCGACGGAGCCAACAAGGTGACGTCGCTGCGTCCAATGGGCCCGCCGCCGGGTCGTGGTCGCGGCCCGGGCGGCGGTCCGGAAGGGGGGCCGGATCACCGCGGACCGAAGGGACCGCACGGCGATGCGCCGCCGCCGCCGCCCGCGGGGGCAGCGCTGCCGGCTCCTGCCGGCGCTCCCGCAGCAGCGGCTCCTGCCGAGCCCGCCGCCTAGTCACCGGAGGCGCCACGCATGCCGGGTCAACCCCGGCATGCACCGCGCTGCGCCTCATCGCGCTGTCGAGCGGCCCGGCTCTGCCTCTTCGAATGTCAGTCGACAGCTTTCTGGGGGAACGCGCGGCTCCACCAGCGTCGGCCGACCCGATGCCACAGCAGCGCGAGCAACAGCAGCAGGATCAGCGGCGGCCCGAGATACGCCAGCAGCGTCAGCGCCGTTACCAACGTCCAGATGAGCGACGCGTAGCCCGCCTGTCCGGCCTCCTCTAACCGGGCGGTCAGGCCGACGCCCGTACCCGCCCGATAGGTGAAGCCGATCGGTGTCGTCGTGACGCTGGCCTGTGCGGAGACGGCGGCCTGATCCTCTACCCGCCGCGTTTCGATCAGGCTGGCGCGACGCGTGGTAAGGTCGCGACGGATAGCGACGGGCAGATCGGATCGGGCAAGCTGGCGGTCGACGTCCGCCAGATCGCTGCGCGCATCCGCCTTGCCCATCTGGGCCGCCGCGATGTCCCCGGCGGCATCGGTGCCGGTGATCTCGGCACCGGTCAGCGCGCCGCCGGCCTGCTCGATGGCCCTGACGCCCTCCCGACCCATTCTTCTGGCGATCGGACTGGCGACGCGGAGGTCGAGACTGGCGGAAACCTGCCCCGACGGGTCGACGCGATAGGTCATGCCGGTGATCCGGCAACGGCCTGGTCCCAACTGCTCGCAGGCGAGGGCATGGCCCTCCTGCGCGTCGGAGATCCGGGCACCGGGCAGCCGGAAGTCGTAACGATAGGCGAAGGCAACGCCGCCGGCGGACGTGGTGGCGTCGCCCGGAGCGCTGCCGTCCGGTGCCTTGCTGCACGACGCCAACGCCACGACCGCCAGCCCGACCCACAGATGCCGCATGACCTTGTCCTCCCCGACCCGATGTCAATGTCTACTCACGGGATAGGATTTTACGCAAGCGAATGCGGTGATGGGCCAGCCCGGGGAGGAACGCCGTCGGGCGGGCAGGGGGTTGAGGGCGGTTGGCTGCGTTGGTGTCTCTGGCGACGGCTCGCTGGAGCGCTCACGATGCCGGTGGTTTCGGCCCTGCCCTAGCGGCGGGGTCGGCGTTTCTCGAAACACCGATGTCGAAGAGGTAGCGGCGTCTCGCGTCCGTTCCCCGGTCGAATGATGCGAGTTTGTTTGCCTCGGCCTTCGTCAGGGTGAACTTGCGATAGCCCCTCGCCATCAGGCAGCGTTCGACGTCGCCGACCTGAATGGCGTGGACTTGCACCATTTTACGGGAGGGTTGCGTTCGCGCTACTGCGAAGGCCCGATTATCGTTGTCGATCGGTGAAGGCAGGTTCAGAAGCCGATCCGCGGTTTCGAAACCGCGGATGAACTGTTTGGCGGGTTTGTCGTTCGCGACATCCCTGAAATAACCGACCTTCGCGCACTCTACGCCGTCGGCCTGATACTGCGTGTAGCTACCGCCAGCCTTGGTCCAGCTTTGCGGAGCTTCACGCCTGGCTTCGGCGGCCGAGCAGATCAACGCAACAGCCGATACTAGCG
The DNA here is from genome assembly GCF_979253005.1 of Sphingomonas sp. AC435. Classification (NCBI taxonomy): domain Bacteria; kingdom Pseudomonadati; phylum Pseudomonadota; class Alphaproteobacteria; order Sphingomonadales; family Sphingomonadaceae; genus Sphingomonas; species Sphingomonas sp. AC435. Next base: position 314,579 of record NZ_CEEDCJ010000003.1, read on the forward strand.
GGAAATAGTTCATGCTTGCCGCTCACATCGGTTCGGGTGGGCTGAACCTAGACCATGATGAAATATCCGTCATTTGCTTTTGTCGGTGAATGTCGGGGGCAAGCCCGACGGGCTTACGCCATCTCACGTTCCTTGACCGCTTCCAGTGCGTCGAGGAAGCGGGCGCACCACCAGAATACGTCCTGCTCGCGGACGCCGGCGATCAGGGCCTGCCAGCGACGGATGCGTTCCTCGCGGGGCATGGTCAGGGCAGTGACGAGGGCGTCGGCCATCTCCTCCGCGCTGTACGGGTTGACCAGCACCGCGTCCTTCATCTGCTCGGCGGCGCCAGCGAACACCGACAGGACGAGGACGCCGGGGTCCTCCGGGTCCTGTGCGGCGACATATTCCTTGGCGACGAGGTTCATGCCGTCCCGCAGGGGTGTGACCAGCGCGACGCGGGCGGCGCGGAAGATGCCGGCGAGGTCCTGCCGCGGATAGCCGCGGTTGACGTAGCGGATCGGCGTCCAGTCGATATCGGCATATTCGCCGTTGATCCGTCCCGACAGCGCGTCGAGGTCGCCACGAATCTCCTGATAGGTGTCGACTTTTTCGCGGCTGGGTGGGGCGATCTGGAGAAAGCTGGTCAGGCCGCGGCGTTCGGGCTGGCTGGCGAGGAAGCGTTCATAGCCGAGGAAGCGCTGGCGCAGGCCCTTGGAATAGTCGAGCCGGTCGACGCCGACGATCAGGCTGCGGCCGGTGGCGGACATGTACATCCGCTCGCGCGCGAAGCGGGCTTCGTCGGACGTGGCGGCGGCTTCGAACTCGGCGGTGTCGATGCCGATCGGAGCGATGATCGCGCAGATGGTCCGGTCGCCGACCGTCACGCGCGTGCCGTCGACGGTGCCGCCCATCAGGCTGGTGACATAATGGTGGAAACTGTCGAGCCAGTCCTCGGTATGGAAGCCGACCACGTCATAGGCGAACAGCGATTCTACCAGTTTGCGGTGGCTGGGCAGCGCGGTCAGCAGCCGTGTCGGCGGCCACGGCGTGTGCAGGAAGAAGCCGAGCCGGTTGCGCAGCCCGCCCTCGCGCAGCTTCTTGCCGAGCGGGATCAGGTGATAGTCGTGGACCCAGACGAGATCGTCGTCCTCGATCAGCGGCGCGACGGTGTCGGCGAACCGCTGGTTGACGCGCTGGTAGCCGCCCTCGAAATCGCGTTCGAACTCGGTCAGGTCGATACGGTAGTGGAAGAGCGGCCACAGGGTGCGGTTCGCGAAACCGTTGTAATATTCCTCGATATCCTGTTCTTCGAGGTCGATCGTGGCGGTGGTGATGCCCGCGCCCTCGGCATCGTGGATCGTGCCGGTGAACTGTTCGGTCGTCTCCCCCGACCAGCCGAACCAGAGGCCACCATGCTGGCGCAGCGCCGACTGAAGAGCGACGGCAAGGCCGCCCTGATTGCCGCTTTCGCCCTGTTTCGGCACGGCGACGCGGTTGGAGATGACGACGAGGCGGCTCATGCCGCAGGCTCCTTGGCCGAGTCGGCGATTTTGGCGAGCCAGTCGTGGACGGCGGGGACATCGTCCAGTCGGTAGCGCGCCTTCGTGGTGCGGGGCGGATCTACGAGGATGCCCGCGCCGCCGAGTGCCTGCGCCGCGGCGAACCCATCCTCGTCGGTCACGTCGTCGCCCAGGAACCAGGGTTCGGTGCCGGTCATCGCGGCGGAGTCGAGCAAGGTTCTCAACGCGCTACCCTTGTCACCGGGCAGGCGGACCTCGATCATCATCTTGCCGCGACCGGCGTGAAGGCCGTGGCGGGCTGCAACCTCCTCCGCCATCGCGACGGCGGCCTCTTCGCGTGACGGGTCGGCACGGTAGTGGAGCGTGGCACCAAGGCTTTTGGCTTCGAAAATCAGGCCGTTGGCATCGGCATAGGGCTGAAGCTCGGCGACGGCACGTTCGAGAGGGGCTGTGCGGTCGGGCAGGACATGGCCTTCGTCGGGAGTGCGGCGCTCGGCCCCGTGGCTGCCGGCGATGGCGATGCCGGCAAGGTGGTCGCCGAGCATCGCGTCGAGTTGCGCGACCGAACGGCCGCTGACGATCGCGACGCGGCCGGGCATTGCTTCCCCGAGACGTCGGAGCAGGGTGCCGAGCTCAGGGCTGACGGTGACGCCGTCCGGGGTCGCGGCGAGGTCTACGAGGGTGCCGTCGAAGTCGAGGAACAGACTGGTTCGGGCAGGGTCTGGGATCGGGGGTGGTGGCAGGTCCATGTCGGGGTAACCCGCGGCGGGGGGCGGCTGTTCCTGAATGGGACGTTCAGCCTCGCGCACTCCAACTTTCGATCGGCCGCTGCTACTTCATTATCTATCCCCCTATCCGCTCGTGCTGAGCGCCGTCGAGGCACCGTGGCTTGGCGCATGGCCTTCGACTACGCTCAGGCCGAACGGGGGAGGCAGTTAGCCGAAAGGGACCGCTACACGATCCGGTACGGCACGATGCGCCGTGTCTCCGGCTCCACCGCGATGCGGCGGTCGGCCGGGGGAAAGGCACGCTGGTCGCAATCGGGGCGGGGGCAGAGGCGGCAGGAGGTGCCGATCGGCGTCGGTGGCCCGGTGCGGTCGACGGCGTCGGCATAGACGAAATCCGCAGCGTGCACGGCCTCGCACCCCAGCGCGACGGCATAGCGGCGCGGTGCGCGGGTGAAGCGGCCGGATGGTTTCACCAGCCCCTTCGCCATCGTCACGTAGCGGACGCCGTCGGGCGTCTCCGCATGCTGGACGAGGATGCGATCGGGGATCGCGGCGGCTTCGTGGACGATCCACAAGGGACAGGTGCCGCCGAAGCGCGCGAACTGGAGGCGGGTGGCGGAGTGGCGCTTCGTGACGTTGCCGGCCATGTCGACACGACAGAAGTAGAACGGGACCCCCTCCTCCTGCGGGCGCTGAAGCGTGGACAGGCGGTGGCACGCCTGTTCGAAGCTGACGCCGAAGCGGCGGGCGAGGCGGTCGATATCGTGACGCACCTCGCGCGCCGAGGTGCGGAAGCGGGCGTAAGGCATCAGCAGCGCGCCCGCGGCGTAGTTGGCGAGGCCGATCTGGAGCAGGCGGCGCGCCTCCTCGCTCTCCAGTCCAGATGCTTCGATGACCGTGGCGACGATGTCGGGGAACGACAATGCGGCGAGGCGATGCGCGAGCTGGAAGCGGCGGCTTTCGGCGGGCAGCGCGGCGTTGAGGACGAGCGTTCCGTCGCCGCTGCGCGCGGTCGGTGCGTCGGCGTCGCGGTCCGAGCCGATCGTCACATTGTGGCGGGCGAGCGCGGCGAGCAGGGTGGCGTCGCCTTCGATCGCGCCGAGTTCGGCGGCGAGCGCTTCGGCGGCGCGGTCGAGCGGGTCGATATAGTTGCCGGCCTCGTGAAACCAATCGCGCACCGCCTCCCACGGCAGGCGCGCTGCGGTGCCGGTGGTCATCGTCTCCTCCGCCAGCGCGAGGCGTTCCTCGGCGGCGCGGGCGGCCTCGTGGAGGGCGATCAGGCGATCCGCCACCTCCGGGCGTTCCTCGGCCAGACGCGCGCCGGCGTCCGATCCCAGCGCGGCGTTGATCGCGGCGAGGCGGCGGGCGGGCGCCTCACCCTCGATCGCGGCAAGCGCCTGCGGATAATGGCGGGCGAGGACGGCGACGACGCTGGCGGTCAGCGGTCGCTCACCGCTTTCGAGTTGCGACAAGTAGCTGACCGACAGGCCGAGCCGCGTCGCCATCGCGCGCTGGTTAAGGCCGGCGGCGCGGCGCAGCTCGCGGAGTTGCTCGCCGGCGTAGAGGCGGGGTTTCGGCATGGTCGCGCAGTAGTTTACAACCTCTCCGTTCGCAACTTCGCAACTTCACATTTGCGCGAGCAGTGACTCGCAGGCAGGAAGCGCGCTGCCGCGTCTGCGAGAGGAACTGCCATGTCGTCTACCATCGCAATGCTGGAGGCGAAACGCGCGGCGGCGAAGCTGGGCGGCGGAGAGCGTAGGATCGCCGCCCAGCACGCCAAGGGAAAGCTGACCGCGCGCGAGCGGCTGGACGTACTGCTCGACGAGGACAGCTTCGAAGAACTCGACATGTTCGTCGAGCACAACTGCGTCGATTTCGGCATGCAGGACCAGATCGTGCCGGGCGACGGCGTGGTCACCGGATCGGGCACGATCAACGGCAGGCTGGTGTTCGTGTTCAGCCAGGATTTCACCGTGTTCGGCGGATCGCTGTCGGAGCGGCATGCGGCGAAGATCTGCAAGATCATGGACATGGCGCTGAAGGTCGGCGCACCCGTGATCGGCCTGAACGACAGCGGCGGCGCGCGCATCCAGGAGGGCGTGGCGTCGCTCGGCGGTTATGCCGAGGTGTTCCAGCGGAACGTGCTGGCGTCCGGCGTGGTGCCGCAGCTTTCGCTCATCATGGGGCCATGCGCGGGCGGCGCGGTCTATTCGCCGGCGATGACCGACTTCATCTTCATGGTGAAGGATTCGAGCTACATGTTCGTGACCGGCCCCGACGTGGTCAAGACGGTGACGAACGAAGTCGTGACGCAGGAGGCGCTGGGCGGCGCGATCACGCACACGACCAAGACCAGCGTCGCCGACGTGGCGTTCGAGAACGACATCGAGGCGCTGCTGGCGGCGCGCGACTTCATCGACTTCCTGCCGCTGTCGAACCGCGAACCGGTGCCGGAGCGTCCGACCGCCGATGCGTGGGACCGGGTCGAGGATAGTCTCGACACGCTGATCCCGGCGTCAGCGAATCAGCCGTACGACATGCACGAGCTGATCCGGAAGACGGTCGACGAGGGCGATTTCTTCGAGATTCAGCCCGCTCACGCTGGCAACATCCTGTGCGGTTTCGGCCGGATCGAGGGGCGGACGATCGGCATCGTCGCGAACCAGCCGATGGTGCTGGCGGGGGTGCTGGACATCAATTCGTCGAAGAAGGCGGCGCGCTTCGTGCGGTTCTGCGACGCGTTCGAGATTCCGATCGTGACGTTCGTCGACGTGCCCGGCTTCCTGCCGGGTACGGCGCAGGAGCATAACGGGATCATCAAGCACGGCGCGAAGCTGCTGTTCGCCTATGCCGAGGCGACCGTGCCGAAGATCACCGTCATCACGCGCAAGGCGTATGGCGGCGCGTACGACGTGATGGCGTCCAAGCATCTGCGCGGCGACCTGAACTATGCGTGGCCAACCGCGGAGATCGCGGTGATGGGCGCGAAGGGCGCGGTCGAGATCATCTTCCGCGGCAAGACGCCGGACGAGATCGCCGAACGGACGGCGGAGTACGAGGCGCGCTTCGCCAACCCGTTCGTGGCGGCGGCGAAGGGCTTCATCGACGAGGTGATCCAGCCGCACTCGACGCGCCGCCGGATTGCGCTGGGTTTGCGCAAGCTGCGGGGCAAGCAGTTGGAGAACCCGTGGAAGAAGCATGACAACATTCCGTTGTGAGCAATACTCCTGAACATTGTAAGGTCATGTGAAGGAGTGCCGACATGCAGACCGAACGCGTGACGTTTCTGACCACCCCGGATCACAAGGCGGCGCTGGATGCCTTCGCTGCCAGCAACGGCAAGTCGGTCGGCCATGTCGTCCGCGAGGCATCGGCACGCTACATCGCCGAGGCGGTTACGGACGATCAGGAGCAGCTGGGCCTCCTGGTGCGGGAAGTCGAAGAGGCTGTACCGAAGATGCGCGCCGACATCCGTGAGGCGATCGACGCCATCGAGCAGGCTAACCGCCGGGTCGATGCCGTGCTCGCTCGCGAGGTTCCGCGACCGTGAGCGGTTTCGGCGATGCGCTGCAAGCTCTGCGCACGGTCCTGATGATGCAGGAGGATATCCGGCAGTTGAAGGAGAGCGTGAAGAGCCAGTCCGACTCCTTTGCTCGTCTGGCCGAAGCGCACGGCGAACTCCGCGACCGCGTCAGCCGGTTGGAAGGCGTGATCGAAGGCGCGGCGATGGCGTCACGTCAGCGGCGGATCGAAGAGTGATGGCGGAGGATCTTTCGACTGCCGCTACTCCGACCTACGCGAGAACGTGGAAGTTTTGGAAGCGGCTCTGGATAGGCTTCGCGGTGCTGCTGCTAGCTGCTTGTGTTGTGCTGTTCGTTGCGGCGCGCACATTCGACAGCGAGCCTCTGCCTCCTAGCTTGGCGTCGAGCGTTACGCTGCCGATAATCATGCCAGATGGGCGACGCGCTCAGTTGCGCGATATCGTTCGTAGTGGACGACCGACCATCATTAATCTTTGGGCAAGTTGGTGCGGCCCCTGTCGTCAAGAGGCGCCCGATCTTAAGCGGCTCAGACAGGCAGTTGGCCCCGAGGAGATCAACTTCATCGCGCTGAACGTTCGGGACGATCACGCAAAGCCAGAGGATCGCGCCGATTTTCTTCAGGCCGCGGGATCGGGCCCCGCCGATTACGCCGTGATGGCAGAAGCGCTGATCGGCAAGCTGACCGGGCGGTCCGACAATCTGATACCGCGCACCCTCGTATACGACAGGGCAGGACAACCGCTTGCGACGATCACGGGATACAAACCGCTTGCGCTGGCGCGGGTCGCCGCGTTGATTCAGGAGTGACCGCGCGTGGTTGGTAACGATCGATGACCCTAGGTCGCCTGAACCATGTCGGCGTTGCGACGTCATCGATCGAGGCGTCGGTGGAGACGTATCGCAACCTGCTCGGCGCGACCGTCATTGGCGAGCCGTTCGATCTGCCGGAGCAGGGCGTGCGGGTGTGTTTCGTCGATGCGCCGAACACGCAGGTCGAGTTAATCCAGCCGCTGGACGAGGCGTCGCCGATCGCGGGGTTTCTCAAGAAAAATCCTGCCGGGGGACAGCATCATCTGTGTTTCGAGGTGCCGGACATCCATGTCGCGGTCGCGGACATGATAGCGAAAGGCGCGCGGGTGCTGGGGGCGCCGCGGATCGGGGCGCACGGGACGCCGATCGTGTTCGTGCATCCGCGCGACTTTGGCGGACTGTTGATCGAATTGATGGAAACGCCGCGGGACGGGAGCCACTGATGGCCGGGTACGAGCATATCCTGAGCGAGCGGCGCGGCGACGTGCTGGTCGTGACGCTGAACCGGCCGGAGCGGTTGAACGCCGCACCGCCGGCGATGTTCGACGACCTGCGCGCGGCGCTGGGTGATCTCGGCGGCGCGCGGGCGGTTCTGATCGCGGGGGCGGGACGGGCGTTCTGCTCGGGTGCGGATGTTGCGGGCGGGGCGCTGGGCGCGGACGATCCCGGCAACGCGACATTTGCGGCGCTGACGGAGCATTACAATCCGGGGATGCTCGCGGTGGCCGAACTGGGCGTGCCGGTGGTCAGTGCGGTGCGCGGGCCGGCGGCGGGGATCGGGTGTTCGCTGGCATTGGCGGCGGATTTCTGCGTTGCGAGCGAAAGCGCGTATTTCCTTCAGGCGTTCGTCAATATCGGGCTGGTGCCGGATGGTGGCGCGTCGTGGATGCTGCCGCGGCTGATCGGGCGGGCAAGGGCGGCCGAGATGATGATGCTGGGTGAGAAGATCCCGGCGGCGAAGGCGCTCGACTGGGGCATGATCCACCGGGTGGTCGCGGACGACGCGCTGGACGCGGAGGCGTTCGCGCTGGCGGCGCGGCTGGCGGCGGGGCCCACGGTGGCGCTGGGCCTGATGCGGCGTGGCCTGGCGGCGGCGCTGGAGAGCGATTACGCGGCGGCGATGCTGGCGGAGGCGGAGAACCAGCGCGCCGCACGCGGGTCCGCGGATTCGATGGAGGGCGGGCGAGCCTTTCTCGAAAAGCGCAAGCCGGTGTTCAAGGGCGAGTAGATGGCCGAGATCGAGACCAATATCGGTGAGGATGCCGGTGCCGCACCGCCACCGCCTGCGCAGCCCGAACCGGTGGTGCAGCCGACGCTGACCGACTGGAACGCCGCCGCCGCGAAGGAGGTGAAGGGCCGCGACCTGACGTGGCGCACGCCGGAGGGGATCGACGTCAAGCCGCTCTACACCGCGGCGGACGTGACGCCGGAGAAGGTGGGCGATCCCGGCCTGCCCGGCTTCGCACCGTTCACGCGGGGGGTGCGCGCGTCGATGTATGCGGGGCGACCGTGGACGATCCGGCAATATGCGGGCTTCTCCACCGCGGAGGCGTCGAACGCCTTTTATCGCCGCAATCTGGCGGCTGGGCAGAAGGGGCTGTCCGTCGCGTTCGATCTGGCGACGCACCGCGGTTACGACAGCGACCATCCGCGCGTGACGGGCGATGTCGGCAAGGCGGGCGTGGCGATCGACAGCGTCGAGGACATGAAGATCCTGTTCGACGGCATCCCGCTCGACCAGATGTCGGTCAGCATGACGATGAACGGCGCGGTGATCCCGATCCTGGCATTCTTCATCGTCGCGGGCGAGGAACAGGGCGTCGACCGCAAGCTGCTCGACGGGACCATCCAGAACGACATCCTGAAGGAGTTCATGGTCCGCAATACGTACATCTATCCGCCCGAACCGAGCATGCGGATCATCGCGGACATCATCGCCTACACATCCGCCGAGATGCCGAAGTTCAACAGCATCTCGATCAGCGGCTATCACATGCAGGAAGCCGGCGCGACGCAGGTGCAGGAGCTGGCCTTCACGATCGCCGACGGTCGCGAATATGCGCGCGCGGCGATGGCGGCGGGGCTGGACATCGACAAGTTCGCCGGTCGCCTGTCGTTCTTCTTCGCGATCGGCATGAACTTTTTCATGGAAGTCGCCAAGCTGCGCGCGGCGCGGACGTTGTGGCACCGGGTGATGACCGAACTGGGCGCCAGGGACGAACGGTCGAAGATGCTGCGTACGCATTGCCAGACGAGCGGCGTGTCGTTGCAGGAGCAGGACCCGTACAACAACGTCATCCGCACCACGATCGAGGCGATGGCGGCGATGCTGGGCGGGACGCAGTCGCTCCACACCAACGCGCTGGACGAGGCGATCGCGCTGCCGACCGACTTTTCCGCCCGGATCGCGCGCAACACGCAGATCGTGATCCAGGAAGAAACCGGGATGACCAAGGTCGTCGATCCGCTCGGCGGCAGTTACTATGTCGAGGCGCTGACGCAGGAACTGGTCGACAAGGCGTGGGCGATCATCGAGCGCGTCGAGGCGGAGGGCGGCATGGCCGCCGCCGTCGCCAAAGGCTGGCCCAAGGCGATGATCGAGGAAGCCGCGACGGCGCGGCAGGCGCGGGTCGATCGCGGCGAGGACGTGATCGTCGGCGTCAACAAATACCGGCTGAAGGACGAGGACCCGATCGACATCCTCGATGTCGACAACGTCGCGGTGCGGGAGTCGCAGGTCGCGCGACTGGCGAGCGTGCGGGCATCGCGGGACGAGGCGGCGTGCGCGGCGGCGTTGAGCGCGTTGCGCGACGGGGCGGCGGGTAGCGCCAATCTGCTGGCGCTGGCGGTCGAGGCGGCGCGGGCACGGGCGACGCTGGGAGAGATCTCGGCGGCGATGGAAGTGGCGTTCGGGCGGTACGGGACTCAGCCGACGCCGGTCAGCGGCATCTATGGCGGCGCGTATGGCGACGACGTGCGCTGGACGCGGCTGACGGACGGGGTCGAGGCGACGGAGCGGCGGCTGGGGCGCAAGCCGCGGATGCTGGTGGCGAAGATGGGGCAGGACGGGCACGACCGCGGGGCGAATCTCGTCTCGTCGATGTTCGCCGATCTGGGGTTCGAGATCGTGCCGGGGCCGCTGTTCCAGACTCCGCAGGAGGCCGCGGTGCTGGCGCTGGAAAAGGATGTCGACGTGGTCGGCGCGTCCTCGCTGGCGGCGGGGCACAAGACGCTGATCCCGGAACTGATCGGGCATCTGCGCGAGGCGGGGCGGGCCGATATCAAGGTCATCGCCGGCGGGGTGATCCCGGCGCAGGATTACCAGACTTTGCGCGACGCCGGGGTGCAGGCGATCTTCGGGCCGGGCACGAACCTGATCGCGGCGGCGGAGGAGGTGTTGCGCCTGCTGGGCCACAACATGCCGCCTGCCGAGGCGGATGCGGCGTGAGCGGACGCGGGTGACGCTGGGTTTTACCGTCGATGCGCTGGTGCGTGCGGGCCGTGGCGGCGGGGCGCTGCGCATGGGCCTGTCGCGCGTGCCGGCGGAGGCCTGGCTGTGGCCGGAGTTCGACCGCGCGGCGCGGCTGGAGGGGCTGGGCCTTCCGGGTGCGGTGCAGTCGCTGCCCGGATCGGCCTCGGCGCAGGCGGAGGTGGCCGCGCTGGTCGAGATCGGTGGCGACCTGCGCGACGCCGCGGCGGTGACGTGGGAGGATCTCTGCGTTCTGGAGCGTGACGGGGAGGGGCGCTTCGTTCTGACCGCCGGCGCGGTGGCGTTTCCAACCGACTGGCGGCTGGCCGACAAGATCGGGCTGCCGGTCGGGGCGATCCATGCGCCGATCCACGGCTATGCGGAGCAATTGTCGGCGGGGGTGGATCACTTCCTCGACACGCTGACGCCGGGGGCGGTGTTCGGCCGCGCCAATTGGTTCGTGGTGGCGAGCGACGCGTTGCGGTACTTGCCCGAGGATGACGCGGCCGAGCGTTTCGCCCACGTGATCGCCGACAATGCCGGCGAGACGCTGTTCGTGCGGTGCGAGCGGCAGACGCTGCGCAAGCTGCCGCAGACGGGCGCGGTGCTGTTCACGATCGGCATCGCGGTTGCGCGGCTGGACGCGGTGGAGCCCGCGACGCTGGCGCGCGTCGCCGCCGGAATCGCCGCGCAGCCCGCCGGCGAACAGGGCCGCAAGGCCGCACCGTTTTACGCGAGCGCGCTGGCGGACTATGCCGCGCGACGTTCCAACGATCGACTGGAGGCCGCCTGAGTGACTGTTTTGACTGCTGAGCGCCGGGATGCGGTGGCGCCGATGCTGCGCACCGACTGGACCCGCGCGGAGATCGCCGGCCTGTTCGACCTGCCGTTCGACGAACTGATGTTCCGCGCGCAGACGGTGCACCGCGCGCATCACGCGGCGGGCGAGGTGCAGCTTTGCACGTTGCTGTCGATCAAGACCGGCGGCTGTCCGGAGGATTGCGGATACTGTTCGCAATCCGCCAGCGCCGACAGCGGCCTGAAGGCGGAGAAGCTGATGGATGTCGACGCCGTGCTGGCCAGCGCGGCGGAGGCGAAGGCGGCGGGGTCGCAGCGTTTCTGCATGGGCGCGGCGTGGCGTAACCCCAAGGACCGCGACATGGACGCGATCGTGCGGATGGTCGAGGGCGTGCGCGACATGGGGCTGGAGACCTGCATGACGCTGGGGATGCTGGAGCCGGCGCAGGCGCAGCGCCTGGCCAATGCGGGCCTGGATTACTACAACCACAATATCGACACCTCGCCGGAGAATTACGGCAACGTCATCACCACGCGCACCTTTCAGGACCGGCTGGATACGCTGGCGAACGTGCGCGAGGCGGGGATATCCGTCTGCTGCGGCGGGATCGTCGGGATGGGCGAGACGCGGCAGGACCGCGTCGGTTTCGTCCACGCGCTGGCGACGTTGCCGCGCCACCCCGAAAGCGTGCCGGTCAATGCGCTGGTACCGGTGAGGGGGACGCCGCTGGGCGACATGCTGGCGGGTACCCCGATGGCGAAGATCGACGATATCGAGTTCGTGCGGACGGTGGCGGTGGCGCGGATCGCGATGCCGCTGTCGATGGTACGGCTGTCGGCGGGGCGGGAGTCGATGTCGGAGGCGACGCAGGCCTTGTGCTTCATGGCCGGCGCGAACTCGATCTTCACGGGCGACAAGCTGCTGACGACGGGCAATGCCGGCGACGGCGCGGACGCCGCGCTGTTCGCGAAGCTGGGCCTGACGCCGATGGCGGGCGCGGAGCCGATGCGGGTGGCGGCGGAATAGCTCCCCTCCCGCTGGGCGGGAGGGGCCGGGGGAGGGGCTCTCCTCCTCGACAACCAATGTCATTCCGCTGCGGACAGGCCCTCCCCCGGCCCCTCCCGCAAGCGGGAGGGGAGAAGAGGATGTTCAAGAAAATCCTGGTCGCCAATCGCGGCGAGATCGCGTGTCGGGTGATGCGGACCGCCAAGCGGATGGGGATCGCGACGGTCGCGGTCTATTCCGATGCGGATGCGCGCAGTCCGCATGTCCTGCTCGCGGACGAGTCCGTGCGGCTGGGGCCGGCACCGGCGGCGGAGAGCTATCTGAAGGCGGAGCTGATCCTGCTCGCGGCGAAGGAGACGGGCGCGGACTGCATCCACCCCGGCTACGGCTTCCTGAGCGAGCGGGAGAGTTTCGCACGGGCGTGCGCGGAGGCGGGGATCGCGTTCGTCGGGCCGCCGCCGAACGCGATCGCTGCGATGGGCGACAAGATCGAGTCCAAGAAGCTGGCGAAGGCGGCGGGCGTCAACGTCGTGCCGGGCTTTCTGGGCGAGATCGCGGACACGGACGAGGCGGTGCGGATCGCATCCGACATCGGCTATCCGGTGATGATGAAGGCTTCCGCCGGCGGCGGCGGCAAGGGCATGCGGCTGGCGTACGGCGAGCAGGACGTGCGCGAGGGATTCGAGGCGACCAAGCGCGAGGGGCTGGCGAGTTTCGGCGACGACCGCGTCTTCATCGAGAAGTTCATCGAGTCCCCGCGGCATATCGAGATTCAGGTGCTGGGCGACCAGCATGGCAACATCGTCTATCTCGGCGAGCGCGAATGTTCGATCCAGCGGCGGCACCAGAAGGTGGTCGAGGAAGCGCCGTCGCCTTTCGTCACGCCCGACATGCGCCGCGCGATGGGCGAGCAGGCGGTCGCGCTGGCGCGGGCGGTCGGCTATTATTCGGCCGGTACCGTGGAGCTGATCGTGTCGGGTGCGGATACGACCGGGCAGGGTTTCTACTTCCTGGAAATGAACACCCGGTTGCAGGTCGAGCATCCGGTGACGGAGGCGATCACCGGACTGGATCTGGTCGAACAGATGATCCGTGTTGCTGCGGGCGAGCCACTGGCGTTCGGGCAGCCCGACGTGCGGCTGGACGGCTGGGCGATCGAGAACCGCGTGTACGCCGAGGACCCGTATCGCGGGTTCCTGCCGAGCATCGGACGACTGGTGCGTTATGCGCCGCCGGAGTCGTCGGCCGCGCCCTATTCGTCCGGGGAGCGTGATGACCGCACGCCTTACGTCCGCGTCGACGACGGCGTGGTCGAGGGCGGCGAGGTCAGCATGTTCTACGACCCGATGATCGCCAAGCTCATCACCTGGGCGCCGACGCGCGAGGAGGCGATCGATACGCAAGTCGCGGCGCTGGATGCGTTCGAGATCGAGGGACCGGGGACGAACCTCGATTTCCTCTCGGCGCTGATGCAGCACCCGCGCTTTCGCTCGGGCGCGATCACGACGGGGTTCATCGCGGAGGAATATCCGGACGGCTTCCACGGCGCCCCGGCGTCGGCGGAACTGTTGCGTACGCTGGCGGCCGTGGCGGCCTTCGCGGGGACGGCGCACGCGGATCGCGCGCGCCGGATCGACGGGCAACTCGGTCGCACGCTGCGCCCGCCGGCCGACTGGACGGTGCGGATCGGCGGTGTCGACCACATCGTCGCGGTGTCGACGGACGGCATTCTCGTGGACGGTGAAGAACTCGATCTGGCGATGGAATATACGCCCGGCGACCGGATCGTGGAGGTCGAGGCCGACGACGTGCCGCTGACGGTGAAGCTGGAGCCGGTGCGCAGCGGTTTCCGCCTGTCGACGCGCGGCGCGAGCCATGTCGCCCGCGTGCTGCCGGCCCGCATGGGGGCCTATGCCGAGCACCTGATCGAGAAGGTGCCGCCCGACCTGTCGCGCTTCCTGCTCGCGCCGATGCCGGGGTTGCTGGTGCGGCTCGACGTGGCGGAGGGCGACCGTGTGGAGGCGGGTCAGCCGCTGGCGGTGGTCGAGGCGATGAAGATGGAGAACATCCTGCGCGCCGGGAAGTCGGGCGTGGTCAAGACGGTGGAGGCGAAAGCGGGCGAGAGCCTGGCCGTGGATCAGGTGATTTTGGAACTGGAGTAGGGCGACGGATCGATCCTCCCCTGCACGGGGAGGATCGGAGTGGGAGCGGGGAAGTCCCGCGACAAACTGCGACACAAAAGCGCTGGACGCTCCGCCGCCCTCCCGCCATCCATCGTGCATGGTCCGTGCCCGCGTCCTTTTGCTATCCGCCGCGACGCTCAGCGCGTGTAGCGTCGGTCCCGATTACCGTCCCCGCACGCCTACCGAGCTCGGCGTGCCGGAGGCGTATTCGGTGCCGGGCGCGCCGACGCGCGAGGATCTGACGCGGTGGTGGAACCGGTTCGACGATCCCGTGCTCGGCCGGCTGGTCGAGCAGGCCGCCGCCAACAACACCGATGTCGCACAGGCGATCGCGCGGTTGCGGCAGGCGCGGGAGTCGCTGGTGCAGAGCCGGGGCAGCCTGTTGCCGACGGTGTCAGGTTCCACCGGCTACCAGCGCAACGAGAATCTGCGCGGCGGCGGACGGTCCTTCACGCTGCCGGACGGGACGGTCGTCGACACCGGCGGCGGCGGCACCAACAATTTTTCGGTGGGGTTGTCGGCGAGCTGGCAGGTCGGGATCTTCGGCGAACTGCGTCGCACCGTCGAGGCGACGCGGGCGCAGTATGAGTCCGCCGGGTACGATTATGCCGGCGTGATCCAGACGGTGCAGAGCGAGACGGCGCGCAATTATGTGCTGGCACGCGCGTATCAGGCGCAGATTGCCAATGCGCGCGCGTCGCTGACGTTGCAGGACGACAATCTGGAGATTGCCGGGTTCCGCGTGCAGGCGGGCCTCGTGTCGTCGCTGGATGCCGAGCAGGCGCGGGTGCAGCGGGCGCAGACTGCCGCGACAATCCCTTCTCTGGAGCAGCAGTACAACGCCGCGGTATCGCGGCTGGGCGTGCTGACGGGGCAGGCACCGGGCGCGCTGAAGGGCGAACTGGTGGCGGCGAAGCCGATCCCTACCGGCCCCGCATCGGTCGGCATCGGTATTCCCGCGGACACGCTGCGCCAGCGGCCCGACGTGCGATCGGCGGAACGGGCGCTGGCGGCGGCGACGGCGCAGATCGGGGTGGCGAAAGCGCGGCTATACCCGGCGCTGGCGATCACCGGCAACATCAACACCAACGCGACCTCGATCGGCAATATCGGCGACGCGATCACCGGCGGGCTGTTCGCGGGGCTGACGCAGGCGATCTTCAACGGCGGCCGGCTGCGCAGTCAGGTGCGCGGGCAGGAGGCGATCGCCGAGGCCGCGCTGGCGTCGTACAAGGGCACGGTCCTACTGGCGCTGGAGGATGTCGAGAACGCGATCGTTGCGCTGACCACGGCGCAGGCTCGTGAGCGGGAGTTCGCCATCGCGCTCGATGCGGCCAACAATTCGGCGATCCTCAGCCGCAGCCAGTACCGCTCCGGCCTGACCGACTTCACCACGCTCAACCAGCAGGAGGCGGCCTTGTTGTCCGCCCGCAACGGCTTGACGCAAGCGCGGTCGGATGCCGCGACGGCGCTGGTCGCTTTGTACGTCGCACTCGGCGGTGGCTGGGACGCGAACACCATACCGGACGTCGACACCGTCCGCGCCGCTAACGTGACGGAACCCCGCTGATGGCCGACCCGAACACCGACGAATTCCTGGGCGTGAAGCCCGTGCCGGCGTGGCGGCGCTATGTGAAATGGGTGTTCGTCGCGATCGGCGTCGTGTTGCTCGGGCTGCTGCTGTCGAAGTGCTTTGGCGGGTCGGACAAGGTTGAATATTCGACCGCACCGGTGGCGCGCGGCGACCTGACGGTCAGCGTGTCGGCGACGGGCAAGCTGGCCCCGACCAATCAGGTCACGGTCGGGTCGCAGCTGTCGGGCCTCGTCACGCGCGTTGTGGTGGACGTGAACGACCGGGTCACGGCGGGGCAGGCGCTGGCGCTGATCGATCCCGAACAGATCGACGACCAGATCCGCGCCGCGCAGGCGACGCTTGCCGCCAATCAGGCGGGCGTGGCGCAGGCGCAGGCGACTGTCGCGGAGGCGAACGCGCAGCTTCGCCGCCTTGAGGAAGTGTACAAGCTGTCGAATGGCCGCGTGCCTTCCGCCACCGAACTCCAAACGGGGCGCGCCAATGCGCAGCGCGCCGTTGCAGGCCTGAGGACGGCGCAGGCGAACGTCGCCGCCGCCCGTGCCCAGCTGGCGCAGTCGCAGACGCAGCGATCGCGCGCGATCATCCGCAGTCCCGTATCGGGCGTGGTGCTCGCGCGGCAGGTCGATCCCGGCCAGACCGTCGCGGCGTCGTTCAACACGCCGACCCTGTTCGTGATCGCCGAAGACCTGACCAAGATGAAGCTGGAGGTCGCGATCGACGAGGCGGACGTGGGTGAGGTGGAGCTGGGCCAGAAGGCGAACTTCACCGTCGATGCGTTCCCCGGCCGGACCTTTCCGGCGGTCATCACCCGCGTCGATCTCGGCTCGAACCTGACCGTCAGCGCGGCGACCGCGTCGACATCGACCGCTGGGACGACGGCGACGACAGGACAGGTGGTCAGCTACGCCGCCGACCTGACCGTGGCGAACCCGGACGGCATATTGCGGCCGGGCATGACGGCGACGGCGGACATCACCACGTCGGCCAAGGACAACGCGCTGCTGGTGCCGAACGCCGCGCTGCGGTTCAAGCCCGCGGCGGCGGGTGCGGCTGGCGGGCAGGGCGGCATCGCCGGGTCGCTGACTTTCCGCCCCCGTCGCGACCGGCCGGAGCGCACCGCGAAGCTCGGCCGTGGTGCGCAGCAGACGGTGTACGTGAAGGGTGCGGACGGTACTCCGCAGGCGGTGCAGATCACCACCGGCGATACCAACGGCACCGTCACCGAAGTCCTGTCGGGCAATCTGAAGCCGGGGCAGGAGGTCATCACCGGCCAGTTGGCGGCAGGCGACGGCTCCGCGCCGGCAAGCGGTGCGCGACGCAGCGGCGGACAGCGGCGTCAGGGGGGCGGGGGTGGCCAGTAATCCTGCTCCCGTTCCTGGCGCGACCGCGGCGCCGCTGATCTCGCTGAAGGGCGTGACGAAGATCTATGGCAGCGGCGCGACGATGTTCCAGGCGCTGAAGGGCGTCGACCTCGACATAGAGGGCGGCGATTTCGTCGCGGTGATGGGACCGTCGGGGTCGGGCAAGTCGACGACGATGAACATCCTTGGGTGCCTCGACGTGCCGTCGGGCGGTGAGTTCATGTTTCGCGGCCACCATATCGAGACGCTGGACCGCGATCAGCGCGCGCTGTTGCGGCGGAAATATCTCGGCTTCGTGTTCCAGGGCTTCAACCTGCTCAGCCGCACGTCGGCGCTGGAGAATGTCGAGCTGCCGCTGCTGTACCGGGGTGAGGACAAGAAGGCGCGACGCGAGCTGGGCATGGCCGCGCTCGACAAGGTCGGGCTGGCGGACTGGTGGGATCACACGCCCGCCGAACTGTCTGGCGGTCAGCAACAGCGCGTGGCGATCGCGCGGGCGATCGTGACCAGCCCCGACGTGCTGCTGGCCGACGAGCCGACCGGTAATCTCGATTCCGAACGGTCGGTGGAGATCATGGAGCTGCTGACCGGGCTGAACCGCGACGCCGGCATCACCGTGCTGATGGTCACGCACGAACCCGACATGGCGGCGTTCGCGCGGACGGTCGTGCATTTCAAGGATGGGCTGGTGGAGCGGATCGAGTCTCGTCATCGGCAGGGTGAGAGGGTGGAGGCGGACTGATGCTCGGCACCACGCTTATCCTCGCGCTGCGGTCGATCCGGCGGCATCTGCTGCGGTCGTTCCTGACCATATTAGGCATCGTCATCGGCGTCGGTGCCGTCGTGACGATGGTCACGCTGGGCAAGGCGACCACGTCGGCGGTGCAGGCGTCGATTTCTGCGCTGGGCACCAACGTGCTTCAGGTGCGTCCCGGACAGGGATTCGGCCGCGGCGGCGGCGGCCCACGTCCGCCCGACTTCAAGGAAGCGGATGTCGAGGCGATCGCGAACCAGATCGCCGGCGTCACCGCCGTCGCCCCGCAGGCGAGTTCCAGCGCGACCGCGATCTACAACGGCGCGAACTGGTCCACGACCATCAACGGCACGACGGCGGCGTTTCTGACAGTGCAGCCGTGGCCGTTGACCGCCGGGCGCTACTGGACACCGGCGGAGGAGGCGGCGGGCAAGGCCGTGTGCCTGATCGGCAATACCGTCCGCCAGAACCTGTTCCGCGGGCAGGATGCGGTCGGCGCGCGGTTCCGGCTGGGCAACATCACGTGCGAAGTCATCGGGACGCTCAACACGCGCGGGCAGGGCGGGTTCGGGGATCAGGACGATGTCGTGGTGATGCCGATCAAGGCGGTGCAGCGGCGCTTCACGGGCACGCAGGATATCCGCCTGATGCTGGTCGGCGTCGATCAGGCGTATCAGACCAGCACGGTCCAGGCAGGGATCAGCGATCTGTTGCGCGAACGGCGCAACATCACCGGCGGCAAGGAAGACGATTTCAACATCTTCGACACGAAGCAGATCAGCGACACGCTGACCGGTACGACGACGCTGCTGACGCGGATCGTCGCGGCGGTGGCGGCGATCTCGCTCGTCGTCGGTGGCATCGGCATCATGAATATCATGCTGGTGTCGGTGACGGAGCGGACGCGGGAGATCGGTATCCGGCTGGCCATCGGCGCGGTCGCGCGGGAGGTGCTGTTGCAGTTCCTGGTCGAGGCGGTGGCGCTGTCGTGTCTGGGCGGCGTGATCGGGCTGGTGCTGGCGCAGGGCGTCATCCTCGCGCTGTCGCCGCTGATGCAGGTGCCGTGGACGTTCGACCCGCAGATCAACATGATCGCGTTCGCCATCTCCGCGGTGATCGGGGTCGTGTTCGGCTATTTCCCCGCCCGCCGTGCCGCCGCGCTCAATCCGATCGACGCCCTCCGTCACGAGTAGCGGCGTCGTACCGGATCGTGTGGGCGCGCGCGTCGTGGACCAGCGCGCGGAGTTCCTCCAGCTCCTCGGCAGTATCGACGTCGATGAGTTCGGCAGGGTTGGTCACGACGTGGCGGCCCGCCTTGACCATGTCGGCGGCGCCCTTTTCGCCGGTCAGCGACATCAGGTAATCGAAGCGCCCCTTGCCGAAGATCGCCGGCGGCTTGGTCTCGCTGCCGTCGCTGGAGGCCACCACGGCGTCCTCGCCGTGGGCGGAGTCCATCATGCGCAGGATGTGCGCGGCGGTGACACGCGGCATGTCGGCAAGCGCGATCAGCACCGCGTCCGCGCCCAGTTCCCGTGCGCGTTCCACTCCGAGGCGGACGGAGCGGGACATGCCCTCTCCGGGATCGTCGTTGTGGATCGTTTCGAACCCGTGAGGGGTGTAATCGAGCTTCGCGCCGTCGATGATCGCGAGGCGGGCCATGAACGGCACGCTCTCCAATGCCACCGCGACGTGCAGGCCGAGCGGCTTGCCGAGGAACTCGGCGTCCAGCTTCGACCCGATGTCGCCGTAACGCTGCGACCGACCGGCGGCGAGCAGGATCAGGACGGTATGTTCGACCGTCAGCCTATTGGGATTTATCACGAAATG
Source organism: Sphingomonas sp. AC435 (assembly GCF_979253005.1). Classification (NCBI taxonomy): domain Bacteria; kingdom Pseudomonadati; phylum Pseudomonadota; class Alphaproteobacteria; order Sphingomonadales; family Sphingomonadaceae; genus Sphingomonas; species Sphingomonas sp. AC435. The sequence goes on from NZ_CEEDCJ010000003.1 coordinate 334,153, forward strand.
CTCCCACCATGGCCGCGGCGATCGACAATGCGATCTCCGATGGGCCGATCGCCCCGATATCGATTCCCACCGGCGCGTCGATGCGGTCGATGGCGGAGGGCTCAACGCCCGCCTCTGCCAGACGCTCCCGCCGGGCGGCGTGACTGCGCCGGCTGCCGAGCGCGCCGACATAGCTGGCATCGGTGGCGAGCGCGGCGATCAGTGCCGGGTCGTCAATCTTGGTATCGTGCGACAGCGTCACGACGGCGGTCGCCGGACCCGGTCGCCACGCCGCGATCGCTTCGTCCGGCCAGCGATCGTCGAGCGTCACGCCGGGGAAGCGTTCCTCCGTCAGGAACCGGCCGCGTGGATCGATGACGATCGTCTCGATCCCCAGCGTGGTCGCGAGCGCCGCCAACGCCTGCGCGATCTGGACCGCGCCGACGATCAGCAGGCGGCGCGGCGGGTCGTAGCGGTTGACGAACACTTCCCCCGTTCCGACCGGGCGAAGGTCGGAATGACCCGTCGACAGGTCGGTGGTGACGGTCAGCGCGTCGCCCTGATCGCGGGCCTCGGCGATACGGTCGAACAGTTCGGGGTCGAAGCCCGTGGCGGACACCGGTTGCACCATCACCGCGATCTCGCCGCCGCAGGGTAGACCCACCTCCCACGCCGCGGCATCGGCGACGCCGTAGCGTTTCACCTGAAACGGTGCGCCGGCGATCACTTCCGCCGCGGTCTGGAGGATGTCGCTTTCGACGCAGCCACCGGATACGGAGCCCTCGAACCGCCCATCGGCGTGGACGAGCATGTGGCTGCCCCGCGGACGCGGTGCCGAGCCCCACGTACTGACCACGGTAGCGAGCGCGAGCGGTTCCCCGGCCCAGGCCTTGGCGGCGGCGATGACGGTATCGTTCTCGGCCATTCTTCTTTCTTCTTCCTAAATCCTCCCTTCGCGCAGCGAGGGGAGGGGGACCAGCGAAGCTGGTGGAGGGGCATTGGAGCGGGATGAACGGGCCGCCCGGACGCCGCCCCTTCACCGGCTGCGCCGGTCCCCCTCCCCTGCAAAAGCAGGGGAGGAATGGGTCTAGTTCGGCGGCAATCCGGGGAGCAACTTGTCCACGGTCACCGGCATGTCGCGGACACGCACCCCGGTGGCGTTGTACACGGCGTTGACGATCGCCGCGCCCGCGCCGGCAATCCCGAGTTCGCCCACGCCCTTCGCGCCGACGGGGTTGGCACTGTCGTCGATCTCCTCGACGAAGAATGCCTCGATCGCGGGGACGTCGGCGTTCACCGCGACGTGGTACTCGCCGAAATCGGGGTTCACGAAACGGCCGGTGCGCGGGTCGACGATCCCGTCCTCGGTCAGCGCATACGCCAAAGCCCACGCCATGCCGCCGATCAATTGGCTGCGCGCGGTCTTGGCATTCAGGACGCGGCCGATGTCGAACACGCCGAGCAGGCGGCGGACGCGGACTTCGCCGGTGACGGCGTTGACCGCAACCTCCGCGAATTGCGCGCCGTGGCTCGCCTGACTGGTGCGCTGGCTCTCCTTGCCCGATCCGGCTTTCCCGTGCGCGACGATCGGCTCGCCGTTCCGCAAGAGGTCGGCAAGCGATACCGTGCGCGCGCCGGCGTGGACGCAGCCGTCGCGCAGGCGCAGTTCGTCCGGCGCGGCGTTCATGCGGCGGCCAAGTTCGGCGAGGATGTCCTCGCACGCCAGCGCCACCGCCGACCCCGCGCTGCCCGCGCCGTACGAACCGCCGGAGCCGGCGCTGGCGGGCAGGTCGCTGTCGCCCAGCCGCACCTCGACGCGGTCAATCGGGAGCCCGAGCATCTCGCCCGCAACCTGCGCGAGGATCGTGTAGGTGCCGGTACCGATGTCGGTCATGTCCGTCTCGACCACCGCGCGGCCATCGGGCAGGACGCTGACCCGCGCCTCCGCATTGACGGTGAAGTTGCCGCGCAGCGCCGCCGCCATGCCGATGCCGATCAGCCATTCGCCATCGCGCACCGATGCCGGGTCGGACACACGGTCGGGCCAGCCGAACCGGCGTGCGCCCTCGTCATAGCAGTCGAGCAGGCGGCGGGTGGAAAAGGGCTTGCCGCTGGTCGGGTCGGCCTTCGGCTCGTTGCGCCGGCGCAGGTCGATGGGGTCGAGGCCCAGCTTTTCGGCCAGTTCGTCCATGCCGCATTCGACCGCGAAGGTACCGATCGCCTCACCGGGCGCACGGACCGCACCGGTTTCGGGCAGGTCGACGCGCACCACGTCGGTGCGGAATCGACGGGCGGCACCGGCGTAGAGCGGGATCGTGCCGAACGGCACGGGTTCGAGGAAGCTGCCGGCATCGTTCTGCGATGCGACGCTTTCGTGCGCGATGGCGGTGATGTGCCCGTCCGCGTCGGTGCCGAGGCGGATGCGTTGCACGGTCGGGCTGCGGTGGTGGACCATGTACGCGGTCTGGCGGCGGGGCAGCGCGATCTTGACCGGGCGACCGATCTTTTCCGCGGCGATCGCGGCGAGGATGACTTCGGGGCCGACCGCAGTCTTGCCGCCGAAGCCGCCGCCGACGAACGGCGCGAGGACGCGGACGCGCTCGGGAGGAATCTTCATCACCTGAGCGATGGTGTTGCGCGCCGATCCCGCGATCTGGTTGCTGGTGCGGACGATCAGCCGGTCACCCTCCCACCACGCGGTGGTCGCATGCGGCTCCAGTGCGGCGGGGAAGTGGACGGGCGTGGTGTAGGTGGCGTCGAGCGTCACGGCCGCGTCAGCGAGCGCTGCGTCGACGTCGCCGATGTCGATCGGCGGCAGGAAGCCGATCTTCGCATCGCGATCGACCGGCTGTTCGCGCGGGTCCCAGCGGCCCTCGGCGGCTTCCACTTGCACGTCCACGAGGCGCGCGGCTTCGGTAGCAACCTGTTGCGATTCCGCGACGACGACCGCGACGGGCTGACCGAAGTGGAGGAAGTGGAGGCTATTGAGCGCAGGCATGCCGCGCGAAGGCGCTTCGCCTGCGGGCATGCGAGGATCGCCGTGAATGACGGCGATCACGCCGGTTAGGGCCCGGGCGGCGCTGTCGTCGATAGCGATCAGGCGACCGGCACCGACGGGTGCGCCGACGATCGCGGCGTAGGCGATGTTCTCGGGCGTGCCTTCGAAGGCGTAGCGGGCGGAGCCGGTGACCTTGGCGGGACCGTCGATGCGGTCCAGCGGCTGACCGAGGATGTCCTGACCGTTGCCGTCGAGCCCGGCCGGACGCGACGCGTGGTCCTGCATTCGTTCCATGCGCGTGCTGATCCTTGTTAGCCCGCTGCGTAGATAGGGTGGGGGTAGGGTGGCGGGAAGGTGTCGTTCACCGTTCGTCGGTTCGAGCGAGGCGAGACAATCCAAGCCTAGACGTGAGGCTCTGGATTGCTTCGCGACGCTCGCAACGACGGGAAGCTGAAAGGAGAAGGGGTTCAGACCGGCGGCAGACCTGCCAGCAGCTTGTCGCAGGTGATCGGCATTTCGCGGACGCGGACGCCGCAGGCGTTGTAGACGGCGTTGACGATCGCGGGGGCGGCGCCGCAGATGCCGAGTTCGCCGATGCCCTTCGCATGGATCGGGTTGGCGTGGATGTCTCGCTCGTCGAGGAAGTGAACTTCGAGTTGCGGCACGTCGGCGTTCACGGGCACGTGATATTCGGCCAGATCGCGGTTCACGAGCTTGCCGGTGCGCTGGTCGTGGATCAGATCCTCGGTCAGCGCGCAGCCGATGCCGAACGTCATGCCGCCAAGGCATTGTGAGCGTGCGGTCTTCGCGTTGAGGATGCGACCGGCGGCGAACACGCCGAGCATGCGGCGGACGCGGACTTCGCCGGTGACGGCGTTGACGCCGACCTCCGCGAAATGCGCGCCGTAGCTGGCCTGACGATGGAGTTTCTCGTTCTTGCCCGGCTTGATCTCGCCGAGCGCCTGCATGCCTTCTCCGACGAGGTCGCCGATCGCCTTCTGACGGTTGTCGCCGATCGCCATGCCGTCCTTCAGCGTCAGCACGTCGATATCGACGTCCATCGCCGCCGCCAGCTTTTCGCGCAGGCGTTCGCAGGCGAGGTAGACCGCCGAGCCCGCCGACGCCGCGCCCCATGATCCGCCGGAGCCGGCGGCGGGGGGATCGTTGGTGTCGCCCAGAGACATGGTGATCCGTTCGACCGGGATGCCGAGGATCTCGGACGCGATCTGCGCCATGATCGTGTAGCTGCCAGTGCCGATGTCGGTCATCGCCGACGACACCGTCGCCGATCCGTCGGGGTGGATCTCGACCTTGGCGGAGGATTGCTGGAGCATGTTGGAGCGGGCGGCGGAGGACACGCCGATGCCGATCAGCCACTCACCTTCGCGCCGGCTGCCGGGCGTCCGGTTGCGCTGGTCCCAGCCGAACATCTTTGCCCCCTCTTCCAGCGAGCGCGACAGCTGGCGTGACGAGAAGGGGACGTCCTGTTCGGGATCGCGGTCGGGATCGTTGACCTTGCGCAGCTCGATCGGGTCCATGCCCAACGTCTCCGCCAGCTCGTCCATCGCGCATTCGAGGCCGACCATGCCGACCGCTTCGCCTGGCGCGCGCATCGATCCGGACAGCAGGATGTTGAGCGTCACCTGATCGTGCGTGATCGAGCGGTTCTCGCCCGAATACAGGAAGTGGGTGCAGATGCCGACCGGCTCGAAATAGGTTTCCTCGGGCAGGTTCGAGGTCAGCGAATTATGCGCGACTGCGGTGAGCTTGCCGTCCGTGCCCGCCGCGAAGCGGACGCGCTGTTCGGTGTTGGAGCGGCGGACGGTGGCGTCGAACACCTGCTGGCGCGCCATCACGGCCTTGACCGGCCGGCCGAGCCGGCGCGACGCGATCGCGGCGGCGACGCTCTCCGGCGCGATGCCCAGCTTCGACCCGAAGCCGCCGCCGATATAGCGCGAGATGATCCGCACCTTGTCCTTCGGCACGCCGAGCGACTTCGCCAATTGCTCGGCGTCCGAGGTCGGCATCTGGTACGAGCCGTAGAGCGTCAGCGCGTCGTCGTTCCACACCGCGATCGACGCGTGCGGCTCCATCGCGGCGGAGTTCTGGCTGGGCGTGACATAGGTCACGTCGAGCGTGACGGGGGCCTCCGCGAGCGCTTTGTCGACATCGCCCTGCTTGTAATAGCCCTGAACCTGCGAATCCTGACACGGCTCCGCCTCGTCGCGATGTTCCTCGAATGCGTATTGGCCATCCTTCTTCGTATAGTGGATCGGCAGCGCCTGTGCGGCGGCGCGGGCGTTCTCGAAGCTGTCGGCGAGGACGATCGCGACGATCTGGCCGAAGTAATCGACCTCCTTGACGCCCTGCGTCGGGGCGTTGGTTTCGCCGCCCTGTTGCGAGTTGCGGATGAAGGTGTCGAAGTCGATCACGACGTCGATGACGCCGGGCATCAGCTTCACCGCTTCGCAATCGATCGACTCGACGGTGCCGTGACCGATCTTCGCGCCGACGAGGACGCCGTGGACCATGTCGTCGAGGCGGTATTCGGCGGCATAGGTGGCTGTGCCGGAAACCTTCAGCGGCCCCTCCACCCGGTCGATCGGGCGGGAAATGACGCCCTGTACGCCGCTGTCGAGCAGGCTGGACGGATGCGGCGCATCCATCGTCAGGCTGTTGGTGTCGCCACCAGCGAAGAGTTTCTCGAACATCGGATCAGCGTCCCGTCAGGTCGCGCAGCGACGCGATGAGCGTCCGCCGGGCGAGAGGTATCTTGAAGTCGTTCGACCCGTAGCCGCGCGCGTCGGCGAGCAGCGCATCCGCCGCCGCCTCGAACGTGGCGGTCGTCGCCGGTTGGCCGACCAGCGCCGCCTCCACGCCCGCGTCGCGCCACGGCATCGTGCCGAGGCCGCCGAACGCCAGCGCGGCAGAGGCGATCGTGTCGCCGTCCATCTTTACGACGCCCGCTACCGACACCAGCGCGAAGGCGTAGGAGGCGCGGTCCCGGACCTTGCGGTACAGATGCTTCGCGCCCTCTACCGGTGCGGGCAGTTCGATCGCGGTGATGAGTTCGCCCGGCTCCAGCGCGGTTTCGATGTGCGGCGTATTCCCCGGCAGGCGATAGAAGTCGCCGATCGCGATCCGCCGGCGGTCGCCGTCGCTCTTCAGCGTGACGATCGTCGCATCCAGCGCACGCATCGCCACCGCCATGTCGCTGGGATGGCTGGCGATGCAGCTTTCCGACGTACCCAATACCGCGAGGATGCGGTTGAACCCGCCGATCGCGCCGCAGCCGCTGCCCGGCTCGCGCTTGTTGCAGGGGCTGGCGGTGTCGTAGAAATAATAGCAGCGGGTGCGCTGGAGCAGATTGCCCGCCGTCGTAGCCTTGTTGCGCAACTGGCCCGATGCACCCGCCAGCAGCGCGCGGCTGAGTACTTCATACCCGTCGATGACGCGGCGGTCGGCGGCGAGATCGCTGTTGGGGACCAGCGCACCGATCGTCAGGCCGCCATCCTCGCGCTGCTCGATCTCACCCAGCGGCAGGCGGGTGATGTCAACGAGCTTTTCCGGCGTCTCGACCTGAAGCTTCATCAGGTCGAGCAGGTTGGTGCCGCCGGCGATGAACTTCGCGCCTTGGGCGATCGCCTCCTGCACGGCGGTCTCGGCGCTGTCGGCGCGGGCGTATTGAAAGGTCTTCATGCGCCGATCTCCGCCGCGGTCTTGAGGACGGGGTCGCGGTCGCCCATGCCGGCCACCTCGCGGATCGCGTCGACAATGTTGGGGTAGGCGGCGCAGCGGCAGATGTTGCCGCTCATCCGCTCCGATATTTCCGCATCGGACAGTTCGGCGTCATGCAGATCGCCGGTGACGTGGCTGGGCCAGCCCTTCTTCACCTCGTCGAGCATCCCCACCGCGGAGCAGATCTGGCCGGGCGTGCAGTATCCGCACTGATAGCCGTCGTGCCGCACGAACGCGTCTTGCAACGGATGCAGGTTGCCGACCTGTCCCAGCCCCTCGATCGTGACGATCTCGTCGTCCTGATGCATCACCGCCAGCGTCAGGCAGCTATTCACGCGACGGCCGTTGACCAGCATCGTGCAGGCCCCGCACTGGCCGTGATCGCAGCCCTTTTTCGATCCGGTCAGTTCCAGATGCTCGCGGCAGAGGTCGAGCAGCGACGTGCGTACGTCGACATCCGCCTCGTAGGATCGGTCGTTGATGGTAAAGTGCATGGAAGCCCCCGGATGGTGCAGGTCTGATCAGTCGGGGCTTGGAACGCGGCGTAAGCTTAACGGCTCCCGTTGCGAGACGTTCTCAAAGCTGTTGGCCGGGATGAATATTCGATGGGATACAAGGCGTTTGATCGGCCGCTGGTGATCGCCCACCGCGGTGCCAGCGGCGAGCGGCCGGAACACACGCTGGCGGCGTACGAATTGGCGATCGAACAGGGCGCGGACGTGATCGAGCCCGATCTGGTGCCGACGTCGGACGGCGTGCTGGTCGCCCGCCACGAGAATGCGATTTCGGACACGACCGACGTGGCGGCGCGGGCGGAGTTTGCGGGTCGGCGGAAGACGAAGACGATCGACGGGCGCAGCGTGACGGACTGGTTCGTGGAGGATTTCACGCTCGCCGAACTCAAGATACTGCGCGCGCGCGAACGGCTGCCGTTGCTGCGGCCGGGTAACGCGGCGCATGACGGGCGGTACGAGGTGCCGACGCTCAAGGAGATCATCGCGCTCGCGAAGCGGCACGGCGTTGCGATCTATCCCGAGACCAAACACCCGACCTATTTTGCGGGGATCGGCCTCGGTACCGACGCGCCGCTGGTGGCGGAGCTGCACGCAGCGGGCTGGACGACGGCGGATGCGCCGGTGTTCATCCAGTCTTTCGAGGTCGAGAACCTGAAGCGGATCGCGGGTATGACGAAGCTGCGGCTGATACAGTTGCTGGCCGCGGACGGTGCTCCCGCGGATGGGGCGGTCGCCAGCTATGCCGCGATGACGACGCCGGCCGGTCTGGCCGAGGTCGCGACCTACGCATTCGGGATCGGGCCGGACAAGGCGATGCTGGGCGGCGGCACGCTGGTCCGCGACGCGCATGCGGCGGGGCTGAACGTGCACCCGTGGACGTTCCGGGCGGAGAATGCTTTCCTCGGTCCATCGTTCAGGCGCGGTGAAGATGCGGGCGGGCACGGTGATCTGCGCGGCGAGATCGCGGCGGCGCTGCGGTCGGGGGTGGATGGTTTCTTCACCGACTTTCCGCAAATCGGGGTAGAGACGCGCGACGCGGTGGCGGGAGAATGACGATGAGACTGAAGCTGTTGGGTCCGATCCTGCTGCTGCCGCTGGGCGGGTGCATCAGCACCGCGACGAGCATTGTAAAGGCGCCGTTTCAGGTCGCTGGCAAGGCGGTCGACTGGACGACCACCAGCCAGGAAGAATCGGACCGCAACTACGGCCGCAAGATGCGCAAGGCGGAGGCGCGCGAGGGCAAGGAACGTCGCGAGTTCGAGAAGCGCTGCCGCAAGAACCCCGACGACGGCGACTGCCGGCGCGGGTATGACGGGTACGTAGCGCGGGACTGAATCCTCCCTGACCCTCCTCTTGCGAGGGGAGGGTCGGGTCAGCCCGCCAGCACCTTGGCGATCACTATCAGCACCTCGGGGCGAAGCTGCACGCCCAGATGCCCGCTACGCACTTCGATGGCTCGACAGTCGTCGGCGCGACAGATGTGGCCGGCGACCAGCCCGTCGCTGCGGCTCCAGATCGCGGTGGCAGGAACGGGCAGGGGGCGGGCGATCGCTTCGCTGCGGGCCTGCACGGCCGGGTCTTCGAGGCGTTCTCCCGTCACCAGTTCGAATGCGCGCCAGACGTTCGTCGCCTTGCCGGAGCCGGCATAGGGCGACGCCACGGTGATGACCTCGCGCACCAGATCGGGCCGGGTGTGCGCGACCATGCGTGCCATGATGCCGCCGAGGCTGACACCGATCAGCGTCACGGGGCCGTCCGTTGCGGCCAGTTCCTCGATGCGCGCGATCAATCGGTCGGCGTCGGGGCCGACCGTGCGGACGCCGAGATTGCGGCCGAGGCCCCAACCGTGCGCTCTGTACCCGAGGCGGTTCAGGAAGCGCCGCATCACGACATTGGAGCGGTCCGAGTTGAACAGGCCCGGCAGCAGCATGATCGGCCGCCCATCGCCACGCGGTGCCGCAGCGAGCATGGCCCGGTGCCGCCACCAGCCTGCGACCATCCAAGCGGCGCGCGGGAGTTCGGCGGCCCACAGGGCTTTCGAGGGCGGCGAATGGTTCAACCGGCTTACTCCAACGCAACGTCATCGTGGGCGCTACGAAGCAATGCAGACCTTTGCTCGCGGCACGGGATTGCTACGCCGCGCTCGCAATGACTAAGAGGGCTTAGAACCACCACAGCACCGTCACCGGGAACGGCGTCCACGCGCCGACGCGAATACCTGCCGCCGCCAGCGCAGCGCCGGTCCAGCTATTGCAGGTCCGCACCGCGCTGTAGCGGCCGGTGCCCTCGTAGAAGGCGTCATAGCCGAAATAGCCCGGTTCGATGCTGCCGTCGGGTTTTACGCTCGCCGCGACATAGGCAGCGAGGCGGCGATATTGGTCGGGCGTCACGACGAGGCGGCGGACGCTGGCGGTTTCGACCGGTGCGGGCAAGTGGTCGACATGGACCAGCGTCCGCGCGCTGCCGATCGCCGCGGCGAGCACGGTGGCGGGCCGCACGTCCCACCAGGTCGGCGTCTCCAGATAAAAGGCACGCTCTCCCCAGCCGAACGACAGATGATCGTACCCGGCATATCGCGGATCGCGGAGGTCGCCGGGCTTCGCCAGCGCGCGCCAGTCGACGCCTGCCGCGACCTTCGGCACGACGATGCCGGTGTGGATGCCGTTGGACTCCACCCAAATCGTCACGCCGCTTGCGGGCTCGCGCCAGCCGCGGTTGACCGGGATCGCACCGCCGATCAGCCCCACCATCAGGTAAAGTATCACGATCGACGCAAGCCCGGCGGCGATCCGCTTCGCCCAGGCAACCGCGCTCCTCATGCGTGCGTTTCGGATGCTCACATTCCCCATGTCGAGGGGGCATGCTAGGGCAAGCGCATGGAACAGGAAACGCATGTGATGGACCGTCCGCCCGAGGGGGCTGGGGCGGACTGGACGATCGACCAGCATTGGGACCGCTACACGCCCGAAGAGCATGCGACGTGGGACACGCTGTTCGCGCGTCAGGCGACGTTGCTGCCCGGCCGCGCGTCGAACGCGTGGCTGAAGGGATTGGACGTGCTGAAGCTCGACAAGCCGGGCATCCCCGACTTCCGCGCCCTCAACGATCGGCTGATGGCGCTGACCGGGTGGCAGGTGGTGGCGGTGCCGGGGCTGGTGCCGGACGACGTGTTCTTCGACCATATGGCGAACCGCCGCTTCGTCGCGGGGAATTTCATCCGGCGACCCGACCAGTTGGATTATTTGCAGGAACCGGACATCTTCCACGACGTGTTCGGGCATGTGCCGATGCTCGCCGATCCGGTGTTCGCGGATTACCTCGCCGCCTATGGCCGGGGCGGTCAGCGCGCGCTGGGGATGGATGCGCTCAAGTATCTCGGCCGGCTGTACTGGTACACGGTCGAGTTCGGGCTGATCGCGGAGCCGGAGGGCTTGCGCATCTATGGCTCGGGCATCGTGTCGAGCTTTTCGGAAAGCCGCTTCGCGCTGGACGATCCGTCGCCGAATCGGATCGTGCTCGATCTGGCGCGGGTGATGCGGACGGAATACCGGATCGACGATTTCCAGCAGAACTACTTCGTGATCCCCAGCTTCGACGAGTTGCTGCGGCTGACGGTAGAGACGGACTTCGCGCCGCTGTACGAAGCGCTGAAGGAGCTGCCGGACATCCCCGTCGCGGAAATCGTCGAGGGGGACGAGGTGGTGACGCGCGGGACGCAGGCTTATGCTCGGGGGAAGGCGTAGGTTTCGCGTCCTCGCGCGAATATCAGATGTCCAGCGCCCAGCCGTCCCGGCCCTTGGGATCAAACGGCGCGGACGGCACGAACCGCTCCGCCCCGGCGGTGAGGCGCAGTACGCTCCAGTCGCCGCGGCGGTCGACCGTCTCCAGCGTGCAGCCGCATTCGGCATAGGCCGCGACGACGGTTTCGCGCTGGGTTTCCAGCAGTCCCGCGAGCAGGATCGTCGCCTTCGGTGCGGCAATCGCTGCCAGTTCGGGGGCCATCGACATCAGAGGGCCGGCAAGAATGTTGGCGATCACCAGATCATAGGGTGCGCGCGCCACGATTCCGTCGTCCAGCGTGCCGTCCGCCACGATCAGCGCTACGGCCCCCGCGCCGTCGCCGACCGCGATGGCGTTCGCGGCGGCATTGTCGCGCGTGACGTCGATCGCGATGGGGTCGATGTCGGTCGCCGTCACCGCCGCCTCCGGCCAGAGTGCGACCGCCGCAAAGGCGAGCAGGCCGGTGCCGGTGCCGATGTCGGAGACATTCGCGAAATGGCGCCCCTCGCTCGCCAGCGTATCCAGCATCGCCAGACAGCCGCTGGTCGTTTCGTGATGCCCCGTCCCGAACGCGCGCCCCGCCGCGATGTGGAAGGCGCGCGTGCCGGCCGGCGGCTCGGCATCGCCGGTGTGGACGAAGAACCGTCCGACGTGCAGCGGTTCCAGCCCAGCCTGACTCATCGTCAGCCAATCCTCGTCGCCGAGTTGCTCGATCTCCGGTTGTGTGCCCGCCGCGCTCGGCGCCAGATCGGCCAGTGCCGCCAGCAGTGCCGCGTCGGGCCGGTGCTCGACATAAGCGTCCAGCCGCCACGCCTCCGCATCGTCCAGCACGACCTCGGTCGTCATCAGCACCGCGTCGAACGGCAGCTCCCCGATCGCGTCGATCGCCTCTGCCTCCGCGCGCGTGCAGGGCAGGGTGATTTTCCAGCTTTCCTGTTGGGTCGCGCCGCCGGACGAAAAACCGCTTCGCACTTTTTCTGGCGGACTCTCAGCGGACATAACTAGCCCCGTTCACGTCCAGCACGGCGCCCGTCATCGACGGCGGCGCATCGAGCGCGAGGAACTTCACGGCTGCCGCGACTTCGTCCGGGGCGGCGACGCGACCCAGCGGGATGTCGGCCAGCAGCTTGTCGCCGCCGCGGCTGGCGAGGTAATCGTCTGCCATGCCCGTCATCGTGAAGCCGGGGCAGACCGCGAACGCCAATATGCCCTGCGCCGCATAGCCGCGCGCGATCGTCTTGGTCATCGCGACCATGCCGGCTTTCGACGCGGCATAATGCCAGTGCGCGGGCGAGTCGCCGCGGTAGGCCGCGCGGCTGGCGACGTTGACGATCCGGCCCCCTTTGAACCCGGTCGCAACGCCGCGTTCCTGCCAGTGCAGCACCGCCAAACGGCACAGTTCGGCGGCGGCGGTCAGGTTGATCCGCATCGTTCGCTCCCAGCCCGCCAGCCAATCGTCGTCGTCCAGCGGCGTCGCCTCGAATACACCGGCATTGTTGACGAGCACGTCGATCTCGCCACCCGCGCGGGTCAGCGCCTCTCGCCACAAGGCGGGCGCGGCGCCGGGTTCGTCGAAGTCGGCCGGGATGCCGCTGGCGGTGCCGTGGCCGATCACCGACTGGCCAGCCGCCGTCAGGGTGTCGAAGATCGCCGCGCCGATGCCGCGGCTCGATCCGGTGAGGAGTATCGTCATGCGCGCGGCTTATCGCGCGCGAGACGGTTAGGCCACCTTGGCGGAGAAATCGTCCGCGGCCGCCTGCAACCGCGCGAGCTCGTCGTCGACGGTGCCGAAGCCGCGACCGAGCGCGTCGATCTCGCCGCCGACCGCCTGCGTATCCTGGCGGATACCGGCGATGCTGCCGGACATCGAATCGGCGGCCAGCGCGGTCTCGTCGATCGACGCGGTGATCGCGGTGACGGTGCCGGCCTGCGCCTCCATCGCCTGACGGATACGGTCGGCGCTCGCCTGCACCTCCACCACCGTGGCGCGGATCGAGGCGTTGGTGTCGACGGCGGAGCGGGTCGCCGACTGGATCGCGGCGATTTTGGCGGCGATGTCGTCGGTGGCGCGGGCGGTCTGCGAGGCGAGCGATTTCACCTCCTGCGCGACCACCGCGAAGCCGCGGCCGGCGTCGCCCGCCCGCGCCGCCTCGATCGTGGCGTTCAGGGCGAGCAGGTTGGTCTGACCGGCGATGTCGCGGATCAGGCCGAGGATCGACTCGATGGATTTGGCGTGATCGGACAGCGTTTCCGACATGCCGACCGCACGACCGGCCTGTTCGGTGGCGCGGGTGGCGATGTCGGCGGCGTCCTCGACCTCGTTGCGGGCCGCTTCGATCGCGCGGATCAGCCCGGCGGCAGTCTGCGCCGCCTCCCGCATCGCGATGGCCGACTGTTCGGCCGCGCTCGCCACCTCGCCGGTGCGGTCGAGCACGCGGCGGGTGGAGGTCGCGGCATCCGCGGCCTGCACGCGCAGCCGTGCCCCGAGCGTGGCGGTGTCATGGATGGTGCCTGCGATCCGTTCCTGAAACGCGGTGTCGCGCGCGATGCGTCGGTCCCGTTCCTGCCGGGCGTCCATGCCGCGGACGTGCGATGCCATGACATCCGCCTCGACCAGCGCCATGCGCTGGATGACATCGGCCAGGACGCAGACCTGCGCAGCGTCCGTGATCTGTTGTTCGATCAGTTTCAACGTCGCCGAATGCGACAGCGCCAGCGCCTTCAGCAGGACCCGTAGCGGCACGCCGGCGGCGACGGTTTCCTGCGCGTGCCGGATCGCCATCTGCTCCCACGCATCGGCGAACGGCGCACCGTAGATGGCTTGGCCGTATTCGGCGCTGCGCCGGTACAGTGCGGCCATGCGATCGGCCGTGAAGTGCGCGCGGATGTGCGCGGTCGCCGGATCGGACGTGTAGCAATTCCAGAATGCGATGCTGATGCCGCCAGTCGTCGCCTCGACGGCCAGCAGTTCGGCGATCGTCCGCCCGGCAGGGCCCACCACCCCGTCCCAGTCATAGTCACGGACGCGCTCTGCGATGGAGCGTTGTTCGCGAAGCAGGGCGGCGGCGGGCACGACGGTGCTGCCGGCTCAGGCGGCGACTTTGGCGACGAAGTCGCCGGCGCTGGTCTTCAGGCTGCCGAGGCGGCTGTCGAGAATGTCGAAGCCACGGCCGACCCAGTCGATCTCGGTCGCGACCGCTTCGGTATCCTCGCGGATCGCGGTGATCGTGCCGGACATCGAGTCCGCGGCCAGCGCGGTTTCGTCGACGGCGGCGGTGATCGCGGTAACCGTCTGCGCCTGCGCCTCCATCGCGTAGCGGATACGATCGGCGCTTTCCTGCACCTCCGCGACGGTGGATTTGATCGACGCGTTGGTCTCGACCGTGGAACGCGTGGCGGACTGGATCGCGGCGATCTTGGCGGCAATGTCGTCGGTGGCGCGGGCAGTCTGCGAGGCGAGCGACTTCACCTCCTGCGCGACGACGGCGAAGCCGCGGCCGGCATCGCCCGCGCGGGCGGCCTCGATCGTGGCGTTCAGCGCCAGCAGGTTGGTCTGGCCGGCGATGTCGCGGATCAGGCCGAGGATCGACTCGATGGACTTGGCGTGGTCGGACAGCGTTTCGGACATGCCGACCGCCTGGCTCGCCTGCGCGCTGGCGCGGGTGGCGATCTCGGCAGCGGCCTCGACTTCGTTGCGGGCATCCTCGATCGCGCGGATCAGGCCCGCGGCGGTCTGCGCCGCCTCGCGCATCGCGACGGCGGACTGTTCGGCGGCGGCGGCGACTTCGGACGCCTTGCCCAGCATGCCGCGCGTGGCGTTGGAACTGCGCACCGTGCGCTCACGCAGCGCCCGACCCTCGTCGGTGGCGCTTTCCACCGTCAGCGCGATCCCCTCGCGGAAATCGGCCGCCAGCCGGTCGCGGGCGACGCGGCGGACATGCTCGTTATATTCTTCGTAGATGGCAAGTGTGACGTCGCTCTCCAGCATCGATAGCCGGCTGAGCACGCCGATCATCAGCGGCAATTGCGGATCGATCGGCTCCACCTTCGACAACAGCACGTCGAGCGCGGCGCGGTCGCTGGCGGCGATCATCGACAGCAGCGCCATCGGCGACACCTTGGCGGCGAAGGCCGCGGCGACGGACCGCTCGACCGATTCGATCCAGCCGCGCTGCGCGGTCGACAGGAACCGGTCGCGCAGGAACACGCAGCCCAATTCGACCATCTTCTCGACCTCATGCGGGGCCCAGTCGATCGTCTCGCCGAAACACCGCTGCCATTGCCGCCAATAGGCGAGGGCGATGGGGCGCGCGTCCGGCTCCAGGATCGTCCAGCAGGCACGGGCGGACGCGATCATCGACTCGTCGAAGTCGAACACCCGCAGCCGTGCGCCGATGTCCATGACGGCGGCGACGGACCCTGGTACTGGAAGGTCTGTATTCACGTGGCGGTGTCCCCGAAATGCGATGCACGGGGCGTATCGCAAAGAGGTTAACCTGGAGTAAGGAACCACGACGCCCCGTCCGGGCGGCGGTCGGCATGTCCTTGCATCCGCGCGCATCGCATCATAGGCGGGACGAAACAGCCGTTCACCCGCGACGAGGACCATCCGCCTTGGCATCCCGTAATCCCGCCCGCCCGTTATCCCCGCATCTGGGCATCTGGAAATGGGGCCCGCACATGCTGGTCTCGATCCTCCACCGCGTCACCGGCAGCGGCATGGCGACGGTCGGTGCGTGCCTGCTGGTCTGGTGGCTGGCGGCGCTGGCCGGCGGTGCGGAGAGCTACGCGACCTTCCGCGACACGTTCACGGTGGAGGCGGGCGGCCTCAACATCCTGGGTTATATCGTTGCGATCGGCCTGACGCTGTCGCTGTTCCAGCATATGATGACGGGCATCCGCCACCTCGTGCTCGACACCGGTGCCGGGTACGAACTCAAGACCAACAAGATGTACGCCATGCTGACGATGGTCGCGTCGGTGACGCTGACCGTGTTGTTCTGGCTCTATCTGGGGATCAAGTGATGCGCTCCTCGCTCGGCCGCGTGCGCGGCCTCGGTTCCGCCAAGGAAGGCGCGCACCATTGGTGGCAGCACCGCCTGACCGCGGGCTCCAACTTCCTGCTGATGACATGGCTGCTGATCTCGATCCTGCGCCAGCCGGCCTATGATTATACGACGATGCGCCTGTGGATGGAGAGCGCATGGGTCGCCATCCCCATGATCCTGCTCGTCCTGTCGGTGTTCTGGCATTTCCGCATGGGCCTCCAGACCGTCATCGAGGATTACCAGCACGACGAAAGCCGCGTCGTGTTCATGATCCTGCTCAATTTCTTCGTGGTGGGGCTGGGCGCGATCGCCATCGTCTCGATCCTGAAGATCACCTTCGGAGCCGCTGCATAATGGCCGCCTCTTACAAGATCATCGACCACACCTACGACGCGGTCGTCGTCGGCGCGGGCGGCTCCGGCCTGCGCGCGACGATGGGCATCGCCGAGGCGGGCCTAAAGACCGCCTGCATCACCAAGGTATTCCCGACACGGTCGCACACCGTCGCGGCGCAAGGTGGCATCGCGGCCTCGCTCGGCAACAATTCGCCCGACCACTGGTCGTGGCACATGTACGACACCGTCAAGGGCTCCGACTGGCTCGGCGACCAGGACGCGATCGAGTATCTCTGCCGCGAAGCCCCGCAGGCGGTCTACGAGCTGGAACATGCCGGCGTGCCGTTCAGCCGCAACGAGGACGGCACGATCTATCAGCGTCCGTTCGGCGGCCATATGCAGAACATGGGCGAAGGCCCACCGGTGCAGCGCACCTGCGCCGCCGCCGATCGCACCGGGCACGCCATGCTGCACGCGCTGTACCAGCAGTCGCTGAAGTACGACGCGGACTTCTACGTCGAGTATTTCGCGCTCGACCTGATCATGGAAAACGGCGTCTGCCGCGGCGTGATCGCCTTGTGCATGGAAGACGGATCGATCCACCGTTTCCGCGCGCATCAGGTGGTGCTGGCGACGGGCGGCTATGGCCGCTGCTATTTCTCGGCGACGTCGGCGCACACCTGCACCGGCGACGGCAACGCGATGGTGCTGCGCGCCGGCCTGCCGTTGCAGGACATGGAGTTCGTGCAGTTCCACCCGACCGGCATCTACGGCGCGGGCGTGCTGATCACCGAAGGCGCGCGCGGCGAGGGTGGCTACCTGACCAATTCCGAGGGCGAGCGTTTCATGGAGCGTTACGCTCCGTCGGCGAAGGACCTCGCGTCGCGCGACGTCGTCTCGCGCTCGATGGCGATGGAGATGCGCGAGGGTCGCGGCGTCGGCGAGCACAAGGACCACATCTTCCTCCACCTCGATCACATCGATCCGAAGGTGCTGGCGGAGCGGCTGCCGGGTATCACCGAAACGGGCAAGATCTTCGCCGGCGTCGATCTGACGCGTCAGGCGCTGCCGGTGACGCCGACCGTCCACTACAATATGGGCGGCATCCCGACCAACTATCACGGTGAGGTCGTGCGTCTGAAGGACGGCGATCCCGACAGCATCGTCCCCGGCCTGTTCGCGGTCGGCGAGGCGGCGTGCGTCTCCGTTCACGGCGCCAATCGCCTCGGTTCCAACTCGCTGATCGACCTCGTGGTGTTCGGTCGCGCGACCGGCCTGCGGATCAAGGATCAGCTGAAGCCCGGCACGCCGCACAACCCGCTGCCGAAGGCGTCGGAAGAAATGGCGCTCGGCCGGCTCGACAAGTTTCGCCACGCCGCGGGCGGCTCGCCCACGGCGAAGCTGCGGATCGAGATGCAGCGCACGATGCAGAAGCATTGCGCGGTGTTCCGCGATACCGCGTTGCTGACCGAGGGCGTGGCGCAGATGGAGAAGATCTACGCCGGCATGCAGGACGTGTCGGTCAAGGATCGCTCGCTGATCTGGAACACCGATCTCGTCGAGACGCTGGAACTCGACAATTTGATGGCGCAGGCGTCGGTGACGATCAAGGCGGCCGAAAACCGCAAGGAATCCCGCGGTGCCCACATGCACGAAGATTTCCCGGACCGTGACGACGCCGGCTGGATGAAGCACACGCTGACGACGTTCGACGGTTGGGGCGGGACCGGCGGCAACGTCGCGATCGACTACCGGCCGGTCCACGACTACACGATGACCGACGACATCGCCTACATCAAGCCGAAGAAGCGGGTGTATTGAGGGATTGGCGGTCGCCCATGGCGGCCGCCTCTTTTTTTTACGCCGGAACGCGGGTAGCGCTAAAATCACGATCTTCCCCGGCGAAGGCCGGGGTGCAGCTTTCATCTACTCTGTGATGCTCACCGACTTTACCCGAACTGGACCGGGTCCTTTGTCCGTAAGGCTGGGTGGCCAAATCGGAGAAGACGGGCATCTCACGGTGCGAACATTTCCCGCAATACCGCCAACGTCTCCCGCAGAATGACTGCATCCACGCGGCCCATCCGTTTGACCAGCCGCACCCGGTCGAGCGTCCGCATCTGATCGACGAGCAGCAGCCCGGATTTGCCCTTGAACGTCACCGCTACCCGGAACGGGGCGGGGCGGCTGCCGCTGGTCAACGGTACCACCGTGGCAGTGCGCAGATGCGTGTTCATTTCGTCGGGTGACACGATCAGACAAGGGCGCGTCTTCTGGATTTCGCTGCCGAGCGTCGGGTCCAGCGCCGCGAGCCAGACCTCGCCGCGCTTCACCATGTCAGTTCGGTATCGCCATCATTGCCGAAGGTGCGCCACTCGGCGGCGTCATCCTCTGCACCGACGATTGCAGCCCCCTCCGCCCAACCGGCTCTCACGGGTGCGGCCACCGGCTCCGCAATGAGCACGCCGTTATCCACTCTCAGCTTCATGCGCGCACCAAGCGTAGCGCCGATCTCCGCCAAAGCAGCCTTCGGCACGATCATGCCGATCGAGTTGCCCATCTTGCGCAGCGAGGTTTCCATAATGTCGATATGGCATCACGCCTAAGGCAGCACAATGTTCTAACGGGCTGATCGACGCCGCCGTCCCGCGAGCACCGCCGCCGTCACCGCCACGACCCCGATAGCCGCCGTTGTCTTCGGGTGAAGCGCCGCCGCCGTGTACACGCTGGTCCTGCGCGCCGCCGGATGTTCGCCCGACCGCACCTCGCCGGCGCGCACTCCCCTTTCCAGGTTGCTGGGTCCGGGCTGTTCCTTGTCGCGATCGACGAAGCTGCGCGCAGCGATCGGGGCCAGCTTCTCGTACAAGGCCGGGAAATGCGCCGCGAACAGCGCCTGCATCCGGCCCGCGCCGCCGACGGTCACTTCACGCCGCGCGTGGACCGCACAGTCGAGGATTGCATCGGCGACCAGTTGCGGATCGTAGACCGGGGGCGGAATCTGTGCCTCGCCGCCCTCGTGGTTCGCGGCGTGCTGCCCGATCGGCGTGTCGATGCCGGACGGCTTCACCAGCGTCACCACGATCGGCTCGCCCGCAGCCGCCAATTCCATCCGCAGTCCTTCGACATAGGCCTTCACCGCGTGCTTCGACGCCGCATACGCGCCCATCACGGGGCTTGCCATGTCCGACACGATCGATGCGACGGTGATGAGAGCGCCGCCCTGCTTGCGCAGATGAGGGACCGCAGCCTGACACCCGTGCACCGTTCCGAAATAGTTGGTCCGGAACAGTCGTTCATGCTCGTCGTCGGGCGTCTCCAGCAGCTTCGCGTAGATCGCGACGCCGGCATCGTTGATCCACGTGTCGATTCGGCCGAACCGTTCGACCGCATGCGCCGCTGCCGCCTCCAGCCCTTCGCGGTCGCCGACATCCGCCGCCTTGAACGCCACCGAGTAACCCTCCGCCTCCAGCTCCGCCACGATGTCGCGCAGGACGTCCTCCGATCGCGCCACCAGCACGACCTTCGCACCGGCCCGCGCTGCCGTCCGCGCGGTGGCGAGGCCGATGCCGGAACTGGCGCCGGTGATGACGACGACCTGGTCGGCGAGTGGTTTGAGTGTCACGGGCATGCAGGTTCCTTCGGCAGATGCTGCGACGGCAACCGGGAGCTGGCAGGGTGGTTCCGCCCAAGATGCTGGAATAGTTACATAAGTGAAATCGCATAGGGCATAATCTGTGCGTCTGCGGAACCTGTCCTGCGACGGGCGGTTCGGCGCGCCATGACCGACACTTCTCCCGCCAGCAACGCGCGCAACTATCCGTTGCTCGCCGAACCGCACATCCAGCTTTACGGACCGGTGAACGAAGCGATGTACGCCACCTTCAAGGATCAACTGCTCGCCGCGCCGCAGGACGGACCGCTGGTCGTGTCGCTGACGACGCTGGGCGGTGACCCGGAGATGGCGCGGGCGATGGGCGACTCGATCCGGCTGCTGCGCGAGTATACCGGCCGCGAGACGCTGTTCCTGGGCAAGGTCGCGGTCTATTCCGCCGGCGCGACGTTCATGGCGGCCTTTCCCGCCGACAGCCGTTTCCTGACCAAGAACAGCCGCGTGATGATCCACGAACGGCAGATGCAGTCGACAATCCAGCTCAACGGTCCGCTGAACGGCCTGTCCGCGATCCTGAAGGCCAAGCTCCACGAGATCGAGGATTCGATCAACATCCAGAACGAGGGGTTCGAGGACCTGATCCGCGGCACCGGCGTAATGATGGAGCAGTTGCTGAAGAAGGCGCCGGCCAATTGGTACATCGAGGCGGAGGAGGCACGATCGCTCGGTCTGGTGCTCGACGTTATCTGAACGCGAAAACGGGGGTTGGCCCGGCGCCCCCCCGTGATGTAACGCGAACCGACCTCCTCGATCGGAAAGTTTCATGGCCGAATTCCGCCTGCCCAAGAACAGCGTCGTCAAGAAGGGCGCGACGCACCCGGCGACCACGCAGGGCCGGCTGAAGAAATTCAAGGTCTACCGCTACGATCCCGATAGCGGCGAGAACCCGCGCTATGACAATTTCGAGGTCAACCTCGACGAGTGCGGACCGATGGTGCTCGACGCGCTCATCAAGATGAAGAGCGAGCAGGACTCGTCGCTGACGTTCCGCCGTTCCTGTCGCGAGGGTATTTGCGGATCGTGCTCGATGAACATCGACGGTCGCAACGGCCTCGCCTGCACGACGGCGATCGAGGACGTGAAGGGTGAGGTGCGGATCACACCGCTACCGCACATGGACGTCGTCAAGGATCTCGTTCCGGACTTCACGCACTTCTACGCGCAGTACAGCTCGATCAAGCCGTGGTTGCAGACCGTCACGCCGCCGCCCTCCGGCAAGGAGCGGTTGCAGTCGCCCGAGGATCGCAACAAGCTCGACGGCCTGTACGAGTGCATCCTGTGCGCCTGCTGCTCGACCTCGTGCCCCAGCTACTGGTGGAACAGCGACAAGTTCCTCGGGCCGGCAATCCTGTTGCAGGCGTATCGCTGGCTGGCGGACAGCCGGGACGAGATGACGGGCGAGCGGCTCGACGAGCTGGAGGATCCGTTCCGCCTCTATCGCTGTCACACGATCATGAACTGCGCGAACGTCTGCCCCAAGGGTCTGAACCCCGCCAAGGCGATCGCCGAGATCAAGAAGATGGAAGCCGAGCGGGTCGTCTGACGCCCGTGCACGAGCATTTCGTCGATGCCGAACTGCCGGGCGAGCCCGGCTGGCGGAGCTGGGACGCGGTCGACCGCACACGCTTCAACGCGCTGCTGGGGTCGATCGCCTACCGGGTCGAAGGGGAGGGACCGGCACGTCGCGCCCGCGTGCGGATGCATCCGGAGCGCCGGCATTCGAACCTCCGCGAGAATGTGCATGGCGGTGCGATTCTCGCGTTCATCGACGTGGCACTCTTCGCCGGCGCGCGCGCGTTCGGCTTGCTGGAGGCGGGTACGGCAGTGACGCTCGGTCTTGATACACAGTTCATCGGTGGCGGCACGATCGGCGAGCCGCTCGATGCGGAGGTCGAGCTGCTGCGCGAGACGGGTCGCCTGCTGTTCCTGCGTGGTCTGGTGGTACAGGGCGAGACGAAGGTCGCGGCATTTTCCGGGACGGTGCGCAAGCCGACGCTGCGCTAGTCGGACGGATCGGGCGGCACGCTGGTCTCCGGGGACCGACCGGGGAAACCGCCACCGTCCCTGCTCCGCCGCCGCTTCTGCATGTCGGCGCTGACAGTGGGCACATCGCCCGCTCGGGCAAAATCACTGGCCTCCCACCTCCGCGGGACCGCATCGAAAGCTGCGGAGCACCGGACGGCCTCGACTTCCCACTGTATCGTCGTCAGTGCGCAGCGATGGGCTGATCGCCCAGGTCTAAATCCGTACCTCAAGCGCTCCCGTGAGGCGAGCGGACCCGAAGAAGCGAACCAGCATGCCCAACGTCCTCGCCGCCTATGATGCGCTCGTCGCTGCCGGTGAACTCCGCCCCGATGCGGCGCAGGCCGGTGCCGCCCGCCGGCTCGACGCGCTCGCGACCACGCTGGAGCATCCGCCGCAGACCGGCCTGTTCGCTCGCCTGATCGGTCGTCGCGCCGAAGCGCCGTGCGGCGTGTACCTGTGGGGCGATGTCGGACGCGGCAAGTCGATGCTGATGGACCTGTTCTTCGAGCATCTGGACATCCCCTCGAAGCGGCGCGTCCACTTCTCCGAATTCATGATCGAGGTGCATGGCCGCATCGCCGTGGAGCGGCGCAAGGAGGTCGGCGACCCGATCCTCCCCGTCGCCGCCGCGCTGGGCGAGGAGGCGCGGCTGCTGGCGTTCGACGAGATGATGGTCACGAACAGCCCCGACGCGATGATCCTGTCGCGGCTGTTCACCGCGATGATCGGCGCGGGGGTGACGATCGTCGCCACGTCCAACCGCGCCCCGAGCGACCTCTACCGGAACGGCCTCAACCGCGAGCATTTCCTGCCCTTCATCGCCTTGATCGAGCAGCGGCTCGACGTGCTGTCGCTGCGCGGCCCGGTGGATTATCGCCGCGACCGGTTGGGATCGCAGGACACATGGCTGGTACCGAACGGTCCGGAGTCGACCGCCAACCTGTCGGCCGCCTTCTTCCGCCTGACCGACCACGAGGTGACGGAGCCGATCCCGTCGGAGGACCTGCCGGTGCAGGGCCGCATGCTGCGCGTCCCGAAGACGCTGAAGGGTGTCGCAGTGTTTTCGTTCAAGAAATTGTGCGGCGAGGCGAAAGGCGCGGCTGATTATCTCGCGATCGCCCGCCGCTACCACACGGTCATCCTCGTCGGTATTCCGAAGCTCGGCCCCGACAACCGCAACGAGGCCGCGCGCTTCGTTCAACTCATCGACGCGCTGTACGAACACAAGGTCAAGCTGCTCGCCGCCGCGGATGCCCAGCCCGACCAACTCTACCCCATAGGCGACGGGCGCTTCGAGTTCGAACGCACCGTCAGCCGCCTCGAAGAGATGCGGTCGGATGAGTATCTGTGCGCCGGGCATGGCGAGACCGTGGTTGAAGCGTAGGATATTTGCCGGTTCCATGTCGTTGACGTAACGTCGTCTCTTATGGCGTTTTGCAAAACTCTGGTGCTTAGTCTGTCGGTGACTCTGCTAAACGGTTGCTCGCAATCAACGGAATTGAGCGCGCGATTTATAAACGGTCGCCTTGCTTTTGTACCGCTGGACAACGCCTTGGGCTGCATCCGCGATGTTGAGGTTAGCGAGCAAGTGTCGGGTAGGGTCGTCTGGAAAGTCGACTATGACCATTCAGAAGCGCGGGCTTGTACCGGGGGGGCGCCGTTATTTTTCGGGCGGCTGCCCGGTCGTGCTGCAAGCAAGCCTGCCGAAAGGCTCAAGGTCGGTATCGTCTATGAGGTCAGCGGTTCAGCAGCTGGCAGTAACTATTTCGGCGGGATGTTCCGGATCACTCGAATGGTCGGCTATCGTGCCGAGGACGTCGCTGAAAGCCGGAGCATGACCTTGGCTGAAGATGTCAAAACACTGGGCCATGATGTTAAATGATGACGCGAACAACTTGCGTGGAGCGACGACGTCGCACGCGGCGACCACGGAATGACGCCATCGATCGCGGTGCCGGGGGCGATCGGCATCCCCAGGGGCGATGCGAGCGCAAACGGCTCGTGACGGCACCGGGCGCTTCGAGCAGCGTGACCGGGTTCGCGCGCTTCGCTATCGTCGCGCTGCTGGTCGCGGCAACACCAGCCTGTGGAGGGCAGATGAGCTTCGATAAGGATCGCTGGGCGCAGGAAAAAGGGAATTACGACGGCAAGAACGCGCGCGGCGCGATGGTCGGCGACCTTGCCGCTGCCGGCGTCTCTCCCGGCGCGACAAAAGAACGGGTCCGCGACCTGCTCGGCGAGCCCGATTCGACCGGGCCAGCAGCGGATGTCTACTATCTGGGCCGGAGCGCCTCAGGCCCGAGCTTCGAAACGTATCGCATCGCGTATGATCCGAAAGGGCTCGTCACCAGCGCCTCGCTCGCCCGCACGTGATCTTAAAGATACTGCGAACCATTATCAAAGATTAACAGGAAGGCCGGTGTTTAGCGGTTGTGCCCCCCCGCAGATGCGCCTATGCGGCTGATCCCATCACGCCTGTAGACCGGAAGAGGATTGGATGGCCCGCAAGAAGATCGCGCTGATCGGCGCCGGTAATATCGGCGGCACGCTCGCCCATCTCGCGGCCCTGAAGGGGCTCGGCGATGTCGTCCTGTTCGACGTGGTCGAGGGCGTGCCGCAGGGCAAGGCGCTCGATCTTTCGCAGTGCGCGCCCGTTGAAGGCTTCGACGCGGAGATCAAGGGCTCGAACGATTACGCCGACATCGCCGGCGCGGACGTCATCATCGTCACCGCCGGTGTCGCGCGGAAGCCCGGCATGAGCCGCGACGACCTGCTCGGCATCAACCTGAAGGTGATGAAGGCGGTCGGCGAGGGTATCAAGAACAACGCCCCCGACGCGTTCGTGATCTGCATCACCAATCCGCTCGACGCGATGGTCTGGGCGCTGCGGGAGTTCTCCGGCCTGCCGACGCACAAGGTCGTCGGCATGGCGGGCGTGCTCGACTCGGCGCGCTTCAGCCACTTCATCGCCGACGAGTTCAAGGTGTCGGTGAAGGACGTCTCGACCTTCGTGCTCGGCGGCCACGGCGACACGATGGTCCCGGTCGTCCAGTACTCGACCGTCGCGGGCATCCCCGTCCCCGACCTCATCAAGATGGGCAAGTCGACGCAGGAGAAGATCGACGCGATCGTCAAGCGCACGCGCGGCGGCGGCGGCGAGATCGTCGGCCTGCTCAAGACCGGCTCGGCCTATTACGCGCCCGCGACCAGCGGCATCGCGATGGCGGAGGCGTATCTGTTCGATCAGAAGCGCCTGCTGCCCTGCGCCGCCTATGTCGACGGCCAGTATGGGCTGGACGGCCTGTATGTCGGTGTTCCCGTCGTGATCGGTGCCGGCGGCGTCGAGCAGATCGTCGAGATCGCGCTCGACGAGGAGGCCAAGGGCAATTTCCAGGTTTCCGTCGATGCGGTCAAGGAACTGTTGGTGGCTTGCAAGGGCATCGACGGGTCGTTGAACTAACCCGAACCCGGAGGGGCTTACCACCCCGGCGAAGGCCGGGGTCCAGTCTGGTTGAAGGACGTGATGGAAAGGCAAGCCTTCGTCTACATCATGGCCAGCGGCCGGTACGGTACGCTCTACTTGGGTTCGACGGTGAATCTCGTGAAGCGGATTTGGGAACATCGTAACGGCGTCGTTCCCGGTTTCACCAAGCGTTATGATTGCAAGCTGCTCGTCTGGTACGAGGCGTGTGGCGAGTGGGAAACGGCAAGGCAGCGCGAGCTGCAGATGAAAGGGTGGAAGCGAGACTGGAAAGTGCGAGAGATCGAAGGGCTGAACCCCGACTGGGCCGACCTGTACGACCGTATCGCTCTACCATGATCGTCTTCCCGACTGGACCCCGGCCTTCGCCGGGGTGGACAGGATTGGAGATCAAATGAGCATCCTCGTCGACCGCAATACCAAGGTCATCACCCAGGGCATGACCGGCGAGACCGGCAGCTTTCACACCAAGGCGGCGCTGGAATACGGCACGCAGATGGTCGGCGGCGTCACGCCGGGCAAGGGCGGCACCGAGCATCTCGGCCTGCCCGTCTACAACACCGTCGCCGAGGCGAAGGCGAAGACCGGCGCGACCGCGTCGGTGATCTACGTGCCGCCCCCCTTCGCGGCGGATTCGATCCTCGAGGCGATCGACGCCGAGATCCCGCTGATCGTCACGATCACCGAAGGCATTCCGGTGCTCGACATGGTCCGCGTCAAGCGCGCGTTGTCGGGATCGAAGTCGCGCCTGATCGGCCCGAACTGCCCCGGCGTGCTGACCCCCGGCCAGTGTAAGATCGGCATCATGCCCGGTTCGATCTTCAAGCAGGGCTCGGTCGGCGTCGTCTCGCGCTCCGGCACCCTGACCTATGAGGCGGTGTTCCAGACCTCGAACGCCGGCCTCGGCCAGACGACCGCGGTCGGCATCGGCGGCGATCCGGTCAACGGCACCAACTTCATCGACGTGCTCGAACTGTTCCTCGCCGACGAGGCGACGCAGTCGATCATCATGATCGGCGAGATCGGCGGCGATGCCGAGGAGCAGGCGGCGCAATTCCTGATCGACGAGGCCAAGCGTGGCCGCAAGAAGCCGATGGCCGGCTTCATCGCGGGTCGCACTGCGCCTCCGGGTCGTCGCATGGGCCATGCCGGCGCGATCGTGTCGGGCGGCAAGGGCGATGCCGAGAGCAAGATCGCGGCGATGGAAGCCGCCGGGATCAAGGTCGCGGCGTCTCCGTCGGAGCTGGGCTCGACCCTGCTGGAAGTATTGAACGGCTGAACCGGGCTGTGTCCCCGCGCAGGCGGGGACACAGTACTGTGCTCCCGCCTGCGCGGGAGCACAAGAGGACAGAGACATGGGCTACGAAGGCCAGGATTTCAGCGACATCGCCTCGGGCGTCAGCCCGGCGTTCATCGAAGGCTTGTACGCCAAGTACCAGTCCTCGCCCGGCGATGTCGAACCCGGCTGGCGCTCCTTCTTCGAGGGGCTGGAGAACGGCGCGCAGGGCCCGAGCTGGCAGAGCGCCCGCTGGCCGCTGACCAGCACGGACGATCTGACCGCCGCGCTCGATCCGACCCAGATGGAGCCTGCGCCGAAGCCCGCGAAGGGCGGCAAGCCCGCCGCCGCCGCTCCGGCCGCCGCCGCGCCGTCGAAGGACGACGTCGTCAAGGCGGCGGGCGACGCCATCCGCGCGCAGCTGCTGATCCGCACCTACCGCGTTCGCGGCCACCTTGCCGCCAATCTCGATCCGCTCGGCCTGTCCAAGCGCGAGATGCCCGATGACCTGAAGACCGAATATTACGGCTTCTCCGACGCCGATCTCGATCGTCCGATCTATCTGGGCGGTACGATGGGCTTCGACTGGGCGACCGTCCGCCAGCTCGTCGACACGCTGCGCAAGAATTACTGCGGCAATGTCGGCCTCGAGTTCATGCACATCGTCGATGTCGAGGAACGCCGCTTCCTGCAGGAGCGGATGGAGGGCCAGGACAAGGCGATCGACTTCACGCCTGAGGGCAAGAAGGCGATCCTGACCAAGGTCGTCGAGGCGGAGCAGTGGGAGAAGTTTCTCGGCCGCAAGTATGTCGGCACGAAGCGTTTCGGGCTCGATGGCGGCGAAAGCATGATCCCCGCGCTCGAAAGCATCATCAAGTACGGCGGCCAGATGGGCGTCAACGAGATCGTGTTCGGCATGGCGCATCGCGGCCGGCTGAACGTCCTCGCCAATGTCATGGCGAAGCCGCTGCGCGTGATTTTCCACGAATTCGCGGGCGGCTCGGCCAACCCGGACGACATCGGTGGCTCGGGCGACGTGAAGTACCACCTCGGCACCTCCACCGACCGTCAGTTCGACGGGCACAAGGTGCACATGTCGCTGGTCGCCAACCCGTCGCATCTGGAGGCGGCGGACCCCGTCGTCCTCGGCAAGACGCGTGCGATCCAGACGATCGCCGGCGATCTGAAGGATCACACCGGCGCGCTGCCCGTGCTGATCCACGGTGACGCGGCGTTCGCGGGGCAGGGAATCGTCTGGGAATGCCTCGGCTTCTCGGGCATTCGCGGCTACAACACCGGCGGCTGCGTCCACTTCATCATCAACAACCAGATCGGCTTCACGACCAGCCCGCAATTCGCGCGCTCGTCGCCCTATCCGTCGGACGTCGCGAAGGGCGTGCAGGCGCCGATCTTCCACGTCAACGGTGACGATCCGGAGGCCGTGACCTTCGCGACGAAGATGGCGATGGAATTCCGCCAGACCTTCCACCGCGACATCGTCATCGACATGTGGTGCTATCGCCGCTTCGGTCACAACGAGGGCGACGAGCCGTCCTTCACCCAGCCGCTGATGTACAAGGCGATCAAGGATCACGCGCCGGTCAGCGAGATCTACGCCAAGCGCCTCGTCGGCGAGGGCGTGGTCGATCAGGCATGGGTGGACGAGCAGGTCAGCCGCCACGTCACGCTGCTGGAAGGCGAGTTCGAGGCGGGCGCGTCCTACAAGCCCAACAAGGCGGACTGGTTCGCCGGCCGCTGGTCCGGCCTGTCGGCCCCCGCCGAGGGCGAGTCCAGCCGTCGCAACATCGAAACCGGCCTGTCGACCAAGCTGTTCGACTCGCTCGGCCGTACGCTGACGACGATCCCCGACAGCATCCAGGTCCACAAGACGCTGAGCCGCGTGCTCGACGCCAAGCGGCAGATGTTCGCGACCGGCAGCAACTTCGACTGGGCGACCGGCGAGGCGCTGGCGTTCGGGTCGCTGCTGTCGGAAGGATACGGCGTCCGCCTGTCTGGTCAGGACTCGGGCCGCGGGACCTTCTCGCAGCGTCACGCGGTGTGGATCGACCAGACCGACGAGCACAAGTTTGTGCCGCTTCAGGGCATCGAGCATGGCCGCTTCGAGGTGCTCGACAGTCCGCTGTCCGAATATGGCGTGCTCGGGTTCGAATATGGATATGCGCTGGCCGATCCGAAGACGCTGGTGCTGTGGGAGGCGCAGTTCGGCGACTTCGTCAACGGCGCGCAGATCATGATCGATCAGTTCATCGCGTCGGGCGAGGCCAAGTGGTTGCGTGCCAACGGCCTCGTCATGCTGCTGCCGCACGGGTACGAAGGGCAGGGGCCGGAGCATTCGTCGGCCCGGCCGGAACGCTTCCTGCAACTGTGCGCGGGCGACAATATGCAGGTCGCGAACTGCACCACGCCGGCCAATTACTTCCATCTGCTGCGCCGGCAGATGCATCGCAATTTCCGCAAGCCCCTGATCGTGATGACGCCCAAGTCGCTCCTCCGCCACAAGCTGGCGGTGTCGACGGCGGCGGAGTTCCAGGGCGACACCCACTTCAAGCGTATCCTGTCCGACACCAACGGTGCTCCGGATGCGACGACGAAGCGGCTGGTGCTGTGCACCGGCAAGGTCGCCTACGACCTGATCGAGGCGCGGGACGCGGCCGGCGATACGGAGACGCAGATCGTCCGCGTCGAGCAATTGTATCCGTTCCCCGGCGACGCTTTGGCGACGCGGGTGGCGCGGATGCCGAACCTCGAAGAGGTGATCTGGGCGCAGGAAGAGCCGAAGAACCAGGGCTATTGGTTCTTCGTCGAACCGCTGATCGAGGAGTCGCTGGGCAAGGCGAACGCGACGGTCCGCCGTGCGCGTTACGCCGGCCGTACCGCCGCCGCATCGCCCGCCACCGGCCTGATGAAGCGTCACCAGACCGAGCAGGGGGCGCTGGTCGCCGACGCGCTCGGCCATTCGGTTCGCGACGAGATTCGCCGCAGCCGCGACGCCGAGACGACGAAGAAGGCCGGCAAGGCCGCAAGCTAAACCACCCAGTACTGGGCTCCCGTCCTGTCGGGGGCACAACGAAGGCAGAAGATCATGGCAACCGAAGTTCTGGTCCCCGTTCTGGGCGAATCGATCACCGAAGCGACGCTCGGCGAGTGGCTGAAGCAGCCGGGCGACAAGGTCGCCGCCGACGAACCGATCGCGTCGCTGGAAACCGACAAGGTTTCCGTCGAGGTGCCGTCGCCGGTCGCCGGCGTGATGGGCCAGCACGCGGTGTCGGTCGGCGATACGGTGCAGGTCGGCGCGATGATCGCGACGATCGACTCGGGTGACGGCGCCGCCGCTGCCCCGGCGCCGGCCGCCGCACCTGCCGCTGCTCCGACCCCCGCCGCCGCTCCCGAGCCCGAAACGACCGGCGACACCCCCGCTGCTTTGTCGCCGTCGGTGCGCCGCGCGGTGCTGGAGCACGGCGTCGATCCCGCGACGATCAAGGGCACCGGCAAGGATGGCCGCCTGACCAAGGAAGACGTCGCCGCCGCCGCCTCGTCCAAGCCAGCGACGACGTCGGCTCCGGCCGCGCCGGCCGCCGCCGCTCCGGCGACGGGCGGCCGCAAGGAAGAGCGCGTCAAGATGACGCGTCTCCGCCAGACGATCGCCAAGCGCCTGAAGGAGGCGCAGAACACTGCCGCGATGCTGACGACGTTCAACGACGTCGACATGACCGCGGTGATCGAGGCGCGCGCCAAGTACAAGGACCTGTTCGAAAAGAAGCACGGCGTCCGCCTCGGCTTCATGGGCTTCTTCGTGAAGGCTGCGACGATGGCCCTGAAGGACATCCCGTCGGTCAACGCCTCGATCGAGGGCGACGAGATCGTCTATCATGATTACGCCGACATCTCGGTCGCGGTGTCCTCGCCCGGCGGCCTCGTCGTCCCCGTCATCCGCGATGCGCAGGACCTATCGGTCGCCGGCATCGAAAAGACGATCGGCGATTTCGGCAAGCGCGCCAAGGAAGGCGCGCTGAAGATGGACGAGATGAAGGGCGGCACCTTCACAATCTCGAACGGCGGCGTCTTCGGCTCGCTGATGTCGACCCCGATCATCAACCCGCCGCAGTCGGCGGTGCTCGGCCTTCACCGGATCGAGGATCGCCCGGTCGTCGTGAACGGGCAGGTCGTGGTGCGGCCGATGATGTACCTCGCGCTCAGCTACGACCACCGCCTGATCGACGGGCGCGAGGCGGTGACGTTCCTCGTCGCGCTGAAAAATGCTATCGAGGACCCGACCCGCATCCTGATCGACCTGTGAGGTAGCGATGAACTGGCGCGACCATATCCATTCGGATCCCGGCATCCTGGGCGGCAAGCCCGTGGTGAAGGGTACGCGGATCTCGGTCGAACTCATCCTCGAATATTTCGCGGAAGGGGCGTCGATCGCCGAAATCCTGGAGGCGTACGACCACATCACGGAAACCGACGTTCGCGCCGCGGTGGCGTTCACGCATGACCTCCTCGTCAAGGAAGCGTCCGCCGCACGTCGAGAAGCCGCCTGATCGGTGGCGTATCTCGCGGACGAGAATACGCACAAGGGTGTCGTGACGCGCCTGCGAGATGCCGGTCTGGACGTCGAATGGCTCAGTCAATCGACTCCGGGCGGAACCGATCACGACATCCTTTCACGCGCCGATATCGGACGACTTGTTCTGATTACCTGTGATCGCGATTTCGGCGACCTGATCTTCAGCCGCGGCATGCCGACGCCGAGGGCCATCCTCTATGTCCGGCTGCCTCACCGGCAGGCCGATGCCACCGCCGATCGGCTTTTGTCGCTGATTGAACGCGGCGGGATCGAGGGCCACATCATCACCATCACCAAGGACGGCGAACGCACCAAGCCGTTCCCCGCTGGAGCATAACATGGCTGACTACGACTATGACGTCCTCGTGATCGGCTCCGGCCCCGGCGGGTACGTCGCCGCGATCCGCGCCGCGCAGCTCGGCCTGCGCACGGCGTGTGCGGAGAGCCGCGAGACGCTGGGCGGCACCTGCCTCAACGTCGGTTGCATCCCGTCCAAGGCCCTGCTGCATGCGTCGGAACTGTACGCGGAGGCCACCGGTGGCCACCTTGCCAAGTTCGGTGTCGACATCCAGGGCGCGACGCTCAACCTCGACCAGATGCACGCCGAGAAGGCGAAGGCGGTCAAGGAACTGACCGGCGGCATCGAATTCCTGTTCAAGAAGAACAAGGTGACGTGGCTGAAGGGGCGCGCCGCGTTCCAGGACGGCCATACCGTCAAGGTCGGCGACCAGACCGTTACGGCGAAGGACATCGTCATCGCCACCGGCTCGTCGGTCACCCCGCTGCCCGGTGTCGAGGTCGACCAGAAGGTCGTCGTCGACTCCACCGGCGCGCTGGCGCTGCCGAAGGTGCCGGAGCATCTGGTCGTCATCGGCGGCGGCGTCATCGGCCTTGAGCTCGGTAGCGTCTGGAAGCGGCTCGGTGCCAAGGTCACCGTCGTCGAGTATGTCGATCAGATCCTGCCCGGCTTCGATGGCGAAGTCCGCAGGGAGTCGGCCAAGCTGTTCAAGAAGCAGGGCTTCGAACTGATGACCTCGACCAAGGTCACCGGCGTCGCTGTGAACGGCGACCGCGCCACCGTGTCCATCGAGCCGGCCGCGGGTGGGGAGGGCACCACGCTCGACGCCGATGCGGTGCTCGTCGCGATCGGTCGCAGGCCCAACATCGACGGTCTGAACCTGGAAGCCGCGGGCGTGCAACTGACCCAGCGCGGTCAGGTCGGCATCGACCACGACTTCCGCACCAACGTCGCCGGCATCTGGGCGATCGGTGACGTCGCCCCCGGCCTGATGCTCGCGCACAAGGCCGAGGACGAAGGCGTTGCGGTCGCGGAAAACATCGCCGGCCAGACCGGGATCGTGAACCACGACGTGATCCCCTCGGTCGTCTACACGATGCCCGAAATCGCCGGCGTCGGCCTGTCCGAGGAAGCCGCCAAGGAAAAGGCCGGCGAGATCAAGGTCGGCAAATTCCCCTTCGCCGCCAACAGCCGCGCCAAGACCAACCGCGACACCGACGGCTTCGTAAAGGTCATCGCCGACGCCAAGTCGGACCGCGTTCTGGGCGTCTGGATCATCTCCTCGCTCGCCGGCACCATGATCGCGCAGGCCGCGCAGGCGATGGAGTTCGGCGCCACGTCGGAGGATATCGCCTACACCTGCCACGCGCATCCGACACACGCCGAAGCGCTCAAGGAAGCGGCGATGGCCGTGCAGGGGAAGCCGATCCATATCTGAGCCGCAGCCGGGCGCAGCGCAGCAGCGCCGCGCCCACGGCCAGATCAGCCGGCCGGCGCTGCGAGCGCCGATCGACGGCACGGCTTCGCCGTGACCAGCCGCAACGGGAGTGCCCCCGGGCGCATTCCCGCGAAGGCCGGCCGGCGGCGCTGCGAGCGCCGACCGACGGCACGGCTTCGCCGTGACGCCCCTTCTTCACCCAGCGCCCGTGGCGAGCCGTTCTGCTCGACGGCTCGCCGTCATGCTTGCCCGCTCCCGGCATACACGGTCCCACAAGACCGAAGCCCGCCAAGTTCGCAGCTCATGCGATGCCGGAACAGCGTCGCCCAACGACCCCTCGCGCATAAATCCAGCCTCCAACAGCGCAGCATTGGCAAGAACGCGGCATCCGAACGTTACGACAGGATTCCACAATCCGCCCGGTCCGCACCGCTCAAAAATGAAACCCCGCACCACGCTCGAAGCCGACTGGCTCCATCTCACCCGCACGACGCTCCCGGCGTTGGCGAAGGACCGTAGCTGGCCGGTCAGCGCCGATCATTGTTTCCAGCGCATCCTGCTCGACAATGCGTGCGGCGGCCCGTGGTACGACCACGTCACCGGCCGTCCCGCCTATCGCCACATCGACGCGGATCGCCTCGCCGCCGCGACACGCCTGGGCAACGACGTGGCAGAAGGGACCGCCGACCTCCACGCCCTCAACCGCGCCTCCCTCGCTTGGCGTGGCAAGCGGCGTCCACCGACCGCCTGACCGGGCTCGGTTCGCCGCACGGACGAACGACGTTTACTTTTCGTTAACCAGCTGCATTTACCTTTCGTCAACGAACCACCCGCCACCTGTTGATACCCCCGAAGGAGCCTCGCGCCATGAACCGCGTAGCCGTGACGATCGCGCTCGCCCTGCCGCTCTCCGCCGTGTCTCTGGCCGGATGCGCGCATCGGCCCCGCTCGACGGTGGCGCTGGAGCCCACGCCCCCGCAGCCACAGGGCTGGCGCGCGCTGGCGACGGCGGAGGACCAGGCCCGTCTCGACGCGCTGCCGCAGCGATGGGCGGAGGCGAAGACCCGCATCACCCGCCGTTACGCCGCCAAGGTCACTGCGGAGGGTGCGCTGCTCGATCCCGCCGCCGCATTGCCGCTGCCCGCGCTGCCGCCGGGACCGTACCGATGCCGTCTTGTCCGGCTCGGCGGTCCCGCGCCGATCGCCAGCTTCAAGCCCGATTTCTGCTACATCGAGGGTGACGCGAAGGGCGTCGCCTTCACCAAGGTCGACGGCGCCAACCTGCCGGGTGGCTGGCTGTTCGAGGATGGCGCGACCCGTCAGGTCCTGCTCGGCGGGACCCGATCTCATCCGACGCAGCAATCCCCCGGTTACGGCACCGATCCGACCCGCGACGTTGCCGGCATCGTCGAACGCGTCGGCCCGTTCCGCTGGCGCCTCGTCCTGCCCAAGGCGGGCAGGGGCGCACTGCTCGACATCTACGAACTCGTCCCCGTCCCGCCCGCCGTTCCCGGTGCGACCCCGGCCGTGGCGGGGAAATAGGCTCAGTCGCCGCTTTCGTCGCGGGCGACCTGTTGCGAGAAATGCGCGATGCGGTCACGAGCCTGTTTCAACGCGTCCCCATCGGGTTGCCAGATGGTGGCCACGCCCCGGTGGTCATCCGCCTTCTGCACCGGCGATTGCGGCTCTGCCGAATACGTCTCCTTACCCGGAAGGTCGAAACCGAGCGAGATCGCCGTTGCGCGTCGAAGATCGTCCGCCGTTCCGAAAAATTTACGTTCCGCCATGTGATCGCTCCTACGACTGCTGCGCGATGAGGGAGTGGGCCAGCGCAATAGCATCATTTCTGAATTGCTTCATGAACGCCGGATCCTGGACTTCATCGTCCAGCGCGTCGCTGCTATCCATACACAGGACCCGTTCCGGATCGCTACCGAAGCCACTATCGGTAACCGGCAAGATGGGGATGCAGATAGCACTGTCAACGTCGGGCCGGATCAGCGCCCGTTCGTATTTGGTCATGACCAGCGCTCTCGACGGACGGCTTCCGATCCTGCCCAGCAGCGGGCTGTTCTGTTTGAAGCACCGTGGCGCGATATCGTTGCGATTGTCGAATTCGAGCCGATCGTCGGCGTCTCCATCCATGCCCGCGCTCGCGACGACCCTGAATGACGTCGTCATAGCATCCTGCGCGTTGATGGGGTCGATCAGCGACAGCCTCAGCCGCGGCGTGGGGCGGCCTTCCTTGGTTCGGCGTGCTGCGATGCTTCTCTCGACCTCCGCCAGGATGTCCTTCAGGATACGGGCCGTGAGTTCCGCAGTGCGACGTCGCTCCGTCAGCATGCGTCGGGCGCTCTCGAGTCCGCCGGTGAACGCGGCATCGGCCGTCTTGCGGTCGCAGTCGAACGATAGCGTGTTGAGGGGACTTGGCAGCGAAATGACCTCGAGATCAGGCACGAATTCCTGAACGACCTCTTGGCTGCCGAAGATGCCGGTCTTCACGACGCTCGATATGAAGGTGACCAGACCGGGTCGCCCTGATCTGGTTTTTGCTCTCGCCCTGACGGGCATCGCGTCAAGCGTGAAGGCGAACAACGGAATGCGATTGATCCCGGTCAGCCGTTCCAGCGCCCGCTTTTCATTACGGAATGCCCAAGCGGGAAGGTTGGAGATCAACCCGCCGTCCATGTAGATGGGCGCCGTGTCCTGCGGGGCGCCCTCGATGACGGGCGATCGGATGACGAAAGGAATGGCGGCCGATGCGGCAACGGCATCGGCGATGACGACGTTGGCATCCCCGTCCTTCTGGTCGAACACGATCATCTTTCCCGATCGTGCGTCGGACACAATCACCTTCAGCGGTACGCAGCCCCGGACCTTCAGATGATCGAAGCGCACCCGTTCGTGACTTTTCAGCAGCGGTTTGCCGGCGAGTTTGCGTTGATGATTGATCTTGTCTCGTAACAGCGTGTCAAGCATCGCCCGCATGTGGACGCTGTCGAACAGTCCACGACGAAGGATGACCGGCCCAATCAGGCAGCCAAGCAGCACGAGGAATGTCGCCGTGACGGAAACGGCAACCAGTTGATAGCCCCATGCTCCCGTCCCGAGCAGCACGACGTCGACAAGCAACATCGCCGCGCAAAGTCCAGCGAGCGGCTTCAACAGCCAACGCAACATCTTCAGGCGCCACCATCCCACCCGGCCCAGCAGATCGACCGGCGTCTTGTTATTCCTGGTAAGAAGGTCGGTGCCCTGAACGATGTCGTAAAGTTCGTCGGCGCGATACCCCACCGCCACCAGTGCGGCGACGATGGCGCCGGCCGAACTGCCTGCCGCACCGACGATCTCCAGTCTTGCGTCCTCCATCGCCT
This sequence comes from Sphingomonas sp. AC435, assembly GCF_979253005.1. NCBI lineage: Bacteria > Pseudomonadati > Pseudomonadota > Alphaproteobacteria > Sphingomonadales > Sphingomonadaceae > Sphingomonas > Sphingomonas sp. AC435. Next base: position 370,696 of record NZ_CEEDCJ010000003.1, read on the forward strand.
TGACTGCGCCAAGATGAGTGATGCCCTTCGCACCGCCGCCTTCGAAGATCGCATAGGCGGGATCGACAGATGGCGGAGTCGGTCCAGATGCTGCCGATGATGATATCGCGACAGATGCCATTGAACTTGCCCCCTTTTGCCGAACTGCATCTCCCCAGATCAGTCCAGCATCTATGAAGTTAGCACATCTCCAAACATGGAGTCATTGTAATTTCCAACGACATCTTCACGCTTTCTTTCCCCCGAACAACCTCCCGAGCACCTGCTCCGCCGCCTGCGTCAGCGCGTCGGCGATCACCTGCGGGTCGGGCGTGCGCTGGGTGCCCTGGGGCGTGCCCTGTGGCGGCGGAGAGGGCGGGGTCGGGGGCGCCGCCGGCTCCGGCGCGGCAGCAGCCTCGGCCGCCTTCGTCCGCTCGCGCCCGGCATTGACGATCGCCGCGCTGGCCGCCGCCGCCGCCATCGTCAGCCCGGCGGTCAGCACCTCGCGCCCGGCCGGCGTGTTCGCCTGCGCCAGCAGCGCTTCGCCACGGTCGAGCAAGGCCTCGCCCTTCTGTCGCAATTCCTTGGGCAGCTTCACGCCGCCGATCCGCTTGGGAATGCGTTTGGCCTTCTTCGTCATGCTCGGCTCCACTGGTGTCGTGTAGATATAAGACACGTCCGCGGCCTGTCATCCCCCCGTCGCTACCCCTCGCAACTCGCGCGCCTCGACCCTAACTCACCGCAAAGCCCCATCTAGCCCTTCGCGCAGAACGGAAGTAGAACGCCTGATATGCTGACCAAAATTTCCGTCCGCGGCGCGCGCGAGCACAACCTGAAGGATGTCAGCGTCGACATCCCCCGCGACACGCTGACCGTCATCACCGGCCTGTCGGGGTCGGGCAAGTCCTCGCTCGCGTTCGACACGATCTATGCGGAGGGGCAGCGTCGCTACGTCGAATCGCTGTCCGCCTATGCTCGCCAGTTCCTGGAACTGATGCAGAAGCCCGACGTCGACCATATCGAGGGCTTGAGCCCTGCGATCTCGATCGAACAGAAGACGACCTCGCGCAATCCGCGCTCGACGGTCGCGACCGTGACCGAGATCTACGATTACATGCGGCTGCTGTGGGCGCGCGTCGGTGTGCCCTACAGCCCCGCCACGGGGGAGCCGATCGCCGCGCAGACCGTGTCGCAGATGGTCGACCGCGTCATGACCCTGCCCGAGGGGACGCGCCTGCTGCTGCTCGCCCCTGTCGTGCGCGGCCGCAAGGGCGAGTATCGCAAGGAATTGGCGGAGTGGCAGAAGGCCGGCTTCACCCGCGTCCGCATCGACGGTCAGGTGCATGAGATCGAGGACGCCCCCGCGCTCGACAAGAAGTACAAGCACGACATCGAGGTCGTCGTGGACCGCCTCGTCGTGCGCGAGGATATCGCCACGCGCCTCGCCGACAGTTTCGAAACCGCGCTGAAGCTCGCCGACGGCCTCGCCTATGTCGACCCAGCCGACCCGGTCGAACCGCGCACCCCTGAAAGCGTCGTGCTGGGCGACCACGCGCCCCCCGGCCGCATCGTGTTCTCGGAAAAGTTCGCCTGCCCCGTCAGCGGCTTCACGATCGCGGAGATCGAGCCGCGGCTGTTCTCGTTCAACGCCCCGCAGGGTGCGTGCCCGGCCTGCGATGGGCTCGGCGAGAAGATGATCTTCGACGAGGACCTCGTCGTCCCCAACCACGCGCTGTCGATCAAGAAGGGCGCGGTCGTGCCCTGGGCCAAGTCCAACCCGCCATCCCCCTATTACATGCAGGTGCTGGGCAGTCTCGCGAAGGCGTTCGACTTCGCGATGGACACGCCGTGGTCCGACCTGCCCGAGGATGTCCGCGCCCAGATCCTGCACGGCACCCGCGGCAAGCCCGTCACGCTGACCTTCGTCGACGGCAAGAAGAAGTACGACGTCAACAAGCCGTTCGAGGGCGTGATCGGCAACCTCAACCGCCGCCTGCTCCAGACCGAGAGCGCGTGGATGCGCGAGGAGCTGACCAAATACCAGTCGTCGCGCCCGTGCGAGACCTGCCACGGCGCCCGCCTCAAGCCAGAGGCGCTGGCGGTCAAGGTCGCGATGCGGGACATCAGCTACGCCACGCACCTGTCCGTGGTCGACGCGCTCCAGTTCTTCACCGACCTGCCGACCCATCTCGGCGACCAGCAGCGCGCAATCGCCGAACGCATCCTGAAGGAGATCGTCGAGCGGCTCGGCTTCCTCAACAATGTCGGCCTCGATTATCTCAACCTCGACCGCACCAGCGGCACGCTATCGGGCGGCGAGAGCCAGCGCATCCGCCTCGCGTCGCAGATCGGCAGCGGCCTGTCCGGCGTCCTCTACGTCCTCGACGAGCCCTCGATCGGCCTGCACCAGCGCGACAACGACATGCTGCTCGCCACGCTGCGCCGCCTGCGCGATCTCGGCAACACCGTGCTGGTCGTGGAGCATGACGAGGACGCGATCCGCACCGCCGACTATGTCATCGACATGGGGCCGGGCGCGGGCGTCCACGGCGGCGAGATCGTCGCGCAGGGCACGCTGAAACAACTTCTGAAGTCGAAGACCAGCATCACCGCCGACTATCTCAACGGCACGCGCATGGTCCCGCTCCCGGCCAAGCGCCGCAAGGGCACCGGCAAGAAGCTGACCGTCCACAACGCTACCGCCAACAACCTGACCGGCGTCACCGCGTCGATCCCGCTCGGCACCTTCACCTGCATCACCGGCGTCAGCGGGTCGGGCAAGTCCAGCTTCACGATCGACACGCTGTTCGCCGCCGCCGCGCGCCAGCTGAACGGCGCGCGCATCCTCGCGGGCAAGCACGACAAGATCACCGGGCTGGAGCATCTCGACAAGGTCATCGACATCGACCAGTCGCCGATCGGCCGCACCCCGCGATCCAACCCCGCCACCTATACGGGCAGCTTCACGCAGATCCGCGACTGGTTCGCCGGCCTGCCGGAAAGCCTCGCGCGCGGGTACAAGCCCGGCCGCTTCAGCTTCAACGTCAAGGGCGGCCGGTGCGAGGCGTGCCAGGGCGACGGCGTGCTCAAGATCGAGATGCACTTCCTCCCCGACGTCTACGTCACCTGCGACGTCTGCCACGGCGCGCGCTACAACCGCGAGACGCTGGAGGTGAAGTTCAAGGGGCACAGCATCGCCGACGTGCTCGACATGACGGTCGAGGACGCCGCCGAGTTCTTCAAGGCCGTACCGCCGATCCGCGAAAAGATGGCGATGCTGGTCGAGGTCGGCCTCGGCTACGTCAAGGTCGGGCAACAGGCGACCACCCTGTCCGGCGGCGAGGCGCAGCGCGTCAAGCTGGCCAAGGAACTCGCCCGCCGCGCGACCGGCAACACGCTCTACATCCTCGACGAACCCACCACCGGCCTGCACTTCGAGGATGTCCGCAAATTGCTGGAAGTCCTCCACGCGCTGGTCGAGCAGGGCAACACCGTCGTCGTGATCGAACACAATCTGGATGTCATCAAGACCGCCGACTGGATCGTCGACCTTGGCCCCGAAGGCGGCGTCAAGGGTGGCGAGATCGTCGCCGTCGGCACCCCCGAACAGGTGGTGAAGGAACCCCGCAGCTATACGGGCAAATACCTGACGCCGTTGTTGAAGGGCGGGGCTGGCAGCGAGGCGGTGGCGGCGGAGTGAGGGCGGATCATCGCTCGGATCGACAACGTGACTGGTTCCCGCGATGGGATGCGCTACAGGACGACGGAATTTCCGGAGCATGTCGTTGACGACCGCACAAATCGATATGTTCGCGACTGACGAGCCGCTGCCGATACGACCCTCGCAGCCCACGACTTTCGTCAACAATATGGCGTTGCCCGGTCATCGCTGGTTCCGCTATTCCGCCGGCTATTCGGCAAGCTGGGCAGGTGCCCTGATCGAGCGCAAGGGTGCGAAGCGGGTCTTCGATCCTTTCGCGGGGTCGGGGACGACCCTGTTGGCCGCGCAAGCTGCCGGTGCTGAAAGCATCGGGATCGAAGTTCACCCGCTGATCGCGCGCCTTTGCGCCGCCAAACTGACGTGGGATCGCCCCACGGACGAAATCGCCGCTGCAGGAGAGGCCGTTCTCGCGCTGGCTCCCACGATCGAAACGGACGAGCAATCCTCTTCCGACCTGATCCGTCGCATCTATCCTGCTGAGACATATCGACGTCTGGCGGCCCTGCGAGAAGCCAGTGCCCGGACCTCGTGCGAACTGACGCGGCTGGCGCTCATCGCCATCCTGCGAGAATGCTCTCCCGCTGGAACAGCGCAGTGGCAATATGTTCTTCCCAACCGCGCCAAGGCGCGAGTGAAAGACCCTTACGTCGCCTTTCGGGAGAAGTTGGGCCAGATCACCAGCGACATGCGCCTCATGCAACGTAGCGTGTCTTCGCCTCCTCCCGCGCGTCTCATCGAGGGAGATGTCCGGCAGCGTCAGGATATAGAGAGGGGCTGGTCGGATTTCGTCGTGACCTCGCCACCCTATGCAAACAATTACGATTACGCGGACGCGACCCGGATTGAGATGGCGTTTTTGGGCGTCGCGGACAGCTGGTCCGATCTTCGCTCGATCCGCGATATTCTGATCCGTTCGTGCAGCCAGCAGATGTCAGGCTACGATGCCGCGAATACGCTAGAAACTGATCCGCTTCTTGGAGCGATCCGGGACGACTTGGCCGTGGCTTATGATGACCTTGCGACCGTGCGCCTCACCAAGGCGGGCCGGAAAGCCTATCATTCTATGATCGTCGCGTATTTCTCCGATCTTGCACGTGCTTGGCAGCAGGTTCGCCATGCCGTCCGGCCGGGCGGCGGATGCTGCTGGGTCGTCGGAGACTCCGCCCCTTACGGGGTGCATGTCCCCGTGGAGCAATGGCTGGGACGGCTCGCCGTCCAAGCAGGCTTCGACAGCTTCCGGTTCGAACCGATCCGCGAGCGCAATGTGAAGTGGGAAAACCGCAAGCACCGTGTCCCGCTTCGTGAGGGTTATCTCTGGGTGAAAGGGTAGAGAGTGGCGGACGCACCAGGTCATTTATTGGGTCAGATGATCGGCAGCTATCTGGAGGCTGCGGCCGAGCCCGAATTGCGTGCCTTGGTCAATCGGCATGCCATGCACCTTGATGTCAAAGGCGACCGCCCGGGGATCAGGCAGGGAACTCTACTGTCGTTGAAGGACGCGGAGGGCAACAACCACAATCTGGATTTCGTGATCGAGCGATCTGAGGCAAAGGTCGGCGAAGATCCGGTATATGCGGCGTTCGTGGAATGTGCCTGGCGGCGGTACGGAAAACATTCCAAGGCTAAAGCTCAGGAGTTGCAAGGTGCCGTGCTGCCGCTCGTCGCGAAGCATCGGACCGTCGCGCCGGTGCCGGCGGCGATCGTTGCCGGCGAGTGGACCCGGCCGGCGATCAAGCAGCTTGAGACCTCTGGCTTCGTTGTACTCCAGATGAACTTTGCGAAGCTTGCATCGGCATTCGCGAAACATGGCGTCGACATCTTCGGCCGAGACAAGGTGCCGGACCTATTCTGGGCGAAGCAGGTCGCTACCCTCCAGGCGATGAACGAGGCGGCGAAGCTGGACCTCGTGAAGACGATTCGGGAAACGCACGAAGACGATTTTACGTCGTTCATCGAAGATCTTGAGGCAAGGATCGTTCGGTCGGTCGACGAAGTCGCCATTGAATTTTTACATGGTCGATCAGTGGCGTATCCGTCATTGGCCGATGCGATTGAGGGCGTCCGCAAATACAGCGATGACCAGCCCGCGATGCCGTTCATTCGCTTCATCTTCAAGGTCAAGTTCACGAACGGCGATGCGGTCAACGGAAGCTACGCCGCGAAAGCCGATGCCATCGCATTTCTCCAAAAACTGATGTGACCAGCTTGCTGGGTAATGTTTGCCCCAGTTCACCCGCCCCTGTCCTACAACCCCGCGCATAAGATACATGGTCCGTCCTCTCTCGAAAGGACAAACCATGAACGCGCCCACGCCCTGCGACATTCGCCACGACGGCTGGACCGGTGAGCGGCAGCGCGCGTTCCTCGAGTCCGTCGCGGTGGGGGCGACGGTGGAGGAGGCGTGCCGGCATGTCGGCATGTCCGTCTCCTCCGCCTATGCGCTGCGGCGGCGCGCGGCGGGGTCGGCCTTCGCCTTGGGGTGGCAGGCGGCCAGCCTGCTCGCGCGGGACAGGATCGCCGATGCGTTGACCGCCCGCGCGATCGACGGGCAGGTCGATACCTACAGCCGCCCGGACGGATCGACCTGGACGCGGCACCGCTTCGACAACCTTCTCGCCTCGACCATGCTCGCGCGGCTCGACCGGCAGGCGGACGACGCCGCCGGCACTCCGTCGCAGGGTGCGGCGCGGCTGATCGCCAGCGGTTGGGACGCGTGGCTGGCAGGGATGGCCGCCGACGACAGCCCCGCCGCCGCCGGGCTGTTCCTGCAACGCCGCGGGCTGGCGGGGGAGGGGCCAGCCTCCGGCAACGGCGCACAGGACGAACGCGACCTCGCGCCGCTGCTCGCGCTCGCCGCCGCCGATCGCTGGCTGCGCGTCGGCGCGGACATCGCGCGGGAGGTCGACATGACCGACCTCGATCCCGCCGCCCGCGCCGGCTGGACCGCGGAGCAATGGACGCGGGCGGAGGCGGCCGGCCTGCTCCGCTTCGCCGCCCCGGCCCGCGATGTGGAGGACGATGCGCCGACGCCTCCACTTCCTCCACTTCGCACCGCGGCGCAGGCCATGAACGACGATGCGCTGCACGTTTGGCAGCACACCCGTACCGGGCTGTTCCTCACCGATTTCCCGCCGCCGCCCGGTGCGGAGGATGTGCTGGAGTTCGGCCGATGGGGCGACGCCACTTATGAGCGCCAACTCACTGACGAGGAAGGCGCGCTGATGGATCAAGCCTATCGCCTGTATCGCATGGCCGATGGCGAGCTGGTCGACCCCGAACAGGCGGAGGCGGCACGCCTCGCCTATTTCGATGCGGTGCGCGCGGACATCGCCGCGCTGCGCGAAGGAACGACCCCGCCGCCCGGGGGGTTGAACGCCGCATCCTCCTCCAGCGAAAGGCAAGACGATGGCCCCCCGCACTCCGGCGAATTCCGCCGAGACGAAGACGCCCGCCCGCAAGGCGCCCACTCGCAAGGCGAATGCGACGGGTTCGACGGGCAAGCCGCGCGCCGCTCGCCGTTCGCCCTCGCGTAACGCGAAGCCCGCCGACCGCCGCTTCGGCATGCGGACGCTGGCCGCCGGTGCCGCCGCGCTCGGCCTCGCCGGTTCGCTGGCGGCCGCCTTCTTCGTCCGCCGTCGCGTCAGCGAGGCTGCGGCGTCGAGCCCGGCCGAACATGCCGTGCCCGATCTCGCCGCCGACGCGCCGCGCCCCGGCACCAACCGCGCGCCAGAGGCTTTCCGGCCGGACCCCACGGCGGTGCCGACCGCGGAAGAGCGTGAGAGCCTGCGCCCAGCGACCGGCCCGGCCCCCAGCCTCGCCGCCGATCGCGGCACGACGATTCAATAAGCGAAGGAATAGAAGCGCATGACGACACGCACCGCCACCGCCCGCTACGAAGGTCTCGGCAAGGATGGCAAGGGCCATGTCAGCACCCAGTCGACGGTGCTGGACAACAATCCCTATGGCTTCGGCACCCGCTTCGGCGACGAGCCCGGCACCAACCCGGAGGAACTGATCGCCGCCGCGCACGCCAGCTGCTTCACGATGGCGCTCAGCTTCGCACTGGCGGGGGCCGGCTTCACCGAGGGAACGCTCGACACCAAGGCCGCGGTGCAGCTCGACAAGGACGGCGACGGCTTCACCGTCACCCGCTCCGACCTGACGCTGACCGCGACCGTGCCCGGCATCGAAGCCGCGCAGTTCGAGGAGATCGCGGCGGGTGCCAAGGCCGGCTGCCCCATCTCCAAGGTCCTGAACTGCGAGATCACATTGCAGCACACGCTGAACTGAGCCGAACCTTCTCCCTCCCCTTCAGGGGAGGGGCGGGGTGGGGCCTCTCCGCAGGCAGTAAGCCGGTGGAAAGGCCAGCTCCCACGCAACGATCCGTCACCCGGCGCATTTGATCGATATCAACCGGATAGAGAAAGGATGCGTGCCATGCGCCTGACCCCGAAGATCACCGCAATACTTGCTGCGACGCTCGCCTCCGCCACGCTGGCGGGGTGCGCGACGGGGGGAGGGTATGGCAACGACCGCTACCGCAGCTATTCCTCCTACGACTATAACCGCCCGGACCCGTCCTATGGCGGCTACGATGCCGAACGCTATTATGTCGACGACCGCCGCTACCGCGAACGTCGCCTTGCCGCCAACGACCGCGTCTATCGCGGTCGCAACGGGCGATATTATTGCCGCCGGAACGACGGCACGACCGGCCTGATCGTCGGTGCCGCCGCCGGTGGCCTGCTCGGCAACCTCATCGCGAGCGGCGGCTCCGACACGCTCGGCACGTTGCTGGGTGCCGCCGGTGGTGCGGTGGCAGGCCGCGCGATCGACCGCAATAACGTACGCTGCCGCTGATGCGGTCAGGTCCCGCGGCGGTCGCGCTCAGGTGAGCGACGACTTCCGCGGGATCGTTTCCTCGGGCGGTGCCTGATCCTTGTCCAGCCGATCGCTCGGCAACCGGGCGTCGCCATGCTCCTGATGCTCGGTCGACAGATTGGGATCGCCGGTCTTCTCGGTGCGAATGTCAGTGGCGTGCGGATCGCGGTCGGTCATGATGTGAATTCCTTCCGGCAATTCAACCCATTGCCGCTCTACGCGTTCCGACACATCCCGCGACACTTTCGGATGTGCTTGGGGACAGGATTGCGACAGCCGCGTCGTACTTCCCTGTCATCGCGTAACACGGAGTAGGTTGATGAAGTCCCTGATATTCGCCGCAATCGGCCTCGCCACCATCGCCGTTCCGGCCACCGCCCAGCGCTGGCAGCCGATCGACCAGCGCCAGCAGAATCTGGAACGCCGCATCGACCAGGGCGTCCGCTCCGGTGCACTGAACCGCGCTGAGGCCGGCCGTCTCCGCACCCAGTATCGCGATCTGTCGCGCCTGGAATATCGCTACCGCCAGAACGGCCTGACCCAGTCCGAACGCCGCGATCTCGACCGCCGCTTCGACGCCCTCAGCAGCCGCATCCGCCTCCAGAAGAACGACCGCCAGCACCGCCGCTGACCGGTCGCGGAGGCCGCTGGCTCACGGAGTCAGCGGCTTCCCCGAGTCCTTCCACCGATCCAGCACCTGCCCCGATTGCGGCAGCATGTCCGGCATCGGCGGGCTGGCCGGCGCGGCCTGCGCCGCCGCAACGACGCCGGGTGCGGAACTCACCGCTGGCAATGTTGGAACGACCGGCGCATGACTTCCCACCGCGGGTTCGCCGCCGCGATACGCTTGCGAGAACGCGCGCGCCGTTCCCCAATACCCTTTCCAGCGATGGAAGAAATGCGCGCCGACCACGTCGGTCATGACCAGCGCCCGGTTCCACGCGGGGGTCACGGCGTAGGTATGGTAATGCGTCGCCAGACCGACCGGCGCGAAGACGTACCCCGCCAGCGCCGCGGCCGCGACCCGCATGGCGCGCAGCATGGCTTTCGCCTCCGGCACCCGCGCCGTGGCCCCGTCGCATGCGAAGGAGAATTGGCACCCCGCCTTCTCCGACCCCTGATACACCACGCCGCACACGGTTGCCGGAAAAGCCGGATGCCGCACGCGGTTTAGCACGACCTGCGCCACCGCCCGCTGCCCCGCGTCCGGCTCCGACGCCGCCTCGTAGTACACCGCGTTGGCAAGACATTGCAGCGCCCGCCCACGATCCACCGCCGACGCGGGGCCTAGCGCGAAAGGCTTGGCGGCAACGATCCCGACCTCGCCCCCGTCGCCCTCACCGATCCCGCTTGGCAAAGCCGGCAGCACCGTAGTTCCCGTCACGCCACTCGCCGGCGCCGCAGTCTCAGCATAACGGTGCGCATCCACCACAATCCTGAGGGCGGAAGGCGCAACGCGCGGCAGTAAGGCGCCGCCCGAACGCGGCACCGTGGGCACGGTAGTGGCGATCTGCCAGGCTGCCGCCGCCGCAAACGCCGCGACCAGCAGCAATCCGGCCAGCGCCGTCGCTGCCCAGACCTGCTGGCGATCCATAGGTTGCCACCGCTTCATCGGCCCCGCTTAGCCGCGGAGTCCTTGCGCTTTCCCTGCCGCCGCCGCCGCCGTCCCGAAAAGAGACGATCAGCGCGTCAGCGTCACGGTATCCAGATCGAGCGCAGCTTCGGGGATGACCTGCACCGCTGGGTACGCCTTGCGTAGCGCCGGCAGGAACTGCTTGGCGTCACCCACCACGACGATGCTCGCCGCTTTCGGGTCGAGCAGCGCCGCCGCTGCCTGTACCGCGCGCGCATCGACGCCTTCGATCCGGGTCGTGTAGCGCTGCAACTCGTCGATCGGAACATCCTGCAAGACATAGCCACCGAGCAGGTCGGCGATCCCGTCCGTCGTTTCCACGGTCCGTCCGAAGCCGCCTACCAGCACCGCCTTGCGCGTCGCCAGTTCGGCATCCGGTACCGCCGCCGTGCCCATCAGCGCCATCTCGGCGGCGATCAGCGTCACGACCTCCGCCGCCGTGGTGTTCTTGGTCTGCGTCCGCGCCATGACGCTGCCGGGCAGGCGTCCCGCCGACACACCGCTGCTGGCGCCATATGCCAGCCCGCGCTTGATCCGGATCTCCTGGTTCAGCCGCGACGAGAAACCGCCGCCCAGCACGGTATTGGCGACGGCAAGCGGATAGTAACGCTCGTCCGCCCGCACGATGCTGGGCCGTGCGACGACGACCCCCGCCTGACCGGCGCTCGGCACGTCGACGACGACGACGCGCGGGGTGGGTGCGGCGACCGCCGTCACCGCCGCGGGCGATCCGCCAGCCGCACGCCAAGTTCCGAACTGCTTCTCCGCCAGCGCCTTCGCCGCCACCGGCGTGATGTCGCCGACCAGCACCAAGGCCGCCCGATCGGGCCGCCATGTCCGACCATAAGCCGACTGGATGTCCTGCTGCGTCAGCGCCTTCAGCGACGCCGGCGTCCCCTCCAGCGGCGGTGCGTACGGCCCAGATCCAAACACCACGCGATTGGCGACCAGGCCCGCCAGTTGCGCCGGGTTCTTCATCGCCACCGTAACGCCGTCGATCGCCTGCACTCGCGCGCGCTCGATCTCGTCCGCCGCGAACGCGGGATGCTGAGCGACATCGGCGAGGATCGTCATCGCCGGCGCAAGTTGATCAGACTTCACCGTCATATCGATCGATGCGCCATCGCGGCTGGCGTCCGCCCCGATCGACCCGCCGAGCGACTCCACGGCCCGCGCGATCTCGGTGGCGGAGCGCGTTTTCGTGCCCTTCGTGAGCAGGTCAGCCGTCAGGCTGCTCGCACCCGCGCGCGTCGCCGGATCGCCCGCGGCGCCCCCAGAGGCGACCAGTGATGCCGTGACCAGCGGCAGGTCGTGCCGCTCCACCGTAATCACCCGCAAGCCATTGGCGAGCTTCGTCTCGACCGGCTTCGGCAGGTTTGCGGCCACGACCGCGGCCGGCGGCGGTGGCGCAACGCGTTCGCCCGCCGGGGCAGGGGTCACCACGGCGATGCCGACCGGTGGGGTCAGCGCCGCCACCTGTACGGTCGGTGCGACGGTGATCGGGATCAGCCGCACGTTGTTCGGCATCTGCTCGGCCGGCAGATAGCGGATCGTCGCGACCTGCTGCTCGCCCAGATACCGGCGCGCCACGCGCTGCACGTCGGCGGCAGTGACCGCGGCGATCGCGGCGAGCTGTTTGTCGGCAGCGCGAGGGTCGCCGTCGATGATGACGGAGTTGGCCAGGGTCGACGCCTTGCCTTCCGCGGTCTCGCGCGCACGGATCGCCGTCGTCAGGATTTCGTTCTTCGCCTCCGACAATTCGGCGGCGCTAACCGGCTGGTCGCGCAGCCGGGCGACTTCGCGCTTCAACGCCGCCTCGCCCGTCGCGACGTCCTTGCCGCCCGCCATCATCGCGAACAGGGCGAGGTTGCCCGTGCCCTGCCGCAGGTCGAGGATAGAATCCGCCGACTGCGCCAGCTGGTCGCGATAGACGATGCTCTCGTACAGCCGCGAGCTCTCGCCCGTCGACAGCACCGCGTTGAGGATGGTCAGCGCCGCCACGTCCGGATCGCGATCGGGCGGCAGGTGCCACGACATCAGCACGGCGGGCAGCGGCGTGTTCGGCTCGTACACCGTGCGCGTCACCGCCTCGGTGCGCGCAGGCTCCGTCACGGTCACCCGCGGTATCGCGCGATCCGGCTTGGCGATGCGCGCGAAATACTGGTCGATCCAGCGATCGAGCTGCGCCGCATCGAAATTGCCGGACACCACCAGCACGGCATTGTCCGGTCGATAATAGGTCGCGTGGAACGCCCGCACGTCGTCGATCGACGCGGTGTCCAGATTGCCGATGTCGCCGATCACACCGCGCGCATAGGGATGCCGGCTATAGGCGAGCGCGGGCATGTAGGTGCTGAATAGCTTGCCATACGGGCGCGCGAGCACGCTCTGGCGATATTCTTCCTTCACCACGTCGCGCTCCGACGCAAAGCTGGTCGGCTCGACGACCAGGCTCGCCATCCGGTCCGCTTCCGCGAACAGCAGGCGTTGCAGGTGGTTGGCCGGCACGACCTCGAAATAATTGGTGTAGTCGTCACCCGTCGACGCGTTGTTGTACCCGCCGACGTCCTCCGTCAGCCGATCCATCTGCTCGGGCACCAGATTGCGTGTCGCCTTGAACATCAGATGTTCGAACAGATGCGCGAAGCCCGAGCGGCCTGCCGGATCGTCCTTGCCGCCGACATCGTACCAGACCTGGATCGAGACGTTCGGCGTCGTCGTATCGCGGATCGCATAGACACGCAGACCATTCGGGAGCGTTCGTTCCGTGAACGCGATCGGCTGAACGGCCGCGGTCGCGCGGGTCTGCGCGACGGCGGGGGCGGCGAGGAGGGTGGAGGCCAGCAGCAGCGCGCAAACCGCGCGCTTCACTTGCCGCCCCGCTGCCGGTTCGCGAACAGCACCGCTGCGGCGACGGCGGCCGATCCGATGCCGACGCCCAGCCCGATCTTGCCGAGCTGCCAGTTCTTGCGATCCAGCATCTTCTCCGCGGCGGCGGCGGCGTGATCCTTCGCCTCCTTGGCGGCGGCGAGAATCTCGTTCGGCTCGTGCCCGGCGTTCGGCGTCTCGGTCATGCTCTCTCTCCAGTCGTCTCGCCGGCATAGCGCACGCGGAAGGTGTTGGCGAAGCTCGCCAGCGTGCCATCCGTGATCGCCGCGCGCAGGTCGGCCATCAGGTGTTCGTAGAACCGTATATTATGTTCCGTCATCAACATCGCACCCAAAATCTCGCCTGAACGGACGAGATGATGGAGATACGCGCGGCTCCAAGTCGCACAAACCGGGCATGGGCATTCGGGATCAAGCGGCCCCCGATCCTCCGCGAACCGCGCATTGCGCAGGTTCAGCGGCCCGCCACGCGTGAACGCCTGACCGGTACGGCCCGACCGCGTCGGCAACACGCAGTCGAACATGTCGATCCCGCGCTCCACCGCGCCGACGATATCGGTCGGCTTGCCCACACCCATCAGATAGCGCGGCCGATCCGCCGGCAATTGCTGCGGCGCGTAGTCGAGGCAGGCGAACATCGCCTCCTGCCCCTCGCCGACGGCCAGTCCACCGACCGCATATCCATCGAACCCGATATCGATCAGCGCATCCGCCGAACTCTTGCGCAGCCCCTCGTCCAGCGCCCCCTGCTGGATGCCGAAGATCGCGTTGTGGGCGGCATGCTCCTCACCCGAGTCGAACGCGTCGCGGCTACGCTTCGCCCAGCGCATCGATCGCTCCATCGCCGCCGCCTGCACCTCGCGCGGAGTCGTCGTGGGCACCAGTTCGTCGAACGCCATGACGATGTTCGAGCCCAGTCGCCGCTGGATGTCGATCGACCGTTCCGGGCTGAGCATGTGCCGCGTTCCGTCGAGATGCGACTTGAACGCGACGCCGTCTTCCGAACGTTTCGTCAGTTCGGACAGGCTCATCACCTGATAGCCGCCGCTGTCGGTCAGGATCGGCCGATCCCAGCCCATGAAGGCATGCAGCCCGCCCATCCGCTCCACCCGCTCCGCGCCGGGGCGCAGCATCAGGTGATAGGTGTTGCCCAGGATGATGTCCGCGCCCGCCGCGACGACGTCGGCGGGCTTCATCGCCTTGACCGTCGCGGCGGTGCCGACCGGCATGAAGGCCGGGGTGCGGATCGTGCCGCGCTCCATCGCGATCGCGCCGGTACGCGCACGACCGTCGGTGGCGTGGATCGTGAAGGCGAAGCGCGTCATTTCCTGTCCCGCTTGCGATCCTTGCCGTTCGGCGCGAGCGGCTTCTGCGGCCCGTTCGCATCCGCCGGGGTCGTGCGGATCGTCAGGATCTCGGCGCGGTTGATCGCTCCGTCGCGATCACGGTCGAAGCGGGAGAACAGGCGCGAGAAATGGTCCTGCAATTCCTGCAACGTCACCGCGCCGTCCGCATCCCGGTCGACATCGAACGGGGAGGGCAGGGCGTTGCGGTCGCCCAGCCACCGCTCGGCCCAGTCGGCGAACGCGATGTAGCGCAGCGTGCCGCTTTTGGCCGTATCAATTGCCTCGAACGAGCGCCGGACGCCCGTCTCCATCTCGATCCGCGTCGTTTCGCCATCGCCGTCCGCGTCGCAGGCCGCGATCATCATCGCGACCGGCTCCACCACCATCGTCGCGGGCGTCTGGTCGAACGGTTTGGGCCGGGCGGTCACGAGGATTTCCGGGGCGGCCTCCTGCTGGAGCAGCATCAGCGCGGCGAGCAGGATCATGCGGCCTTCCCCGGCAGGAGCAGCGAAGCGTCGCCATAGCTGTAGAAGCGATATCCGGCGACAATCGCGTGCGCGTAAGCCGCCTGCATTCGTTCGCGGCCCATCAACGCCGATACCAGCATGAACAAGGTCGATCGCGGCAGGTGGAAATTGGTCATCAGCCCTTCGATCCCGCGAAAGCGGTAGCCGGGCGTGATGAAGATCGCGGTGTCGCCCTCGAACGGCCGGATCACGTCATCCTCGCCCGTCGCGCTCTCGATCAGCCGCAGCGACGTGGTGCCGACCGCGATCACGCGCCCGCCACGCGCCCGCACTGCGTTCAGCCGATCGGCCACGGCGGCATCGATCCTGCCCCATTCGGCGTGCATCCGGTGATCGTCGGTATCCTCGGCCTTCACCGGCAGGAACGTGCCCGCACCGACATGCAGCGTCAGCGTCTCGTGCACGATGCCGGCCGCGGACAGGGCTGTCATCAATCCGGGCGTGAAATGCAGCGCGGCGGTCGGTGCGGCGACCGCACCCGGCTCGTCGGCGAACATCGTCTGGTAATCCTCGGCATCGCGCGCCTCGATACCGCGTTTCGCGGCGATATAGGGCGGCAGCGGCATGCGGCCCGCGCGTTCCAGCAGCAGCTCGACCGGCTCTTCCCCGGCGAAGTCGAGTACCCAACTCCCATCCTCGCCGCGCTCCGTCGCGACGGCGAACACATCTTCGCCGAAGTCGATTGCGTCACCCTCGCGCAGGCGGCGTCCGTTGCGCACGAAGGCGCGCCAGCGGCGAACGCCCTCGCGCTTGTGCAGCGTCGCGCCGATCCTCGCATCGCCGCGCCGCCCCTCCAGCTGCGCCGGGATCACCCGCGTGTCGTTGAACACCAGGCAATCGCCCGTGCGCAAATTGGCCGGCAAATCGCCGACGATCCGGTCCGCCGTCGCATCGCCGTCCAGCACCAACATCCTCGCCGCATCGCGTGGCGCGGCAGGGTGGAGCGCGATTCGCTCCGCCGGCAGGTCGAAGTCGAAAAGGTCGACGTTCAACGGGCCGGCACAGCCTTCTTGGCGGCTGGCTTGGGAGCAGCCTTCGCAGGAGCAGCCTTGGTCGCGGGCGCCCGCTTCGGCGCAGCCACGCCGGCCGGCCCCGTGCCGGGCAAGGTCACCGGCGCGCCCAGCCCGGTCGGAACGGGAGCCGGCGCTGCCACGAACGCCGGCGGATTGTCGGCGGCGATATAGGCGTGGACGATCTTCGACGGATTCTGCGGCGGCTCGCCCCGCTCGATCGAGTCGACATATTGCATGCCGTCGATCACCCGGCCGAACACCGTGTACTTCTTGTCGAGGTTCAGGCGCGGCTGGAACACGATGAAGAACTGGCTGTTGGCGCTATCCTTATCGTCCGCGCGTGCCGCCGACACCGCGCCACGCACATGCGGCAGGTAGTTGAACTCCGCCGCCACGTTCGCCAGCGTGGATCCGCCGGTACCATCGCCCTTGGGATCGCCGCCCTGTGCCATGAAGCCGTCGATCACCCGGTGGAAGGGTAGCCCGTCATAGAAATGCTGCCGCGTCAGCGTCTTCACCCGCTCGACCATGTTTGGCGCAACGTCGGGGCGCAGCCAGATCGTCACCCGCCCGCCGGTCGACAGATCGAGCAGCAGCAGGTTCTCCTTGTCGGTGATCGGCGGGATCGGCTTGCGCGCGGCGACTCCCGGATCGATCAACTGCGCCGTGGCAGGCACGGCGGACAGGACGGCGGCGAACGCGAACAGACCGGCGATGAAGCGCATGAACGATAACTCTGAGGGAACGACGGAGCCGCTTAGACCACTTCCGCGCTTGCGCCAATCTGAACGTCAGCCGCCGCGCGGGCCCAGCGATGCGACACGGGCGACGACCTCGTCGCGGACGCTGGGCGTGACGAAGTTGGCGATGTTGCCTCGGAACAACGCGATTTCCTTGACCAGCCGCGACGCGATCGGCTGCAATGCCACGTCGGCCATCAGGAACACCGTCTCCACCTCGCGGTTGAGCTGCTGGTTCATTCCCGCCATCTGATATTCATATTCGAAATCGGCCACCGCACGCAGCCCGCGCACGATCACGCTGGCCCCTTGCTGAACCGCGAAATCCATCAGCAGCGCATCGAACGAAACGACATCGATCACCGCGTCGATCCCTTCGACCTCGCGCCGCACCGTCGCCATCCGCTCCTCGACGGAGAACATCGGCGATTTGCTCGGGTTCGTCGTCACGCCGACAACCAGCCGGTCGACCAGCTTCGCACCGCGCCGGATGATGTCCATGTGGCCGAGCGTGATCGGGTCGAACGTACCCGGATAGACGCCGATCCGGCTCACCGGTCGCGGTCCACGACATAGCGGGCGACCGCGCGCAGCAGGTCCGCCTCACGCCCGTAGGCGTGCAGATGCTCGACCGCCTGATCCACGAGCATCCGGCACTGCTCGCGCGCACGGTCGACACCCAGCAGCGACAGGAACGTCTCTTTCCCCGCACCGGCATCCTTGCGCAGCGCCTTGCCGACCAGCGCCTCGTCGCCCTCCGCATCCAGCAGGTCGTCGGCGATCTGGAACGCAAGCCCCAGATCGTGCGCATAGCCGCGCAGCGACCGCCGCCCCTCCGGCGCGACGCGGCCCAGGATCACCCCCGCCTCGACCGCGGCGGAGATCAGGGCGCCGGTCTTCATCTGTTGCAGCCGCGTGACGGTGGCCAGATCGAAGCGCGCCTTCTCCGCCTCCAGGTCCATCATCTGACCGCCGGCCATACCGCTCGGCCCGGCGGCGCGCGACAGGTCGAGCACCAGCTCCGCGCGCACGAACGGGTCGGGATGAGTGTCTGGATCGGCCAACACCTCGAATGCCAGCGCATGCAGGCAATCGCCCGCCAGGATCGCCGCCGCCTCGCCGAACACCTTGTGCACGGTGGGCTTGCCGCGCCGCATGTCGTCGTCGTCCATCGCCGGCAGGTCGTCGTGGATCAACGAATAGACGTGGATCGCCTCGATCGCGGTGCCGACCAGCAGCGAATACTCGCGCGACACGCCGAACAGGTCCGCCGTCGCCATCGTCAGCAGCGGCCGCAGCCGCTTGCCCCCGCCGATCGCCGCATGCCGCATCGCCCGGTACAGGTCGGCGCGCGGATCGTCAGGGATCGCCAGCAGCGTGTCGAAGCGGCGATCGACTTCACCCGCGACCAGCGCGATCGCATCCGCCAGCGGCGCATTTGCGGTCGAAGTCGGGGCTTCCGCGTCGGCCATGCTCAGCCCGCCGCGAACGGGCGGGTGCCGGCGGGATTGCCCGAGGCGTCGAGCCGGATCGCCTCGATCCGCGCCTGCGCCGCATCCAGCCGCTCCGCACAGCGCGCGCGCAGCCGGTCGCCGCGCTCGTACAGGCGGATCGACTCGTCCAGCGTCGCATCGCCGCTCTCCAGCCGCCCGACGATCCGCTCCAGTTCCTTCAATGCTGCCTCGAACGACAGGTCGTCGATCGGGGCCTCGCTGGCGGTCTTCGCAGTGGTGTCCGGTGGGGTGGAGGGCGTGCTATCCATCGCGCCGCTATGCGACACGGGCGATGGGGAGGCAAGGCGCTGCCCCGTCTCCCGCAAGCTGTCTTACCCCGACGATGGCCACCGCCGTCGATCTCGGTAGCTCATGCCGCCGCCGACAGCGCCCCCGCATCTCTTGTCCGGTCGCGGCCCGCCGCCTTCGCCTCGTACAGCGCGCGGTCGGCGCAACGGTAAAGCGCCTTCCAGTCGGTCTCCTTTGCCAGCGGTCCGGTGCAGGTGCCGATGCTGGCGGTGACCGCCATGTCGTACGGCATGCGGATGCCTCGCAGCGAGTCGAGCACCCGCGACGCGGCTAGTCCGATGCTCGCGTCGACGATCACCGCGAACTCCTCGCCGCCGATGCGCGCGACCAGCGCGCTGTTCGGCACGACCGCCCGAAGCGCCTTGGCGAAGGCGCGCAGGACCTCGTCGCCGCCGTCATGGCCGATCGTCTCGTTCACCGCCTTGAAGTGATCGAGATCGGCGATCAGCAGCGTCTGCGGCCCCTCCCGCCCGATCGCCTGCGACAGGAACGACCGGCGGTTGAGCAATCCGGTCAGCGGATCGCTGTCCGCCAGCAACCGCGCCGCCGCCTCCTGCACGCGCGCCTCGTCGCGCTCTTTCGCCAGCAGGTGGATTCGATAGGCGATGCCGATGCTGGACATGATCGCCTCAACCGCCATCGCCATCAACGTGGAATTGTCGACCCAGAAATTGTCCGCCGTCCAGCCATAGGCGCCGGTGATCCGCATCCCGGCCGCCGCGATCGGCACGCCCCAGGCGATCGCGAACATCCACAGGAAATTGGACCGCTGCCGCCACGCGCTGAACAGGATGATGGGCACGAGCACGATCAGCACCGCGATCGATCCCATCATGAACACGTCGAGCACGTGGATCTGCCACGGCGCCAGCACCGCGAACGCCGTCGCGCTCGCCATCGTCGCGATCATCCCCGCGGTCGTGGCCGGGCCCAGCCAGCCCGCGAACACGCGCGGCTCGAAGAACAGCCGGGCGAAGAACATCACGCTCGTCGCCGATCCGGCCAGCGCCAGACCGCTGATCCGGATGCGATCGTTGTTGTCCAGACCGGGATACCATTGCCCGAGTGCACCCGACGAACTGAGGGCGTATAGCAGCAGGCACAGCAGGAGCAGGCAATAGGCCGGCTGGAACGCCTGCCGCAACGCGCGCCACAGCGCCAGATTATACACGACCAGGGCGAGCACCATGCCGCCGAACGCGCCGTACAGTGCCGCCAGCGACACTTCGGAGTCCGCGTTCTCGCCATGCGTCGCCAGCATCGGTTGGCGCACGATCCCGCGAATGTTCGCAGCCCCCTCGACATGCCAGAGCAGCCGCACCGCGGCGGTATCATGGTGCGGCAGCGTTTGGGCGATCATCGCCCCCAGCATCAGCCGCTCGCCGGTGGTCCGGCTGCTATAACCCGCCTGCCGGATCGTGCCGTCGGCGAACAGGATGTGCAGCATCACGCGGTTCTGCCACACGCTGCCGGTGCGGATCGTCAGCGGACCGTGGCTGGCGACCTTCGACAGCGGTCGCGACAGAACCCAGAAATCGCCGCCGCCGAACGCCCGCTGCGGCGAGGTGCAGTCGAACCGCTCCGGAGTGGCGAACAGCGCGGCGGCCGTCATGCCGGGCGCGGCGCGGACGACGCACACGTCCAGCGGCGTGCCCATTGACGCGGCGGCGGGGGAGGGCAGCCACGCGACGAGCAGCATGACCAAAGCCATCCACCACTGTCGCACCACCCGCTCGATCATGCCGCAATCGTTACGCCACCGCCTTCAACGAAAGGTTAACGCCGCAGATACCATCTTCGACTGCAATCCTTCCGGTGGCGGGCGCGTACGCGCGACAAGCTAGGCGTGGTTGGTGACCGCGCTTCGATTACGAACGAGTGCAGGAACCGCGCCGGGTGCGGAAGTCCCGGAGACGAATTCACGGCTGCCGCCTGAACGGAGTGTCGGCAGCACTTTGACATGCCCGCAGTCACAGGGCTGAACGCACCCCGATCGAAAAACGAAAAGGGGCGGCGGCACCTTCGCGCCACCGCCCCAATCCATCTCATCCAGTCGCGGAGCCTATTCCGCCTCGACCGGCGCAGGCTTGCCGCCCTTCTTGCGCGGCTTCTTCGGCGCGGCGGGTTCGATGCCGAACGACAGCGCACCGTCCTTCATCCGTACGGTCACCTCGCCGCCGTGAACCAGCTTGCCGAACAGCAGTTCCTCGGCCAGCGGCTGCTTGATCTTCTCCTGGATCAGACGACCCATTGGCCGTGCGCCGTACAGCCTGTCATAGCCCTTCTCGGTCAGCCAGCTCTTCGCCGCATCGTCCAGGTTGATGTGGACGTTGCGGTCCGCCAGTTGCAGTTCGAGCTGGAGGATGAACTTGTCGACCACCCGCGCGACCACCTCGGTCGGCAGGTAACCGAACGGCACGATCGCATCGAGACGATTGCGGAATTCCGGCGTGAACATCTTCTGCACCGCCTGCTCGTCCTCGCCCTCGCGGGTCAGGTTGCCGAAGCCGACCGTTTCGCGCGCCATATCGGACGCGCCCGCATTCGTCGTCATGATGAGGATGACGTTGCGGAAATCGACGGTCTTGCCGTGCTGGTCGGTCAGGCGACCGTTATCCATCACCTGCAACAGGATGTTGAACAGGTCGGGATGCGCCTTCTCGATCTCGTCCAGCAGCAGCACGCAATGCGGGTTCTGGTCGACCGCATCGGTCAGCAGACCGCCCTGATCGAACCCGACATAGCCCGGGGGGGCACCGATCAGCCGGCTGACCGAGTGGCGCTCCATATATTCGGACATGTCGAACCGCTGGAGCGGAATGCCCATGATCGCCGACAGCTGCTTGGCGACCTCGGTCTTGCCGACGCCGGTGGGGCCGGTGAACAGATAATTGCCGATCGGCTTCTCCGGATCGCGCAGGCCCGCCCGCGACAGCTTGATCGCCGACGCCAGCTTCTCGATCGCGCTGTTCTGCCCGAACACCACCCGCTTCAGGTCGGTCTCCAGCGTCGCCAGCGCCATCTTGTCGTCGGTGCTGACGCTCTTCGGCGGGATACGCGCCATCGTCGCGATAACGGCCTCGATCTCCTTCGGCGTGATCGTCTTCTTCCGCTTGGCGGCGGGCACCAGCATCTGCATCGCGCCGACCTCGTCGATCACGTCGATCGCCTTGTCCGGCAGCTTGCGGTCGTTGATGTAGCGCGCCGAAAGCTCGACCGCCGACTTGATCGCATCCGGCGTGTACTTGACCGAATGATGCTCCTCGAATGCGGAGCGCAGCCCCGCCAGGATCTTGATCGTGTCCTCGATCGTCGGCTCGTTCACGTCGATCTTCTGGAACCGACGCAACAGCGCACGGTCCTTTTCGAAGTGGTTGCGGAACTCCTTGTAGGTCGTGGACCCGATGCACCGGATCGAACCGCCAGAAAGAGCCGGCTTCAGCAGGTTCGACGCGTCCATCGCGCCGCCGCTGGTCGCGCCCGCACCGATGACGGTGTGGATCTCGTCGATGAACAGCACCGCGTGCGGCAGCTTTTCCAGCTCGTTGACGACCGCCTTCAGCCGCTCCTCGAAGTCGCCGCGATAGCGGGTGCCGGCCAGCAACGCGCCCATGTCGAGCGAGTAGATCACCGCTTCGCGCAGCACGTCGGGCACGTCGCCCTCGACGATCTTGCGCGCCAGGCCCTCGGCGATCGCCGTCTTGCCGACGCCCGGATCGCCGACATAGAGCGGGTTGTTCTTCGACCGGCGGCACAGGATCTGGATCGTCCGATCCACTTCCGGGCCGCGACCGATCAGCGGATCGACCTTGCCGATCTTCGCCTTCTCGTTGAGGTCGACGGTGAATTGCTTCAGCGCGCTTTCCGTCTTGCCCTTCTCCTGTCCCTTTTGCGGCTTCTCGTCCTCGGCCGCACCCTTGGGCGGGGTCGCCTCGGCCGCGCCGCCCTTGCCGACGCCGTGGCTGATGAAGCTGACCGCATCCAGACGGCTCATGTCCTGCTGTTGCAGGAAATACACCGCATAGCTTTCGCGCTCGCTGAACAGCGCGACCAGCACGTTCGCGCCGGTCACCTCGTCGCGGCCCGACGACTGGACGTGCAGGATCGCGCGCTGAACGACGCGCTGGAACCCGCTGGTGGGGGACGGATCGGTCTGCGCATCGACTTTCAGCGCATCCAGTTCGGTGTCGAGGTAATGCGCGACGGTGGTCTTCAGCTCACCCAGATCGACATGGCACGCCGTCATCACCTTGGACGCGTGCTCATCGTCGATCAGCGCAAGCAGCAGGTGTTCCAGCGTTGCATATTCGTGGCGGCGCGAGGACGCGGCCTCCAGCGCCTTGTGCAGCGTGGTTTCCAGCGCGGGGGCGAATGACGGCATGTTGCTACTCCAGTCGGGCCCGATGACGAGCCCTTTCCGTGTATGTCGGAACGGTGACGCCCATCATCAAGCGGCGCGGCCTTCCCAATCGGGAGCGCGCCGCGACGCTCACCGCCGGAATAGCGCGTCGGCGCTTGCCCGATGGTTAACGGCGTATTCGTGCTTGCGCCGGACGCGGGCGATTTCACCCTCCAGCACCGTGATCCGCGATTCCAGTTCGGTCACCGACAACGGGTCCAGATCCTCACGCACCAGCTGGTCGAGAAGGTCGTTGCGGCGGGAGGGGGCGTCGTCGATGTCCACGGTGTTCCGGCTCCTGGACCCCGAACGTTGACCCGCGCGGACACGTTGTCAATAAGCCCGACCGACGACCACCTCCCGTTTAAGGCGAACCGATGGACTCGATCCCTGCGACGATGACCGCGATCGATCCGGAACAGCCCGGCGGGCCGGAGGTGCTGGTCCCGGTCCAGCGTCCGGTGCCGGTGCCCGGCCCCGGCGCGGTGCTGGTCCGCGTCGTCGCCGCCGGCGTCAATCGCCCCGACGTCATGCAGCGGCAGGGCAAATACCCGCCGCCCCCCGGCGCGCCCGGCATCCTCGGTCTCGAACTGTCCGGCACGATCGCCGCGGTGGGCGAGGGCGTCGACGCCGCGCAGATCGGCCAGCCCGTCTGCGCGCTCGTTGCCGGGGGTGCCTATGCGGAATACGCCGTCGCGCCCTTTGGCCAGTGCCTGCCGGTGCCGCCGGCACTGTCGATGATCGAAGCTGCGGCTTTGCCGGAGACGCTGTTCACCGTGTGGACCAACCTGTTCGAGCGCGCCTACGCGACGGAAGGGGACAGCGTCCTCGTCCACGGCGGCACCAGCGGCATCGGCACGATGGCGATCCTGCTCGGGAAGCTGTTCGGTCTTACCGTCATCGTCACCTGCGGCAGCGCCGCCAAATGCCGGGCCGCGCTCGACCTCGGCGCGGTGCATGCGATCGACTATTCGCAGGACGATTTCGTGGAGCGCGTGAAGGATATCACCGACGGGCAGGGGGTGCAGGCCGTGCTGGACATGGTCGGCGGCGACTATGTTCCCCGCAACCTGCAATGCCTGGCGGAGGACGGCCGCCACGTCTCGATCGCGGTCCAGCGCGGCGCATCGGCGACGGTGCCCCTGTTCGACATCATGCGCCGCCGCCTGACCCTCACCGGCTCGACGCTCCGCGCTCGCGACGCCGCGTTCAAGTCGCTGGTCGCCGACGAACTCACCCGCACCGTCTGGCCCCATGTCGAAGCCGGCAACCTCAAACCCGTCATCGACCGCGTCTTCCCGCTCGCGGACGCCGCCGACGCCCACCGCCGGATGGAAGCGGGCGACCACGTCGGCAAGATCGTGCTGACAGTGGAATAGGGCGGGCGCTCGCCGTTGCAGCGATGAGCGCAAACGGGCGGCTCAGACGACGCGGTTTCGGTCAGCTCCTGCCTGCCTCGTTGATTGGCCTACATCGTCATTCCAGCGGAAGCTGGGATCTCGCTGTTGGGAAGGGGTGCGCCGCCGCTCGAGAACCCGGCTTCAACTGGATGACGTGGGGAACGGCGCGCTCCGTCGGCAAGGCTCATTCACCCGCCCGAGGCCCGCTGTCCTACACGCCCCGAATATGAGACCGAAGGTGCATGCCCACCCGCATCGCCTCGCCCTTGCTCACGTTCGAAACCGCGCACTTGATGTCAAAGTGGAGGACCCCGTCCGACGCCTCCACTTCCTCCACTTCGATCCGGATGGTGCGCAAACCGACGCCGTTCCGTCACACCCCCGTCGCGCGATCGTCACGCCGCCGGAACGCCCCCGTCACATCCCTGGGGTATCGCATCCGGAGGGACACCGGGAGGCACGCCATGACCGTCGCGACCTTGGCAGACATCGCCGATTTGACCGACTTCGCCAATTCGCGCCCCAGCGTGCCCGAGCGTGTCGTGGAGCGGCGGCGCTATCGGACGATCTGGATCAGCGACGTGCACCTCGGCACGCGTGGTTGCAACGCGGGGATGCTCATCGACTTCCTCGATCATGTCGACAGCGAGCATCTGTTCCTGGTCGGCGACATGATCGACGGATGGCGGCTGAAGAAGAGGTTCTTCTGGCCCGCCGCGCACAACGACGTGGTCTGGCGGCTACTCAAGCGGGCGAAGCGCGGCACGAAAGTGACGTACATCCCCGGCAATCACGACGAGGTATTCCGCCAGTTCACCGGCCTCGACTTCGGCGGCATCGCGATCCGGCGTCAAGCGATTCACGTCACCGCGGACGGTCGCCGCCTGCTCGTGCTGCACGGCGACGAGTTCGATGCGATCACGCTGGCACACCGCTGGCTCGCGCATGTCGGCGACGCCGCCTACACCGTGCTGATGGGCGTGAACCGGTGGTTCAATCTCGCCCGGCGCGGGCTGGGCATGCCCTATTGGTCGCTTTCGCAGCATGCCAAGGCGAAGGTGAAGAACGCCGTCGCCTTCATCTCCGACTTCGAGGAGGTCGTGGCGCACGCGGCGGGCACGCGCGGCGTCGATGGCGTCGTCTGCGGCCACATCCACACCGCCGAGCAGCGGGAGATCGAGGGCGTCGCCTATTACAATGACGGTGACTGGGTCGAAAGCTGCACCGCGCTGGTCGAGCATGTCGACGGCACGATGGAAATCCTGCGCTGGGCCGACGGGATGGCCGACCGCGCGCGGACCGCGACGATCGTCACACTGGCCGCAGCAGCATGAGGAACACCGGGATGCGCATCGCCATCGTCACCGACGCCTGGAGCCCGCAGGTCAACGGCGTCGTCCGCACGCTGGAGGCATTGACGCGCGAACTCGCCGCGACAGGACATGAGGTGATCGTCGTCTCCCCTGATCGGTTCCGCAACTTCCCGTGCCCGACCTATCCCGACATCCGGCTGGCGCTGGCGGGGAAGAAGACGGTCGGTCGCCTGCTGGCGGAGTTCGCACCGGACGCGATTCATATCGCCACGGAAGGCCCGCTGGGCATCGCCGCCCGCGCATGGTGCGTGGCGGGCGACCTGTCCTTCACCACCGCCTTTCACACGCAGTTTCCGGATTATGTCGCCGCGCGGACCGGCGTCGATCCATCCTGGATGTGGCGCTACATCCGCTGGTTCCACGGCGCGTCGCATGCCGTGCTGGCATCGACGCCGACGGTGGAAGCGACGATGGTCGATCGCGGGATCGACCGGGTGCGGGCGTGGGGTCGCGGCGTCGACTTCGCGACCTTCGGCAGCGACGGCGCGCGCGATCCGGCAATGACCGGTCTGGCCGGACCGGTGCTGCTGTATGTCGGTCGCGTGGCCGTCGAGAAGAACCTGCCCGCCTTCCTCGCCTGCAATCATCCCGGCACCAAGGTCGTGGTCGGAGACGGTCCGGCGCGTGCGAAGCTGGAGCGCGAGTTTCCGGGCACCCTGTTCCTCGGCTCGCGGACTGGGGCGGAACTGGCCGCGGCGTATCGCAGCGCCGACGTGCTGGTTTTCCCCAGCCGGACGGACACGTTCGGGCTGGTGATGGTCGAGGCGCTGGCGTGCGGCACGCCGGTCGCAGCCTATCCGGTAGCGGGTCCGATGGACGTGCTGGACGACCGCGTCGGTTCGATGGACGAGGATCTGGAGGCTGCGATCGCCGCCGCGCTGACCCGCGACCGCGTGACCTGCGCCGCCTATGCAGGGCGGTTCAGCTGGGCGGCCAGCGCGCGCCAGTTCGTCGCGGCGTTGGCTCCCATTCGCACGGCCGCCCCGGTTCTTGTGCCGCTTGCCGCCTGAAATCCCCGGCACCGGGTTGCCCTCGGGGCGTGGGCGTTCTACATCGCAGGCAATGTGCGGCCGCTCCGGGAAGGGGCGGCCCTTTCTGTTTTAGACGGAGTTTCCGCCCGTGGCCCAGCCGCTCATGCCCCACGCGACCGCTTCCTGGCTGGTCGATAATACCGCGCTCTCGTTCGAGCAGATCGCGGATTTCTGCGGTCTCCACATCCTGGAGGTGCAGGCGATCGCCGACGACACCGCCGCGACCAAGCTGACCGGCCGCGATCCGGTGCGCGCGCATGAGCTCGGCCAGGACGAGATCGACAAGGGTCAGGCCGATCCCGATTATCGCCTGAAGATGACCAAGGGACCGGAGCAGGTCCGCCGGACCAAGGGCCCGCGCTACACGCCCGTGTCCAAGCGTCAGGACAAGCCCGACGGTATCGCTTGGATCATCCGCAATCACCCGGAAATCAGCGACGGCGCGATCGGCAACCTGATCGGCACGACGCGCACCACGATCGCCGCGATCCGTGACCGCAGCCATTGGAACATCGCGAACATCACACCGAAGGATCCGGTGACGCTCGGCCTGACGACGCAGCGCGAGCTCGACGCGGCGGTGGCGAAGGCCGCGAAGGGCAGCCCGGAGGATGCGCAGCCGACCGACAGCCGCCTGGAAGGCGATCGCGAGGCACTGATCGCGCAGCTTCACGCGGAGCGCGAGCAGCAGGCGCGCGACGCCGACGCGGTGCTGCACGGCGACGATCCCGCGTCGCAGGCGCGCGCGCTGTTCGACGACCCGTTCCGCCGCTGATCCCAGCCGGTTGCGTCCCTTCGTTTTCCGCCTAAGCTGCGGCAAAACGAGGGGACGCTGACCATGTGCGACGACCATACCGCCGACGACAACGACCGCGGTACGACCCGCCGCGATTTCGGCATCGGCATGGGCGCGGCGAGCCTGATCGCGCTGCTGCCCAGCCCCGCCGGCGCGGTGACGGTCGCCGGCAAGGCGGTGGCGATCAAGACGCCGGACGGTATCTGCGACGCCTATTTCGTTGCCCCTGCGACGGGCCGCCATCCGGCGGTGCTGATCTGGCCCGATATCATGGGCTTGCGCCCTGCCTTCGAACAGATGGCCCGGCGGCTCGCCGAGTCCGGCTATGCGGTGCTGGTCGTCAACCAGTTCTATAGGTCGGTGAAGGCGCCCTTCCTGAAGCCCGGCGAAAGCTTCGACCAACCCGCCGTCCGCGACCGCATCATGCCGTGGCGCACGCCTTTGACCGCCGAAGCGGTGACCAGCGACGGCAAGACCTTCGTCGCATGGCTTGACACGCAGAAGCAGGTCGACACCCGCCGCGGCATCGCCGTCACCGGCTATTGCATGGGCGGCCCGATGATGATGCGCACCGCCGCCGCCCGCCCCGATCGGGTGAAAGCCGGCGCGTCGTTCCACGGTGCGGCGCTGGTCGGCGACGCGCCGGACAGTCCCGACAAGCTCGTAGCCCGGCTCAAGGGCGGCTACCTGATCGCGATCGCCGCCAACGACGACGCCCGCTCACCCGACGACAAGACCAAACTGCGCGCCGCGTTTGCCGCCGCCAAAATTCCTGCCGAGATCGAGGTGTACGAGGGCGCGAACCACGGCTGGTGCCCGCCCGACAGCCGCGCCTACAACCAGCCGCAGGCGGAGCGCGCATGGGCACGCCAGCTGGCGCTGTTCAAGAAGCAGCTCTGAAGGGAAGCATGATGACCTTGGTCTTCTACACAAACCCGCAATCGCGTGGCCGCATCGCCCGGTGGATGCTGGAGGAAGTCGGCTCGCCATACGACACCGTGCTTCTGGGCTATGCCGACAGCATGAAGGCCGCCGAGTATCTGGCGATCAACCCGATGGGCAAGGTGCCTGCGATCGTCCACGATGGCCATGTCGTCACCGAATGCGCAGCGATCTGTGCCTATCTCGCCGACGCGTTCCCCGACGCCGGTCTTGCACCGCCAACGACGGGGCGTGCCGATTATTATCGCTGGCTGTTCTTTGCCGCAGGCCCGGTGGAGCAGGCGGTGATCGACCGCTCCCGCAAGATCGAGGTCACGCCAGAGCAAGGCCGCATGGTCGGTTATGGCAGCTACGACACTACGGTCGATGCGCTGGAGGCGGCGGTGAAGGGCAGGAGCTTCATCGCCGGTGATCGTTTCTCGGCAGCGGATGTCTATGTCGGCAGCCACATCGCCTGGGGCATGCTGTTCGGCACGCTGCCAAAGCGCGAGGCTTTTGATAGCTATCTGGCGGGCCTCACCGCCCGCCCGGCGTTCCAGCGTGCGCATCAGCTGGACGAACAGGCCGCCGCCGCCTGACGCCTATTCAGACGTCAGTGACGTCCAACGCGCGCCAAGGCCGCCATCCGCGCGGGCAACTCCGCCCGGATGGCGCGTCGTTCGGAGGCGGGGCGGGTGCCCCATCCGGTGATCTCGCTGACCGACCGGCCGCATCCGACGCACCAGCCCGTCACCGGATCGAGCGTGCAGGTGTTGACGCACGGCGACGCGACCTCTTCCGACTCCGGCTGCTTCAACCCGACCATGATGGAGGTACGCGCGACCATCACGGTTGGATGACAAGCGCGACCTTGAGAAACTCCGGGATCGGTCCGTTCCAGCCCTCGTCCGGACCATCGTCGCGCTCGTCGCGGCGATAACGGTCGCGGCGCTGGTCGTTGCGGTCGCCGTAGCGGTCGTCCTGCCGCTCGCGTCGGGGTGCACGATCCTGCTGCTGACGGGATTGCTCCTGCCGCGTATCGCGTTGCTGCTGAGGCTGCGACGAGGGGGAACGCTCCGGCACCGGCTCCCGCATCGGAGCGACGTCATGCACCGGCGCGGTCGGGGCGGCACTCTCGGCACGCTCCGGCCGGCGTCCGCGACGCGGGCGCTCTGCCGGTGCTTCGACTTCAGGCTCGGCCACGTGCGTCGGCTCCGCTTCGAGCCGCGGGATCTTCTGCCCGGTCAGCTTCTCGATATTCTCGATATTCTCGGCATCGTCCGGCGCGGCGAACGTATAGGCGGTGCCCGTCGCGCCGGCGCGGCCGGTGCGGCCGATCCGATGGACGTAATCGTCGGGGTGCCAGGGTGCGTCATAGTTGAAGACGGTGCTGACGCCCTTGATGTCGAGGCCGCGCGCCGCAACGTCGGACGCGACGAGGATCGTGACGTCACCGCGCTTGAACAGCTCCAGCTCGGCCAGCCGCTGCGGCTGTTCCATGTCGCCGTGGATCTCGCCCGACTTAAAGCCGGCCTGCTTCAGTACCTTGTTCAGTTCGCGGACGGTCGTCTTGCGGTTGCAGAAGACGATCGCGTTGGTCACTTCCGGCTGGGTGAGCAGGCGTCGCAGACGCTCGCGCTTGTCCGCCGCTTTCACCGATACCAGCCACTGGGTGATGTTGATGTTGGTCGATGCCGGCCGCGCGACCTCGATCCGCTTGGGATTGTCGAGGAACTTGTCCGCCAGCTTCTTGATCGGCGCAGGCATCGTCGCCGAGAATAGCAACGTCTGACGCTGCTTGGGCAGCTTGGTGCAGATTTCCTCGATGTCCGGGATGAAGCCCATGTCGAGCATCCGGTCCGCCTCGTCGATAACGAGCAGCGAGCAGCCGGTCAGCAGGATGTTGCCGCGGCCGAACAGGTCCATCAGGCGGCCCGGCGTCGCGATCAGGACGTCGACACCCTTTTCCAGTGCCTTGATCTGGTCGCCCATCGATACGCCGCCGATCAGCAGCGCCATCGACAGCTTGTGGTTGGCCCCGTATTTCTCGAAGTTCTCGGCGACCTGCGCGGCAAGTTCGCGCGTCGGCTCCAGGATCAGGCTGCGCGGCATGCGCGCGCGGCTCCGGCCCTGGGCCAGGATGTCGATCATCGGCAGCACGAACGACGCGGTCTTGCCGGTGCCGGTCTGGGCGATGCCGATGATATCGCGCATCATCAACACAGGCGGGATCGCCTGCGCCTGGATCGGCGTGGGCGTATCATAGCCGGCGTCGTTGACGGCCTTGAGAAGTTCGGGGGATAGGCCGAGATCGGCAAAGCTCATGTAGCGGTCCGGAAAATGGGCGCGCGATCCCCCGCGCGCTAGCTCCGTTGCGCTCGCGTATTCGACTGGCAAAGTCAAGAAAACCGGCGAAGTTGTGCCGCTTTGGGGCGGCTGCGTGGCCTTATCGCACCGGTTTCAACAATTTGAACGAGTCGATCTCGCATGATGCGCCCGATCGCACCCGGATCGTGTCGCGGTCGGCGCAGACCTGACCGTCGCTACCCGGCCGGATATAGAAGTTCGAATAGAAGTCGACCGATCGGCATTGCCGGCCCAGCTTGGCGCGAATGCGCTGCCCGCCCTGCACGACCAAATCGATCGTCGCGGGAGCCGATACCATCGCGCCCGCCAGGCTGGCGGCGGCAATGCATTTCGGCCCCTTGCTCTCCTTCCATACCGTCGGCGCGGTCAGAGCAACGCGGCCCGGTACGTTCATCCTCGGCACGCGGATCGTGATCCGCTCGTGGATCGTCAACTGCGTCACCACGACGCGCGAAGGCCGTTGCGCGGGCGCTTCCGCCGCGAGCGCGAGTGGCGCCGCCAGCGCGACGAGAAGGGGCAAGGCTTTGGCGATCATCGTTCCGGGGCAGGGTGGTAGCGCGGATCGTTGAACGCCTCATGAATTGCGCCTAGCCGATCAGGCAAGATGATTGGTGCCACCACTCCCCAACCAACCTCCGCTCAGGCCGCGATGCTGGCGGAGCTTGCCCCGGTGCTCGGGCCGAAGGGCATCGTCACCGACGCCGCGACGATAGCCCCGTGGCTGCAGGATTGGCGCAAGCGGTGGCAGGGCGCGTCACCTGCGATCCTGACTCCCGCGAACACTGCCGAAGTCGCCGCGATCGTGGCAGCAGCGGCGCGACACCGCGTGCCGCTGGTGGCGCAGGGCGGCAACACTTCGATGGTCGGCGGAGCGACTCCTCCCGCGGACGGTAGCGCGCTGATCCTGTCGCTGCGCCGGCTCGACCGCATCCGCTCGATCGACGCCGAGGCCGGCTTGGCGGTGGTCGAGGCGGGCGTCGTTCTCCAGACCTTCCACGATGCCGCGCTGACGGTCGGCCGACGCTTTCCCCTGACCCTCGGCGCACGGGGCAGCGCGACGATCGGCGGCTTGGTATCGACCAACGCCGGCGGCACGCAGGTGCTGCGCTTCGGCACGATACGCGGGCTGGTCGCGGGCGTGGAGGCGGTACTGGCGGATGGCTCCGTCTATGACGGACTCGCGGCCCTGAAAAAAGACAATCGCGGCTACGACCTCGATCATCTGCTCGTGGGAGCGGAGGGGACGCTCGGGATCGTCACCGCCGCGACATTACGGCTGGCCCCTGCGGTGGCGGCGCGGGGCGTCGCCTGGGCAGGCGTGAGCGATCCGCAAACCGCGCTGGCCGTATTGCGCAGCTTCCAGCGCGACACTGACACGATCGAAAGTTTCGAGATCATGCCGGCGGCCACGCTCGACGCCGCGCTCGCGCATGTCTCCGGCTCTCGCGCGCCCTTGCAGGGGCGACACCGCTGGCATCTGCTGATCGAGGCGACAGCAGCGACTGACGACGCGGAGGCGCCGGCTGCGATGCTGGAACGCCTGCTTGGCGCAGCGCTCGCGGGCGGGCTGGTGGAGGATGCGACGATCGCGGTCAGCGAAGCGCAGGCCGAGGCGTTCTGGCGCCTGCGTGATTCGCTGTCCGATGCGGAGCGGGCGAGGGGCCCGGCCGTCCAGTTCGACATCGCCGTGCCGGTCGCGACGATGCCCGCCTTCATGCAGCAGGCAGCAAGCGCGGCCGAGCATCGCTTCCCCGGCACGGATGCTTCGGGCTTCGGTCACCTGGGCGATGGCAACATCCATTTCCACGTCCGCGCGCCCGAAGGCGTCGACCGGGACCGCTGGTACGCGGAGGATGCGCCCGTCATCACCCGCTTCGTCCACGACCTCGTCGACGCGGCGGGCGGCACCATCTCCGCCGAACATGGCATCGGCCAGATGAAGCGCGACGAACTGGCGCGGATCGCCTCGCCCGCGCGGATGATGGCGCTGACGGCGATCAAGCAGGCGATGGACCCGCTCGGCATCCTCAATCCCGGCAAGCTGCTTGCGCCGCCAGCGCGCGGCCAATAGAGCCTCTGCCGATCGGCGGGCGGCCCATCGGGGGGCGGGCCTGCGACAGACGACGGAGAGATTTATGGCCAGCGCGCCGCAACTGCCGCTTTTCTATAATGGTCTGGAGCCGCTTTCGAGCGAGACTCACGCCGACTACCGCATCCAGCCGCAGGACAGCGCACCGCACCTGATCGGCCAGCACGCGATCCCGATCACTACGGACGAGTTCGCGCTGGTGCAGCGTTTCATGCCGATCGTGTTTTCGGTGGGCGACGACGCGATCCCGCTCGGCCTGATGGGCCTGAACGAGGGGGTGAACGTCTTCATCGGTGACGACGGCAAGCTGGTCGACGACAATTTCTACGTGCCGGCCTATGTCCGTCGCTACCCGTACATGCTCGCGCGGCTGCGCCCGGAGTCGGAGGAGCTGTCGCTCTGCTTCGATCCGAGCAGCCCGGTGCTCGGCGCGTATGACGAGGGCGACAAGCTGTTCGAGAACGGCCAGCCGACCGAGGTCACCAAGCAGATCCTGGCGTTCAACGAGCAGTTCGAACAGGCCGGCCAGCGGACCCAGAACTTCATGCGCGAATTGCGCGAGCTGGGCCTGTTGATGGAAGGCGAAGTCAGCATCCAGCCCGACGCCGGCGGCCAGCCGTTCATCTATCGCGGCTTTCAGATGGTGAACGAGGAGAAGCTGAACGGCCTGCGTGGCGACCAGCTTCGTAAGATGCAGCAGTCCGGCATGCTGCCGCTCCTTTATGCACACCTCTTCTCGCTGGCGCTGATGCGGGAGGTCTTCGGCCGTCAGGTCCAGCAGGGCAAGACGCCGCCGTCGTTGCCGCAGACCGTGTAAACACCAAGGGGCGGCGGCGGTTCTCGGGCTGTCGTCGCCCCGCCCGGCAGATCGTTACGCACGCGACCTGTAAAAATGCATTTTTTCCGGGTCGGGCTTGAACCAATCGGCCACTTACCCATTTATGCCATGTACGGTTTCGTGTCCCCCCTTTCGCGAGGCCGTACGACACGCTTTTAGCGTGTCTCCTCCCTGAACCTTGGCCACCTCGTACGCTTCGCGCTGCGGGGTGGTTTTTTATTCGGCGGCCAGCGCCAGCGGTTGCGCGAGTGCTTCATCCGCCAGCGCGTCGATCACCGCACGCACCATCGCCACGACCACAGACAGGCCCGGACCGACATCGTCCAGCCGCGCATCGAGGTACAGGCTGCGGTCGATCTCGAGCTGGACGGCGTGGATGCCCAGCGCGGGCCGGCCGTGCGCCTGCGTCACGAAGCCGCCGGGATAGGGGGTGTTCAGCCCGTGCAGCAACCCCGTCGCCGCCACCGCGGATTCGACGCGTGCCGTGAAGCGCGATCCCGCTGCGCTGCCGAACCGGTCGCCGATCACGATCCGCGGCTGCATTCGGCCGAGCGATGGCATCGAATGCAGGTCGAGCAGCACCGCTGCCCCGAATCGCGCCTGCGCCGCCGTCAGCGCCTCGTCCAGCGCAGCATGATAGGGGCGGTGATCCTCCACCAGCCGCTGGGTGATCGCCGCGCCGGAGAACCGCCCGCGCCAGATGTCGCCCACGCCGCCCGCCCGTCGCGGCACGAGGCCCAGGCCGCTGCGCAACTTGGCTGACGGCACCGCCGGCAGCGGCGGCGCGCCGGCATCCACGCGGGGGTCGCGCTCGTCCTCGCTGCGGTTCAGGTCGATCCACGCGCGTGCGCGCCGCTGGATCAGCATCGTCTCCACGCCGCATGCCGCCAGCGCGACGGCATC
The DNA here is from genome assembly GCF_979253005.1 of Sphingomonas sp. AC435. Taxonomy (NCBI): domain Bacteria; kingdom Pseudomonadati; phylum Pseudomonadota; class Alphaproteobacteria; order Sphingomonadales; family Sphingomonadaceae; genus Sphingomonas; species Sphingomonas sp. AC435. The sequence continues at coordinate 405,343 of NZ_CEEDCJ010000003.1, forward strand.
GACCCGCCGATCTTCCAGGCTGCGCAGCGAAGCGACCGGCACGCGCAACGCGTCGATCAGCGCCGCTGGATACTCGCGCCCGGCATGCGGCACCGACACGACCACCGGCGAGGCGGGCGGCCAGGCGCCGTGGCGGTCGAACGAAAGCTGCATCGGGCACCATGCTATCGCGGCATCCGGGCAAGGGGAAGGACCGTCGCGGCCGTCCGACGTGGTGAGCCTTTCGACTGGAAATCTTAACCGTCCCGTGGCTACATCGGCTCGACGACGAGGGAAGTACCGAGCGATGATCCGAATCCTGCTGGCCGAAGACGACCAAGTGATGCGCGAATATCTGACGCGCGCGTTGCAGAAGTCCGGCTATGCCGTGACCGCGGTCGATCGCGGCACCGCCGCGCTGCCCCTGATCCAGACGGAATCCTTCGACCTGCTGCTGACCGACATCGTCATGCCGGAAATGGACGGCATCGAACTGGCGCAGCGTGCTGGGGAGGTTTCGCCCAATCTGCGCGTCATGTTCATCACGGGTTTCGCCGCCGTCACGCTGAAGGCCGGCAAGGCGATGCCCAACGCCCGCGTCCTGTCCAAGCCCTTCCATCTCCGCGACTTGGTGGCCGAGGTCGATCGCCTGTTCGAGACGGATCTCGCCGGGCTGAATTAGGCGCTTGCGCTCCGCGGCACCCGCCGCTAGAGGCGCGCTTCCCCTTTGTGGGCGTGTAGCTCAGTGGTAGAGCACTGTGTTGACATCGCAGGGGTCGCAAGTTCAATCCTTGCCACGCCCACCATTCAAAAAGCCTCGGTATCCTACTGGATCCCGGGGCTTTTTTGCGTCTGGAGGACCGCCTCGCCAAGCGCGTCGTAGATGCGATCGAGGTCGGCATCGTCGATGCAGTAGGGCGGCATGACGTACAGCGTGTTGCCAAGCGGGCGCAGCAACAGGTCGGCGTCGCGGAACTGCGCCAACAGCCGCGGGGCAAGCGCCGACAGATAACCAGCGTCCGGCACCTCCAGATCGAGCGCGGCGATCGTGCCGAGCGAGCGGGCATCGGCTACACCGGGCAACGCCGCCAGTCGGTCGAGCCGTGCGGCCTGCCGCGCGGCCAGCGAGGATACCCGCTCCCCCACCGGTTCGTCACGCCAGATCGCCAGGTTCGCGACTGCGGCGGCGCACGCGATCGGGTTGGCGGTGTAGCTGGACGAGTGGAAGAACATCCGCGCGCGGTCGTCCGACCAGTGGCTCTGGTAGATGTCTTCGCTCGCCATCGTCACCGCCAGCGGCAGGCTACCGCCGGTCAATCCTTTCGACAGGCACAGGATATCGGGTGCGATCTCCGCCTGTTCGCAGGCGAGCAGCGTGCCGGTGCGGCCCCAGCCGGTCATCACCTCGTCGGCGATGAACAGCACGCCGTGCCTCGCGCAGATCGCGTGCATCGCGCGCAACGTGTCCGCGCCGTACATCAGCATCCCGCCCGCGCCGAGCACCAGCGGTTCGACGATGAACGCCGCCGGCTGCGTGCGACACGCCGCCTCCAGCGCCTCCAGCGTCTCCTGCTCGTGACCCGCCGTGGGAAAGGGGATGACGGCGACATCGAACAGCAGCGGCGCATAGGCGGCGCTGAACACCCCGCGTGCGCCGACCGACATCCCGCCGACCGTGTCGCCGTGATAGCTGTGCTGCATCACGACGATGTGGGTCCGCGGCTCGCCCCGGTTCGCGAAGTGACCCAGCGCCATCTTCAGCGCGACCTCGACGCTGGTCGAACCCGAGTCGGAAAAGAACACACGCGTCAGCGACGGGGGCATGATCGCCAGCAGTCCGAGCGCCACGTCTTCGGCGGGCTGATGCGTCCAGCCAGCGAAGATGATCTGGTCCAGCCGCTGCGACTGCTCGGCGATCGCCGCCATGATCCGCGGGTGGCCGTGACCGTGCGTCGTCACCCACCAGGACGAGATCGCATCGACGATCCGGCGACCGTCGTCGGTATGCAGCACCGCGCCCTCGCCGTGCGTGACGAGCGGGATCGGCTCGCCCAGCCCATGCTGCGTGAAGGGATGCCAGATCGGCGAACTCATGCGAAATCCTCGATGTCGAAGTTCGCCGCGAACGCCGCGCGCAGCGTATCCGCATCGAGCATTGGGAGGCGGGGCAGGCGACCGAGCCGCTTCACTTGGCCGATCCGGCAGATCGTCGCCTCGCTATCCTCGACGGCCTCGCCCGAAAACGCGACGCCGAGAACGGCGATGCCGCGGTGGCGGAGCGCCTCGATCGTCATCAGGCTGTGATTGATCGTGCCGAGCCCCGTGCGCGCGACGATCACCACCGGCTGCGCCCACTTCGCGAACACGTCTGCATACAGCAAGTCGCTCGCCAGCGGGACGAGCGCGCCGCCCGCACCCTCCACCACCAGCGGCCGGTGCAGCGGGAGCTCCAACCGGTCGGGATCGATCGTCACGCCGTCGATCGCGGCGGCGCGGTGGGGAGAGCAAGGCGTCGTCAGCCGATATGCCTCGGACAGGATGTGCGCGGCCGGCAGTCCAGACAGCGACGCGACGCGCGCGGCATCGCCGTGGTCGAGGTCGCCCGCCTGCACCGGCTTCCAGTAGTGCGCGGCGAGCGCGCCGGCGAGGGCGGCGGCAAACACCGTCTTGCCGACATCGGTATCGGTGCCCGTGACGACGATCGCGTGGTTCACCGCAGAACCTCCTCCAGCGTGTCGGCCAGCCGCTCGATATCGGCGGTGTCGATGTTGAGCGTCAGCGAGATCCGCAGCCGCGCCGTTCCCGCCGGGACCGTCGGCGGGCGGATGCCGCGCACGTCCAGCCCCGCCGCCTGAAGCGCCCCCGCCACGCGCATCGCCCGCGCGTCCTCGCCCAGCACCAGCGGCAGGATCTGCGAACCCGTCGCCGTCGCGCCGAGCGGCGACAGCAGGCGCTCCGCCGTGGCGATGCGTTCGGCCAGTGCGGTGCGGCGCTCGGGTTCGTCGGACAGGATATGCAGCGCCTCCCGCACCGCCGCGGCCATCAGGGGCGAAGGAGCGGTGGAAAAGATGAAGCCCCGCCCGCGGTTGACGAGGAAATCCGTCACCACGCGCGGTCCGCAGACCAGCGCGCCTTCGCAGCCCAGCGCCTTGCCGCAGGTGTGCAGGCTGACGACGCGATCGCCCCGTGGCAGGTCGCCGAGCAATCCGCGTCCGTCCGGCCCGAACACCCCCGTCGCATGCGCTTCGTCGACGATCAGCACTGCGTCGTATCGGTCCGCGACCGCGGTCAGCGCGTCCAGCGGCGCGCCGTCGCCGTCCATGCTGTAGAGGCTCTCGACCACGATCCACGGCGTCCCGACACCGCCAGCGACCCGCCAGCCCGCGATCGCGTCGGCAAACGACTGCGCGTCGTTGTGGCGCGCGATGACCCGTGGCGCGCGGGCGAGGGCCATGCCGTCATGCGCGCTGGCATGGATCAGCGCGTCGTGGACGATCAGGTCGCCCCGCTGCGGCAGCGTCGCGAGCAGGGTCGCATTCGCAGCGAAGCCGCTGGAGAAATACAGCGCCGATTCCGCGCCGAAGAACGAAGCCGCCTCCGTCTCCAGCGCTTCGTGCTCCGGATCGTTGCCGCGCAGGAGCCGCGATCCGCCGGACCCGATCGCCACGCCGCGCCCGATCGCCGCCGCGACCGCATTGCGTAGGCGCGGCGATCCAGCCAGCCCGAGATAATCGTTCGAGGCGAAGTCGATGCCCGCGCGCGGATGCAGGCTGCGGTACCGATCGCGCTCCGCCAGCGCGGCGAGATCACGGCTATGCGCGGCGAAGGGCGTCATATCGGCCCGCTGATCGTCGTCGTCATCGTCGTCCCCGCCCCTCCGGTCGCGGCTCCTACCAGCATCGGCGGCGAAGGCCAGCCGTCCGCCCTCCCGCTATGGACTGCCGCTACGGCACGCGAGAGCGGCTCACCCCATACGTATGTGGTCGTGCCGCAATTGACGCGGGAACCGGGAGGTGTTCGGATTATTTCATCCTGAGGGGGCGTCCACCGTCCCGAGACTCGATGGAGCAGAGCATGTCCGACGACCGCCATGACGCGATTCGCACCCGCGCCTACCAGCTTTGGGAAGAGGAGGGCCGTCCGCACGGTCGCGACGAGCATCACTGGCATGCGGCGTCACAGGGGGGCAGCGGCGACGCCTCCGAACCCGCCACCTCGGCGGCGGGGGACGAAGCCGGCGGTGACTTGACCGAGGAACTGCAGGCCGGCTCCCCGCCCGCCCGCAAGTCGCGCGCCGCGAAGCCAAAAGAGCCACCACAGACGACCGCCGCGGAGCCGACCGCGAAGAAAGCCCGCTCGCCGAAAGCAAAATCGGCGAAGTAGCCGACCCTTCCGCCGACTTCAGACGTTCGTAGGGTCGCGCGGGCGGTTGCCGGCGGACCGGAGGGGAATTTGTTGATGCCTGATGCCACCCAGACGACGCGCCACAGCGCGCTCGATCCGATTCTGCTGATGCCCAAAACCGACGCGCTGGATCGTGCGACCAAACCGGCAGAGCGGCTGGTGATCGACACGATCGCGCCCAGCGTCGACGGCGGCTGGCCGGTCAAGCGGATCGCCGGCGAAGCGGTGACGGTGGAGGCGAACGTCTTCACCGACGGGCATGAGCAACTCGCGGTCGAACTATTGTGGCGGCCCGCCGACGAGACCGAATGGCGCGCGGTGCGGATGGCGGCGCTGCCGACCGATCGCTGGCGCGCGGTATTCGTGCCCGAACGGCTGGGCCGGCACGAGTTCGCGGTCGAGGGGTGGCTGGACGTGTTCGGCGGCTTTCGGCGCGATTTCGCCAAGAAGCTGGGTGCGGACGTGGCGCAGCCGGTCGATTACATGGAGGGCCGCGGCATCGTGCGTGCGGCGGCGAAGCGCACCGGCAATGCCGAGCTTTTGCGCTGGGCCGACCGTGTCGATGCCGGTGACGATGCGCGCGAAGGGGCCGAACTGCTGCTGGCGGACGAACTCGCGCGACTGATGACGGCGGCGGACGACCGGCCGCACCGGTTGCGCTCGGCGACGGTCCTGATCGATGCCGAACGCCTCGCGGCACGCTTCTCCAGCTGGTACGAGCTGTTTCCCCGCTCGCAGGTCATCGATCCGACGAAGCACGGCACGTTCGACGATGTCATCCCGCGCCTCCCGCAGATTCGCGACATGGGCTTCGACACGCTGTATTTCCCGCCGATCCACCCGATCGGCAAGACCAACCGCAAGGGTCCGAACAACACGCTGACGCCGGGGCCGAACGACCCCGGCAGCCCCTACGCGATCGGCTCGGAAGCCGGAGGTCACGACGCGGTGCATCCCGAACTCGGCGGGTTCGAGGCGTTCGCGCGGCTGGTGGAGGCGGCGAAGGCGCACGGGCTGGAGGTCGCGCTGGACTTCGCGATCCAGTGTTCGCCGGATCACCCCTGGCTGAAGGATCATCCCGGCTGGTTCGCATGGCGACCCGACGGGTCGATGAAGTATGCGGAGAACCCGCCGAAAAAATATCAGGACATCGTCAACGTCGATTTCTACGGCCCCGACGCGATCCCGGGCCTGTGGGTCGCGTTGCGCAATGTCGTGCTGTTGTGGATCGAACACGGCGTGAAGGTCTTCCGCGTCGACAATCCGCACACCAAGCCGCTGCCGTTCTGGGAGTGGATGATCGGCGAAGTTCGCGCGCAGCATCCCGACACGATCTTCCTCGCGGAGGCGTTCACGCGGCCGACGATGATGTACCAGCTGGCGAAGGTCGGCTTTTCGCAAAGCTACACCTATTTCACGTGGCGCGACCGCAAGGACGAGCTGACCGAGTATATCGAGGAACTGACGACGGAGGCTCCCAAGGAGTTCTACCGGCCGCATTTCTTCGTCAACACGCCAGATATCAACCCGGTCTATCTCCAGACCTCCGGCCGGCCCGGCTTTCGCATCCGCGCCGTGCTCGCGGCGACGCTGTCGGGCCTGTTCGGCGTCTATTCCGGCTTCGAGCTGTGCGAGGCCGCGGCGATTCCGGGCAAGGAAGAATATCTCGACAGCGAAAAGTACATCGTCAAGCCGCGCGACTGGAACGCACCGGGCAACATCACGATGGACATCGCGATGCTCAACCGCATCCGTCGCCAATATCCGGCGCTTCAGACGCATCTGAATACCAAGTTCTTCGTCGCCAACGACGACAACATCATCTGGTACGGCAAGCCCGATCCGGACGGAAAGGGGATCATCTGCGTCATGGTCAATCTCGACCCGCACAACGGCCATGAATGCAATTTCCAGATTCCGCTCTGGGAGCTCGGGCTGGACGATAATGCCAGCGTCGATGTCGAGGATCTGGGCGAGGGCTGGCGCTTCCGCTGGTACGGGAAGGATCAGTTCATCCGCATCGAGCCCGACCAGCCCTATCGTATCTGGCGCCTGACGCCCGGAGGTTTCGCATGAGCGAGTTGCAGTCGGACGCCGTCACCGATCCGATGAAGGACCCGCTCTGGTACAAGGACGCGGTGATCTATCAGGTCCACGTCAAATCCTTCTACGACAGCAACAATGACGGCATCGGCGACTTCAAGGGGCTGTTGCAGAAGCTGGATTACATCGCCGACCTCGGCGTGACCTGCATCTGGCTGCTGCCCTTCTATCCCAGCCCGCGGCGCGACGACGGCTACGACATCGCCGCGTACGAGGACGTGTCCCCCGATTACGGCACGATGGAGGATGCGACCGCGTTCATCGCGGCGGCCCACGATCGCGGCATCCGCGTCGTCACCGAACTCGTCATCAACCACACGTCGGACCAGCATCCGTGGTTCCAGGCCGCGCGCAAGGCCCCGCCGGGATCGCCGGAACGCGCCTTCTACGTCTGGTCCGACGACGACAAGCTCTACAGCGGCACCCGCATCATCTTCCTCGACACCGAAAAGTCGAACTGGACATGGGACGATGAAGCGGGCGCGTACTTCTGGCACCGCTTCTATTCGCACCAGCCCGACCTGAACTTCGACAATCCGGCGGTGCTGGAGCAAGTGCTGCGCGTCATGCGCTTCTGGCTCGATCTCGGCGTCGACGGGCTGCGGCTGGACGCGATCCCGTATCTGATCGAGCGTGACGGCACCTCGAACGAGAACCTGCCCGAGACGCACGACGTCCTGAAGAAGATCAGGGCCGCGCTCGACCGTGAATATCCTGACCGGATGCTGCTCGCCGAAGCCAATATGTGGCCGGAGGACACACAACAATATTTCGGCGACAGCGCCGCGGCGGGCGAGGCGGGCGACGAGTGCCACATGGCGTTCCACTTCCCCCTGATGCCGCGCATGTACATGGCGGTGGCGCAGGAGGATCGCTTCCCGATCACCGACATCATGCGCCAGACGCCCGATATTCCGGCGAACTGCCAATGGGCGATCTTCCTGCGCAACCACGACGAACTGACGCTGGAGATGGTCACCGACTCGGAGCGGGACTATCTCTGGAACACCTATGCCGCCGACCGGCGCGCGCGGATCAATCTCGGTATCCGCCGCCGCCTCGCGCCGCTGATGGAGCGGGACCGTCGGCGCATCGAGTTGATGCACGCGCTGCTGCTGACGATGCCGGGCACGCCGGTCTTGTACTACGGCGACGAGATCGGGATGGGCGACAACATCCATCTCGGCGACCGCGACGGCGTCCGCACGCCGATGCAATGGTCGCCCGACCGCAACGGCGGCTTCAGCCGCGCCGATCCGCCGCAACTGACGCTACCCGCGATCATGGACCCGCTCTACGGCTATCAGGCGGTGAACGTGGAGGCGCAGGAGCGCGACGGCCATTCGCAGCTGAACGCGGTCAAGCGCATGCTGGCGGTCCGGCGCGAGCATCCCGCCTTCGGCCGGGGGACGCAGCGTTTCCTGCGCCCCGCCAACCGCAAGATCCTCGCCTACATCCGCGAATATCAGGACGACCGCATCCTGTGCGTGTTCAACCTCGGCCGCACCGCGCAGGCAGTGGAACTGGACCTTCAGGAGCATGAGGGGCTGACCCCGGTCGAACTGACCGGCGGCGTGGCGTTTCCGGCGGTCGGGCCGCAGCCCTATGTGCTGACGCTGCCGCCCTACGGCTTCCTGTGGTTCGTGCTCAGCGATCAGGCGAACGCGCCGGCGTGGGCGACCAGCGCGCCGTCGCTGGAGGTGGAACGCTTCACCTTCGTGCTGCGGCCGGAGCTGGAGGACGTGACGATCGGCTCCAACCGCTCCGTGCTGGAGCGCGACGTGCTGCCGACCTACATCGCGCAGCGCCGCTGGTTCGGGGCCAAGGACGAGGCGCTGAACGAGGTGCGGCTGATCCGCTGCGATCCGTTGCCCGGCGTCGAGGACCTGCTGCTCGCGGAGATCGAGGTCGAGACGGATCGCGGCGCCTATCGCTACTCCCTGCCGCTGGGCATCGCGTGGGAAGGCGAGACGCAGGGGCGTTTCGCGGGCAGTCTGGCGATGGCGCGTGTCCGTCGCGGCCGCCGCGTCGGCCTGCTCACCGACGGCTTCGCGGTCGGCGAATTCGCGCGCAGCGTGCTGGGCGGAATGATCGCCGGCACCACCCTGGGAGAGGGCGATGCCGCACTGTCCTTTACCGGTTATGACGGGCTCGACGTGCAGCCGGACGAAGCGGTCGAGTGGCTGACCGCGGAACAGTCCAACAGCACGATGGTGCTGGGCGAACGCGTCGTCCTGAAACTGCTGCGTAAGCTGGAAAGCGGCATCCATCCCGATGCGGAGATGGTCCGCCATCTCGTCGCGCAAGGGTTCGAGGCGGTGCCGCCGATATTGGGCGAGGTTCGCCGGATCACCGACGACACGCTGCTGATGATGGCGCAGCGGTTCGTCCACAATCAGGGCGACGGCTGGCAGTGGACGCTGGCGACGCTGGAGCGGCTGGCGATCGCCGACGAGTCGACCTTCGCCAATTACCGCACCTTCGCGGAGACGTTGGGCAAGCGGCTGGCGCAGATGCATGCGGTGCTGGCCCGCCCCAGCGACGATGCGGCGTTCGCGCCGGATACGATGTCGGGGGAGGGTGCGGATCGTCTCGCCGCCGACGTGCTCGCCGATGTCGAGAACGCGCTGGCGCGGATCGCCGATGCGCACCTGAGCGGGGAAGCGGCGGAGTATCTCCTGGCCCGCCGCGACGCGCTGATCGCCCGAGTGCGCGACGTAGCCCGTGCTACCGCCGGCGAACGGCTGACGCGCATCCACGGCGACCTGCATCTGGGACAGGTGCTGGTGACCGGCGGCGACGTGATGCTGATCGATTTCGAGGGTCAGCCGGCCAAGCCGCTCGCCGAACGCCGCGCCAAGGATCTGGCCCTTCGCGACGTGGCGGGCATCCTGCGCTCGTTCGATTATGCCACCGCCGTCGCCGATCGCTCGCGCCCGCCGGGGCCGGACACCGAGGCGCTGCGGGCCGAGCATCGCTACGCATCCTTCTGCCACAATGCGCGCGAGGCATTCCTCGATGCGTATGTCGCGGAGGCGGGCGAGGCGCCGGATGCCGCGCGGCTCGACCTGCTGCTCGTCGCGAAGGCGGCGTACGAAGTTGGTTACGAAGCCGCAAATCGGCCCGACTGGATCGAGGTTCCAGTCGACGGCCTGTTCCGCGCGGGACGACGCCTGATCGGGTAGGCCCGATTCTCCGTCATTGCGAGCGTAGCGAAGCAATCCAGGGCGTGGTGCGTTGCCCTGGATTGCTTCCCCTTCCTGATCTCGCAGAGGCGCGAGGATCAGCGGCAGACGACCTGCCCGCGATCGACCGACTGACCGAGCAGAGCGCCACCGCCCGCACCGATCAGTGTGCCGAGCAGGCGCGACCCGCCGCCCGCAATGAGGTTGCCGAGCGCACCGCCCGCGAGGCCACCGACGATCAGGCCGGTCGTGCCGTCGTTCCGGCGGCAGTAGTACCGTCCGTTGCCGCCGCGATAGATGCGGTCGTTGCGGCCGAGCCGGCGCGGCTGGTAATAGCTGCCGTCGCGGTAGTAGCGATCCGCGTAATAGGTGCGCTGACCCCGCTCGAACCGGTTATAGTCGTAGTTGCGATAGCCGCGCCAGTCGCGCGCATCCTGACGACGGTCCTTGCGAATGTCGCGCAAATCCTCGCGGCGGTCCTTGCGCGCGTCGCGGACCTCGTCGCGATATTCGCGGCGGGCGTCGCGCACGTCGCGGCGACTGTCGGCGTTTCGCAGGTCGCGCTGATAGTCACGTTGCGCATCGCGGACTTCGTTGCGGTATTCACGATTGGCCTGATAGCGGTTGTCCTGCGCCATGGCAGGCATCGCCGTAAACGTCGTTGCGGCCAGTACGGCCGACATGATCGCGATACGCATGAAATACTCTCCGTCTTGTGATGTGATTCAAACCGTCAGGCCAGCTTTGTAGTTGCGTGAACCAAAAACTACGTCGTGTTCACTTGGCCGACAGTTCGTGGAAGGTTCGCAGACGCAGAAAGGGGCGCCGCGACTGTATCGCGACGCCCCTTCCGTGTCGGTCACACCTTAGCGGCAGCGCTTGTTGCTGCTGCCCCGGTCGATCTCGCGGCCGGCGAGGGCACCGGCGGCGGCACCACCCAGCGTCCCGATCGTACGGTCGCCACGCGTGTCGATCGTGCGGCCGAGCAGGGCGCCGGCAACGCCGCCGACGACCAGACCGGTGGTGCCGTTTGGTTTGCGGCAGCGGACGCGGCCACGATCGTCGCGCCACTCGCGATACTTGTACCGGCGCTGCGCGTCAGCCGTGCTGACCGTCACCATCAGGCTCGGGGCGACCATCGCGGCGCATCCCAGTGCGAGCATCATCTTACGCATTTTACACTCCCTCTCGAAAAGTACGCAGCCGAAACGTCCTCCGGGGCAAGGCGGTTGCATGAACGGAAAACAACGTTCGGGTTCGTTCCCGTTCAGGAACGATTTATCCCCATGATCCACGTTATCCACAGGCTGTGGATCATCGCCGGTTGCCGGTGGCCCGGATGCTTTATAGGCGGGCGGCATGTTGCCGCCCGTCCTCTCCGCACCCGTCATCCCGCTGATCGCGCCGTGGGTCGACCTTGCGGGGCTGGCGGTGTTCGCGGCATCCGGCGCACTGGCGGCGGCGAAGCGGCAGCAGACGTTCGTGACGCTGGCGTTCTTCGCGCTCATCACCGGTGTCGGCGGTGGAACGATGCGCGACCTGTTGATCGATGCGCCGGTGTTCTGGGTCCACGACGCGCGCGTCGCGGCGCTGTGCCTGTTCGTGGCGGTCGTGATCTGGGTGACGCCGCAGCGCTGGTGGTCCGACACCGCGCTGGCATGGTTCGATGCGGTCGGGCTCGCGGCCTACGCCGTCTACGGCGCGGCGAAGGCGATCGGGTACGGCGTGCCGCCCGTACCCGCCGCGGTGATGGGCGTGCTGACCGCGTGCGTCGGCGGCATCATCCGCGACGTGCTTGCAGGCGAGCCGTCCATTCTGATGCGGCCGGAACTGTACGTGACCGCCGCGGCGCTGGCATCCGGCCTGTTCGTGACGCTCGTGCAGTTCGATACGCCGATCACGGCGGCGGCGGTGATCGCAGCATCGGCCGGGTTTGCGCTGCGGGCGGCGGCCCTGCGGTGGCGACTGGCGCTGCCGGCGTATGGAGGTGACGCATGACCGATCGCGTGGTGATCGTCGGTGGCGGGTTCAGCGGCACGCTGCTCGCCATCAACCTGCTGCGCTTCGGCGGACCGGACGCCGTGCTGGTAGAGCGTGCCGGCGACCGGATCGCGCGCGGCGTAGCCTACAGCGCGACCGAGCCCGCGCACCTGCTCAACGTGCGCGCCGCCGGAATGAGCGCGTTTCCCGACGATCCCGGCCATTTCGTAAAGTGGCTGGAGGCCCGCGATGCGGGGGGTGCGCAGGCCTTCGTGCCGCGGCTCCTGTATGGCGCGTACCTGCGCGAGACGCTGGACTCGGTTCGCGATGCGCGGCTGACGCTGATCGAGGGCGATGTCGTGGACCTCGGTGCGGACGGCGTGATGCTGGCGGACGGTCGTCGCATCGCCGCGGAGAGCGTCGTGCTGGCGACGGGGAACCTGCCGCCGCACACGCCGCCGGGAGTCGATCCGACACTGCTGAGGAAGGGCAGTTATATCGACGATCCGTGGCGATCGCGCCCGGGCGAGGGGCTGGGTGCGGACGACAGCGTCATCCTGCTCGGCACCGGCCTGACCGCGATCGACGTCGCGCTGCAGCTCGACGCGAGCGGCTTTGCCGGCTCCATCGTAGCAATGTCGCGTCGGGGCCTGCGACCGCGGCGGCACCGCGACGGGCTGCCGCCACCTCAGGGCGAGACGGACCTGCCCGGCGTGCCGTTGTCGGGGATCGTCCGGCAGCTGCGCGATCGAGCGGCCACTGAGGGGTGGCGCGCGGCGGTCGATGCGATGCGCCCGATCACGCAGCGGCTGTGGTCGGCCAGCGACGCCGCTACGCGCAAGCGCTTCCTGCGCCACGTCCGTCCGTTCTGGGACGTGCATCGCCACCGCCTCGCGCCGGCCGTCGCCGACCGCATTGACGCGCTGGTGGAGAGCGGCCGGTTGCGCTTCGTCGCGGGCAAGGTCGCGACGGTCCAGGCGGACGGCGAAGGTGTGTGCCTCCACTGGCGTCCGCGCCACGGCGACGCGGTAGAGACGCTGCGCGCGGCGCGTATCGTCAACTGCACGGGGCCGCAGGGCGACCTGACGCGGACCGACGACACGCTGCTGCGGACGCTGGCGACGCGCGGAGCGATCCGGCCCGATCCGCTGCGACTGGGCATCGACGTCGATGCGCAATCGCGCGTGGTCGATCGATCGGGGCAGGCGCAGGACGCGCTCTGCTGCATCGGGCCGATGACGCGGGGCGGTCTGTGGGAGGTGGTGGCGGTGCCCGACATCCGGCGACAGGCCTGGGATCTCGCGCGGCGGCTGAGCCACGCGCAATGGGTGGGCGGCGAGGGGCTGTAGCGCGACTCCGTTGCGCAGCCGGTCCGGCCGCCCTATCTCCGGGAGACTACGCCGCATCACGAAAGGGACACCGCGCCGATGACCAGCTTCGAGGACCGCCAGCGAGCTTTCGAGACGAAGTTCGCGCGCGACGAGGAGATGGCCTTTCGCATCATCGCGCGCCGCAATCGGCTGCTCGGCGTCTGGGCGGCGGAGCAAATGGACCTGACGCCAGCGGAGACGGACGCCTATTGCAAGGCGGTCGTACAGGCCGATTTCGAGGAAGCGGGCGACGAGGACGTGATCCGCAAGCTGATGGGCGACCTGACCGCGGCCGGCGTCGAGACCGACGAGGGCATCGTGCGCCGCGCGCTCGATGACCGTTCGATCGAGGCGCGCCGCCAGTTGATGGAGGCGCAGTAACACCGTGCCGATGGCTGCCGACGATATCGCCGCGCTGATCCGCGCCGCCATTCCCGATGCGGCGGTGGAGATCACCGACCTGGCCGGGGATGGCGATCATTACGCCGCGCGCGTCGTGGCGAAGAGCTTTGCCGGAATGAGTCGTGTGGCGCAGACCCGCGCCGTCTATGCCGCGCTTGGCGGCCGGATGGGCGGCGAACTGCATGCGCTGCAACTCACCACGGCGATTGGCTGAAGACCGTATGACCCAAGGATGACCGAGATGACCGACGACGCACAGGCCCGCATCGACGCGGTAGTGAAGAACAACGACGCAGTGCTGTTCATGAAAGGCAGCCCGCTGTTCCCGCAATGCGGCTTTTCCAGCCGCGCGGTGGCGATCCTGAACCACCTCGGCGCGGAGTTCGAAAGCGTCGACGTGTTGCAGGATCAGGGCATCCGTCAGGGCATCAAGGCCTATTCGGACTGGCCGACGATCCCGCAGCTGTACGTGAAGGGCGAATTCGTCGGCGGATCGGACATCATGATGGAGATGTACGAGAGCGGTGAGCTGGCCGCCCTGTTCGGCGCGGAGCAGCCCGCGGACTGATATTCCGACTGGGAGTGTGCGATGCTCCCGCGAACGACAGCGGCGGGTGAGGATGATCGCCTGTCGCCGATCCGCACCGCCGGGGGGGGGGGGCATCGCCACGTGGCGCGTTTCCCGTGTCCATCTTGTCCAGTGTCGTGGGCTCGCGGTTTGGCGACCACCGCCCGATCGTCTCGCAGCAAAGGCGCTTGTCGTCGTCGGTCCGGCTGTCCGCGACGTTCGAAGGCCGCTCGGCGGGCTTGGCCCCACGCTTTAGCATAGGCGAAGAGCCGGGTGCGGGTGGATCGGCGCGAGACCGTGCGAGCGTCCGATCCACCCTGCTGAAAGCGCTGACGCTTCGGCTGTACCTATCCTTGCAGCGCGCGTGCCAATTCCGCGGAATCGCCCGTGACTGCGGGGCGAAGCGGTTAACGGTCATTGCCGGAGGATCAGAGGTGTAAGGTCTGCCGACGGGGCTGGCCGTCACCTGCGGCAACCTGATTGACTACAGCCGTAATCGATGCGATTACAGCCGTAGTCGATTAGGAGTGAGTCGTGACCGAACGCATCAGCGATGCCGAGCATGCCGTTATGGAGGTGCTGTGGGAAGAATCGCCTTTGACCGCGAGCGATGTCGCCGACCGGGTCGATCCCGCGAAGGGCTGGAGCGGCAATACCGTCAAGACGCTGCTGGGTCGTCTGCTCGCCAAGAACGTCATCGCGCATGAAGAGGACGGTCGCCGCTACCTCTATCGCCCGGTCGTCGCGCGGGAGGATTACGTGTCCGGCGAATCGCGGCGACTGATGGACCGGCTGTTCGGTGGTCGCCTGACGCCGCTGGTCGCGCATCTCGCCGATCGCGACGAACTCACCCAGCGCGATATCGCCGATATCGAGGCGATCCTGAAGGAGTTGAAGGCATGAACGGCTTCGACGTCACGGGTTGGGCGGTGGAGGCGCTGATCGCGTCGACCCTGTTGATGATCGCGGTGCTGCTGGCGCGGGGTCCCGTCCGACGCGCCTTTGGGCCGCAGGTGGCGTATGCGCTCTGGGCGCTGCCGGCGCTGCGACTGTTGTTGCCGCCGCTGCCCGCCGACTGGCGCGAGCAGGCGGCGATGCCGATCACCCGCGCCAGCGAGGCGGTCACGGTGCTGATCGTGCCTGCGCGCCTCGCGCCGGTGACGCGTGCGCCCGCTGCGGTTGCCGCGGTCGAGCCGTCGCTGTGGTCCAGCTTGCCCTGGGGGATGATCGTCGCCGCTGCGTGGGTGCTGGGTGCCGCCGCGTTCTTCGCCTTCCACCTCGTCAATCATCGCCGGTTCTGCGCGCGCGTTCTGTCGGAGGCGAAGCTGGTCGACAAGGTCGGCGGCATCCGCGTGATCGAAAGCGCCGCCGCCAGTGGCCCGCTCGCCTTCGGTACCGGCCTGGGCAAGAGGGGCCGCCGCTTCGTCGCCTTCCCGCGCGATTTCGCCGATCGCTACGACGCGGACGAGCGCGAACTGGCGCTGGCGCACGAACTGGGTCACCACGCCCGCGGCGACCTGTTCGCCAACTGGGCGGCGCTCGGCGTGCTCGCGCTGCACTGGTTCAACCCGGTCGCGTGGCGGGCCTTCCGCGCCTTTCGCTGCGATCAGGAACTGGCGAACGACGCCCGCGTCCTCGCCGGCCGCAGCCGTACCGACCGCCACATCTATGCCTGCGCCATCGTCAAGGCGGCGCATGGTGGCGCGGTGTCCGCCGCCTGCCACCTTCACACCATCGCCGATCTGAAAGGGAGACTGAAGATGCTGACCAACTCGCGCGTCTCGCGCACCCGTTTGATGACCGGCGCCGCCGCCGTGCTCGGCCTCGTCGCCACCGGCCTCGTCGCCACGGCATCGGGCACCCGCGCCGCCGCCGCCGTGACCGGCACGATCGAGGCCGCGACGGGCGTGAAGATCGTCACACCGCCGGCTCCACCCGCGGCTCCCGCTCCTGCCGCCCTCAACGTCAAGCGCGTCGTGATCGTGAAGGATGGGAAGACGCGGGTGTACGAGGGGGCCGAGGCCGATCGCTACGCCGCTACCCACGCGTTGCCGATCCCGCCGGTACCGCCGGTTCCGCCCGTGGCACCGCAAGGTCCCGTGCCTCCCGTGCCGCCGGTTCCCCCCGTCGCACCCGCTATGCCCGAGGTGAATATCTCCTCCGCCAATTGCGGATCGGGTGAGGCACGGGCGTTCGTCATCACACGCCGCCAGAACGGCCGCGATGCGACCGTTATCTGCAACGACCGGATCGCCGCCGCGGCCCGCGCCGGCGCGCTGTCGGACTCCGATCAGCACGATATCCAGCGTAAGGCGATGAATGCCGCCCTCGCCAGCCTTTATGCCACCCGCGCCTCGCTGGCGGTGAACGGCGCTATGCCGGAAGAGGGCCGTCAGGAGGCCGTCGCCGGCATCGATGACGCGATCGTCGAACTGAAGGGCGAGATCGCCGATATCGGCAAGGACAAGGACTGACCCTCGTGAGCGGCTGGCGGGTCGGGGTTGCGCCCCGGTCCGCCAGCCGCCATTTCAGTCGCGATGGCACAACATCCCACCGGCGTCGCGATGCGGCTGGACCCTCTGGTCACCCGCATCCTCGCGCCCAACGCCTCCGCCTATACCTATACCGGCACGCAATCCTATCTGGTCGGCGACACCGACGTCGCGGTGATCGATCCCGGTCCCGACGATCCTGCCCATCTCGCCGCGCTGATCGCCGCGATCGACGGCCGAACGGTCACCGCGATCGTCGTCACCCACCACCACCGCGATCATAGCCCCGCCACCCGCCCGCTCGCCGCCGCGACCGGAGCGTCGATCATCGGCGCCGCACCGGTCTCGGTCAGCGGCGAGGGGGGTGCCGACGCAGCGTTCGATGCCGACTATGCGCCCGATCGCGTTCTTGCCGATGGAGAGGACGTGGCCGGCAGCGGCTGGACCCTGACTGCACTGGCAACGCCCGGCCACACGTCCAACCACCTCTGCTTTGCGCTGCCGGAGAGCGGCGTGCTGTTTTCCGGCGACCATGTCATGGGCTGGGCGACGAGCGTCGTCTCGCCGCCTGACGGCGACATGGGCGCGTATATGAGCAGTCTCGAGCGGCTGATGGAGCGCGAGGACCGCGTCTATTATCCCGGCCACGGCGACATCGTCGAAAGCCCGCGCCGGCTGGTGCGCGGTATGCTGGGACATCGCAAACAGCGTGAGGGACAGATCCTGCGACTGCTGGGCCATGGCGAGTCGCCACTGGAGACGATGGTCGCGCGCATGTACGCCGGTCTCGACCCGCGGCTGATGCGCGCCGCCGAACGGTCCGTACTCGCGCACCTGTACGACTTGCGTGGCCGCGGCATGGTCGCGGAGGAGGGCGAGACGTGGCGGATCGCGGCATGACGCCCGACGTACCAACGCCGAACCCGCAGCCGCCGGTTCGCAGCGGTGGCGGCATCGGCGCGTTCCTCGTCAAGGCGACCGGTGTCGTCCTGATCCTCGTCCTCGCGGTGCTGCTGGTGCTGTGGGGCGTGCAGCGATACGTCACCGAGCGTCTGACGCCCGATCCCGTGACCGTCGCCAGCGCCAGTTTGGAAGGGTTGCGCGAGCAGAACCGGCTGTCCGCTTTCGCCGCGCGTTTCGTAGCGGTCACCACCTCCACCCAGTCGCAATACGGCCTGTCGACGAAGAAGACGCTGATCATGCCCGGCATGGTCCGGTACGAGGTCGACCTCGGCAAGCTGACGCCGCGCGACGTGGCGTGGGACGCGAAGACATCGACGCTGTCGGTGCGCCTGCCGCCGGTGGAGGTCGAGGGTCCGCAGATCGACCTGACGCAGATCCGCGAGTACGGCTCGGGCGGGTTGCTGACGACGTTCACGGATGCGGAGTCGCGGCTGGACGAGGCGAACCGCCGCGCCGGGCAGATCGAACTGGTGCGTCAGGCGAAAGCCGCGCCGATGATCCGCATCGCGCGCGACGCGACCCGCCGCGCGGTCGAACGCAGCTTCGCGATGCCGCTCAACGCCGCCGGCGTGCCCGCCAAGGTGCAGGTACGCTTCGCCGACGAACCCGTCGCCAACGACGAACGCTGGGATGTCTCGCGCTCGCTGGAAGACGTGCTAGGGAACCGCCGATGACGATCCAGACCTCCTTCACGGGCGTGGACATCCGCGCCGAGATCGACCGCCTCCGCAAGGAGCGCAACGCCGTGATCCTGGCGCATTATTATCAAAAGCCGGAATTGCAGGATATCGCCGACTTCGTGGGCGACAGTCTCGACCTGTCGAAGAAGGCGCAGGCCACGGACGCGGACGTGATCGCGTTCTGCGGGGTGCGCTTCATGGCGGAAACCGCGAAGATCCTGAGTCCGCAGAAGATCGTGGTGCTGCCCGACATGGATGCCGGCTGTTCGCTGGAGGACAGCTGTCCGCCGGACCAGTTCGCCGCATTCCGCGCCGCGCATCCCGATCACATCGCGCTGACGTACATCAACTGCTCGGCGGAGGTGAAGGGCCTGTCCGACGTGATCGTCACGTCGTCGTCGGCGGAGGCGATCCTCGCGAAGATCCCACCCGAACAGAAGATCATCTTCGGCCCCGACCGGAATCTCGGCGGCTATCTGGCGCGCAAGACCGGGCGCGACCTGCTGCTGTGGCCGGGCGTGTGCATCGTCCACGAGGCGTTCTCGGAAACCGAGTTGTTGAAGCTCAAGGCGCAGCATCCGGGCGCGCCTGTTGCCGCGCATCCGGAATGCCCGGCAGTGATCCTCGATCATGCGGATTACGTCGGATCGACGCGGGGTATCCTGGAATATGCGAGCGCGATGCCCGGCGGAACGCTGATCGTCGCGACCGAGCCGCACATCATCCATCAGATGGAAAAGGCGATGCCGCACAAGCAGTTCATCGGCGCACCGGGCGCGGACGGTAACTGCAACTGCAACATCTGCCCGTACATGGCGCTGAACACGATGGAAAAGCTGTACGTGGCGCTGCGTGATCTGGAACCGCGGATCGAGATCGAGGAGGGCCTCCGCCTGCGCGCGAAGAAGAGCCTCGATGCGATGCTGGCGATGGCGTCGGGAACGGTCGGGCAGGGCGATCTGGGACCGGCGCGGGTGACCGGGGACTGAGGTCCGTTCCCTAAAGCCCCGCAATCTCCAGCTGCGCTTCGGTCCCGATCGCGCCGTCCGCCAGCCGCGCATCGCCGCCCAGCGCCTTGATCCGGTACAGTCCGCCGTCTGCGCGCTTCATGAGTTCGCTGAGCGAGGCGTTCGCGTCGGGCAGGGCGATGCCGATGCTGCCGCCCGACTGGATCACGGCATCGTTTAGCCGGTACGGCCGGCGCAGCGCCTGCGAAATCGCATCGCCGATCGCCAGCGCCTCGTCCTGCGTCGTGGCCGCCGCCAGCACCACGAACTCGTCGCCGCCGGTGCGGGCCGCCAGCGCCTCCGGTCCGATCGTCCCGCGGAGCCGCGCCGCGACTTCCAGCAGCACCGCGTCGCCCACGGCATGGCCATGCGCGTCGTTGACCTGCTTGAACCCGTCGAGGTCGATGTAGAACAGCGCATGGCCGCGTCGCGTCGCATGGCCCTGTTCCAGCCCGGCGCGATTGCACAATCCGGTCAGGGGATCGTGCAGCGCCCGCTGCTGGCTGTCGAGTTCCGCCTCCATCGTCTTGACCAGCATGCGGTTGAGCCGGAACGCGCTCGTCGCCATGCTGAAGCTGAAGAACGGGAGCTGGATCAACACGACGAGCAGCACCGGCTCGCGTGACAGCGGTGCGGCGACCGCGCACGGCCCCAGGATCATCAGCAACTGCACGATCGCGAAGCGCGGCGCGGAATAATTGCGCAGGCACGCGCCTCCCGCCATTGCCGCCACAGACAGGCACACGATCGCGATCGTCCGCCAGTCGCCGTGCTGGATCGTGATGAACCCGCCATATCCCAGGCTCGCCGCCCAGAGCAGGGTGAGCAGCATATACAGGTCGGTCGGCGTCGATCGCCCCTGTGCGGCCCGGCGCAGCGACAGGGTCAGCGCCGCCAGCCGCGTCAGGCAGATGACGAGTTCCGCCACGAACCAGATGTCGAAATGCACGTCGTTGTCGTGATGAAGCGCGACGACCCCGGCGGTGACGATGGAATTGACCAGGGCGGCGAAATAGACCGGCAACGATCCGAACAGCGCCCCCAGCAGCGCGCCGTGCAACGCAACGGGGGTCGTCATGCCCGGTGACGCAAGCCAGCCGAGCAGGCGCACGCGCGGAGGCGTGAAGGTGTCGTTCCTGCCCGTCATCCCGCCTGCCCCGTATCCGCAGCGTGCCCACGTGACACTCTGCGCCGTCCCTCGCCCGATCGAGCCATTCTGGGCGAATCGGGTTAACAATGTCTGTCGCAGATCGCCGCCGCCCGCTAGATGGCGACGCACCCAATCCATCCTTTTCCTGTTCGGAACAGCGCAATGACGATCCCGCATGGCTTCGACGCCGCATCCTTCGTGCGTGCCACGCTGGCGGAGGATCTGGGCGAGGGGGGCGACATCACCTCCGCCGCGGTCATCCCCATGGACGCGCGCTTCGCCGGCGTGATGGACAGTCGCGACGCGATCGTCGTCGCGGGGCTGGACCTGGCGGAGGCGTTCTTCCGCACGCTCGACCCCGAAGTCGGGATCGAGCGAATCGTCGACGACGGCCAGCGGGTCGCGGCGGGCAGCGATCTGCTGCGCCTGACCGGCAACGCGCGGGCGCTGCTGACCGCCGAGCGGTCCGCGCTGAACACCGTGCAGCATCTGTCCGGCATCGCCACGCTGACGGCGACCTATGTCGATGCGATCGCCGGGACCGGTGCGACCCTCCTCGACACGCGCAAGACGATCCCAGGCCTGCGCGTGCTGGAGAAATACGCGACGCGGATGGGCGGTGCCACCAATCACCGCATGGGGTTGTGGGATGCGGCGATGATCAAGGACAATCACGTCGCGGTCGCCGGCGGTATCGCGCCAGCGGTGCGTCGGGCCGTCGAGGCGGGGATCGCCCGCATCATCGTCGAGGTCGACCGCATCGATCAGATCGCACCCGCGCTGGAGGCGGGGGCGACGCACCTGCTGCTCGACAATATGGCGCCGCCGATGCTGCGCGAGGCGGTGGCGCTGGTCGGTGGACGCGTTCCCACCGAAGCGTCGGGCGGCGTCCGCCTCGACACGATCCGCGCCATTGCGGAGACGGGCGTGACCTACATCAGCGTCGGCCGCCTGACCCAGTCCGCGCCCGCCGCCGACATTGGGCTCGACTTCGCGCTGGCCTGAAGCGGCGTACGATCCGCTTTGCGGGACTGGTGCGCGCGGCTATCGTGGCGGGCGAACAGGAAGGGAAACGATGCGACCGAAATCCGTGGTGCAGTCCGAACGCATCTACCTCGTGGCGACCATATTGTTGCTCGCGAGTTCGCTGATGGTCTGGCCCGAACTGATCGCGGTCTACGGGATCGGACTGGCGGCGGGGGTCACCGCATTCACCGTCGGCGCTTTCCTGCTGCTGATCCTGCTGAGCACGAGAAGGGGCAGCAACGTGTCGCGCTGGCTGCTGACGATCCTGACCGTCATCGGGACGGCGTCCCTGCTGTATCAGGTCGCGACCGCGCAGCTTGCGTTCGGGATGCTCGGCGTGGTCAACACGGTACAGGTCGTGTTGACGATCGTCGGCGCGGTGCTGCTGTTTCGGCCGAACGCCGGTATCTGGTTCGCGCGCGGGCATGACGACTGGGAGGAAGACCAGTGATCCGGACCCTCGTAATTGCGGCAACGCTGGCGAACCTGCCGGTCGCCGCCGGCGCGCAGGCACTGCAATGCCAAATCCCGACGCGCGTGGATCGCCCGCGTCCTGACCTTCCGTCGCGCAGCCAGCCGACCCGCGTAGTGCCGATCGGCAGCTATACGCTCGCGATCACCTGGTCGCCGAACTACTGCCGGGAGCATGCGCGCGACGCTTCAGCGCGCTTTCAGTGCGGCAGCGGAGGAAATCGCTTCGGCTTCACGCTGCACGGCCTATGGCCGGACGGGGAGGGGAAGCAGTGGCCGCAATATTGCCGCCCGACCGCGCTGATCCCGGCACGCGTCATTCGCACCACGCTCTGTTCGACCCCATCGGCGCAGCTGCAGCAGCATGAATGGGCCAAGCACGGAACCTGCATGCCCGGCTACAGCCCGGCGCGGTATTTCGCCCAGTCGACGCGGCTATATCGCGGGCTGCGTTACCCGGACATGGATGCGCTGTCGCGACGGCCAGTGACAGCGGACGGGCTGGCGCAGGCGATCGCGCGCGTCAATCCGGGTCTGCGGGCCGACATGATGCGGATCACCGCCGATCGTCAGGGCTGGCTGGACGAGGTGTGGTTATGCCTCGACAAGCGGTTCGGCTTCACCCGCTGTCCGGCGCATCAGGGCGGGCTTGCGCCGACATCGCAGCTGCGGATTTGGCGCGGGCGGAGCTGACCTCTCCGTCACGCGGGCGGCGTCAGCCCTCCACCGTCGCCGTACCGGGATGATGCTTGTCGAGGTGGCGTCGGATGATGCGCAGATTGCGTGTGTTCGACCGGAAGAAGAAATCCGCCGCATCGCCGACGAACGGCACCAGACCGAGCACTGCATCGAACCCGACATTGCCCATCATGCGGGCGAGCTGGAACTTCGACATGCCGAGGTTCCGCGCCTCCCACACCACCCAGCTGCCGAGCGCCGCTGCCGCGACGTCACCGACCACGGGTACCAGTCCCAGCAGGAAGTCGAGGCCGACCGGCCGGTTGATCCCGGGTACGGTGAAGCTGCGTTCCAACAGCTTCTCCATCGCCTCGATCCGGCGACGCACCGCAGCGGCGTCACGGCCGAGCGGCAGTTGGTCGAACATCCGTGGGTCGATGCGGGGCTGAGGGCGGGCAGCGTGCGTGTCCATACCCTGCTATTTGGGATCGGCGCGTAACCGGTTCAACGGGTGCCACGACCGCGCGTTGCCGCTCCACGCCGCCAGTCGGCTGGACACCAGGGACCAGCGTAGCGGCTGGGCGAGCGGGATGAACGCGGTGTCGGCGTTCATCGCGGCATCGGCGGCGGCGATCCCCTCCGATCGCGCGCTGAGCGTCGGGGCATCGCGCGCCGCCTCCAACGCCGCAACCGCGGTCAGGTCACAGGGGCGACAGGCCGTCGCCAGATACCAGCGTGCGCTATCATAGGGTGCGACCTCGTCCACCAGCGTCAGGTCCGCTGGAGCATCTGGCGCGACCCGCGTCGCACCGACGCCGATCGTCCCGAACGAGGCGGCGAGCTGCGCGAACAGGATCGTCGACCCCGGGCCGGTGGGGAGCGCGATCGACACCGTCACCAGCCCGCCCGCTTCCTGCCCCGCCGCCGTCGCACTCCACGCCGCGACCCGTGCGCGGGCCGCCTCGCGCCGCTGGTCGAGCGTCAGCAGCAGCCATTCCGGCACCTGCGGCGGCGCGGCCGAATCCAATGCCTCCGGCAGGATACGGTCGGCGGGTTCCCACTGGGGCATCACCGCAGCCGTCAACGCCGCGCGGTCGATCGCCTCCGACAGCGCGGCGCGGTTGAGCGGATCGGCGAGGAAGCCCCCGCGCCGCGTCACTGCCAACCCGAACAGCCCCGCTGCCGGATCTGTCCTAACGACATTGCGCGGCAGATCGACGGTTGCGAGCAGCGGCCAGTCGACATAGCGTCCGCCGTTGACCAGATCGGACCGGTTGCGCGCGAACCGCAGGATCGCCCGCGCCGCGCGCTCCCCGATCAGGTGCACGCGTTCTTCCGGGGCGATCTCGTTCTGGTCCTCGGGATCGGCGAGGCCAGGGTCGAATGCCGGCTGCAACAGCGGCGCGGTACCCGCCGACGCGATCCGCATCGGGCCGCTGCCGATCGCCGGACCCGGCCGGATCAGCGCCATTTCCGGCTGCGCGAAGATTTTCAGCAGATCGAGGCGTGGGCGTTTCAGCCGCAACTCGATCACCTGCGGCGTCATCACCACCGCTTCGTCTACTGCGGTCAGGAACGGCGCGAGCGGATTGGCCGTGCTGGCGATCCGCCGCTGGATCAGGCGCACGATCTGCTCCGCGGTCACGCGCGATCCGTCCGCCCAATAGGCTTCGCGCAGCCGAAAGATGTAGCTGGTGCCGCCGTCGATCACGATCCAGCGCTCGGCCAGACCGGGTTCGATCTGCCCCGCCGCATCGAAGCGCACCAGCCCCTGGCCGATCGCATCGACCAGCAAGCGCGACGGCAGGTTGGCGGACGACCGCGCCTCCGGGTTCGTGCCGATCGCGCTGACGACGACGGGGCCGGAGTCCGGCCGTCGCTCGCAGCCGGTCGTCAGCGCGAGCGTCGCTGCCAGCCACCACCGATGTGCGATCCGCCGCGTCATCGGGCCTCCTTACACAAGCGGCGCGGGGATGCGTAGCGGGAGCGGTCGGGAGATGATTTTCCATTGAGCTGATCGTCATGCCGGGCGTATCCCGGCATCCACTGCTCCGCGTCACCACCGTTCGGCGAGCGCGCGGGAACGTGGATGCCGGGGCACGCCGGCATGACGCAGGGTCGGCAGATGGTCGCTAGGCAGAAGCGCCGGGTGCGTCCCGGTTTCGCGAGTCACCACCGGCAAGCACCACCGCAGCGAAAAGGGCGCCCGGATCGAACCGGACGCCCTTCTCGATGGTCCCGTCGTGGCGAAGCCACGCCGTCGGTCGTCGCCGAAGCGACGCCGGCCGTGCTCGGGCTGGCGCGTGTACGCCAGCCCTGCGCATCAACCGCTATAGTACATGTCGTATTCGACCGGGCTCGGCGTCATTTCCCAACGGGCGACTTCGGCCATCTTGATCTCGATATACGCCTCGATCTGATCCTTGGAGAACACGTCGCCCTTCAGCAGGAAGTCGTGGTCTGCGGCCAGGCAGTCGAGCGCCTCGCGCAGCGATCCGGCGACGGTCGGCACCTGTGCCAACTCGGCCGGCGGCAGGTCGTACAGGTTCTTGTCCATCGCCTCGCCCGGATGGATCTTGTTCAGGATGCCATCCATGCCCGCCATCATCAGCGCCGCATAGGCGAGATACGGGTTGGCCAGTGCGTCCGGGAAGCGCACTTCGACGCGCTTCGCCTTGGGGCCCGTGCCGTACGGAATGCGGCACGATGCCGAGCGGTTGCGCGCCGAATAGGCGAGCAGCACCGGCGCTTCGTAACCCGGCACCAGCCGCTTGTAGCTGTTGGTCGACGGGTTGGTGAACGCGTTGACCGCCTTGGCGTGCTTGATGATGCCGCCGATGAAGTACAGGCACATGTCGGACAGGCCGGCATAGCCGTTGCCGGCGAACAGCGGGTTCTTGCCTTCCCAGATCGAGAAGTGGGTGTGCATGCCCGAGCCGTTATCTTCCTTGATCGGCTTCGGCATGAACGTCGCCGTCTTGCCGTAGGCATGCGCGACCTGATGCACGACATACTTGTAGATCTGCATGCGGTCGGCGGTCTGCGTCAGCGTACCGAAGGTCAGGCCCAGCTCGTGCTGTGCCGCGGCGACCTCGTGGTGGTGCTTGTCGCAGGGGAGGCCCATCTCGATCATCGTCGAGACCATCTCGCCGCGGATGTCGACGGCGGAGTCGACCGGCGCAACCGGGAAATAGCCACCCTTGGCGCGTGGCCGGTGGGCGAGGTTGCCGCCCTCATATTCACGACCCGAATTGCCCGGCAGCTCGATGTCGTCGATCTTGTAGTAGCTGGTCGAGTAGCTGTTCTCGAACCGGACGTCGTCGAACATGAAGAACTCGGCCTCGGGGCCGACATACACGGTGTCACCGACGCCGGTCGTCTTCAGATACGCCTCGGCGCGCTTGGCGGTCGAGCGCGGATCGCGGGCATACAGCTCGCCGGTCGAAGGCTCGACGATGTCGCACACCACGATCAGCATCGGCGTCGCCGAGAACGGATCGACGTACACTGCATCCAGATCGGGCTTCAGGACCATGTCCGACTCGTTGATCGCCTTCCAGCCCTCGATCGAGGAACCGTCGAACATCAGGCCGTCGGTGAACTCGTCCTCGCCCATCAGGCCGGCGACCATCGTCAGATGCTGCCACTTGCCCTTGGGATCGGTGAACCGCAGGTCGATCCACTCGATCTCCTGCTCTTTCATCATCTTCAGAACGTCGCTGGCCGAATTCGCCATGTCATGCCCCTTGCTCGTGGAACCAATGCCGGGAAGCTCCCCGGCAGAATCATGTTACGATTGCGAACGCTGGATCGTAGAAATGTTGCGCCGCGTCAAATGACGATCCGATAAACCTGGATCAGATCGCCGCCTCGTCGCGCTCGCCGGTGCGGATGCGCAGTGCCGACTCGACCGGGATCACGAAGATCTTGCCGTCGCCGATGCGACCGGTCTGGGCGGCGGCGGCGATCGCCTCCACGACGCGCTCGGTCAGCGCATCCTCGACCACCACTTCCAGCTTCACCTTCGGCAGGAAATCCACGACGTACTCGGCGCCGCGATACAGCTCCGTATGACCCTTCTGGCGTCCGAAGCCCTTCGCCTCGGTGACGGTGATGCCGGACACGCCGATCTCGTGCAGCGCCTCCTTCACCTCATCGAGCTTGAACGGCTTGATGATCGCCTCGACCTTTTTCACTGCGGAACGTCCCCCGAAAACCGAATCCCTCGCCCGGCTGGGCGCGATGCACACAACGTGCCAGCCGAGGCCGTCAGGGGCAATGCTGAAGGAAGCGTAAATGCCTGCCTGCTAATCGGGCAGGGTGAGGAAGGATGCCTAGGCGGGGGGCATTCCGACGTTGGTTCCTCCCCAAAAAGGGGAGGAACCAACCTACTCGGGCTGCTTCGCCAGCCAGTCCTCCAGCCATTTGATCGTATAGTCGCCGGCCTGGAACTCCGGGTCCTCGATCAGGTCGCGGTGGAGAGGGATGGTGGTCTTCATTCCCTCGATCACGAACTCCTCCAGCGCGCGGCGCAACCGCGCGATGCAACGTTCGCGGCTGGTGCCGTAGACGATCAACTTGGCGATCATGCTGTCGTAATAGGGTGGCACCTTGTAACCAGCATAGAGGCCGGAATCGACGCGGACATGCATGCCGCCCGGCGCGTGGAACTGCGCGACCTTGCCCGGCGAGGGCATGAAGGTACGCGGGTCCTCCGCGTTGATGCGGCATTCGATCGCGTGGCCGCTGAAACGCACCTGATCCTGCGTCACCGATAGCGGATGACCCTCGGCGACGCGGATCTGCTCGCGGACGAGGTCGATGCCGGTGATCATCTCGGTCACCGGATGTTCGACCTGAAGCCGCGTGTTCATCTCGATGAAGTAGAACTCGCCGGCTTCCCACAGGAACTCGATGGTGCCCGCGCCGCGATAGCCCATATCGGCCATCGCCTTGGCCACAATGCCGCCCATCCGCTCGCGCTCGGCGGGGGTGATGACGGGAGAGGGGGCCTCCTCCAGTACCTTCTGGTGACGCCGCTGCAACGAACAGTCGCGCTCGCCGAGATGGATCGCGTTACCGTTGCCGTCGCCGAACACCTGGAACTCGATGTGGCGCGGATTGCCGAGGTATTTTTCCATGTACACGGTGGCGTCGCCGAACGCGGCCTTCGCCTCCGTGCCCGCCTGCGCCATCAGCGTCTCAAGCTGATCCTCCGACGTGCAGACCTTCATGCCCCGACCGCCGCCGCCCGACGCCGCCTTGATGATGACGGGATAGCCGGCCTTGGCGGCGATCGCCTTCGCCTCGTCCAGATCGGCGATCGGACCGTCGGAGCCGGGTACCAGCGGCAGGCCCAGAGCGCCGGCGGTCCGCTTCGCCTCGATCTTGTCGCCCATCGTACGGATGTGTTCGGGCTTGGGACCGACGAACAGCAGGTCGTGCATCTCCACGATCTCGGCGAAGCGCGCATTCTCGCTCAGGAAGCCGTAACCGGGATGGATCGCGTCCGCGCCGCTGATTTCGGCAGCCGAGATGATGTTCGGGATGTTGAGATAGCTGTCGGTCGCGGCCGGCGGTCCGATGCAGATCGCCTCGTCCGCGAGGCGCACGTGCATCGCATCGGCGTCCGCGGTCGAATGCACCGCGACGGTTTTGATGCCCATCTCGTGGCAGGCGCGGTGGATGCGCAGCGCGATCTCGCCGCGGTTGGCGATCAGCAGCTTCTTGATCTGCGGCATTATTCGACCACGACGAGGGGCTGGTCGAACTCGACCGGCTGGCCGTTCTCGATCAGGATCGACGTGATCGTACCCGCAGTCGGCGCGACGATCGGGTTCATCACCTTCATCGCCTCGACAATCAGCAGCGTGTCACCCGCGGCGACTTTTTGGCCGACCGACGAGAACGGCTTCGCACCGGGTTCGGCGGCGAGATAGGCGGTGCCGACCATCGGCGACTTGACCGCGTTGACGGTGCTGGCCGGGGCCATCGCGCCCGCCTCCACCGCCGGCGCGGCAGCCGCGACCGCAGCCGGTACCGCCAGTTGCGGCGCGTACTGCACCGGGGCGGCGGCCGCAGCCTTGCGCGCGACGCGGATCTTGCGATCGCCGTCCTCGACCTCGATTTCGGTCAGCTGCGTCACGTCGAGCAACTGGGCGAGCTGGCGCACGAGATCGACGTCGACCTGCATGGCGCCCGAAGAATTAGTGTCGGTCATTCTAGACCCTTCCCTCTGTAATCGGCGGCGTCTGTCAGAACCGCGCCGCGGCTTCAAGCGCGAGCCTATAGGACAGTGCACCGAACCCGGCTATCGTCCCCTTCGCCGCTTGCCCGACGAGGCTCACGTGCCGGAACGCCTCACGACGGTGCGGGTTCGACAGGTGCACCTCGATCACCGGCACCGTGATCGCCTTGATCGCATCGAGCAGCGCGACCGACGTATGCGTGAAGGCGGCGGCGTTCAGCAGCACCGCTTTCGCCCCCTCCGCCTGCGCCTCGTGCAGCCAGTCGACCAGATGCCCCTCATGGTTGGACTGGCGCAGGTCGATCTCCAGCCCCAGCTCGCGGGCGCGATCCTCCAGCATCCCCGCGATGTTGTCGAGCGTGTCGGAGCCGTAGATGTCGGGCTCGCGCAGGCCGAGCAGGTTCAGGTTTGGGCCGTTCAGGACGTAGACGATGTCGGTCATGCGTGCGTTCATCGCATCCGTAACGACCGCGCGCAACATTGCCGGGCACGGGCGCGACGCCTAGATGACAGGCATGGCACATACCGACGGAACCGTATCGATCACCGTGAACGGCGAGCACAAGCGCGTCACGGCCGGCCTCAGCCTCGCCGACCTCGCCACCGAACTGGGGCTGGTGCCCGAAAAGGTGGCGGTGGAGCGTAACCTGGAGGTCGTGCCGCGCTCGACGTTGAGGGATGTCTGCGTCGAGGATGGCGACGATCTGGAGATCGTGCACTTTGTCGGTGGTGGCGATCATGCCCGCCCGATTGCGGACGACAGCTGGACCGTCGCCGGCCGGACCTTCCGATCGCGCCTGATCGTCGGCACCGGCAAGTATAAGGATTTCGCGCAGAACGCCGCCGCGCTGGAGGCGTCGGGCGCGGAGATCGTCACCGTCGCCGTCCGCCGCGTCAACGTCAGCGATCGCAATGCGCCGATGCTGACCGACTTCATCGACCCGAAGAAGGTGACGTATTTGCCCAACACCGCGGGCTGTTTCGACGCCGAAAGCGCGATCCGCACTTTGCGGCTGGCGCGCGAGGCGGGTGGCTGGGACCTCGTCAAGCTGGAGGTGCTGGGCGAGGCGAAGACGCTCTACCCCGACATGCACGAGACGCTGCGCGCGACCGAGATCCTCGCCAACGAGGGCTTCAAGCCGATGGTCTATTGCGTCGACGATCCGATCGCCGCCAAGCGGCTGGAGAATGCGGGCGCGGTCGCGATCATGCCGCTCGGCGCGCCGATTGGGTCGGGGCTGGGTATCCAGAACCGCATCACCATCCGCCTGATCGTCGAGGGGGCGGGGGTGCCCGTGCTGGTCGATGCCGGCGTCGGCACGGCGTCTGACGCAGCGGTGGCGATGGAACTCGGCTGCGACGGCGTGCTGATGAACACCGCCATCGCCGAGGCGAAGGACCCGGTGATGATGGCCGCCGCGATGCGCTCGGCGGTGGAGGCGGGGCGGCTCGCCTATCGCGCCGGACGCATGGGGCAGCGCCGCTATGCCGATCCCTCCAGCCCTCTCGCCGGATTGATCTGAATCGATAATTTGGCTCAGGTTACCGCTTTGTCACGGAACTCCATTCCGTAGAGCCCGTTTCCTCCCTGAATGTCGAAGCGGCCCGGCTGGCGGGCGGCGGACAGAGATGGAGGCCATCATGGGCGAATTCACCGACAAGGTCGCAGCAGCCGGCAACAAGATCGCGGGCAACGTCAAGGAAGCCATCGGCAAGGCGACCG
This sequence comes from Sphingomonas sp. AC435, assembly GCF_979253005.1. NCBI lineage: Bacteria > Pseudomonadati > Pseudomonadota > Alphaproteobacteria > Sphingomonadales > Sphingomonadaceae > Sphingomonas > Sphingomonas sp. AC435. Next base: position 435,771 of record NZ_CEEDCJ010000003.1, read on the forward strand.
ACAACGAGCGTCTGGAAGCCGAAGGCGAGGCCCAGCAGGTCAAGGGCACCGGCCAGGACGTCAAGGGCAGCGTCAAGGGCGCGCTCGGCGACAAGATCTGATCGGACCTAACGTCAGACGAAAGGCCGCTCCGGGCAACCGGGGCGGCTTTTTTTGTTTACGGGTTACAGAACTATTCGTCGCCTCCCCGGTCTTTGCCGTGAAGGGGCACGGGCAGGCGCCTCCGCGGGAAACGAGAGAAGGTTAGAAGCTCGCCTTGTTCACCCTCGCAGCTTCGCCAGCGTCGTTCCCGCGGTGATCGCCTCGACATCCGTCTTCACGTGCAGCAACCGAACGCCCGGCTCCCCCCCGGCGCGTGCCAGCGCCCCGGCGAAATCCTCCGTCCGCTCCACCGTGTCGGCCCAGCATCCGAACGCCCGCGCCAGCGCCGCGAAGTCCGGATTGGCCAGCCGCGTGCCCGCGACGCGTCCGGGAAACTCGCGTTCCTGGTGCATGCGGATCGTGCCGTACCAGCCGTTATCGACCACCACGACCAGTATCGATGCACCGCTCTGCACCGCCGTCGCCAGTTCCTGCCCGTTCATCAGGAAACACCCGTCGCCCGCCAGCGCCACGACGCTGCGCCCCGGATGCCGCAGCGACGCGGCCACCGCCGCCGGCACGCCGTACCCCATCGCGCCGGCGGTCGGCGCCAGCTGCGTTCCGGGACCGGCATAATGCCAGTATCGGTGCCACCAGCCCGAGTAATTGCCCGCGCCGTTGCAGATGATCGTATCCGCCGGCAACGCCTCGCGCATCGCCGTCACGCACGGACCCAAATCCATCGCCAGGTCGCGCGGCTGCGGTGTCGACCAGTCCAGCCACTCCGCATGTGCTTCCGCCCCGGCCGTCAGCGGCGGGATGGAGATCGCCAGCAACGCCTCCGCGAATTCGGCCATCCCGGCACAGATCGCCTGATCGGTCCGATAGGTTCGCCCCAGCTCCTCAGGATCGGGATGGACGTGCACCAGCCGCTGCCCCGGATGCTCCGGCGTGACCAGCGCATAGCCGTCCGTCGTCGCCTCTCCCAGCCGCGCCCCGATCACCAGCAACAGGTCGGCCGTGCGAATACGCTCCAGCAGCCTCGGGTTGGGGCCATAGCCTAGATTTCCCGCATAGACCGGGCAGTCGTTCGGCACCGCATCCTGTCGCCGAAACGCCGCCGCCAGCGGCACGCCCGCCTCCGCCGCCCAGTCGGCGACCGTCAGACCCGCGGCTTCGTTCCAGCCCGCGCCGCCGATGATCGCCACCGGCCGTTCTGCGGTGGCGAGCAGATCGGCCAGATGCTCCATTGCGTCCGCGTCCGCCCCCTGCGCCGTCCGCTCGACGCGCGGGCGGTCCAGCGCCGCCACCACGTCGAGCAGCATATCCTCCGGCAGCGCGAGCACCACCGGTCCCGGCCGCCCGTTCATCGCGGTCGCATAGGCGCGCGCGACATATTCCGGGATGCGCGCGGCATCGTCGATCCGTGCCGCCCACTTGCAAAGCGGTGCGAACATCGCCTGGAAGTCGACCTCCTGAAACGCCTCGCGGTCGCGGGTGCCGCGGTCGACATCGCCGATGAACAGGATCATCGGCTGCGAATCCTGCATCGCGACATGCACGCCGATCGACGCGTTGGTCGCGCCCGGGCCGCGCGTGACGAAGGCGATGCCCGGCCGGTGCGTCATCGTCCCGTCCGCGCATGCCATGAACGTGGCGCCGCCTTCCTGACGGCACACCACCAGATCGATCGCGGGCGTGTCGTGCAGGGCGTCGAGCACCGCGAGGAAGCTCTCCCCCGGCACGGTGAAGATACGGTCGCAGCCTTGCGCCACGAGCTGATCAACGAGGAGGCGGCCGCCGGTTCTGAGTGTCATGGTGGCAGCATAGCCGCTTGCCGCCCGACCGGGAACCGCGTCCGTCCGCCGATCATTCCCGCGCAGACATTCCGTTTCAGGAGAACACCTTATGTCGCTGTCGAGCGATCCGGTCTGGTTCATCACCGGCTGTTCCACCGGCTTCGGTCGGGCGCTCGCGGAGCGCGTGCTGGCACGCGGCTGGCGCGCCGTCGTCACCGCGCGTGACGAGGAACGGGTCGCCGATCTCGCCAGCGACCGCGCGCTGGCCGTCTCGCTCGACGTGACGGATCAGGCACAGATCGATGCGGCGGTCGCGGCCGCGCTGGAGCGGTTCGGCCGGATCGACGTGCTCGTGAACAATGCCGGTTATGGCTATCAGGCGAGCATCGAGGAGGGTGACGATGCCGAGATCCGCGCCCAGTTCGACGCCAACGTCTTCGGCCTGTTCGCGCTGACTCGCGCAATCCTGCCGACGATGCGCGCGCAGGCGGCCGGGCATGTCATCAACGTCACCTCCGTCGCCGGCCTCGTCGGCTTCCCCGGCTCCGGCTATTATGCCGCATCGAAGCACGCGGTGGAGGGCTTCACCGACTCGCTCGCGGCAGAAGGCGCTCCGCTCGGCATTCGCGCGACATGCGTGGAGCCGGGGCCGTTTCGCACCGACTGGGCCGGCCGATCGCTGCGCCAGACGCCGGTGAGGATCGACGCCTATGCCGACACCGCCGGCGCGCGGCTCGCGAGCACGAAGGACATCAGCGGCAAACAGGCCGGCGATCCTGTTCGCGCCGCCGACGCGATGATCGCATTGGCGGAAAGCGACACCCCGCCGCGGCACATGGTGCTCGGCAAATGGGGGCTGGACGCAGTGCTCGACCGCATGAAGGCGCGTGTTTCAGAGATTGAACGCCTGCGCGGGGAAGGGGAGGCGACGGATTTCCCGGAGTAGGCTGCTGGGTCAAGGCATCAGCTTCCTCGTCAGCACCGACCTTATTTAGCCCGTCACCCCAGCGAAAGCTGAGTCTCCGTCGAAGGCGCTACACAGCCCGGCAACAACGAGACCCCAGCTTCCGCTGGGGTGACGGGCATCCGCTATTATCACGCCACGAAAGAGATCGGGTTTACTCCATCCCCTCTAGCGCCGCACCCCCGCGCCAGCACCCGATCAGATGCTCGACCAACGCCACTGCCGCCGCCAGCGGCGTCACCGTCGGGAACACCGCGTGGATCGCCACCCGTGCCGATCCTTCATAGTCCGGCAACACCCGGACCAAGGCGCCCGCCGCGAGCGCACCACGCACATCCCACAGCGACCGCAGCGCGACGCCGACGCCGCCCAGCGCCAGTTCGCGGATCAGGTCGCTGCTGTTCGTCCGCACGTGGCTCGGGCGATCCACGGTCACCGCCTTGCCGCGTCCGGACAGCCGCCACGGCAACTGATCGACCGTCGCGAGCAGGCGATGCCGCTCCAGATCGGCGGGCATCTTCGGTTCGCCATGAGCAGCAAGATAGGCGGGGCTGGCGCATAGGACCCGCCGGCTCGACGCCAGCCGACGCGCGTGCAGCGGCGGTGGAATGTCGGCGGCGATGCGGATCGCCAGATCGATGCGTTCGGCAGCGATGTCGATCATCGCGTCGCTCAGGTTCATTTCCAATTTTATTGCCGGATTTCGGTCGAGAAAGCCGGCGAGATACGGCGCAATCAGCATCCGCCCGAATGATGTCGGCGCCGCTACGCGCAGCCGTCCCGCCGGTGTGCCACTGCGCCCGGATACCCGCGCCTCCGCCGCCGCCAGCGTCGCGAGGATCGCCACCGCGTCGGCATGGAACCGCTCCCCCGGCCCGGTCAGGTCCAGCCGCCGGGTCGTCCGCACCAGCAGCCGGACGCCCAGCCGCGCTTCCAATCGCGCGATCCGCTTCGACACCATGGCCGGGGATATGCCCGCTGTACGGCCCGCCGCGCTCAGGCTGCCGGCGTCCACGACGGCGACGAACAGCGCGATATCCGGGTCCATTCGTTCCTCCAGCGATCGACAGCTTTGTCACATATGCGCCTAACGACGAACTGCGCGAACCGCTATGCTCGTCCCGATCTACAAGGGACGAGCGCATGACGACGATGATCGACCGAGCCGGCTTACAGGTCGCACCGTCGCTGGCGAGCTTCATCGAAGATCGCGCCATACCCGGCACCGGATTGCAGCCGGAGCGCTTCTGGCAAGGCGTCGCCGACATCTTCGCTCGGTTCGCGCCGGACAACGCTGCGCTCCTCGCAGTACGCGACACGATGCAGGCGAAGATCGACGCATGGTACGACGCGCACGCCGGAACACCGTTCGACATGCCCATCTATCAGGCCTTCCTGCGCGAGATCGGCTATCTCGTGCCCGACCCCGCGCCATTCGCGATCTGCTCCACGAACGTCGACGCGGAGGTGGCGACGCTCGCAGGGCCGCAGCTCGTCGTGCCGATCCTCAACGCGCGCTTCCTGCTCAACGCCGCCAATGCGCGGTGGGGCAGCCTGTACGACGCGCTCTACGGCACGGATGCGATCTCCGGCGCGCCGGCGGGGCAGGGCTATGACCGCGACCGCGGCGCGCAGGTGATCGCCTGGGGCAAGGCGTTCCTCGACCGCAGCGTGCCACTCGCCGCCGGATCGTGGAGAGAATGGCAGGGCGGCGATCCCGTCCTCGCCGATCCGGCGCAACTCGTCGGCCGGGCGGGGGAGACGATCCTGCTGCGCCACCACGGCCTGCACATCGAACTCGTTATCGATCGCGATCACCCGATCGGCCGCGACGATCCCGCCGGCCTCGCGGACATCGTCCTCGAATCCGCGCTGACCGCAATCGCCGATCTGGAGGATTCGGTCGCCGCCGTCGATGCGGAGGACAAGGTCGCCGCCTATGCCAACTGGCTGGGCCTGATGACGGGCGACCTGACCGCCAGCTTCCCGAAGAACGGCCGCACGCTGACCCGCCGGCTCGCCCACGATCGCCACTATATCGCGCCGGACGGCAGCGCGGTGACGCTGCCCGGCCGCAGCCTGATGTTCGTGCGGAACGTCGGCCACCTGATGACGACGCCTGCCGTGCTGCTGCCGGACGGTTCGCGGGCGCCGGAGGGTATTCTCGACGCGATCGTCACCAGCCTGATCGCGCTCCACGATCTGAACGGCCGCCGCGCGAACAGCCGCGCCGGGTCGATCTACATCGTCAAACCCAAGATGCACGGACCCGACGAGGCGGCCTTCACCGACCGGCTGTTCGACGCAGTCGAGGATCTGCTCGATCTGCCCCGCCATACGATCAAGGTCGGCGTCATGGACGAGGAGCGGCGGACGAGCGCCAATCTGGCCGCCTGCATCCACGCGGTGCGCGACCGGATCGTGTTCATCAACACCGGCTTCCTCGACCGCACCGGCGACGAGATGCACACGGCGATGCGGGCGGGTCCGATGATCCGCAAGGGCGAAATGAAGGCGGCAGACTGGATCGCGGCGTACGAAGACCGCAACGTCCAGATCGGCCTCGGCTGCGGACTTTCCGGCCGTGCGCAGATCGGCAAGGGCATGTGGGCCGCGCCCGATCGCATGGCGGACATGCTCGCGCAGAAGATCGGCCACCCTCGGACCGGCGCCAACACTGCGTGGGTGCCGAGCCCGACTGCGGCGACGCTGCACGCGACCCACTACCACGCGGTCGACGTGTTCGCGCGACAGGCGGAGCGGCGCGACGAGCCCGTCGTCTCGCTCGACCGTCTGCTGACGGTGCCGGTCGCGGCGGAGCGGAACTGGTCGTCGGAAGAGGTGCGCGAGGAACTCGACAACAATGCGCAGGGCATCCTCGGCTATGTCGTCCGCTGGATCGATCAGGGCGTCGGCTGTTCGAAGGTGCCGGACATCCACGACATCGGCTTGATGGAGGACCGCGCCACCCTGCGCATCTCGTCGCAGCACATCGCGAACTGGCTGCTCCACGGCGTCGCCACGCGTCCCGAGGTCGACGCAGCGTTCACGCGCATGGCGGCGAAGGTCGATGAGCAGAATGCCGACGATCCGCTTTACCGACCACTGGCGGACGGCGGCCTCGCGCTGGACGCAGCGCGGGCACTGGTGTTCGAGGGGCTGGAGCAGCCCAACGGCTACACGGAACCGCTCCTCCACCGCTATCGTGCGCTGGCGAAGGCGGAGGCTTAGCCTATCGGCAGACGACCGCTTGGAACAGACGAAAAGGGCCGGCCCACCAGATGGTGGACCGGCCCTTCGTCCGTGATCGGCAGATCAGAAGCGTGAGCGCAGCGTCACGCCGTAGGTCCGCGGCTCGGCGAGGAAGGCCGAGTAGAGCGCGTTGGCGGTCTGGCCGAAACGCTGCGTGTTCGCGACCGAATTCGCGCCCTGAAATGGCGAGTTGAACGCGACCTGCACATAGTTCTGGTTCGTCAGGTTCTGCGCCCATACCTCCAGCGCCCAGATCTGGTTCGGTCCACGCAGGCCGACGCGCGCGTTGACCAGCGGGAAGCCATCCTGCTTCTTCTCCGGCGCCAGATCGGAGCCGGTGTTGTAGTCGGAGGTCATGCGGCCATCGACATAGAACAGCGCGGACAGGCCGTTCGACCCGATGTTCGGCGTCCACGCCAGCGACGAGGTGACGACGTTGCGCGGCGCATTCGACAATTGCGCACCCGGCAGCAGGAACAGCGCGGGATCAAGCGCCTCGCCCTGCGAATTGCCGACCAGATTGCGGCGGAACTTTGTGTCTGCGAACGTGTAGCCGGCGGTGAACGTCACGTCGCGCGCGGGGTTCATGACCGCTTCGACTTCGACACCCTGCGAGATCACGCCCTTGCGGTTGGCATCGCCGGCGCAGGTGCCGTTGCCGGCCAGGCTGTCCGTGTCTGCCCCGCCCAGATCGTTGTCGCAGCCCTGGATGTTCTGCACGACGAAGACGGTGCCGTTGAACGTGTTGAGCTGGAAGTCCTTGAACTCCTGACGGAACGCCGCGACGTTCAGGCTCAGGCTGCCACGGATGTTGTACTTCGCACCGATTTCGTACGCGTCGACCTTCTCCGCGTCGAAGCGCAAGCCAGCCGCGTCGGCATTCGACCGCGGCGCGAACACGCCGCTCAGGCCGCCCAGATCGGAACGATCGAGGTTGAATCCGCCCGCCTTGTAGCCCTTGGCGTAGGAGGCGTAGGTCAGCAGGCGCGGCGTCGGCTTCCACGAAATCACGCCGGTGCCGGTGAACTCGCCGTCCTTGAACCCGTCGCGCAGGTCGAGGCCGTTGAGCTGCACGGAGCTGTTGCCGACGCACGACAGCGTGATGATTCCGCCGATGAACGTCTTCGCCGCCGCCGGTACCGCAGCGCTGCCGAGCAGCGGCGCAAGGTTCGCCTGCTGCACCGGGCAGACCGTATTGTTGTTGTTGATGTCGGCGCTGAACCGCTTGTTCTCGTGCGTGTAGCGCAGGCCCAGCGTCACTGACAGCGTGTCGGTGATGTTCAGGATGTTGTGGGTGAAGAACGCGTAGTTCTCGCTGGTCTGCCGATAGACCGAGCCGCGATCGCCGAGGTTGTTGACGGTCGAGAGGCGGTCCAGCCCGGCGAGGATGGCCGGTGCCAGCGGCCCGAAGTTGGCACCGAACGCCTGCCGCGCCGTCGCCCCGCCGAACGCCGCCGAGGGCGTCGTGCCGAGACAGCCCGGATTGTTCTGGTTCTGGAGCAGCACCAGCGGGTTGGCGGTCGCCACCAGACGGCAGGCCGCGAACGCGCCGTATTGCGACCCGAAGTTCGTGCTGTCGACCAGCCTCAGCTTCTCATGCGAGTAGAACCCGCCGACCAGCCAGTCGAGCTTGCCCTCGAACAGCGATCCCTGAAGGCGCAGTTCCTGCGTGAAGGTCTTGAACTGGCGGTAGGAGTCGGAGCCGCGGTAGCCCAGATCGACGTTGCCGTAATCGACGTCGGCACCGTTGCCCGACTTGTACTCGCGATAGGCGCTGATCGAGGTCAGCGTCGCGCCGCCCAGATCCCAGTCGAGCTGCCCCGACCCGCCATAATCCTTGGTGATGTTGCGATAGCTGCGGCCCGGCGTGATCGCGACGTTGCGCTCGAACGGATTGGCGTTGACGGTGTTGGTCGGGCGGACCGCACCCAGTCGGTCGAGAATGCCGAGGATGCGGTTGCTGGCGTTGTAAGCGACCGCGCCGTCCGTGTTCACCGCGCTGCCGTTCGCCTGCGCGGCGTTCGCGGTCGGATCGACCGTCTCGAACTTGCTGTAATAGGTCGCGCCGCAGCAGCTTTCGTTGCGACGCGTGAAGTCGCCGATCAGCCGCAGCGAGATCGCGTCGGTGGGCTTGAACAGCAACTGGCCGCGGACGAAATACCGATCGCGGTTGTTGACCTGACGCTCGCTGCCGTTGCGGTTCGGCGTGATGTTGGTCAGGAAGCCGTCGCGCTTGTTGTAGACGCCGTCGACGCGGAACGCGAGCACGTCGCCGATCAGCGGACCGGTCAAACCACCGGCAAAGCGATAGTTATCGTAATTGCCGTAGGTCGCCTCGGCGACGCCGCCGAAATTGAACTCGGGCGCTTTCGACACGATGTTGATCAGGCCGGCCGACGCGTTGCGGCCGAACAGCGTACCTTGCGGACCGCGCAGCACTTCGACGCGCTCGATCTCGCCGAGCTCGTTCAGGCCGACGCCGGTGCGGCTGCGATAGACGCCGTCGATGAAGACCGCGACCGAGCTTTCCAGGCCGGGATTGTCGCCGACCGTGCCGATACCGCGGATACGGGCGGACGCGTTCGCTTCCGATCCGGTGGAGGACACCAGCAGCGACGGTGCAAGCTGGTTCAGCTGGCGGATGTCGTTGCCGCCCGAATTCTGCAACGCGTCCTGCGTCACCGCGCTGACCGCGATCGGCACGTCGCTCAGCGGACTGGCGCGGCGAGTGGCGGTGACGATGATGTCGCCGGCATTGGTGGCCGGTGCTTCGCTCTGGGCAGTGCCGGTGTTGTCCGACTGGCTCTGCACCGCACCCGCGGCGGTCGCCTGCGACGGTACCTGACGCTCTTCCCCCGTGGTGGGGGTCGCTTGCTGGGCAAAAGCTGGCACCGCGAGGGCAACGGTGGCGACGGCAGACAACAGGTATGCGGTCCGGCGCATGGCGGCATCTCTCCCTTGGTTGACGTTCGTTTTACCGGTGTCCGGCTTTTTCGAATGTCTGGTTTGGACATTTGCTAGAGGGTCCAAGGGGCAGGCGTCTACCGGTTTCGAGTATTGACCATGTTTTTTCCGTAAATCATGGGGGGAGTGTCGCCGCCGGGCAACATCATGCGCTGCAACATGAAATCGCCGACATGCAGCACATATGGAAAGGGCGGCCCTCTTGGACCGCCCTGTCATTCCACCGATCTCGGTACCGGCTTACTTCGGCGACAGCACCATCAGCATCTGCCGACCTTCCATCCGCGGATAGGCCTCGACCTTGGCCACGTCGGCGACCTGTTCGGCCACCCGCTGCAGCACGGCCATGCCCAGCTGCCCGTGGCTCAGTTCGCGTCCGCGGAAGCGCATCGTCACCTTCACCTTGTCGCCCTCGCCGATGAACTCGACCACCTTCTTCATCTTGGTGTCGTAGTCGTGGTCGTCGATGTTCGGACGCATTTTGATCTCCTTGATCTCCTGCGTCTTCTGCGACTTGCGGGCGAGGTTCGCCTTCTTCTGCGCCTCGTACTTGAACTTGCCGACGTCCAGGAACTTGGCGACGGGCGGATCGGCGTTCGGCGAGACCTCGACCAGATCGAGCCCGACTTCCTGTGCCGCAGCGATAGCCTCCCGCGTGTACATGACACCGAGATTCTCGCCCTCGTGATCGATCACGCGGACCTTCTGGCTCTGGATCCATTCGTTGAAACGAGGACCGTTCATCGGCGGCGCCTGGTTCGGCCGGCGCATCATGGGAGGACGTATGGGTATTGCTCCTGTGGTTGTTGATACGGCATATAGGCGATTGGGCGCGTTTTTGGAAGAAGTCAGTCGATCGTGTCGAGACAGACCGTCACTGACGGTAGTAGAAGTGCGGTGACCTGATCGGCTGCGACATACTCCCGAACGTCCCGATACACGCCATCGACGGCATTGCGATGAACGCGAACGGTCTGTCGTACCGCATCCACCACCCAGTAATCGCGGACGCCGTGCGCGGCGTAGATCGGTGCCTTGACGCGAAGATCATACCCGATCGACGAATCCGCGACCTCAATCACGAGCAGAAGATCCGGGCCTCGCACATCGCGGGGAAGGCCGCCCTTGGGCCAGACGGTAAGGTCCGGTTCGACAAGCAGCCGCGTCGCCAAAGTGACAGATGGCTCCACGAACAGCCGTGCGTCATCAGGTAGCGAAAGGACGAGAGCGCGGGTGAGGCGTGATTTCATGATCTCGTGCCAGTTCGCCTTCGCGGCAGCCATCGGCACGATCTCCCCATCGATCAATTCGAAATTATCGTTTTCGCCGAAAACTCCCGCTTCGGTGAGGGCATAAACCTCCTCGACGCTCAATCGCGCCGGAATGGTACCGGCCTGGATGTCCTGGAAAACGGTCATGGGTCGATCATTAGCATAAATCCGGCGGGGTCGCCTCCGTCACCAGCATCGCGATCGCCTCGTCCAGCGTCAGGATCTCCTGCGCCTGGCTGCCCAGCCGGCGCAGCGCGACCTTGCCTTCCTCGGCCTCGCGCTTGCCGACGACCATCAGGTTCGGGACCTTGGCCAGCGAATGCTCGCGCACCTTGTAGTTGATCTTCTCGTTGCGCAGGTCGGTCTCGACGCGGATGCCCGCCTTCGCCAGCTTCGCCTGGACCTCCCGCGCATAATCGTCGGCATCCGACACGATCGTCGCCACCACCACCTGCACCGGCGACAGCCACAGCGGGAAGCGCCCGGCATGATGCTCGATCAGGATGCCGATGAAGCGTTCGAACGTGCCGAGAATGGCGCGGTGGAGCATGATCGGGCGGTGGCGATTGCCATCCTCGCCGACATAGCTGGCATCGAGTCGCTCGGGCAGCACCGTGTCGGTCTGGATCGTGCCGACCTGCCACGTCCGGCCGATCGCGTCGGTCAGGTGGAACTCCAGCTTCGGCGCATAGAACGCACCCTCGCCGGGCAGTTCCTCCCAGCCATATTCGGCCGTGTCGCGCCCCGTGGCCGCGACCGCATCGCGGAGCGACTGCTCCGCCCAGTCCCACATCGCCTCCGACCCGAAACGCTTTTCGGGCCGCAGCGCGAGCTTGATCGCGTAGCTGTCGAAGCCGAGATCCTTGTAGACCGAGTCGAGCAATTCGCAGAACTTGCGGACCTCGTCGACCAGCTGCTCCTCGCGCACGAAGATATGCGCGTCGTCCTGCGTGAACTGCCGCACCCGCATGATGCCGTGCAGTGCGCCATGCGGCTCGTTGCGGTGGCAGCAGCCGAACTCGGCCATGCGGATCGGCAGGTCGCGATACGACTTGATCCCCTGCTTGAAGATCAGGACGTGCGCCGGGCAATTCATCGGCTTCAACGCCATCAGGTCGCCTTCGCCGGACAGCACCGCGCCCTCTTCCTCGGTGTTCGGCACTTCGTCCGGCACCACGAACATATTCTCGCGATACTTGCCCCAATGGCCCGACTGCTCCCACTGGCGCGCGTCCATGAGCTGCGGCGTCTTGACCTCTTCATAGTCGGCGGCGTCGAGGCGGCGGCGCATATAAGCCTCCAGCTGCCGCCACAGGATGAAGCCCTTGGGGTGCCAGAACACCGACCCCTGCGCCTCCGACTGGAGGTGGAACAGGTCCATCTCCGCGCCGATCTTGCGGTGGTCGCGCTTGGCCGCTTCTTCCAGCCGGAACAGATGCTGGTCGAGCTGCTTCTTGTTCAGCCAGCCGGTGCCGTAGATGCGGCTGAGCATCGCGTTTTTCTGGTCGCCGCGCCAATATGCGCCGGACACGCGCGTCAGCTTGAACGCCTGCGGATCGAGCTTTCCGGTGGCGGCCATGTGCGGCCCCCGGCACATGTCGAGCCACTGGCCCTGACGATAGATCGTCAGCTCCTCGTTCTCGGGCAGTTCGGCGGCCCATTCCGCCTTGAACGTCTCGCCCTGCTGCGTCCACGTGTCGATCAACTGCTCGCGCGACCAGACCTCGCGCACGAAGGGTTCGTTGCGCGCGATGATGCGGCGCATCTCCTCCTCGATCGCGGGCAGGTCGTCGTCGGTGAACGGCCGCTCCTTTGGTGCGAAGTCGTAGTAGAAGCCGTCGTCGGTCGCAGGGCCGAAGGTGATCTGCGTGCCGGGGAACAGGTGCTGCACCGCCTCCGCCATCACATGCGCCAGATCGTGACGCACCAGCTCCAGCGCGTCCTTCTCGTCGCGCGCCGTCACCAGCGCCAGTTGCGTATCGCCGTCGAACGGCCGCGACAGGTCGCGCACCTCGCCGTCGATCCGCGCCGCCAGCGCCGCCTTCGCCAGCCCCGGCCCGATCGCCAAGGCCACGTCCGCGGGGGTGGTCCCCGGCGCAACCTCGCGGACGGAACCGTCGGGCAGCGTGATGCGGAACATGACAGACATGGAAAACTCGGCTGTTGGGAGGAGAGGCGGCCTTATGCCGTCGCCTGCTCGATATAGGCAAGCAGGGCCGGATCGCCTAGCGTAGCCCAGCATTTCCGCCGTTTTTGGCGGGCGCACGGGAGCAGATTGACGATATGCGTTCGCGATCGGGAACTTACACAGCGCGTGGGACGCGAATCGGGGCAACCGGGACACGCAACCGCGTCGTGGCGATCGCAGCGTCGATGGCGACACCGATTGCTGCGCAGGAGGTTCCTGCGCCGGCCACCACCGAGTCCTCCGCCGAAATCGTCATCGAAGGCAAAAGGCTGGATGATCGTTCGATCGTCGGTCCGACCCAGCCGCTCGCGGTGTTCGATGCGGCCGCCCTGCAGGGGCTGGGCACGACATCGATCGCCGACATGCTCAAGAAATTACAGTCGCTGACCCGCTCTTCGTCCGGCGAGCCGCCGATCCTGCTGCTCAACGGCCGCCGCATCGCCGGGTTCGAGGAGATGCAGGATCTGCCGTCCGAAGCCGTCGAGAAGTTCGAGCTTCTCAGCGAGGCGGACGCGACCCGCTTCGGCTATTCCCCGACCCAGCGCGTCGCGAACATCATCACGAAGAGGCGCTTCCGCTCGCTCGAGCTGGAGCAGCAGAGCAATAGTACGACCGAGGGTGGCGGCACCGGCATCCTCGCGCGGGCTGCCGCGACGCGGCTTGACGGGCCGCGCCGCCTGACGCTCGGTGCGCGGGGGGAGCGGCGGCTGGCGATCACGGAGGCGCAGCGCGATCTCGATCCGCTGCCCGGCCTGACGCCGCGGTCGATCGCCGCCGCCTCCCGCACCATCCGCGGCAACGCTGCCTGGGCCGTCCCGCTCGGCCGCTCGACCGGCCTGTCGCTATCCGGGTCGATCGAGCGACAGGCGGACCTGTCGCTGCTGGGCGTCGCGATCGGCTCCTCTGAACCTGAGCGCCAGCGGTCGATCATCAGCACGACGACGGGCGGCGTCGCGGTGAGCAGTTCGCTGGGCGACTGGACGTGGAACGGCACCGGCAGTGTCACGAACTTCGTCGCCACCGCCGCCACGTTGGGCGGCGACCCGGCGGTTGGGCTGCGCACCCGGTCGGCGACGCGGACGCTCTCGACCAAGCTCGTCGCCAATGGCCCGCTCATGACGCTTCCTGCTGGCGACGCAACGCTGGCCCTGTCGCTCGACGGGGACGAGTCGCGCAGCCGTCGGGCGGGCGCATCCGCCGCCGACGCGCGCACCTTCAACCGCCGCACCAGCGCGGCGACGGTCACCGCAAGCCTGCCGATCGCCTCCGCCCGCCTGGGGGTGCTGTCGATGCTGGGCGACGTGACCGCGACCGCGACCGGCGGCGTCGGGCATGTGACGCGCGGCGGTACCTACCCCCGCGTCGCGGCGACGCTCGGCTGGCGACCGATCGCCGCGGTCCGGCTGGGCGGCAGCGTCGACCGCAGGCAGACGCCGCCCTCGGTCAACCAGCTCTTCGATCCGGTCCGCTCCTTCCCGAACGTCCCCTATTTCGACAATCTCACCGGCCAGACCGTGTTGGTCGACGTGATCGGCGGCGGCAACGCTCGCCTTGCGCCGGAGCGACAGCGGCGAAACGCGATCGACCTGACGCTCAAGCCGTTCGCGAAGCGCGAGCTGACCCTGGCCGTGACCTACGCCACGACCGACATCATCGACCAGGCCGCCTATGTGTCGCAGCCGACACCGCTGGTCGCCGCGGCCTTCCCGACCCTGTTCACGCGTGATGCGAACGGGCGGCTGCTGTCCGTGGACAGTCGCCCCGTGAACCTCGCGCGCGAACGCCGCCGGGAACTGACGGCGAACCTCGGATGGGCCGGTCCGCTCGGCGCACAGCCGATGCTGCCCATGCTGCCGCCGCCGGGGACGGAGCCCGGCCCGCCCCCGGCGATGCCGCGCGAGCCGTTCTTTCTGTTCGCCAACGTGTCGCCCACGCTGCGCCTCGCTAACCGGCTGATGTTGGTGGACGGTCAGCCCTCGCTCGATCTGCTCGACGGCGATGCGTTCGGCGGCAGCGGCGGCCGTCCCCGTTTCGAGGGCAACGCCTTCGCGGCCCTGTCGCGGGGCGGCATCTCCGGAACGTTCGACCTCCAGTGGCGCTCCGCCACCCGCGTCCGTGCCGATCTCGCCGCCGCCGATCTGCGCTTCGGCAGCTTGTTGACGATCGGCACCTCCCTGATCGTGCCGCTGGCGAAGATCACGGGCGGCCAGCATTGGGGCAAGGGGGTGCAGATCGCGCTCAACGCCCGCAACCTCTTCAACGAGCGCCAGCGCGTCCGCGACCGTGACGGGATCACCCCGATCGGCCTGCGCCCCGCCTATCTCGACCCGTTCGGCCGTTCGGTGATGGTGTCGCTGCGCAGCCTGTTCTGAAGGGGCAGCCTGTTCTGAAGGGGCACTCTGTTTTGAGCAGGCGGTTTGTTCCGACGATCAGGCGATCCCGAACGGCACGACGTGATTGTCCTGCGTGTGCCCCACCCGCGCGCGGCCCAGATACGGCACGCCCATGTCGCGGCACCAGCGCGCCATCATCGCCTCCAGCGTCTCGCCCCACGGCGGATCGTTCTCGACGATATCGTTGACCACGCCCAGCCGCACTCCGGCGATCCCCTTCAGTTGCGTTGCATTCGCCACCGTGAACAGCATCCGGTCGACGCGGTACAGCGGCTCCGACACCTCCTCGATGATGAGAACGTGGTCGGTCAGGTCGGGCAGCCACGGCGTCCCGATCAGCGCATCGAGGATGGCGAGGTTGAACGCCGCCGCCGGCCGCCCGCCCAGATCGGGTTCCAGCCCCTGCCGGTCGCCGCGCACCAGCCAGCCCAGCGTCCGCGCCACCGTCTCGTCGCCCTTGTTGCGGTTGATGTCCGTCGCCATCGGCGCGTGCACCGGCCGCCCAATCCGCCGCGCGTACAGCGCACCGAGCAGGAACCCCATGTCCGAATAGCCTGCATACGCCTTGCGCGCCGCCGCCGGTTCCAGCTTCGGCATCACCTCCGCCAAGATGCGGTTCGACCCATACCCGCCGCGCGCGAACCACACCGCATCCACTGCCGGATCGTTCGCCACCGACAGGAACGTCGCCGCGCGCACCGCATCGCTCCCCGCGAAATGCCCCGCGCTTTCGAAGCATTGCGGGTGGAAGATCAGGTCCACCTCCGGATAGGCGATCGCCGCAAACGCCCCCGCGCGTGCGGCGACGACCGGATCGATCGGCCGGCCGGGCGCTACAACGGTGATCTTCATGGTTTTGCGTTCCTTGTGATCACGAACCTATTCCACCCCGGCGAAGGCCGGGGTCCAGTTGCCGCGCACGCCGTGGGTCTCACCGGCTCCGCCGAGACGGGACCCCGGCCTCCGCCGCGGCGGCGGACAGTGGAGAACGCCCGCATCATGCTCAAAAGCTTGCCCACGCTCCACCGCCGCGATAGCCCGCCCCGATGCACAGCGGCAAATCCTCTTTCTTCGTCGGCATCGGCGGGTCCGGCATGATGCCGCTGGCGATGATCGTCCGCGCGCGCGGCGGCATCGTCGCCGGGTCCGACCGTGGCCTCGATCAGGGCCGCACCTCCGCCAAGTTCGACGCGCTCCGCACCGCCGGCATCGCGCTGTTCGCGCAGGACGGCAGCGGGGTGACCTCCGCCGACCAGATCGTCATCGCGTCCGCGGCGGTGGAGGCGAGCGTGCCCGACATCGTCGCCGCCGACCGGCTCGGCTGCACGCGTATGACGCGGGCGCAGGTCAATGCCGGCCTGTTCAACGACGCGGCGCTGCCGATCGGGGTCGCCGGCACCAGCGGCAAGTCCAGCGTTACCGGCATGATCGGGTATATCCTGCATACGCTCGGCCGCGATCCGACGGTCATGAACGGCGCGGTCATGAAGGATTTCGCCACCCCCGACGCCCCCTTCGCCAGCGCACTGGTCGGTCGCGGTGACGCCTTCGTCAGCGAAGTCGACGAAAGCGACGGCTCGATCGCCCTGTACCGCCCGGCGGTCGCGGTGCTCAACAACGTCACGCTCGATCACAAGGGGCTGGACGAACTTCGCCAACTGTTCGGCGACTTCGCCCGCGCCGCTCGCCACGTCGTCGCCAACGCCGGCGATGCGGAAACCGCGGCGCTGCTGGCGACGCTGCCGCGGGACACGCTCACGACCTTTGCGGTGGAAGGGGAGGGGGATCTCGTCGCCCGCAACCTGTCGCCCGAACCCTTCGCGATCGGGTTCGATCTGATCGGTGCGGAAGGCGACCATCACATCCGCCTTTTGGTCCCGGGCCGCCATAACGTCTCCAATGCGCTCGCCGCGATCGGCGCCTGCGTCGCGGCCGGCGTCCCGCTCGCCGCCGCCGCCCGCGCGATCGAGGGCTTCACCGGCCTTCGCCGCCGCTTCGACCTCGTCGGCCAAGCGAACGGCATCGCCGTCATCGACGATTTCGGCCACAACCCGGACAAGATCGCCGCCACGCTCGACACGCTGCACGCGCATCCCGGCCGCCTGCTGATCCTCTTCCAGCCGCACGGCTACGGCCCCCTCAAGCAGATGGGCCGCGAACTGGCGCAGACCTTCGCCGATCATCTGGCGGGCGAGGACGTGCTGACGATCCCCGATCCCGCCTATTTCGGTGGCACCGTCACGCGCGAGGTCGGCAGCGCCGACATCGTCGCGCGCATCGCCGCCGCCGGCCGAACCGCCCACCACGACCCCGATCGCTCCGACGCAGCTTCGCGCCTCGTCGCCCTTGCCCGGCCCGGCGACCGCATCGTGGTGATGGGCGCCCGCGACGATACGCTGAGCGGATTGGCCGCGGACATGCTGGCAAACCTGTAAATCCTCCCCTTGCAGGGGAGGTGGCAGGCCGCAGGCCTGACGGAGGGGTATCCACGCCAGTGGTGTCACCCCTCCGGCGCATGCGCGCCACCTCCCCTTGCAGGGGAGGATTGGGGCTGTACGCCACAGTACTCCTCTTAAACCCTCCCTTCTCAAGGGGAGGTGGCAGGCCGCAGGCCTGACGGAGGGGCAGCCACAGGCGACACGGCGAGCGGCTGCCCCTCCGTCACGCCTGCGGCGCGCCACCTCCCCGTGCCGGAGAGGATCGACAGCCAACGCTGGATCACTCCGCGCCTTCCGTCTACGCTGGCCGCTGCAAAGGAGCAGACCGGCGATGAACCCCTTCACCGACCACCCCGCCGCCGTCGGCGAAAGCTACGGCCAACATTTCGTCGTCGCCACCCGCTTCGGGCTGCGCATGATCGCCGGCGGCGTCGGTGCGATCATCCACGGTGTGTTCCCGTTCCTCTGCACCACCACCGGCAGCCGCGCGATCAAGACGCTGCACGGCGAGATCGTCGCCAAGCGCGACGGCGAAGTGCAGACGCGATCGGTGGAATTCATCATCTGACCGGATGCCGCCGTTCGTGCTTTCGCGGTTGCACGGACGACGGCGCAACCTGTCCTACACGGCTCGCCCGATCTATACCGCGCCGCATGTCCGTCGCTCCGACATTGCCAGCCCACGCACCCGACACCAGCCGCGCCGTACCGAAGTGGAGGCCAGCGTCCCGACGCCTCCACTTCCTCCACTTCGCCCGGATTCCAGCATGACCCAGCCGCACCGCCTCGCCTTCCACCACACCGCCGGCACCGGCCCGACGATCGTGTTCCTGCCCGGCTACGCGTCGGACATGCAGGGGTCGAAGGCGCTGGCGCTGGAGGCGTGGGCGAAGACGGAGGGGCGCGCCTTCCTGCGCTTCGACTATGCCGGCTGCGGCCAGTCGGAGGGGGATTTCAAGGACCAGACGCTGGCCGGCTGGCTCGGCGATACGCTGGCGATGCTGGACGAGGTGGCGAAGGGTCCGGTCGTGCTCGTCGGCTCGTCGATGGGCGGCTGGCTGATGCTGCTCGCAGCAAAGGCCCGGCCCGATCAGGTGAAGGCGATGGTCGGCATCGCGCCCGCGCCGGACTTCACCGACTGGGGCTTCACGATGGACGAGAAGATGGCGATGCTCCAGACCGGTCGCCTCGAACGGCCCAACCCCTACGGACCGCTGCCGACGCTTTATACGCGCGCCTTCTGGTCGTCGGGCGAGGCGAACCGGCTGATGTTCGGGATGATTCCGTTCGCCGGTCCGGTCCGCCTGCTGCACGGTCAGCAGGACAAGGACGTGCCGTACCAGCGCACGATCCGGCTGGCGGAACTGATCGCGAATGACGACGTGCAGATCACCCTCGTCAAGGACGGCGACCACCGCCTGTCGCGCGACGCGGACCTCGCGCTGCTGATCCGCGCCGTCGGCGATATCACGGACCTAGTTCAAGGCTGATCCGTTCCGCCCCAGACCTTCCACGGAGTTCTCGCGTGAAATACCTGCACACCATGATCCGCGTCGCCGACCCGGACAAGACGATCGCCTTTTTCGAACTGCTCGGCCTGAAGGAAGTGCGGCGGCTGGAAAGCGAGAAGGGCCGCTTTACGCTGATCTTCCTTGCCGCGGATGCCGACATGAACGCTCCCGGCGAACGCGCCGAAGCGGAGGTCGAACTGACCTACAACTGGGACCCGGAGGAGTATTCGGGTGGGCGCAATTTCGGCCACCTCGCCTACCGCGTCCAGGATATCTACGCGACCTGCCAGCGGCTGATGGATGGCGGCGTCACGATCAACCGTCCGCCGCGCGACGGCCACATGGCGTTCGTGAAGACGCCCGACGGCATCTCGATCGAGTTGCTGCAGGACGGTACGCTCGACCCCGCCGAGCCGTGGGTGTCGATGCCGAACACCGGGACTTGGTAACGTGTCGGGGCTGGAGATCGTCCGCGTTCCCGTGCTTTCGGACAATTATGCCTGGCTGATTCACGACACGAAGACGGGTGAGGTCGCGGTCGTCGATCCGGGCGAGGCCACACCCGTCCTCGCCGCGGCGAAAGCGCGCGACTGGACGATCAGCCAGGTCTGGACGACGCACTGGCATCCCGATCACACCGGCGGCAATGCGGAGATGAAGGCCGCCGGCGCGACGATCACCGGTCCGGGCGCGGAGGCGGCGAAGATCCCGACGCTCGATACGCAGGTTGGGGAGGGCGACGTCGTCCGCATCGGCAGCCACACGGGTCATGTCCTGTCCGTGCCCGGCCATACCGCCGGGCATATCGCCTTCCATTTCGCGGACGACGCGCTGATCTTTACCGGCGACACGCTGTTCGCGATGGGCTGCGGCCGGCTGTTCGAAGGAACGCCGGCCGATATGTGGCGCAACATGGAGCGCTACGCCGAACTGCCGGACGCAACGAAGGTCTACTGCGGTCACGAGTACACGGTGTCGAACGCCGCCTTCGCCGCCCATGTCGATCCGGACAACGCCGCGATCGCCGAGCGCAAACAGGTGGTGGAGGCTCAGCGCGCGGAAGGCGAGGCGACGGTGCCGTTCACGATCGGGGAGGAGCGGGCCACCAACCCCTTCCTGCGAGCGGGCAGTGCCGACCGCTTGGGCGAGTTGCGGGCGATGAAGGATGCTTTTCGCGGTTGATGCGTTGGGGATGTGGAGGATGATGTCATGAAGCCGTTGATCCCGATCGCCGCACTTGCCCTGCTCGGCGCCTGTACCGCGACCCCCGCCGAAACCGCCCGCGCCACGGCCGTCGCGCAGGGCGACGCCGACCGCCTCGCGAAGGCCTTGAAGGGGTTCGTCCCCGGTCGTAAATCGTCGTGCGTGCCTTCGATCCGCTCCGCGCGAACGGAGGTATACGGTCCCACGCTGCTCGTCCGCGACAGCGTCGGCAGCAGCCCGATCTACATCGCCGACACGGGCGGCGGATGCGAGCGCGCGGCCCGCGGCGATATCATCGTGACGGTGCGGTCGTTCGGCCAGATGTGCTCCGGCGACATCATCCAGACCCGAGACCAGACGCAGGGCTTCTTCACCGGCAGCTGCTCGCCCGGCGAGTTCACCGAATATCGAAAGGCGAAATGATGCGCGCCCTGCTCCTCGCCGCCCTCGCGCTGCCTTTGCTGGCGGCCAAGTCCGACCCGCTCGCGGGCCGCATAGCCGGGCCACCCGAAAATTGCCTCACCCTGACGACGCAGCAGGGTCTCTACATCGCCGACGAAAACCTGATCCTCGCTCAACAGACCGGTCGCCGGATCTGGAAAGCGAATACGATCGGGCGATGTTCGATGCAGGCACTCGATACGCTGATCGTCGATGTCTACGGCAGTCAGGTCTGCCGCAACGATCGTTTCCGCGTGCTGCGGGCCGGCACCTCGATCCCAAGCCAATATTGCCGGTTCGAAAGCTTCACCCCGTACGAGAAGCCGCCGAAGAATTAAGCGGCCAGTTCGACCGTTTCGCCCGCCGCGGCATTGACCAGCCGCTTCTCCAGCGTCCTCAGCCGCTGCGGTGCGGTAATCCGATCCCCGGTCAGGTCGGTCAGGTAGAAGGTGTCGACCGCGCGCTCGCCATACGTCGCGACATGCGCGGAGTGGATCGTGACCTTCGACTGGAACAGCGCCTGCGCCAACTGGTTCAACAACGCCGGCCGGTCGCGGGCATTCACCTCGACGACGGTGAACCGGTTGGACGCCTTGTTGTCGATCAACACGTTGGGCTGGATCGCAAACGCATCCGCCCGCGGCCGCACCGCCGGCTTGGCGGTCAGCCGGTCGGCCAGCTTGCTGCGGTTGGCCAGTGCATCCTCGATCGCTACCTTCAACCGCGTCAACTGGCTGGCATCCGCAAACGGCCGCCCCAGCGGGTCCTGCACCAGGAAATTGTCGATCGCCATCCCGTCGCGTGTCGTGTGGATGCGCGCATCGATGATGTTTCCCCCGGCAAGGCTGATCGCGCCGGCGATGCGATAGAACAGCCCCGGATGATCCGCCGCATGGATCGTCACCAGTGTCGCGCCACGTTCCGGATAGACCTGCGCGTCGATCGACAGCGGCGTGTCGGCGGCCGTCATCGCCCGTGCGTTATGCGCCAGCACGTCGTCCGGCTCCGCGATCCAGTACGCCTCCGGCAAACGGCGGACATGCTTCGCCAGCGCCGCGTCGCTCCAACCCATCGCCGCCTGCAATCGCGCCTGCTTCTCGGCGATCCGCTCGCTGCGCCCGCGTTGTTTGTGCCCGAGGCGCAGCACCTCCTCCGCGGCGTGGAACAGGTCGGCGAGCAACTGCCGCTTCCACCCGTTCCACGTTCCCGGCCCGACCGCCCGGATATCTACGATGGTCAGCACCAGCAGCAGCCGCAGGCGTTCGGGTGACGCCACCGTCTCGCAGAAATCGAGGATCGTCTTGAAATCCGACAGGTCGCGCTTGAACGCCGTCGCCGACATCAGCAGGTGATGCCGCACCAGCCACGCGACGGTTTCCGTTTCCGCCGGGTTCAGTCCGAGCCGCGGCGCCAGCCGCAGTGCCACCTCCGCCCCGAGAATTGAGTGATCGCCGCCGCGTCCCTTGGCGATGTCGTGGCACAGCACCGCCACGCGGAGCGCCCTGCGCGACACGATCTGACCGATGATCGCGGTGGCGAGCGGATGATCCTCCTTCAAGGTCCCAGCCTCGATCCGCGCGAGCAGGCCGATCGCCTGAATCGTGTGCTCGTCGACGGTGAAGTGGTGGTACATGTCGAATTGCATCTGCGCGACGACGCGGCCGAAATCGGGCACGAACCGGCCGAATACGCCCGCTTCGTTCATCCAGCGCAACACCAGTTCGGGATCGCGCGGGCTGCACAGCACGTCCAGGAACAGCGCGTTGGCGCGCGGATCGCGGCGGATGCCGTCGACCAGCTTGGCGTCGCGGGCGGCGGCGCGCATCGCCAGCGGGTGGATATCCACCTCGTTCGCATCCGCCAGCGCGAAGATCTCGATCAGCCGTACCGGGTCCTCGGCGAAGAACTGGTCGTTCGGCAGACCCAGCCGCCCGCGATCGAGCACGAAGCCCTTCAGCCGCTTCGGGCTGCGACGGATGCCGGGAAATCCGAACCGCCGCCCACGCGCCGCGAACCGCTCGTCCAGATGCGCGAGGAATACGCCCGTCAGCGTGCCCACTGTTTTGGCGTGCAGGAAGTACAGCTGCATGAACCGCTCGACGGCGGGTTTGCCTGCCGCATCGCGGAACCGCATCCGCGCCGCGACCTCGCGCTGCACGTCGAAGGTCAGGCGATCTTCGGCTCGTCCGGTGATCACGTGCAGATGACACCGCACCGCCCACAGGAATTCGTCGGCGCGGTGGAACTGCCGATATTCGGCGGGCGTGAACAGCCCGACGTCCACCAGTTGTCGCGCCCGTTCCACGTTGTAGACGTATTTGCCGATCCAGAAGAGCGCGTGCAGGTCGCGGAGCGATCCCTTGCCCTCCTTCACGTTGGGTTCGACCACATAGCGGGTATCGCCCATGCGCCGGTGACGGGCATCGCGCTCGGCCAGCTTGTCGGCGATGAACTGACGCTCGGTGCCGCGCTGCACCTCGTCGGAGAAGCGCTTTTCCGCCTCGTCCGCCAGCGCCTGATCGCCGACTACGAACCGTCCTTCGAGCAAGGCGGTGCGCACCGTCACGTCGGCCTTGGACTGCCGGATCATCTCGTCCAGCGACCGGCTGGAATGGCCGACCTTCAGCTTCAGGTCCCACAGGGCGTACAGCACCGTCTCCACCACCTTGGCGGCACGGGGTGAGGGCGTGTCGCGCGTGAGGAAGCCGATATCGATGTCGGAATGCGCCGCCATCTCGCCGCGCCCGTAGCCGCCGACCGCCATCACCGCGATTGGCTCGCGCTCGTCCGGATGCAGCCGCAGGGCGACCGCGAACAGGATCTGCAGGATGCGGTCGATCAGATACGCCTGCGCCGCCGCCGCTTCCAGCCCGCGCGTCGGCCGCTCGGCCAGCCGGCGCGCGATCTCCTCGCGTCCGGCGTCCAGAGCATCGCGCAGCAGCGTGGTCGCGGCGACCGGAAGCTGTTCGATCGGCAACGCCGCCACAGCCTCGGCGAGCGCGCGCCGATCGACGATCGCCTTGCGGTTGGACAGACTTTCGAAGCGATAGGTCATCGCAGCGCTACATGGCCGTTCGCCGTCGACAGCGCTAGCCGTCCCGCGCCAGCGCCTTCAGCCGGTACAACGTATCGAGTGCCTCGCGCGGGGTCAGCGCATCGACGTCGATCGCCTCCACCTGGGCGCGGATCGCATCGCACTGTTCCTCCTCGACCGCGGCGGCGGCGGCGAACAGTGGAAGGTCATCGAGGCCTACCGCTAGGCCGCCCGTCTTGGCGCGACCAGCCTCCAGCTTCGCCAAGACCGCCTTGGCGCGCGCGACGGTCTGCGGTGCCATGCCGGCGAGCCGCGCCACGGCCAGCCCATAGCTGCGATCCGCCGGCCCGTCCGCCAGCTCGTGCAGCAGCACGAGGTCTCCCTTCCACTCGCGGGCGCGGACATGATGCAGAGACAGCGCGTCGCAGCGTTCCGCCAGCCGCGTCAGTTCGTGATAGTGCGTCGCGAACAGGCAGCGGCAGCGATTGTCTTCGTGGATCGCCTCCACCACTGCCCAGGCGATGGCCAGCCCATCATAGGTCGACGTACCGCGGCCCACTTCGTCGAGGATCACGAAGCTGCGCGGCGTCGCCTGCGCCAGGATCGCAGCCGTCTCGACCATCTCGACCATGAAGGTCGACCGCCCGCGTGCCAGATTGTCCGACGCGCCGACCCGGCTGAACAGCCGGTCGATCATTCCCAGCGTCGCGCTGCCGGCGGGTACGTAGCTTCCCGCCTGTGCCAGCACCGCGATCAGCGCATTCTGCCGCAGGAAGGTCGACTTGCCGCCCATGTTCGGACCGGTGACGAGCCACAACCGCGATGTCTCCGACAGCCGGCAATCGTTGGCGACAAACCGTCCGCCCGATCTGGCGACGGCGGCTTCGACCACCGGATGCCGCCCGCCCTCGACATCGAAGCACGGCTCTTCGACCAGTTTGGGCCGCGTCCAGCCGCCTTCGGCGGCGCGCTCCGCGAGTGCCGTGGAGACGTCGATCCGCGCCAGTGCATCGGCGGTCGCGGCAATCGCCTCCCGGTGTGACAGCGCGCGGGCGATCAGGTCCTCCAGATGCGCCGCTTCCGCCGCCAGCGCGTGTGCGCCGGCCTGTGCGACCTTGCTCGCGACCTCGTGCAGCGCGGGCGTGTTGAAGCGGACGACACCGGCCAGCGTCTGGCGGTGCGTGAAGCCGCTGTCCGGCTTCATCAGCGCATCGGCGGCGCGCGCCGGAACCTCGACATGATAACCCAGCACGTTGTTGTGCCGCACCTTCAGCGCCGCGACGCCGGTGTTGCTCCGCATCTCCGCTTCCAGCGCGGCGATCGCCCTTCGCCCGCCCGCGCCCGCGTCGCGCAGATCGTCGAGCGCGAGATCGTAGCCGGCGGCAATGTAGCCACCGTCGCTCGCCTCGACCGGCGGCGAGGGCACCAGCGCGCGCCGCAACTGGTCGATCAACTCGCCATGCCCCCGCAACCGCGGTGCCAGCTCGATCAGCAGCGCGGGGGGCTCGCCCGACCCCAGCCGCTCGCCGAGCGACCACGCGCCGTCCAGCCCGTCGCGAAGCTGGCCCAGATCGCGCGGTCCGCCGCGCCCGGCGACCAGCCGACCCAGCGCCCGCCCGATATCCGGCAAGGCGCGCAACGCCGCGCGCACCTTCTCGCGCTCCGCCTCGTCGTCATGGAAATGGCGGACGAGGTCGAGCCGAGCATCGATCGCGCCGCGGTCCACCAGCGGCGCGCCCAGGTCGCCCGCCAGCAACCGCGCCCCTGCGCCGGTGACGGTCCGATCAATTGCGTCGAGCAGCGACCCCTTGCGCTGGCCCGATGCGGTCTGCGTCAGTTCCAGGCTTTCGCGCGTCGCCGCATCGATCGCCATCGTGTTCGCTGCCCGGTGCAGCACCGGCGCGCGCAAGAACGGCAGTGCGCCCTTGGCGGTATGATCCAGATAGGCGACGAGGCCACCGGCCGCGGCGAGTTCCGCGCGCCCGAACTGTCCGAACCCGTCCAGCGTCGCGACCGCGAACAGGCGTTTCAGCCGCGCCTCTCCCGCGCCGCTGTCGAACTCCGCCTTCGGCCGCAGTGTCGTCGCCAGCTCCGCCACGCCGCTGGTATCCGCCGCAACGACCTCCACCGCACCGAGCCTTGCCAACTCCGCCGGTACGCTGGCCTGATCCAGTGCGATCACCACGAAGCGGCCCGTCGACACGTCGGCCGCCGCCAGCGCGACCTCTCCCGCCGCCTCGCCGATCGCGACGCACCAATTATCCGCTCGTGCGTCGAGCAACGCCTCCTCGGTCAGCGTGCCGGCCGTCACGACGCGGACGATCGCCCGGTTGACCAGCGCCTTCGACCCGCGTGCCTTGCGCGCTGCCTCCGGGCTCTCGGTCTGCTCGGCGATGGCGACGCGGTGGCCGGCCTTGATCAGGCGCTGAAGATAGGCGGTCGCGGCATGCACGGGCACGCCGCACATCGGCACCTTCTCGCCACCATGCTCCCCACGCGCCGTCAAAGCGATGTCGAGCACCGCCGCTGCGATGCGCGCGTCCTCGAAGAACATCTCGAAGAAGTCGCCCATGCGGTAGAAGAGCAGGCAATCCTGCGCCTCCGCCTTCAGGGCGTGATATTGCGCCATCATCGGCGTTGGTGTGGGGTTCACGGGAGAACCGCCGCGGCCCGAAGTGCGCAGTGCCAAATCGTAGTGATCGTCACCTGATGTTCGTGACGCTGGCAGGACAGCAGGCGACGCACGGGGCGATCAGCAACGTGAGATCACGGATGTGGGGTGACAGATGGACGGACTCGGGCTTCATCGCTTCCGACATACGCATGGCCACACCGGGTTGAAACCCCCCGCCCAAAGCCCGTAGAGGCCGTAGGGTAATTCGGGAGAGGCCGCCGCCATGTCAGACGCCGTCAACGTCCAGTTCTCCGAGCGCGAGGCGCTGCTGTTCCATTCGGAGGGGCGGCCGGGCAAGATCGAGATCGTCGCGTCCAAGCCGATGGCGACGCAGCGCGATCTGGCGCTTGCCTATTCACCCGGCGTCGCGGTGCCGGTGCGCGCCATCGCCGAGGACCCGGCCACCGCCTACGACTATACGGCGAAGGGCAACCTCGTCGCGGTCATCTCCAACGGCACCGCCATCCTCGGCATGGGCAATCTCGGCGCGCTGGCTTCCAAGCCGGTGATGGAGGGCAAGGCGGTGCTCTTCAAGCGCTTCGCCGATGTCGATTCGATCGACATCGAGCTGAAGACCGAGGATGTCGATCGCTTCATCGACGCGGTCGAGTTGATGGAGCCGACCTTCGGCGGCATCAACCTCGAGGACATCAAGGCGCCCGAGTGCTTCATCATCGAGCAGACGCTGCGCGAGCGGATGAACATCCCCGTCTTTCACGACGACCAGCACGGCACCGCGATCATCACCGCCGCGGGCCTCATCAACGCCTGCCTGCTGACAGACCGTAACCTTGCCGACGTGAAGGTCGTGGTGAACGGCGCCGGTGCTGCGGCGATCGCCTGCACCGAACTGATCAAGGCGATGGGCGTGCGCCACGACAATGTCATCATGTGCGACCGTTCGGGCGTCATCTACCAGGGCCGCACCGACAGCATGGACCAGTGGAAGTCCGCGCATGCGGCGATCACGGAGGCGCGGACGCTGACCGAGGCGCTGCACGGGGCCGACGTATTCCTCGGCCTGTCGGCGGCGGGTGCGCTCCACCCGGATATGGTCGCGGACATGGCGCCCGCACCGATCATCTTCGCGATGGCCAATCCGGAACCCGAGATCCGCCCCGAACTCGCCAAGGCGGCGCGGCCGGATGCGATCGTCGCCACGGGGCGGTCGGACTACCCGAACCAGGTCAACAACGTCCTCGGCTTCCCCTTCATCTTCCGCGGTGCGCTCGACGTCCGGGCCACCGGCATCAACGACGCGATGAAGATCGCCGCAGCGAACGCCATCGCGGAGCTTGCCCGTCAGCGGGTGCCGGAGGAGGTTGCGATCGCCTATGGCACGCGCCACAGCTTCGGCCCCGAATACATCATCCCGGCACCGTTCGACCCGCGCCTGATGGAGGTCGTGCCCGCCGCGGTCGCCAAGGCGGCGATGGACTCCGGTGTCGCGACCAAGCCCATTCTGGACATGGAGCGCTATCGCCAGTCGCTGCGCGAGCGGTTGAACCCCACCACCTCGCTGCTGACGCTCGCCTATGAGGGCGCACGCGCCCATCCCAAGCGCGTGCTGTTCGCAGAGGGCGAGGAGGAGGTCGTGCTGCGCGCCGCCATCGCGTTCAAGGAGGGCGGCTACGGTACCCCCGTCCTGGTCGGGCGCGACGACGTGTACGACCGGCTGAAGGCGCTCGGCGTGACCCGGCCGGAGGAGTATGAGGTTCACAACAGCCGCCATTCGCCGCTCGTCCCGAAGATGGTCGACTTCCTCTACAAGCGCCTGCAGCGCCGTGGCTTCCTGCACCGCGATGCGGAGCGGATGATCAATCAGGACCGCAACATCTTCGGCGCGGTCATGCTGCAACTCGGCGAGGCCGATGCGATGATTACCGGCATCACCCGCACCTGGGCGCATACGATGCGCGAGGTGAAGCGCGTGATCGATCCGGAGCCGGGCCGCACGCCGTTCGGCATTCACATCCTCGTCGGGCAGAGCCACACGGTCTTCATCGCGGACACCACGGTCAACGAGCGGCCCTCGGCGGAAGAGCTGGCTGATATCGCCGAACAGACCGCGCAGGTCGCGCGCCGGATGGGCCACGAGCCGCGCGTCGCGTTCCTCAGCTATTCGACGTTCGGCAATCCCGAAGGCCGGTATCTGGAGAATGTTCGTGCCGCGGTCGGGGTCCTCGACGGGCGTCAGGTCGGCTTCGAATATGAGGGCGAGATGTCGCCCGACGTGGCCCTCAACCCCAAGCAACTGGCGAACTATCCGTTCGCGCGGCTGTCGGGTCCGGCCAACGTTCTGGTCATGCCGGGGCTGCAATCCGCGAATATCTCGGCGAAGCTGTTGCGCGAGTTGGGAGGCGACAACATGATCGGGCCGATGCTGATCGGGATGGAGAAGCCCGTGCAGATCGCGCCGATGACCTCGACCGCGAGCGAACTGGTGACGCTGGCGGTGCTGGCGGCGGGCGGGATCGCTCGCTGAACTGCCGCTACGAAGCCTCCAGTGCCACGCCGGCTCAGCCGGGGCCCAGTTGCTACCAACATAGTTCGAGTATGATGTCCGCACTAACATCGACGTTCGCAACTGGGCCCCGGCCTTCGCCGGGGTGGGGCAGGGCGGTCGTGGTCTCGGCGCTGCTGATGCTGACGGCCGCCGCCGCCCCGCAGACTGGCCCGAGGGCCGGGATCGTCCGCGTCAGGCTCGATACGACCGCCGGTCGCATCCTGCTGGCGCTCGACGCTCGCCGCGCGCCGAAGACGGTCGAGAACTTCATGGCCTATGTCGATGACGGTCGCTTCGACGGAACGACCTTCTACCGCGCGGCGCGGGGTAAGAAGGACCCGAAGACGGGCTTCATCCAGGCCGGCATCCGCACCGACGCGCGCCGTATCCTGCCGCCTTTCCCGCTGGAGACGACGGCCAAGACCGGCATCCGCCACCTCGATGCGACCGTGTCGATGGCGCGCGCCGCTTCGCCGGACTCGGCGGGCGGCAATTTCGTCATCACCATCGGTCCCGCGCCGCAGATGGACGCCCGGCCGGACTTCCCGGGCTATGCCGCTTTCGGGCGCGCGGTCGGCGGGCTCGATGTCGTGAAGCGCATTCTGGCGTTACCGTCAGGGGGCGGGGTGGATGCATTCAGGGGGCAGATGATCCTGAACCCGGTGCGGATCATCAAGGCAGTGCGGCTCGACGGCAAGGCGAAGCCGACCAATCAGCCCAAGGCGTGGTTGCTGACCCCAGCAGGCTAAGCGGCTGTATTCCAAGCGAATCAACTTGGAAGGTTAGGCTAAGGTTAGGCCAACGCGGTGTTTCGGGAACCCATACGCACCGTCGTCGCCCAACATTTCAAACAGCATGCCCGCGCAGAGCACGATCAATCCTTCGCAATATAGGCTGTCTTCCAACAATGAAAGTTCGCAGCTTCTGGCGCGGCAAGGGCAGAGGTTCAGCCGTCGATGCTGACCCCCAGTGACGCGTGCACCAGCCCCCCATCGACGGTGATCGTTTCCCCGACCACATAGTCGCCGGCGCGCGAGGCGAGATAGATCGCTGCGCCCGCCATATCCTCGTCACCGCCGATCCGGCCGGCGGGGATCGACTTGCCGACGGCATCGCCGTGGTCGCGCGCGGCGCGGTTCATCTCGCTGGCAAAGGCACCCGGCGCGATCGAGGTCACGGCGATGCCGTCGCGGATCAGGCGTGCCGCCAGCCGCTTGGTCAGATAGATCAGCGCCGCCTTCGACGCATGATAGCTGTACGTGTCCCACGGGTTCAGCCGCTGACCATCGATCGAGGTGATGTTGATGACCTTGGCGACGCGCTCCGCCCCCGCAGCCTTCAGCAACCCGTGCAGCGACTGGGTGAGGAAAAAGGGCGATTTGACGTTCAGGTCCATGACCTTGTCCCAGCCGCTCTCCGGAAACTCCTCGAACGCCACGCCCCATGCCGCGCCGGCATTGTTGACGAGGATGTCGAGCCGTTCCTCGCGCTCGCCCAGTGCCGCGGCCAGCGCGCGGCAGCCATCGACCGTGGAGACGTCGGCGGGCAGGGGGATGCAGTCCGGGCCTAGCTCCGCCGCGGTTTCCTCGCATGCGGCCGCCTTGCGCGACGAGACGTAGACCTTCGCCCCCTGCGCGATGAAGCCCGCCGCGATCATCTTGCCGATGCCGCGGCTGCCCCCGGTCACGAGCGCCACGCGGCCGTCCAGCCGGAACAGCGTGCTGGTATCCATATCGTCATCCTCTCGCGCCGGCGGTCCGATCTTCCGGTCCCGCTTATGAAAAGTCCCTCCCGATCTAGTGATCGGAAGGGACTTCGTCATTACGCTTGTGGTGGCGATCAGGCGTAGCTGACCTTCACCGATCGGCGGCGACGCAGCGCGCCACCGGCCGCGCCGATGCCGACGATCATCATCGCCCAGCTCGCAGGCTCCGGCACCGTGCCCGCCACGGTGCCGATGTTGCTGACACCGAGGAAGCCCGAACCCGCACCCAGGCTGGGATAGAGGCCGTTCTCGCTGCTCTGCACGCCGATCAGGTAGCTGAGGCCGAGGCCCTGCGCCTGGGTGAACAACAGGTCCAGCGTCTGTCCCGGCATGTTGATGCCGTAATAATAGGCGAACGTCTTCGACTGCCCCGCGTCGATCGTGCCGAGACCCAGATCGATGCCCGCACCGAGATCCCCGACCTCGTTGCAACCCAACAGGCAGGACGAGGTGAAGGCGGTCGCGGGGCTGGCGTTTTCGAAGCCGTTATAGCTTGCCCCGACCACCGAGGTGTTCGTCCCGAGCGGTCCGAACGTATTCTCGTTGAAGGCGGTCGGCGGCACGTCGAGGTCCACGTTGCGGCGGAACACGATATCGGTGATCGCCGTATTCGACGTGTTGGTGACGGTCTGCTGCACCGACAGGATGTTCGGCGCAAAGAAGTTGTAGGCGTGTGTGACGGTCAGACCCAGAGTGGTGGTGGAAACCGCAGTTCCACTGTTCGTACCCGGCGTAAAGACCGTGCCAGTGATGTTGGCCGTTCTGGTGAAAGACTGATCGGCGAACGCACTGCCGACACTGGACGTGATGCCCCAGGAGTCACGTGGCGTACCGAGCGCGATATAGTCGGAACCGGCAGGGTTAAGAAGGCCAACCCCGGTCGCGTAGTCGTAAAGCTCGCCGTTCCGACCGATGCCGACCTGATATTGACCGGTCGCGTCCGAGAAGGTCTGTGCCGAGGCGATCTGGGCAAAGCCAGCCAGACCGGCGCTCAGTACCGCCGCAGTCATCATCACAGTCTTCATTTTCATCTCCCCCTTGCATAAAATTCTCGTGGAGTCGCGCACGTCAGCGGGACTTAACGAATTGTTAATCTTAGATTCGACGAAGATTCGCAACCATCTTTTGACGGATGAGCACTGCGATCGTGTCGCGGTTCGTGAATTGGCGCGCAGTTACGAAGCACTAGACGGCAATGGCCAAATACGATGTACCTGCTATCTTCTTATAGTATCACCGGCAGAAGATAATTTTACCCACTGCTAAGCGAGGGGTGCGGTGCCGGTCGATCCTTGCGCACGACGCGGTGAACAACGTCCGAGTCGATCTTGCCGTGGATCGGGAGCGCATGCGATCCGACGAGACGCGATGTCTCCGCGACGCGGATTGATTCAGCAGCGATGGTAGCAAGTCTGATCCAGGATCACGGCGATGCTGGCCCTTTTCAGGCGAGGCTTGGCGGGGAGCCGTGCCACCACTGACCCGCAGCCCACCAGCGCGTCGATCAGTTTCTGGTCTAGGCTCAACCGCAGTGGGACGGAGGGCCGGTGTCGTGCGCGCGTGTCGTTCTCGTCCACGGCCAGCGGTGCACTCCGAAAGGCGCAGGTCAAGCGCGGGCTGAGGGGCGAGGAGGAGGCTGGATCACCCGTCACGATTGCGCACGCGAGCCAGTACGACGAAAAACCCCCGCCGAACCATGCGGTCCGACGGGGGTCTTTCGATCGTCCCGAAGACAGATCAGTCGTTCAGATATTCGCCCGCATCGGCATCCGTGCCGGTGCCCGAGGGCACCACCGCCGCCAGCGGATCGTCACCGGTGCCGGCGTCGTCACGGCGCGAACGCTGCTCCTCCGCCGCCCGCAGCTCGGCTGCGGATTCCGGAGCGACGAGGGCCGCCGACAGCGCCCGCTGCTGCGCCCGGAGCGCCACGTCGCGGCTGGTGGCCGCCACGCGGAGGCGGTTCATGCCCGCACCCGTACCCGCCGGGATCAGACGCCCGACGATCACGTTCTCCTTCAGGCCCATCAGCGTGTCCTGCTTGCCCTGGACCGCAGCCTCGGTGAGGACGCGGGTGGTTTCCTGGAACGACGCCGCCGAGATGAAGCTGCGGGTTTGCAGCGACGCCTTGGTGATGCCGAGCAGGATGGGCTTGCCCTGCGCACGCGCCTGGTTCTTGTCGAGCTTGTCGTTGATCGCGTCCATTTCCTCGCGATCGACCTGCTCGCCCTTCAGCAGCGTAGTGTCGCCGCCGTCAGTGATCTCGACCTTCTGCAGCATCTGACGAACGATCGTCTCGATGTGCTTGTCGTTGATCTTCACGCCCTGCAGACGATAGACCTCCTGGATTTCCGACACGAGATACTCGGCCAGCGGCTCGATCCCCATCGTCTCCAGAATGTCGTGCGGATCGGGGCTGCCGCCGATCAGGTTGTCGCCACGCTTGACGTAGTCGCCTTCCTGAACGTCGATCACCTTCGACTTCGGCACCAGATACTCGACGACGTCGCCGCCATCCTCGGGCTGGATGCCGATCTTCCGCTTCGCCTTGTAGTCCTTGCCGAACACGACCCGGCCAGAGACCTTGGCGATGATCGCCGACTCCTTGGGAACGCGCGCCTCGAACAGCTCGGCCACGCGCGGCAGACCGCCGGTGATGTCGCGGGTCTTGGCGCTTTCGCGCGAAACACGCGCGATCACGTCGCCGCCCTGCACCTGTGCGCCGTCCTCGACCGAGAGCGTCGCACCAACCGCCAGCATGTAGCGACCGGCCTCACCCGAGCTTTCGTCGAGCAGGGTCAGGCGCGGACGCAGATCCTCCTTTGACTTGGTCGAGGTGCGGTATTCGGTCACGACGCGCTGGGCGATACCCGTGGCTTCGTCGGTCTGCTCGACGAGCGTCTTGCCCTCGATCAGGTCGACGAACTTCACCGTGCCGGGGTTCTCGGTGATGACCGGCATGGTGAACGGGTCCCACTCCGCCATACGATCACCCTTCGACAGGATGTGACCGTCGTCCATCAGCACATACGCACCGTAAGGGATGCGATGCGTCGACAGCTCGCGACCATCCATGTCGAGGATCGCGATCTCGCCGGAGCGGGACAGCGTCACGCGGCGGCCACGCTGGTCGACGATCAGGCGCAGGTCGCGGAACTCGGCCTTGCCGTCGACCGGCGATTCCAGGTTCGACTGCTCGTTGAGCTGCGCCGCGCCACCGATGTGGAACGTACGCATCGTCAGCTGCGTGCCCGGCTCACCGATCGACTGCGCGGCGATAACGCCGACAGCCTCGCCGATGTTGACCGGCGTACCGCGGGCGAGATCGCGCCCGTAGCACTTGCCGCAGACGCCGATCTTGCTCTCGCAGACCAGCGGCGAGCGGATCTTCATCCCCTGGATGCCGATCTTCTCGATCTGCAGGATCATCGCCTCGTCGAGCAAGGTGCCCGTCGGGATCGCGACCTTGCCGGTCTTCGGATCGACCACGTCCTCGGCCGTGGTGCGGCCCAGGATGCGCTCACCCAGCGACGCGATGGTCGAGCCGCCCTGAACGATCGCCTTCATCTCCAGCGCGCGCTCGGTCCCGCAATCCTCCTCGATGATGACGCAATCCTGCGACACGTCGACGAGGCGGCGGGTCAGGTAGCCCGAGTTGGCGGTCTTCAACGCCGTGTCCGCGAGACCCTTGCGGGCGCCGTGGGTGGAGTTGAAGTATTCGAGGACGGTCAGGCCTTCCTTGAAGTTCGAGATGATCGGCGTCTCGATGATCTCGCCCGACGGCTTCGCCATCAGGCCGCGCATGCCGGCGAGCTGCTTGATCTGCGCCTGCGAACCACGGGCACCGGAGTGCGCCATCATGTAGATCGAGTTGATGTCCTTCTCGCGGCCCTTGTTGGGACCGTCGGTGTAGTGACGGACAGCCTTGATCTCGTTCATCATCGAGTTCGCGACCTGGTCGCCGCAACGGCTCCAGGCATCGATCACCTTGTTGTACTTCTCCTGCTGCGTGATCAGGCCGTCCTGATACTGCTGCTCGAAGTCCTTCACCTGATCGCGCGTCTCGTCGACCAGCTTCTCCTTGTCCGGCGCGATGATCATGTCATCCTTGCCGAACGAGATGCCCGCCTTGAACGCGTGCCGGAAGCCGAGCGCCATGATCGCGTCGGCGAACAGCACGGTCTCCTTCTGGCCGGTGTGACGGTAGACCTCGTCGATCACGTCGCCCACGTCCTTTTTGGTAAGGAGGCGGTTGACGGTCTCGAACGGCACCTTCGACGACTTCGGGAGCGTCTCGCCGAGCAGCATGCGGCCCGGCGTCGTCTCGAAGCGCTTCATGTACTGCTTGCCGGCCTCGTCCGTCTGCGGGACGCGGCTGATGATCTTGGTGTGCAGCGTCACCGAGCCGGCGTTCAGCGCCTGATGCACCTCCGCCATGTCGGAGATCAGCATGCCCTCGCCGGGCTCACCCTCCTTCATCATCGACAGGTAATACAGGCCGAGCACCATGTCCTGCGACGGCACGATGATCGGCTTGCCGTTCGCGGGCGACAGGATGTTGTTCGTCGACATCATCAGGACGCGTGCTTCCAGCTGCGCCTCGAGCGACAGTGGGACGTGCACGGCCATCTGGTCGCCGTCGAAGTCGGCGTTGAACGCGGAGCATACCAGCGGGTGAAGCTGGATCGCCTTGCCCTCGATCAGCACCGGCTCGAACGCCTGGATGCCGAGACGGTGGAGCGTCGGTGCGCGGTTCAGCATCACGGGATGCTCGCGGATCACCTCGTCCAGGATGTCCCAGACTTCCTTGCGCTCCTTCTCGACCCACTTCTTCGCCTGCTTCAGCGTCATGCTGAGGCCCTTGGCGTCGAGGCGCGCGTAGATGAACGGCTTGAACAGCTCGAGCGCCATCTTCTTCGGCAGGCCGCACTGGTGCAGCTTCAACTCAGGCCCGGTCACGATGACCGAACGACCCGAATAATCGACGCGCTTGCCCAGAAGATTCTGGCGGAAGCGGCCCTGCTTGCCCTTGAGCATGTCGGACAGTGACTTCAGCGGACGCTTGTTGGCACCCGTGATCGTGCGACCGCGACGGCCGTTATCGAACAGGGCGTCGACGGCCTCCTGCAACATGCGCTTTTCGTTGCGGACGATGATGTCCGGCGCGCGCAGTTCCATCAGCCGCTTCAGGCGGTTGTTGCGGTTGATGACGCGGCGGTACAGGTCGTTCAGATCCGACGTCGCGAAGCGGCCGCCGTCCAGCGGCACCAGCGGGCGCAGCTCGGGCGGGATGACCGGCACGACCTCGAGGATCATCCACTCCGGACGGTTGCCCGACTCCAGGAACGACTCGACGACCTTCAGGCGCTTGATGATCTTCTTGGGCTTCAGCTCCGACTTGGTCGTCGCCAGCTCCTCGAGCAGGTCGCGCTTCTCACCCTCGAGATCGAGCGATTCGAGCATGATCCGCACGGCTTCCGCGCCGATGCCGGCCGAGAACGCGTCCTCGCCATACTGGTCCTGCGCGTCGAGCAGCTCGTCCTCGGTGAGGAGCTGGAACTTCTCCAGCGGGGTCAGGCCCGGTTCGATGACGATATACGCCTCGAAGTACAGCACACGCTCGAGCTGCTTCAGCTGCATATCGAGCAGCAGGCCAATGCGCGACGGCAGCGACTTCAGGAACCAGATGTGCGCGACCGGAGCGGCGAGCTCGATATGGCCCATCCGCTCGCGGCGAACCTTCGACACCGTGACTTCGACACCGCACTTCTCGCAGACGATGCCCTTGTACTTCATGCGCTTGTACTTGCCGCACAGGCACTCGTAATCCTTGATCGGACCGAAGATGCGCGCGCAGAACAGGCCGTCACGCTCAGGCTTGAACGTGCGGTAGTTGATGGTCTCGGGCTTCTTGATCTCGCCGAACGACCACGAACGGATCTTGTCCGGGGACGCGATGCCGATCTGGATCTGGTCGAAAGTTTCCGGCTTGGCGACCGGATTGGCGAAGTTGGTCAGTTCGTTCATGTCGTTTTCCCTCAGGAGGGTAAAATCAGTGCCGGGCCGGCAGAGCAGGGTGGGGGCGCCGCCAGCCGGCAGCACCCCGGAACCCGCTTATTCCGCCGCGATGGCGATGCCGTCCTCGTCGAGCTCGTTGCTCTTCAGGTCGACGTTCAGGCCCAGCGAGCGCATTTCCTTGACGAGCACGTTGAAGCTCTCCGGAATGCCCGCCTCGAACGTGTCGTCGCCCTTGACGATCGCCTCGTAGACCTTGGTGCGGCCGACCACGTCGTCCGACTTCACCGTCAGCATTTCCTGCAACGTGTATGCCGCGCCATAGGCCTGGAGCGCCCAGACCTCCATCTCGCCGAAGCGCTGTCCGCCGAACTGCGCCTTGCCACCCAGCGGCTGCTGCGTGACGAGCGAGTACGGCCCGATCGACCGGGCGTGGATCTTGTCGTCCACAAGGTGGTGCAGTTTGAGCATGTAGATGATGCCCACCGTCACCTTGCGGTCGAACTTGTCACCCGTGCGACCGTCGAACAGGTCCGACTGACCGGAGGGGTCGAGACCCGCCAGCGCCAGCATGTCCGCCACGTCCGACTCGTGCGCGCCGTCGAATACGGGCGTGCCCATCGGGACGCCGCCCCTGAGGTTCTGCGCCAGCTCGATGATCTCGCTCGCGTCGCGCGCCTCGATGTCGGCGGCATAATGGTCGCCATAGACTTCGAGCAGACGGCTCTTGACCGCGTCCGGCATCACGCCGCCCTTGGCATCGGGATTGGCTTCGCGCCATTCCTCCAGCTGGGCCGCGATCTGCATGCCGAGACCGCGTGCGGCCCAGCCCAGATGCGTCTCGAAGATCTGCCCGACGTTCATGCGCGACGGCACGCCCAGCGGGTTGAGCACCAGATCGACCGGTGTCCCGTCCGCAAGGAAGGGCATATCCTCCTGCGGCAGGATGCGGCTGATGACGCCCTTGTTGCCGTGACGGCCGGCCATCTTGTCGCCCGGCTGGAGCTTGCGCTTCACCGCGACGAAGACCTTGACCATCTTGAGCACGCCCGGCGGCAGCTCGTCGCCCCGCTCCAGCTTCTCGCGACGGTCGTGGAACTTGTCGGTGATCAGCTTGGCGGCATCGTCATACTGCTGCTTGACGGCCTCGAGGTCCGACTGGACCTTGTCGTCGGCGACGGCGAACTTCCACCACTCGTGGCGCTCGACGCTGTCCAGCATCTCCATGTCGATCGTCGAGCCCTTCTTCAGGCCCTTCGGAACGGCGGTGGCGACCTGATCGAGCAGCATCTCGCGCAGGCGCGACCACGTTGCCCGGTTCAGGATGGTGCGCTCGTCGTCCGAGTCCTTCTTCAGGCGCTCGATCTCCTCGCGCTCGATCGCCATCGCGCGCTCGTCCTTGTCGATGCCGTGGCGATTGAAGACGCGGACGTCGACGATCGTACCGGCAACGCCCGGCGGCAGGCGCAACGACGTGTCGCGTACGTCCGACGCCTTCTCGCCGAAGATGGCGCGGAGCAGCTTCTCCTCCGGCGTCATCGGGCTTTCGCCCTTCGGCGTGATCTTGCCGACCAGGATGTCGCCCGGCTCCACCTCGGCGCCGATGTAGACGATGCCCGCCTCGTCGAGGTTGCGCAGGGCTTCCTCGCCGACGTTGGGGATATCGCGCGTGATGTCCTCGGGCCCCAGCTTCGTATCGCGAGCCATCACCTCGAACTCGTCGATATGGATCGACGTGAATACGTCGTCCTTCACGATCCGCTCACTGATGAGGATCGAATCCTCGTAGTTGTAGCCGTTCCAGGGCATGAACGCGACGAGCGCGTTCCGGCCCAGCGCCAGCTCGCCGAACTCGGTCGAAGGACCGTCGGCCAGCACGTCGCCGGCGTTGACCACGTCGCCCACCTTCACCAGCGGGCGCTGGTTGATGCAGGTCGACTGGTTCGAACGCTGGAACTTCATCAGGGTATAGATGTCGACGCCCGATTTGCCGGCGTCGACGTCACCCGTGGCGCGGATCACGATACGCGAGGCATCGACCTGATCGACGATGCCGGCGCGCTTCGCCGAGATCGCCGCACCGGAGTCGCGCGCCACCGTCTCTTCCATGCCGGTGCCGACGAACGGCGCCTCGGCCTGGACGAGCGGAACGGCCTGACGCTGCATGTTCGAACCCATCAGGGCGCGGTTGGCATCGTCGTTTTCCAGGAACGGGATCAGCGACGCGGCGACCGACACCAGCTGCTTGGGGCTGAC
Organism: Sphingomonas sp. AC435; assembly: GCF_979253005.1. NCBI lineage: Bacteria > Pseudomonadati > Pseudomonadota > Alphaproteobacteria > Sphingomonadales > Sphingomonadaceae > Sphingomonas > Sphingomonas sp. AC435. The sequence goes on from NZ_CEEDCJ010000003.1 coordinate 474,523, forward strand.
GTCCATCAGCGTGACGTTGTCGGGCAGCGCCATCAGGAACTCGCCCGCCTGACGCGACGACACCAGCTCCTCGGAGAAGCCGCCATTCTCGTCCAGCTCGGCGGACGCCTGTGCGATCGTGTGCTTGGCCTCCTCCATCGCCGACAGATAGACGACGTCGTCGGTGACCTTGTGATCCACGACCTTGCGGTACGGCGTCTCGATGAAGCCGTACTTGTTCACCCGGCTGAACGAGGCCAGCGAGTTGATGAGGCCGATGTTCGGGCCTTCCGGCGTCTCGATCGGGCAGATGCGGCCGTAGTGGGTCGGGTGAACGTCGCGAACCTCGAAGCCCGCACGCTCGCGCGTCAGACCGCCCGGCCCGAGCGCCGACACGCGACGCTTGTGAGTCACTTCGGACAGCGGGTTGGTCTGGTCCATGAACTGCGACAGCTGCGACGAGCCGAAGAATTCACGCACCGCGGCAACCGCCGGCTTGGCGTTGATGAGGTCGTTCGGCATCACCGTCGACACGTCCACCGACGACATGCGCTCCTTCACGGCGCGCTCCATCCGCAGCAGGCCGACGCGATACTGGTTCTCCAGCAGCTCGCCCACCGAACGAACACGGCGGTTGCCGAGATTGTCGATGTCGTCGATCTCGCCCTTGCCGTCCTTCAGGCCGACGAGCGTCTTCACCACGGCGAGGATGTCCTCGGTCCGCAGCGTCGTGACGGTGTCCTCGGCATCGAGGTCGAGGCGCATGTTCAGCTTGACGCGGCCGACCGCCGACAGATCGTAGCGGTCGGGATCGAAGAACAGGCCGGCGAACAGCGACTCCGCCGTTTCCAGCGTCGGCGGCTCGCCGGGGCGCATGACGCGGTAGATGTCCGACAGGGCCTGCTCGCGCTCCTCGGCCTTGTCGGCCTTCAGCGTGTTGCGGATCCACGGACCGGTCGAGACATGGTCGATGTCGAGCAGCTCGATGCGCTCGATGCCGGCCTGATCCAGCTTTTCCAGATTGTCGGCACCGATCTCGTCACCGGCCTCGACATAGATCTCGCCCGTCGTCTCGTTGATGAGGTCGTAGGCGGAGTAGCGGCCGTAGATTTCCTCGGTCGGGATCAGCAGTTCGGTCAAGCCGTCCTTGGCCGCCTTGTTGGCGGCGCGGGGGCTGATCTTCTGCTGGGCGGCGAACACCACCTCCCCCGACGAGGCGTCGACGATGTCGAACAGCGGCTTCACGCCGCGCCAGTTCTCGGCCGCGAACGGGATGATCCAGCCGCCCTGACCGCGCACATAGGTGACGCGGTTGTAGAACTCGTTGAGGATGTCCTCGCTGGTCATGCCGAGCGCGTAGAGCAGCGCCGTCACCGGCAGCTTGCGCTTACGGTCGATCCGGACGTTGACGATGTCCTTGGCATCGAACTCGAAATCGAGCCACGACCCGCGATACGGGATCACGCGGGCGGCGAAGAGATACTTGCCCGATGCGTGCGTCTTGCCGCGATCGTGGTCGAACAGCACGCCCGGCGACCGGTGCATCTGCGACACGATCACGCGCTCGGTGCCGTTGATGAAGAAGGTGCCGTTCTCCGTCATCAGGGGCATGTCGCCCATGTATACGTCCTGCTCCTTGATATCGATGACCGACTTGGCCTCGGTATCCGGATCGACCTCGAACGCGGTCAGGCGCAGCGTGACGCGCATCGGCGCGGCATAGGTGATGCCCCGCTGGCGGCATTCCTCGACGTCGAACTTCGGCGGCTCGAGAACATAGTCATCGAAATCGAGATAGGCGGTGCCGGCGAAATCCTGGATCGGGAACACGCTGCGCAGCGTCTTCTCCAGGCCCGACACGTGGCCGGTCGACTTGTCCGAACGCAGGAACTGCTCATAGCTTTCGCGCTGAACCTCGATCAGGTTCGGCATCTGCACGACTTCGTGGATGTTGCCGAACACCTTGCGGATCCGCCGCTTGGCGGTGCCGCTTTCGACCCGCCGGGCGCTGCCGCCGTCGATTGCCTTGGTTGCCATAGGAATACAGTGCCTCGTCAGCCAGAATTGCCGGCGCATAAGTCGGACGCAAAAAAGCCGATCGCAATCCTGCGTCGGCTTTCGGCGTCCAAGAACCGCCAGTTTCCCATTCGATCGGCATACTGCGCGACGGCATGCCATTTCCCGGAAGCTGTGGTGAAGACGACGATATAGGCGCCGTGTTGGACGATGTCAAAGGGGCGGTTACTGCGCGGTCAGCGGCGTGGACGCGCTCCAACCTGCGCCGGTGGCGGCCACTTCATAGGATAGGAAGCGGGTCAGCGGTTCCGCGGCTACCACCGTCTCATATCCCGCTGGCGCCCTGCCATAGAGGAAGTTCGCGGCGCAGGTCGCGTCGCCATCGCTCCCGCCATCGCGCTTCCGGACCGCCCACACGTTGCGCCGGACGCCGTCCCTGACCGCTGCGACCGTCAGCCCTTCGACGCACGCGGCCTTCGTACCATCGTACCGGACGACGAACTCGGGCGAAGCGCCGTGATGCCGGACGTCAATTGCAGCATCGAACCGGCAGCCGGAGAGCAGACCTGTCGTCAGCAGTGCGGACATAAGCAAGCGCATTCAACGCACCCTAATGCTTCAGCCCCAAGATGCCAGTGCCGGGCAATTGGTTGGCTGGACCTCGCCCCGCTCTTGGCCGGTGCGGCGTGGTCAGAATGCCGCCTTGCTCCGCCCGCGGGTGCGGCGGCCGCCGCAACCTCGGGCGCGTCTGCCGGTTGAGCCACGCGAGGCGCGGCGTCGGGTCGGGCCGGTGAAGAGGAAGTCGAATATGGCCGACGATAACAACGCGAGCAGCGCCGGACAGGGCCAGTTTCACGAGCGGATCGCCGAGCCGGCGCGGCGTGCGGGTGAAGCCATGAAGGCGTCGGGCGAGAAGATGGTGGAGGGTGGCTCCACGATCGGCACCAAGATGATCGATCAGGCCGAGCAGAATGCCCGCGAGGCCTTCACGGCGATGCGCGAGGCGGCGAATGCCAAGGACATTTCCGAGGTCATGAAGATCCAGGGCGAGTATCTGCGCGAGCAGAGCAGCCGATCGATGGCGCAGGCGCGGGAGATCGGTGAACTCATCATGCAATTCGGTCGCGACGCGGTCGCGCCGCTGAAGGGCGGGTCGACGGAATAGAGAGCGGCGGTTCCGTGGGGCTTGGGCGCGGCAGCTTTGCGATGCTAGTCGCCGACGATCGTCAACAAGTCCCTGGAACGTCATGTCTCGTTTCTTCCGGCCGATCCTGCCGGGTGCCCAGCTTCGCGACCGCCTGATCGGCTGCGTCGGTGCAGCGATCTGCATCGCGTTGACGATGGTCGTGTGCGCCGGCCTGCCGCCGCTCGGGGCCGACCTGCCGATCATCGTCGCGCCGCTCGGCGCGTCGGCGGTGTTGGTGTTCGCCGTGCCGACCAGCCCGTTGGCGCAGCCGTGGCCGGTGGTCGGGGGCAACATCATTTCCACCCTGGTGGGCGTGGCGATGTTCCAGATCATGCCGAATGCGACGATCGCCGCCGGCGCCGCGGTCGGTGGCGCGATTTTAGTGATGTCGCTGTTGCGCTGCCTGCATCCCCCCGGCGGGGCCGCCGCGCTGACGGCGGTCATCGGCAGCCAGGGTGTCCATGCGGCGGGCTACAGCTTCGCGTTCACGCCGGTCGGGATCAACTCCATCGCACTGGTGTCGCTGGCGATGGTCTATCACCGAGCGACGGCGCGAACCTATCCGCACCAGCCGATGGCGGCCCCGCGCGAGGTCGCGGCGGCCGGGTTCCACGCCGCGGATATCGACGCCGCGCTGGCCGAGATGCACGAGAGCTTCGACATCAGCCGTGAGGATCTCGACGCGCTGCTGGCCAAGGCGGAACTGCACTCGATGGCCCGGCGGCGGTAGGGAAACGTCGCCAGGCCTTACGTCAGGAGAGGGCCTGCAAGGGGTTGGGGAGCGGCGCCATCGGCATCGGCTCGTCGCCCGTCATCAGCCGCCAGCCGGCGGGGCCGAGCACCTCGATCGGGCGAAAGCGGACCTTGTACGCCATCCGTGCCGAACCCTTCACCCAATAGCCGAGATAGACATAGGCGAGCCCGGCATCGCGGGCGCGCATGATATGGTCCATGATGATGAAATTGCCGAGGCCGGGGCGATCGTCCTGATCGGCGGCGAAGAAGCTGTAGATCATCGACAGCCCGTCCGCCTGCCGGTCGGTCAGGCACGCCCCGACCAGCCGCCCGCGCCGACCGTTCTTCGCCGGTTCCCGATATTCGACGATCAGCGAGTTGACCGGCGAATGTTCGATCATGTCGGCATAATCGTCCTCGTCCATGCCCGCCATGCCACCGGCGGGGTGTCGCGCGGACAGGTATCGGCGGAGCAACTGGTACTGCTCGTCCGTCGCCCAGGCGCGGCAGGCGGTGACCTCCAGATCGGCATGACGGCGCAACAGCTTGCGCTGGCTGGCATTGGGCATGAACTCGCCCGTAACGACGCGGACCGAGACGCAGGCGGTGCAGCCGGCGCAGGACGGACGATAGGCGACACCCTGCGACCGGCGAAAGCCGATCCGGCCGAGCGCGTCGTTCAGCTCCGCGGCGTGCGGGCCGGTCAGCTCCGTAAACACCTTCCGTTCCTGCCGACCCGGCAGATAGGGGCAGGGCGACGGGCTGGTGACGAAGAAGCGCGGGAAACGGAATGGCGCGGTCACCGCCGACGGACCCCCTGTGGAAACATGGAACCCCTATATGGATCGACCCAAGGCCGCTGAAAAGCGGCTTTACCATCATTGACGGTTAACGGTGTGGGCCGTAGCGGCAACACTTCGTCGCAACCGGGGCGAAATTGATTCCGGTTGCAACTTAATGTGGTATGCCGCGTTGCGGCAAATCGTGTGTCGAAGGTTTAAAGGGAGAAGTTTATGCGTCTTATGTCCATGTCCGCCGCAGTTGCCGCCATGTCGCTCGTTGCAGCGCCGGCCGTCGCAGCGTCGGCCAACCCGGCAGCGTCGCTTTCGGTCGCCAAGTCGGTTCGTGCGTCGTCGACCTCGGCGAAGTCGAACAAGCTGGCCGGTGGCGGTCTGGTTGCCGCGATCATCGCAGCCGGTGTTGTCGCGATCGGCGTCGTCGCCATCGTCAACGACAGCAACGACGACGATTCGGACAGCAACTGATCGGTCGGGGAGCGGGCGGCCTGGCCGCCCGCTCGTTCGTGTCCTCAGGCGAGTTCGACCTGGGTCGTTTCGTAGCCCGCGGCCTGTAGAGCCAGCACCAACCGATCGAGATGGGCTCGATCGCGCGCCTCGCACTCGATATCGGTGACGAGGCCCTTTGCCGGCAGCGTCGTGAAGACGCGCTGATGATACACCTCGATGATGTTGATCCGCTCCTGATCGAAGATCCGGGCGACGTTGAACAACGCGCCGGGCTGATCCTGAAGCCTGATCCGTAGGCGCGCCAAACGCCCCGACCGTGCCAGATCGCGGAGCAGCACGTTGGCGAGCAGCCGCGTATCGATATTGCCGCCGCACAGTACGACGCCGACCGTCTTGCCACGGAACCGCTCCGGATGCTCGATCAGCGCCGCGAGCCCGGCCGCACCGGCGCCCTCGACCACGGTCTTCTCGATCTGCAACAACAGGCTGACGGATTTCTCCAGGCTGCGCTCCGAGACGAGGACGATATCGTCGACGAGTTCGCGGACCATTGCCGAGGTGATCGCGCCCGGCTCCTTCACCGCAATGCCCTCGGCCAGCGTGTCGCCGGCGCAGGGCATGTCGGTGCCGCGGATGCGGTTGTACATCGACGGGTAGAGTTCCGCCTCGACGCCTACGACGTCGATCAGGCGACCCGACGCGCGGGCGACGGTCGCCATTCCCGAGATGAGCCCGCCGCCGCCGATCGGCGTCACGAACGTGTCGATCGCCGGCACGTCCTCCAGCATCTCGATCGCAACGGTGCCCTGACCGGCGATGACGCGCGGGTCGTCGAACGGGTGGACGAAGGTGTAGCCGCGCTCCGCCTCCAGGATGCGGGCATGCGCGTAGGCGGCGTCGAACGTCTCGCCTTCCAGCACGACCGTCGCGCCATGCCCCTCGGTCTGGACGACCTTCACCGTCGGAGTCGTCGTCGGCATCACGATCGTCGCGGGGATGCCGAGCCGGTTCGCGTGATAGGCCAGACCCTGTGCGTGATTGCCCGCCGACGCGGCGATCACGCCCTTGGCGCGCGCCTCGTCCGACAGTTGCAACAACGTGTTGAGTGCGCCACGCTCCTTGTAAGCGGCGGTGAATTGGAGATTTTCGAACTTCAGATACACCGTCGCGCCGGTCATCTCGCTCAGCGTCCTGCTGATCAGCGTCGGCGTGCGGACGATGGATGCACGGATGCGGTCGTGCGCGACACGGACGTCGTCGATGGACACGGGCAGTACGGGCTGCGGCGGGTTGATCTGCGTTGCCATTGGCGGGCGTTAGACCGTCTGGCGCGGTGGGGGAACACCGCTTATGCGCGGACGCATGGCAAGACTGGCATTCATCGGCACGGGCGTCATGGGCGCGCCTATGGCAGGGCATCTGGCGAAGGCCGGACATGACGTGGTGGTCTTCAACCGCACGCGCCAGAAGGCGGAGGCGACCGGGCTGGAGGTCGCCGACACGCCCGCCGCCGCCGCCAAGGGTGCCGATGCGGTATTCACGTGCGTCGGTAATGACGACGATCTGCACGCGGTGACGCTGGGGCGGGACGGGGCGTTCGCGGCGATGCGCGACGGCGCGCTGTTCGTGGACCACACGACGGTCTCCGCCGATATCGCCCGCCGACTGGCGGCGGAGACGCGGCTGCTGATCGTCGACGCGCCGGTGTCGGGCGGGCAGGCGGGTGCCGAGAAGGGCGCGTTGTCGATCATGTGCGGCGGCACCGCCGAAGCGGTCGCCGCGGCCGAGCCGTTCATGCAGGCCTATGCCGCGCGCATCGTTCACGTCGGCGAGGCTGGGGCGGGGCAGCAGACCAAGATGTGCAATCAGATCGCCATCGCGGGAGTGATCCAGGGCGTCGCGGAATCGTTGCGGTTCGCTCAGGCGAGCGGGCTCGACACGGACAAGGTACTGGAGGCGATTTCCGGCGGTGCGGCGCAAAGCTGGCAGATGGTCAATCGCTGGCCGACAATGGCGCAGGATACATTCGACTTCGGCTTCGCGGTCGACTGGATGCGTAAGGATCTGGGGCTGGCGCTGGCGGAGGCACGGAGCAACGGCGCGGTGCTGCCGGTCGCGGCGTTGGTCGACCAGTTCTACGCCGACGTGCAGGCGATGGGCGGTGGCCGCGACGATACGAGTTCGCTGGTGCGGAGGCTGCCGAAGTGAGGCGGCTGCTTCTCGCCGCGATGCTGCTGCCGACGCCGGCGCTGGCCGACGCGCTGGTCGACAATGTCGCGGGGGTGACGCTGGATGCCGACGGCAAGGTCGTGCGTTTCACCGGGCTGCTGATGAGCCGCGATGGGGTCGTGACCAAACTGCTGTCGGCGAAGGACAAGCGGCCCGACAAGCTGGATTGGCGTGCCGACATGAAGGGCCGGGTGCTGATGCCCGGCTTCATCGACGCGCACGGCCATGTGATGGAGCTGGGATTCCGCAAGATCGAGCTGGACCTGGCGGAAACCAAGACGCTGGCGGAGGCGCTGGACCGGATCAGGGCCTATGCCGCCGACAATCCCGACCGGCGCTGGATCGTCGGCGGCGGCTGGAATCAAGAAATCTGGGGGTTGGGCCGCTTCCCGACCGCGGCGGAACTGGACTCGGCGGTAGGGGATCGGCCGGTGGTGCTGGCGCGCGGCGACGGCCACGCAATCTGGGTCAGCAGCGCGGCGATGCGGGAGGCCGGGGTCACGGCCAAGACCGTCTCGCCCCCGGGTGGACGGATCGAGAAAACGGGCGCGCAGCCATCCGGCGTGTTCGTGGATATGGCGCAGGCCTTGATCCAGAAGGTCGTGCCGGCGCCGCTGCCGAAGGAGCGCGACTCGGCGTTCCTGAAGGCGCAGTCGGCGTTGCTGTCGCTGGGCGTGACGGCGACCGCGGACATGGGCACCAGTGTCGACGACTGGCTGACCTATCGGCGGATGGGCGATCGCGGCGGCTTGCGGGTGCGGATCGTCAGCTACGGCGCGGGGATCGACGATACGATCCGGATCGGCGGCACCGGGCCGACACCATGGCTGTACGGCGATCGGCTGAAGCTGGCGGGCGTGAAGCTGTACAGCGACGGCGCGCTGGGGTCGCGGGGGGCGTGGCTGAAGGCGCCCTATGCGGATGCGCCGAAGGAGCGCGGGCTGGCGTTCAACACCGACACGGCGCTGCGCAACCTGATGAGCCGGGCGGCGATGGACGGGTATCAGGTCGCGGTGCATGCGATCGGTGACGCCGCCAACGCGCAGGCGCTGGGCGCGATCGAGGAGCTGGCGGAGACGTACAAGGGCGACCGGCGCTGGCGGATCGAGCATGCGCAGGTCGTTGATCCGGCCGACCTCCCACGCTTTGGCCGGAACAGCATCGTCGCCTCCATGCAGCCGGTGCACCAGACCGGCGACCGGACGATGGCGGAGGCGCGGCTCGGCCCGGCGCGGTTGGTGGGGGCGTATGCGTGGGCGACGATGCTGCGCAACGGCGCGACGCTGGCGTTCGGATCCGACTACCCGGTCGAGAGCCCCGATCCGTTCGCGGGCTGGGCGGCGGCGTTCACGCGAACCGGGGCGGACGGGCAGCCGTTCGGCGGATGGCAGCCGCAGGAGGCGGTGACGCGCGAGCAGGCGTGGGCGGCGTTCACGATCGGTGCGTCGAAGGCCGGGTTCGCCGAAAAGCAGTTCGGCAGCTTGCAACCGGGCCAGCGGGCCGACTTCATCATCGTCGATCGCGATCCGATCCAGGCCGGGGCGACGGAACTGCGCCAGACCAAGGTCGAGGAGACGTGGGTCGGAGGCGAAAAGGTGTGGGAGCGGAAATAGACCTCTCCCACATCGTCGCCGACATTGCGGAGGAGATGACGGCGGCACCCGACCGGGGCACGCCCGCCGCCTACATCCCGCCACTTGCAAAGGTCGATCCCGCGAAGTTCGGGATGGCGGTGATCGAGGCGGACGGCACCTGCCATCTGGCGGGCGATGCCGACGAGACGTTCTCGATCCAGTCGATCAGCAAGGTCTTCGCGCTGACGCTGGCGCTGGGGCATGTCGGCGATCAATTGTGGAAGCGCGTCGGGCGGGAGCCGTCGGGAAGCGCGTTCAACTCGATCGTGCAGCTCGAGTTCGAGCATGGCATTCCGCGCAACCCGTTCATCAATGCCGGTGCGATCGTCGTTGCCGACATCCTGCTCGGGCGGAACGAGCCGCGCGAGGCGATCGGGGAGATGCTGCGCTTCGTCCGGACTCTGGCGGGCGAGGACGACATCGTCATCGACCGAGAGGTCGCGGATGCGGAAGCGGCGACCGGATACCGGAACGCGGCGCTGGCGAGCTACATGCGGTCGTTCGGCAACATCCACCACGACGTCGAGCGAACGCTGGGCGTCTATTTCCATGCCTGCGCGCTGGCGATGAGTTGTCGGCAACTGGCGCTGGCGGGTCGATACCTGATGGCGGGGGGGATGCTGCCGTCGACCGGGCGGCGGATCGTGTCGGCGCAGCGGGCGCGGCGGATCAACGCACTGATGATGACGTGCGGGCATTACGACGGGTCGGGCGAGTTCGCGTTCCGGGTCGGACTGCCGGGGAAGTCCGGGGTCGGTGGCGGTATCCTCGCGATCGTGCCGGGGCGGGCGAGCGTCGCCGTGTGGTCGCCGGGGCTGAACGAGCGCGGCAATTCGCAACTCGGCACGCTGGCGCTGGAGCGGCTGGTGCAGCGGACCGGGTGGTCGGTGTTCGAGCCGGCTTTGGGATAGGGCTAAATCGACCGCGGAAGGTTAGGCTAAGGTTAGTCCAACGCGCGATGTCGGTCCGTCATCATCGCTTACGCCCGGGTCTTCTCGGGAAAACGACCCGCGCCGCCGCGGCAGACCCCAGCTCTCGCTGTGCATTTCACGGACGGTTCAAGGAGCGGGCCTTTTTGACCCACCGGGTCTACGCGCCCTTCTCCAACAACAAAAGGCCGTGGCGCCCCCCGGTGCCACGGCCTTCGCTTTTCCCCATGTGAGGAAGGGTTACGCCACCTGGGCGGTCTCGCCGAGTTCGTCGGGTTCGCGCAGCACGTAGCCGCGGCCCCAGACCGTCTCGATATAATTCTCGCCGTCGCACGCGAGGCTGAGCTTCTTGCGCAGCTTGCAGATGAAGACGTCGATGATCTTGAGTTCGGGTTCGTCCATGCCGCCATAGAGATGATTCAGGAACATCTCCTTCGTCAGCGTGGTGCCCTTGCGGAGCGACAGCAGCTCCAGCATCGCATATTCCTTGCCGGTCAGGTGCACGCGGGCACCGTCGACCTCGACGGTCTTGGCGTCGAGGTTCACCGCCAGCTTGCCGGTGCGGATCACCGACTGCGAATGACCCTTCGACCGGCGGACGACGGCGTGGATGCGCGCCACCAGCTCTTCGCGGTGAAACGGCTTGGTCACGTAATCGTCGGCACCGAAGCCGAAGCTGCGGACCTTCGAGTCCATTTCGTTGACGCCCGACAGGATCAGCACCGGCGTCGTCACGCGGGCCACGCGCAGCTTCTTCAGCACGTCGTAGCCGTGCATGTCCGGCAGGTTCAGGTCGAGCAGGATGATATCGTAGTCGTAGAGTTTGCCGAGATCCAAGCCTTCCTCACCGAGATCGGTGGTGTAGACGTTGAAGCCTTCGGTCGTCAGCATGAGCTCGATCGCCTTGGCGGTCGTCGGCTCGTCCTCGATCAGCAGCACGCGCATCAGGCAGTTCCCCACTTGGCGTGGCCGCTTTTTTCCCGAAGCGACCGACCCGGATTTCATTAACCAAAGAACATCTGAAGGCAAAAGGTTAATTCGAGCTTAATCGAGTGATTCCCGCGAGTCGCCACCCGTTATGAGTGTAGTGTGGGCAGTGCGCGGGATGTCTTCGCCCAGCACCTCGCGCAGATAGAGGCTGCGAATCAGGGTGAAGAACACCACCAGCAGCGCGGCCGAGAAGAACAGACCGAAGATGCCGAAGATGACACCGATACCGATGATCGCGAACACGGTGATCGCGGGCGGGATCGCGATGACGCGTTGCTGGACATAGGGCGTGATGAAGTTGGTCTGGATCAGGCGCACGATCGCGTAGGTGGCGAGCGTGCCGATCAGCGGACCGGTGCCGACGGTGGCCGCCAGCCCCAGCGCCGGGATCATCGCCGCGGTCGGCCCGACATAAGGGATGAATTCCGACAATCCCGCGAGCAGCCCCAGCGCGGCGGCGGAGGGGACGCCGGAGATCGCGAGGCCGGTGCCGACGAGCACGCCCATCGACGTCATCAGGATCAGCGACGAGCGCAGCCACAGGCGGAGCGTCTCCCCCACGTCGAACAGCGCATCCTCGAACGCGGGACGGTGACGCGGCGGCACCAGCAGCAGCAGTCCGCGTTCGTAGACCTTGGGGTCGGCGGCGAGGAACAGCGAGCCGATCAGGAGCAGCAGGGCGTTGAGCAGCAGCTCGCCCGTGCCCTGCGCCAGCCCGCCGATATCCTGCGCGACGCGGCTGCCGGCGAAGGCGGCGCGGACGGCATCGACGATCTTCTCCCCCACCGGCGACCGGCTGGCCCAGGCGGCGAGCTGGTCGATCAGGCCGGGCAGCGCGGTGACGAGCGCGTTGACCTGTTGGCGGAAGGCGACGCCGAACAACCACACGAGGAAGCCGATCGCAGCGAGAACGCTGCCCATGCCGAGGCCGAGCGACAGTTTCGCCGACGCGCCGGTACGACGGCGGAACATCCGCGCGAGCGCGTGGATGACGGTCGCGCCGAGAACGGAGCCGAAGGCCAGGATGAGCAGGTCGCTGGCACGCCACAGCGCGAGCAGGACGGCGGCGATGACGACGAGGATCAGGGTGCGACGAATGAACCGCGCGTCGTCCGCATCCGGGGCGAGGCGGGCACCGGCCGGGGCGCGAAGTGGAGGAAGTGGAGGCGTTGGAGGGGTGTCCTCCACTTCGCGCTGTTCGGGGGTCATGCGGTTGCTGTCCCACATGCGTGTTCGCAGGCGGAGGAAAGGCGGCGATGCTGACCATGTACACCACCGTCATGCCGGGATCGTCCCGGCAACCACGGTCCCGCAAGCCTCTTTGCGTTTGAGTGTGCCGCGCGGTGGATGCCGGGATGAGCCCGGCATGACGAATGGTGTTGCGCCACCGTGCTCCCGCCTTCGCTGGAGCACGGGGCAGGGTCGGGTGACAGGTGCATCATCCCGCCGACTCTCGCAGATCGTCGGAGTGTAGGACAGGCGCGGTGCGCAAGCGTTCGGTCAGGAAGGCGATCAGCGCCTCGACGCGGGCGGGGCGGAGGGCGCTGGGGGGCGTCAGCAGGTGGAGCGCGGTGGCGCTGGGCGACCAGTCCTTGAGGATCGGGACGAGGGCGCCCGTCGCGAGATGCGCGCCGATGATGAACTCCGGCAGCCGCGAAATGCCGAGCCCGGCGAGCAGCGACGGCACGAGCGCATCGCCGCTGTTCGCCATCAACGGCCCGGCGGTGCGGATGCTGAGGTCCGCGCCGTCCGGTCCGCGGAAGCGCCACGGACCGGGCAAATTGGCATAGCCAAGCACGCGATGGCGACCGAGATCGGTCGGGGTCAGCGGTTCGCCATATTGCTCCAGATAGGCGGGGGCGGCGATGATGTGCGCCTGGATCGCGCAGAGCCGGCGGGCACGCAGCGAACTGTCCGCGAGGTCGCCGATGCGCAGCGCCACGTCGAACCCCTCCGCGACGATGTCGACGCGCGAGTCGGATAGATGCAATTCGATTTCGATTGCCGGGTGCGCGGCGAGGAATTCCGCGACGATCGGCGCGATGTTGGTCAGCCCGAAGCTCATCGGCGCGGCGAGTCGGATGCGGCCGGCGGGGGCCGCGGCGGCGCTGCGTGCGGCTTCCTCGGCGGCGGTCGCTTCCGCAACGATCCGCCGGGCGTGATCGGCGAGGGGGCGGCCCGACTCGGTCAGTGCGAGCCGGCGCGAGGTGCGATGGAACAGCGACTGGTCCAGATGCGCCTCCAGCCGGGCGACAGCTTTCGACACGGTCGCCTTGCTGAGGCCGATCGCGTCGGCCGCGCCGCTGAACGAGCGATGTTCCGCGACGGCGGCGAAGATGGCCCACGCTTCCAGATCGGGTAGTCTCATCGGTCCTGCTCCCCGCGATCGCTCGGCTCTCTCCGGAGCGCTTTAGGTTACTAACATGCGAAACGATCGTTTTCTATCGTTTCCATTTACGCGATGCAGGCGACGCCTATCTTGGCGACATCGACCCGTTCCTTTTCCCCGTGTCGGGTCGTTCGTCCCCGACGCTGCCGTTCCCATCCTTCTGGAGTTTAGCCGCATGACCAAGGTTCTGGTGCTGTATTATTCGTCCTACGGCCATATCGAGCAGATGGCGGACGCGGTCGCCGAGGGTGCGCGCGCGGGTGGGGCCGAGGTCGACATCCGCCGCGTCGCCGAGACCGCGCCGAAGGATGTCGTTGAGGCGGCGCACTTCAAGACCGACACCGCGCATCCCGAGATCGAGGGTCCCGACGCGCTGACGCAGTATGACGCGATCATCGTCGGCGCGCCGACCCGCTATGGCCGGATGCCGGCGCAGATGGCGGCGTTCTGGGATACGACGGGCGGTCTGTGGTTTCAGGGCAAGCTGATCGGCAAGGTCGGCGGCGCCTTCACCTCCACCGCCAGCCAGCATGGCGGGCAGGAGACGACGCTGTTCTCGATCATCACCAACCTGCTGCATCACGGCATGACGATCGTCGGCCTGGATTACGGATATCAGGGCCAGATGGGCGTCGACGAGGTGAAGGGCGGCACGCCGTACGGCGCGTCGACGCTGGCGGATGGCGATGGCTCGCGCCAGCCGAGTGCGGTGGAACTGGACGGCGCGCGCTATCAGGGCAAGCGGATCGCGGAGACGGCGGCGAAGCTGTTCGGATGATGTGATTTTCTCCCTCCCCGGCGAGGGGAGGGTGGGGGTGGGGTGGAGCCTTGGCCGTGTGGCCTGCGGCGCCGCCCTCCCCCAACCCCTCCCCGAGGGGAGGGGAGTTAGAAGAACTTGCCGGGGCGCTCCGAAGGCGTGACGGAGGGGTAGCTGCTGGCAGTGTCGCTCGTGGCTGCCCCTCCACCGCTTCGTGGTCCCCCTCCCCGTGAACGGGGAGGATTTTAGCGTTTGCGCTTTTTCTTTTTGTCCGCCTTCACCACTTCCCGGACCGGTGCATTCGGTTGGCCGGTCAGGACGATCTTCAGCGGCTCGGCAATGCCGGGGTCGGCGGGGAACGCCGCGCGCGCCTTGGCGAAGAGGAAGCGGGCCTGGGCGGCACCGGGGGTTGCGCGGGTCGTGCCGACCCAGCGCCAGTGCCACGGCTCCCATTTTACGCGCTGCGCATTGCCGGCGGGGAAGCTCATCTCGAACCCGAAGCGCGGGGCGTTGGCGATCAGCCATTTCGCCGCGGGCAGATTGGCCATGCATGCCTCGATGTCGGGGCAATTGGGCGAGGGGCGGATCGCGAAGTCGATCGCATAACCGGTGGTATGCTCGCTATGGCCGGGTGGTGCGACGGAGATCGACCGGCTTTCGGCATCGCCCTCGCCGCCGGTTCGGAACACGCCACTCTGACGCTGAATCGAGCGGTGGCAGGACAGGCCGCGCAGGGTGCCGCCGACGCTCGGGTCGCTGGCGGCGGCCATCAGCAGGCGTTGCAGGTCGGGCAGCACGTCGCGGCGGATGCGGCAGGCGTGAATGCCGAAACCGGTCGGGGCATCGACCAGTTCGCCGGGCGCGACGTCGCCGTAGGGGAAATGGCCGAGGACGCGGCCGTCCGGGGTGGGCGCCAGAGCCGGGTTTGGCGCGGTGGCCTGGAGCAGGAGCATCAGCAGCATCGCGCGCGCCCTCTGGCATGGCGGGCGCGGCGGTGGCAAGGAGCGCGGCATGCATGGTGACCACGTCCTGTTCATCGACGGCGAAGCCCTCGTCATCGACAAGCCCGCCGGACTGCCGGTCGACAAGCCGCGCGACGGCTCGCTGAGTCTCGAAAACCACCTCGAATCGCTGAAGTTCGGCTTCCGGCGCTGGCCGACCGCGGTGCACCGGTTGGACCGGGATACCAGCGGATGCCTGTTGCTGGCGCGCAATCCCAAGGCGGGGGCGCGGTTCCAGCAGGCGTTCGAGGCGGGCAGCGTCGAGAAACGCTACCTCGCGGTGCTGGAAGGCGTGATCGAGGGCGAGGGGCTGATCGACCTGCCGCTGGCGAAGGTGTCGAGCGCGGAGGCGGGCTGGCGGATGGTCGGCGATTCGGGCGGCAAGGCATCGCGGACGAAGTGGCGGGGGCTGGCGACACGTGACGGGCGCAGCCTGGTCGAGTTCCGTCCCGAGACGGGCCGGACCCACCAGATCCGCGTGCATGCCGCGACCGGTCTGGGTGCGGCGGTGGTCGGCGACCCGGTCTATGGGCGCGCGGATCGGCTGGGGATGATGCTGCATGCCGCCGAACTGACGGTCGCGAGGCCGGGCAAGGATCCGATCCACGCCATCGCGCCGTTGCCGGAGCGCTTTGCGGGTTGGGAGCCGTGACCGCCATTCCCGTCACCCGCAGCATCGCCATCGACGACGGCGAGTTGCAGGAGACGGCGACGCGGGCGGGCGGGCCCGGTGGGCAGCACGTCAACACTACCGACAGTGCGGTGATCCTGAAGTTCGACGTGGCGAACTCGCCGAACCTGCCGGACGCGGTGAAGATGCGGCTGGCGGAGCTGGCGGGATCGCGGATGACGCGCGATGGCGTGCTGGTGTTGCGCGGCGAGGGATCGCGGTCGCAACTGCTCAACCGGCAGGAGGTGCGCGAACGCTTGATCGCGCTGATCCGCGACGCCACCTTCGTGCCCAAGAAGCGGCGGCCGACCAAGCCGTCCAAGGCCGCCAAGGCGCGGCGAGTCGAGGGCAAGGTAAAGCGTGCGGGCGTCAAGGCGGGCCGCGGGCGGGTGAAGGTGGATTGATGTATTCGTTCGATGTTTCCAACGGTTCGAAGGCGGAGTTGTATCGCGACCTGACGGCGGCGATCGATGCACTGACGGCTGGGGAGCCGGATTCGATCGCCAATATGGCGAACGCGGCGGCGGTGATCTGGCAATATCTGCCGGACCTGAACTGGGCGGGTTTCTATCGCATGGTGGACGGCGAACTGGTGCTGGGGCCGTTCCAGGGCAAGGCGGCGTGCATCCGCATCGCGGTGGGCAAGGGCGTTTGCGGCACCGCCGCGGCCACGGGCGAGACGCAACTGGTCGAGGACGTGCATGCGTTCCCGGGCCACATCGCCTGCGACGCGGCGAGCCGGTCCGAACTGGTGGTGCCGCTGGTCAGGGACGGCGTGGTGCTGGGCGTGCTCGACCTCGACAGCCCGGAGCCGGCGCGGTTCGATGCGGAGGACGCGAAGGGATGCGAGGCGCTGGCGGCGCTGCTCGTCGAGCGGCTGTCGCCGACGCCTGTGGACTGATCCAGATCGGGACTGGACGCGCGCTGGCAGGTGCGGTGGGCCGATGGTAGATCGTGGACGAACGGAGTCCGCGTGGGCGGCTTCCACGGTTTGATCGGGGAGACGGCCCATGCGCGCGATTGCGGGTGCTGGAATGATCGCGGGGATGCTCGTCGCCGCGGGTGCGGCCGACGCGCAGCGGGCGGGGTCCGCGGGTGCATCCTACCCGGTGCCGGGGCGGGCGGCGATGCCTGCCGCTCCCGTGCGGGCCATGCCTTCTGCTCCCGCACGTCCGATCGTCGCGGCGCAGCGGGGGACGACGATGCGGGCCGGCCCGCGCTGGCAGATGCGGCAAGGGCGTTGGGCGGCGGGCTGGAACGCGCCGGGCGGATGGAACGGCTATCGCCGGCCCTATGCCGGCTGGGCGCTGCCGCCCTATTGGGTGCAGCCGGGTTTCGCGCTGGGCAATTGGTCGGCGTACGGGTTGGCGCAGCCGCGGGCGGGCTATCGCTGGTCGCGCTATTATGACGATGCGGTGCTGATCGATGCGCGGGGATCGGTCTACGACACGGTCGGTGGAATCGACTGGGACCATTATGACGGCGGTAGTTACGAGATGGCGGGCGACCGTGGTCCCCCGCCGCCGTATCCGCCCGCGCGCCGCGATACGCGGACCGGCGACAACGGCCTGGGCGGGGCGGCGATCGGTGCGGTGGCCGGTGGCGTTGCGGGCAACGTGATCGCGGGTCGCGGCAACCGGTTGGGCGGAACGCTGATCGGTGCGGGCGTCGGTGCGGCGGCGGGCTATGCGATCGATAAGGGCGAAGATCGCGGCCGCGAGCCGGACGGTTATGCGTATCGCGACGACCGTAGTCATGACGACGGAGGTTACGAACGGCGCGGCTATGACGATCGCGGCTATGGCGCAGCCTATCCGCCGCCGCCCGTTGCGCACGGCTATGGCGGTGGCGAGCATTGGGTGTCGCAGGATGGGCACACGGTTGTGACGACGGGCGGCGGGGCCGATTATTATGGCGGCGGCGGCACCACGACGACGGTGACGGTGCAAAGCGCGCCGGTGGTCACGACCACGACAACGACCGAATATTACGAGGATGCGCCGCGGCGGACGTGGCATGCCAAGCGTCGGGTCAAGAGCAAGGCACTGTGCTGCCGGCGTTGACTTGTCGCCCGGCATCGCGCGCCGGCGCACGGGAATCTGCCGCTTGATCCGGACATACGGCGGGCGTCGCGGGTGTCAGTTCCAAGGCGCAGTGCTGCGGTGTGGCGACATCACCGTGCCGTTTCCCTTCCCGCGAACGTGACGAGGCTTTCCGATCCGTCCGCCGCCACCGCGGAGACGCCCACGAAATGGTCGTCGACCGGCACCTGCGCCAAGTTCGTTTCCGTGCCCGTGACATCGCGGGTCTGCGTCCAGTCGGCCGTGTCGTTGCGCCGCCAGCGCACGCGGTAGCGCACCGCGCCCGGCGATGCGGCCCAGCGGACGATCGTGTCGCGCGACAGATCGCCCTTCAAACTCGCGCTGGCGGGTGCGGGCGGGGCGGCGGCGAGGCGGGCGAGGGTGGCGATGTTGAGCGCGGTGACCTTCGCCAGATAGGCGAAATCCATCCGGTCGACGGTGTCGCCGTAGACCGTGCCGCCCTCCGTGCGCAGGTCCTGATGCTGTGCGTCCCAATTCTCGTTGGCGACGGAGAAGCGAACGGCGGGGTAGCCGAGCTTGAGGAACGGCTCGTGATCGCCGCCGCGGCCGAAGCGGTCGGGGCGGCGGTCGAGCATCACGCCGATCCCGCCACGATCCGCCGCCGCGATGTCGCCGATCGCTTTCGCCAGGGCGCGGCTGGGGCCGTCGTCCTCGCCGCCGATCGCGCGGCGGGCCTGTTGCTGGGCGAGGTCCTCGGACGAGCGGATGCCTTCGGAAAAGACGCGGACGTAGCGGTCCTCGCGCTTGCCGCCCTGACCCACGGCGTTGCCGACGATGTCGTTGTTGAGCATCGCGGTGACATCCCAGCCGCGCGCCTTCGCGGTGTCGGCGAGCAGCGATGCGCCCCACAGGCCCTGTTCCTCGCCGGAGAAGACGGCGTAGACGATCGTGGCATCGAACTTGCGCTTCGATAGTTGGCGGGCAGCCTCCAGCACCAGCGCCACGCCGGAGGCATCGTCGTTCGCGCCGGGGGCGTCGCTCGTCGTGTCCATCACATCGGTGACGCGGCTGTCGATGTGTGCGCCGACGATCACGACGCGGTTCGGATCGCGGCCGGGCTGGATGCCGAGCACGTCCTCCACCACGACGCCGCTCGGCGCGCGCGGACCGGAGACGCGGCGGGAGATGCGATCGACGGTGACGCAGCCGCCGCACGCGCGCGCGATCGCGGCGAATTGCTGCGCGGTCCAGTCGCGCGCCGCGCCGATGCCGCGCCGCGGGTCGGTGGTGGTGCTGGCGGTGTGGCGCGTGCCGAACCCGACCAGTGCCTCGACATCGGCGCGGAGGCGGGCGGGTGCGGCAGGAGCAGGCGCGGCGGCGGCAGTGGCCAGGAGCATCAGGATCATGGCCGCGATCCTAAGCCGGTGCAGCGACCGGGTTCAAGCGATGTCACCCAAAGCGGTTCGGTTACCGGCGGTTAACCGCTGGTGGGCAGGCCGAGAGGCGGAGACACGCCATGCATACGATTACCGTCAAGCCCGACCACGGCATGGTCGAGGTCACCGTCGAAGGGTTCTGGACGAGCGACCATCTCCGCGTGTTCGCAGGGGAGTTGCTGGCGGCGTTGCAGGCAGCGACGGCTGGCGGGCGATCCTCGATCGTGCTGTGCGATTACACGCGCGCGGCGATCCAGTCGCAGGAGGTGGTCGCCGCGTTGCAGGCGTTCATGGCGAACCCGCCGATCCGCTCCCGCAAGGTCGCGTTGTTCACCAAGGGCATGCTGGCGCGGCAACAGGCGCGGCGACTGGCGGCGACGCGGGACGAGATCCGCGTCTTCGACGATCGTGCTGCGGCATTGGCGTGGCTGGAGGCCTGAGCGCCTAGCTCAACCGATCGATCTGTTCGCTGGTCAGCGAACCCGGCACGATCATCACCGGCACGCTGAGCGCACCCGCATCGGCCCCCGTAAAGTGCGTGACGAGCGCGCCGGGGGCGCCGGTCGCCGCGGCGCCCAGCACCAGGGCGGCGATGTCGGGATTGGCCGCGATCATCTCGCGAATGACCTTCGGACCCTCGCCGCCGCGCACGGTGATCGCGGGCTTCAGGCCGGATTCCTCGACCAGCGCGCCGGCGGCCTGTTCGACGAGACCCTCTGCGTGGTGCAGGGCCTCTTCCTCGATCGTCGCCTGCACGCCGCCGAACGCGATGAATTCCTGCGGTGGCAGCAGCGTCAGGATTTCGACCCCGCCGCCGGTCTTCACGGCGCGGCGTGCGGCGAAGCGCAGGGCGATCGCCGCTTCGGGCGTATCGTCGATCACGACCAGATAGATACGCATCGTGAACTCCCGTCCGTGGCCCCTCTTATGCGGTACGGTGTGGCGCGCCGGGGGGCGGAGCGCAAGCCGCCGGCCTTGACCCGGCGGCGTTGGGGCGCGAGAGACGATGACGTTACGGAGAGCCCGAGGACCTGCATGTCGATCGAGATCAAAATGCCCGCCCTGTCGCCGACGATGGAGGAGGGCACGCTGGCCAAGTGGCTCGTCAAGGAAGGCGATACCGTCAAGTCCGGCGACATCATGGCCGAGATCGAAACCGACAAGGCGACGATGGAGTTCGAGGCGGTTGACGAGGGCGTGATCGCCAAGATCGTCATCGCCGAAGGTACCGACAATGTGAAGGTCGGTGCGGTGATCGCCGTGCTGGCCGAGGAGGGCGAGGACGCTTCCTCCGTGTCCGCACCGACGAAAAGCGAGACACCGCAGCCCACGGACCCGCAGTTCAAGGGCGCGCCGAACCCCGAAGATCCGAACAAGACCGGTAGCGAGGCCAAGCCCGCCGATCGCACGATCACGCAGGCCGAGGATCACGGCCGTCCTGCCGATGCGGGCACGGCGAAGGCTGGCGCCGCGTCGTCGGGAGCGCCTGTGTCGTCGGGAGCGCCTGCGTCGTCGGGAGGGGGTGGCCGGACCAAGGCGAGCCCGCTCGCGCGCCGGATCGCGGCCGAGAAGGGTATCGACCTCGCCGGTCTCAGCGGGTCCGGACCGAACGGTCGCGTGGTGAAGGCCGACGTCGAGGGCGCGAAGCTCGGTGCAGCAGCACCTGCGCCCGCTGCTGCGGCTGCGCCGGTGGCCGAGGCCGCCGCACCTGCGCCCGCGCCGAAGCCCGCCGCCGTGCCGGACATCCCGCACGAGGCGACCAAGCTCTCGAACATGCGCAAGACGATCGCGCGCCGCCTGACCGAATCGAAGCAGACGGTGCCGCACATCTACCTGACGGTGGATATCCGCCTCGACGCGCTGCTGAAGCTGCGTGGCGAGCTGAACGCGTCATTGGCGTCGCGAGGAGTCAAGCTGTCGGTCAACGACATGCTGGTGAAGGCGCTGGGCGTCGCGCTGATCGCGGTGCCGAAGTGCAACGTGATGTTCACGCCGGACCAGCTCATCAGCTTCTCGCGCGCCGATATCTCGGTCGCGGTGTCGACGCCGTCGGGTTTGATCACGCCGATCGTGAAGGACGCCGCGGGCAAGACGCTGTCGGCGATCTCCACCGAGGTGAAGGACCTGGCCGGTCGCGCCAAGGAGAACAAGCTGAAGCCCGAGGAATTCCAGGGCGGCACCGCGTCGATCAGCAACATGGGCATGTTCGGGATCAAGCAGTTCGAGGCGGTCATCAACCCGCCGCAGGGCATGATCATGGCGATCGGCGCGGGCGAGCAGCGTCCATACGTGATCGACGGCGAACTCGGCATCGCGACGGTGATGTCGGCGACCGGCAGCTTCGACCACCGCGCAATTGATGGCGCTGACGGCGCAGAGCTGATGAAGGCGTTCAAGGAATTGATCGAGACGCCGCTGGGCATGCTGGCCTGACCCGATGCGCGTGGCGGTGGAGCTGTTGCACCTTGCGATCGGCCTCGTCACCGTCGTGGCGCTGACGGGGCTGGCCGCCTGGGCCTATCCGTTGGGCCGGGAGGAGATCTGGTGGTGCGGCGGCGGCGCGACGCTGGCGCTGCTGATCGACAGCATCCGCCCGCTGCGCCGCGCCCGCCGCGCCGATGTGGGCCGACAGGGAGCGACGCGGTGACGATACTGCCGGACCAGACGCCGACGATCCGCGTCGCGGCGATGCCGGGCGATGCGAATCCCTATGGCGACATCTTCGGCGGCTGGCTGATGGGCCAGATGGACTTGGCCGCAGGGTCGGTGGCGTCGCGCCATTCGGGCGGACGCGCGGTGACGATCGCGGTCGACGCGATGAAGTTTCACGCGCCGGTGTTGGTCGGCGACGAGGTGTCGGTCTACGCTACGCTGGTCGCGGTCGGGAATACGTCGATGACGATCGAGGTCGAGGCCTGGCGGCGCGCGCGCCATGTCGAAGAGGCGTGCAAGGTCACGCAGGCGCGTTTCGTGTTCGTCGCCACCGACGAGGAGCGTCGTCCGCGCAAGGTGCCGGGGTTGGCCTAGAGCCGCCCGCGCCGCATATTCTGTTTTGCTATTCCCCAGGAGCTATCCGTGGCTGAAACCTACGACCTCATCATTCTCGGCTCGGGGCCGGGCGGCTATGTCGCGGCGATCCGGGCGTCGCAGCTCGGGCTGAAGACCGCGATCGTGGAGCGTGAGCGACTGGGCGGTATCTGCCTCAACTGGGGCTGTATTCCGACCAAGGCGCTGCTGCGGACGTCGGAAATCTACCACTACATGCAGCACGCCGATTCCTACGGTCTCAGCGCGAGCAACGTCGGGTTCGATCTGGGCAAGATCGTCGATCGTTCGCGCAAGGTCGCAGGCCAGCTGAATGCGGGCGTCAAGGGCCTGATGAAGAAGAACAAGGTCGCGGTGCACGAGGGCTTCGGCACGCTGACCGCGCCGGGCAAGCTGTCGGTGAAGCAGGGCGACAAGACGGTCGAGCTGGAGGCGAAGAACATCATCGTCGCCACCGGTGCGCGCGCCCGCGACCTGCCGTTCGCCAAGGCGGACGGCAAGCGCGTTTGGACGTACCGCCACGCGATGGTGCCGACCGAGATGCCGACCAAGCTGCTGGTCATCGGATCGGGCGCGATCGGCGTGGAGTTCGCCAGCTTCTACAACGACATGGGCGCGGACGTGACGATCGTGGAGATGCTGCCCCGCATCCTGCCGGTCGAGGATGAGGAAGTCTCCGCGTTCATGGACAAGGCGCTGACCAAGCAGGGGATCAAGATCCTGACCGGCGTGGGCGTCGAGAAGATCGAACCGGGTGCGGCGAACGTGAAGGCGTCGATCAAGGGCAAGGACGGCAAGGTCGAGACGACCGAGTTCAGCCACGTCATCGTCGCGATCGGTATCGTGCCGAATACGGAGAATATCGGGCTGGAGGCGCTGGGCGTCGAAACCGACCGCGGGCACATCAAGACCGACGGTTATGGCCAGACCAACGTACCGGGCATCTGGGCGATCGGCGACGTGACCGGCGCACCGTGGCTGGCACACAAGGCGAGCCACGAGGGCGTGATCGCCGCGGAGAAGATCGCCGGCGGATCGCCGCATCAGATGGACAAGGGCAACATCCCCGGCTGCACCTATTCGCGTCCGCAGGTCGCCAGCGTCGGCATGACCGAGGCGAAGGCGAAGGAGGCCGGGTACGAGCTGAAGGTCGGCAAATTCCCCTTCATCGGCAACGGCAAGGCGATCGCGCTGGGCGAGGCCGAGGGCTTCGTGAAGACGGTATTCGACGCCAAGACGGGCGAATTGCTCGGCGCGCACATGGTCGGCGCGGAAGTGACCGAGCTGATTCAGGGCTATGTCGTCGCGCGCCAGCTCGAGACGACCGAGGCGGAGCTGATGGAAACCGTCTTCGCGCATCCGACGCTGAGCGAGATGATGCACGAGAGCGTGCTGGGTGCGTACGGCCGGGCGATCCATATCTGAGTCGGCTGCTCCCCTCCCTTGAGGTGGGGAGACGTTTTCGAGCGACCCTTTCCCACCCATTCCTCCCCATGCAGGCGAGGAATGGGTGGGAACGCGGCGTTGTACCGGCGGGTTAACGGGCGGAGATCACAGGAGATCACCGTCATGCCCGCACCGATCCGCTACGACCCGTCCGTCGAAATCGTGAAGCCGGACGAGGCGGAGACGATCGGGCAGCTCAACGAGTCGTTCCGCCACATTCTGGACACCACGTCGAAAGACTATGGCCACGCCGTCCGCGCGGTGCACGCCAAGGCGCATGGGATCGCGAAGGGCGTGTTCCGCGTCCACTCCGGCTTGCCGCCCGAACTGGCGCAGGGACTGTTCGCGACGCCGGGCGAGCATGAGGCGATCCTGCGCATCTCCACCAATCCGGGCGACCTGCTGGACGATTCGATCGGCCTGCCGCGTGGGCTGGCGCTGAAGGTCCTGAACGTCGAGGGCGAGCGGTTGCCGGGGTCTGAGGGCGACACGACGCAGGACTTCATCATGGTCAATGGACCGGTGTTCAGCGCTCCCGACGCTGCCGCCTTCGCGAAGAACCTGAAGCTATTGGCCGCGACGACCGACAAGGCGGAGGGCGGCAAGAAGCTGCTCTCCGGTATACTGCGGGCGATCGAAGCGCCGCTTGAGGCGATCGGCCTTCCATCGGCGACGTTGCAGCAACTGGGCGGTGCGCCGAACGTGCATCCGCTGGGCGAGACATATTGGTCGCAGACGCCGTTCCGTTACGGCGACCATATCGCCAACTTCCAGATCGTGCCGGTCAGCCCCGCGCTGACGCAGCTGACGGGTGACACGGTGTCGACGCACGACCGGCCCGACGCGCTGCGCGAGGTGGTGAACGAGGTGCTGGTGTCGCAGGGCGGCACGTGGGAGTTTCGCGTGCAGCTCAATACCGATCTCGACACCATGCCGGTCGAGGACCCGACCGAGGAATGGGACGCGAAGACGAGCCCGTTCGTCACGGTCGCTACGCTCGAAGTGCCGCCGCAGCACAGCTGGGAACATGGCGGATCCGACGCGGTCGACGATGCGCTGTCGTACAGCATCTGGCACGGGATCGCGGCGCACCGTCCGCTCGGCAACGTCAACCGCGCGCGCAAGGACACCTACGCCTTTTCCGCCGACTATCGCGGACGCTTCAACGGTTGTCCGATCCATCAGCCGCGCGCATTGGCCGACCTGCCATGACGCGGGCGGCCTTGACGCAGGCCCTGGGGCCGGGGAAACGCCGGGGATGATCAGGCTCTTTCACGTCAGCGATGTTCATTTCGGCAAGGAGGACAAGGCCGCGGTCGCCTGGTTCACCGAACTCGTTGCGACAGAGAAGCCGGACGCGGTCATCATGACCGGCGACCTGACGATGCGGGCGCGCACGAAGGAGTTCGTGGAGGGCGGTGCGTGGCTGAAAGGCCTCGCCGCGCCGGTGACGCTGGAGGTCGGCAACCACGACATTCCCTATTACTGGGACCCGATCCGGCGCTTCATCGCGCCCTATACGCGCTACGCCGCGGTCGAGCGGATGATCGAGAAGCCGCTGGAATTGCACGGCGTGACGATCGTGCCGCTGAAGACGACGGCGCGCGCGCAGTGGCGGTGGAACTGGTCGAAGGGGCGCGTCAGCCAAAGCTCGCTGCGCCGCGCACTGGCGCTGATCGAGGACGCGCCGAAGGAGAATCTGATCTTTATCGCCGCGCATCATCCGCTGATCGAGGGACCGACCAAGGGCACGGC
This sequence comes from Sphingomonas sp. AC435, assembly GCF_979253005.1. Classification (NCBI taxonomy): domain Bacteria; kingdom Pseudomonadati; phylum Pseudomonadota; class Alphaproteobacteria; order Sphingomonadales; family Sphingomonadaceae; genus Sphingomonas; species Sphingomonas sp. AC435. The sequence goes on from NZ_CEEDCJ010000003.1 coordinate 500,009, forward strand.
GAAGACCGCGCGCGGCGAGGAGGCGTTGAGCGAACTGGCGGCGGCGGGCGCGCATGCCGTGCTGACGGGCCACGTCCACGATCCGTTCGACATCCCCGTCGAACGCGCGGGGCGCGTCATCCGCATGATCGGCGCGGGCACGCTGTCGGTGCGGACGCGCAACAGCCCACCGGGCTTCAACGAGATCCGGATCGACGGCACGCAGTTCGAAACGCTGGCACGAACGCACGGGCCGGAGCCGGTTCACCGCGTCGGCAATCCGGGCTGAGCACCCGAAACCGGCCGATGATGGGTGATTCAACGACAGCATGACTCCCCCAATCGGGGGCTGGCCCCCCCGATGAAACGTTTCGTCGGATAAGGTTCCCGGCGATATTCCAAAAATAAACCTTTGCCCGTAGCCGAGACTCACACCGATTGAGACCGGGGGGTCTGACGACCATGATCAAGAGTTTTGCAGCGCGTTTTGCGCTGGTGTTTTCGTGCGGCCTGATGATGGCCACTCCGGCTGCGGCACAATTCTGGCAGTGCGCGCCCTATGCTCGCGAAATCTCGGGCATCGATATTCACGGTAACGCCAACACCTGGTGGAATCAGGCGGACGGCAAGTACGAGCGTGGCCATGTGCCGCAGCCGGGCGCTGTGCTGGCCTTCGACTCCACGCGTCGGATGCGCGTCGGCCATGTCGCGATGGTGTCGCGCGTGGTCAGCGAGCGCGAGGTGCTGCTGACCCATGCCAACTGGTCGCGGCGCGGTGCCGTCGAGACGAACGTGCGCGCGGTCGACGTGTCGGCAGCAGGCGACTGGAGCCAGGTGCGCGTATGGTATGGTCCGCAGGGCGGGCTGGGCACGTCGAGCTACCCGGTGAAGGGGTTCATCTATTCGGGCCACGCGCCGACGACCGATGCGGAGCCGGCGGTCGAATACCCCCACGGTGCCGATCGCGAGACGCGGGTGCTGGCGTTCGTGGGGAAGATGGACTGAGTTCTCGAAGTAGGCGCTCCCCGTGAAGGGAATCATCGCAGGAAATTTTTACCTGTCAGCAAGCCACCACCCCGGAGAAGGCCGGGGACCAGTTAGGCTCCGTCTTCAGTAGGCTACAGCGGACACCCGAACTGAACCCCGGCCTTCGCCGGGGTGGTAGAAGAGATGGCTCCGTAACGATCCCCTGAGGGAAAGGGGAGGAAGTCCCCTGAACTTGGCTATATCGGGTCGATTGCGGCTCAGGCCGCCCGGAACGTCATCGCGACGCCGTTCATGCAGTACCGCTTGCCGGTCGGTTTCGGTCCGTCGTCGAAGACATGGCCCAGATGCCCGCCGCAGCGCGAACAATGCACCTCCGTCCGCTGCATCATCATCGAACCGTCGACGCGCGTGCCGACCGCTTTCGGCAACGGTGCCCAGAAGCTGGGCCAGCCGGTGCCGCTGTCGAACTTCGTCTTCGACGCGAACAGCGGTTGCGCGCAGCCTTTGCAGCCGAAGGTGCCGGCGCGGTGCTCGTCGTTCAGCGGGCTGGTAAACGGTACTTCGGTCCCCTCCTTGCGGAGCACGCGGTACGCGGCGGGGCCGAGCTTCGCCTGCCACTGCGCATCGGTCATCGTCACCGGATAGCGCTCGGCCGCCTGCGCCTGCTGCTTGCAGCCGAACAGCGCGAAAGCAGCGGTGCCGAGGCCGGCAAGGCCGAGGAAGGTGCGACGATCGGAGGGGGTTTGCATCACCCCGATATAGGGGCGGCCCGTGAACGCCGCCAGAACGGGGTGCTGCCCGACTGCAGCACGCCGCGCCGGAACAGTCGTGCCCCCGTCCAGATGAACAGCGCGACCCACAGCAACTGCCAGACCAATGCCAGCGCATGCGGCCACAGCGTCGCCGAATTGGCCGCACGGCCCGCCATCGCGAAGGGCGACGAGAGCGGGAAGACTTCCGCTACGCGCGCCACCCAGCTTTCCGGATGCCGCGCCGCCGCCGAGGCGAGCGCGAACATCCCGACCTGGACGATCGTGATCGGCAGCGACAGCATCTGGATCTCGCGCTGCGACGACGCCTGCGCGCCGATGCCGAGGAACACCGAGCCGAGCAGCAGATAGGCGAGCGAGAAATAGGCCGCGAACAGCAGCGCGAAGGTCGGCGCGCCGATCGCGGGGGCGAGATCGCCGATCGCCTGCGCGGCGGTCGGTGGTAGCCACTGGCCGAGCGACAGCAGCACGGCGCCCCAGAAGCCGACGAAGAGCACCGCGACGCCGAACATGCCGACCAGCTTGCCCGCGAACACCGCCTCCAGCGGAACGGCGGCGGCCAGCACCTCGATCACCTTGGTGTTGCGTTCCTCGGCCATCGTGCCGACGACCTGCCCCGCCAGGAACAGCGTCAGGAAGAAGATGCCGAACACGGCGATGAAACCCGACTGGTGCTGGCCGCCGATCGAGGCGCGGGCGCGGATAGCCTCGTGGCGGGTGGCGACGATGCGGGGGGCGTCGGCGGACAAGGTCGCCTGCGCCAGCGCCTCCAGATACGGGGCGGTGTAGCGGTCGGTGGCGGGGACGAGCAGTTGCGGCCGCGTCAGGTTGCCATAGAGAACGCCATCGACGTCGAAGCGCGTGTCGTCGATCGCCGCACGCGCCTGCTTCCCCGGATCGGCGGTGGGTGCGACGATGCTGAGTGTGGACGGCCGGAAGTCGCGGGGGAACATCGCGCGCAGGCGCTTGTCCTGCGCGATCATCGCCGGGGCGACCTGCGCCGGGACGATCGCGACGATCCGCGCCTTGTCGGCGACGCCGTCGCCCATGCTCGCGGCGCCGATGCCGCCGATCGCGCTGATCGATCCGATCAGGACGGGGGCGAACAGGAACAGCAGGAACACGGGCGTGTAGACCGTGGCGACGAAATCGCGGCGGGCGATCGTCAGCGCCTGACGGACGGCGTGGCGGAACCTGTTCATGCCGCATCCCCCGGCTGCTGGCCGACGATCCTGACGAACGCGTCGTGCAGGCCGGGGCGTTCGATCGTCAGGCCGGCGATGCCATAGCCTGCCTCGATTAGGGGCACGAGCAGCGGCTCTATGCCGCCGTCCGGCAACTGGAAACGCCACGCGCTGCCGTCCGCCACCGCGTCGGAGGGCAGCAATTGTACGATCGCCGGCGCGGGGTGATGGGGTACGTAGCGGACGCGGCTGGGCAGGGTGGCGCGGGCGTCGTCCACGGTACCCTCGAACCGGCGACGCCCGCCCGCGATGATCGCCAGCCGATCGCACAGGCGTTCGGCATGCGCCATGATGTGGGTGGAGAACAGGATCGTCGCGCCGCGGTCCCGCTCTGCGAGGATCAGCGCTTCGAGCTTTTCCTGATTGACGGGGTCGAGGCCGGAGAACGGCTCGTCGAGGACGATCAGGTCGGGCCGGTGGACGACCGAGCCGAGCAACTGCACGAGCTGCGCCATGCCCTTGGACAGCTTGCGAATCTTCTCGTCGGCGGCATGGCCCAGGCCCGCCTCCTCCAGCATCGTCACGGCGCGGCGGCGCCCCTCCGCCCAGTCGAGCCCGCGCAGTGCGCCCATGAACGCGATCGCCTCCTTGGCCTTCATCGCGGGATACAGTCCGCGTTCTTCGGGCAGATAGCCGACGCGGTCGCTCGCCTCGCGTGGGTTGATATGGCCGAGCAGCGTGCGATGGCCCCCGTCCGGCTCGATGATGCCCAGCAGCATGCGCAGCGTCGTGGTCTTGCCCGCACCGTTCGGGCCGAGCACGCCGTAGATCGAGCCCGCTGGCACCGACAGGTCGACGCCGTCGACCACGCGACGTTGCTCGTACCGCTTCACAAGATGCTCGGCGGTGACCGCCCGTTCGTCCGCCATGCTTCCTCCCGCCGGGGCGGTCGTGGTAGCGGGGAGGGGTGGCGCAAGACAAGCTGGAAGACCGGATCAAGGCGAAAGCAGCCGAACTCGGCTTCGCGGCGTGCGGTATCGCGCGCGCCGATGCCGCGCCGCGCGCCGGCGAACGGCTGCGCGAGTGGCTGGAACAGGGCCGGCACGGGGACATGATCTGGATGGAGGAGCGCGCACACCACCGCGTCTCGCCCGCCGGTCTGTGGCCGGATGTGCGCAGCGTCGTGTCGCTGGGCATGAGCTATGCACCTGGCCGCGATCCGCTGGCGCTGGCAGACGCGGGGGAGCGGGGGCGCGTGTCGGTCTATGCGCAGGGCGGCGATTACCACGACGTCGTCAAGAAGGCGCTGAAAGCGCTCGGGCGGTGGCTGGCGCAGGAGGCGGCCAATTTGGGAGAAGGATGCGATCTCAAGGTGTTCGTCGACACCGCGCCGGTCATGGAGAAACCGCTGGCGGAGGCGGCGGGGATCGGGTGGCAGGGCAAGCATACGAACCTCGTCAGCCGCGAGCATGGCAGCTGGCTGTTCCTCGGCGCGATCTACACGACGCTGGAACTGATGCCCGATGCGGCGGGGCGCGACCGCTGCGGATCGTGTGACGCCTGCCAGCGGGCGTGCCCCACCGATGCGTTTCCTGGGCCGTATCAACTGGATGCGCGGCGCTGCATCTCGTATTTGACGATCGAGCATTCGGGACCGATCCCGGAGGAGTTCCGGGCGGGGATCGGCAACCGCATCTATGGCTGCGACGATTGTCTGGCGGTGTGCCCGTGGAACAAGTTCGCGGATGCGGCGGCGGCGAACATGGCCTTTATCGGGCGCGCGGAACTCGCCGCCCCGGAACTGGCCGACCTGCTGGCTTTGGACGATGCGGGGTTCAGGCAGGTGTTCTCGGGATCGCCGATCAAGCGCATCGGCCGCGACCGGATGGTTCGCAATGCGGCGATCGCGGCGGGAAATAGTGGGGCGGCGGGCCTACGACCTGCGTTGGTGCCGCTGTTGGAGGATGCCTCCCCCGTGGTGCGCGAGGCGGTGGGGTGGGCGTTGGGACGGCTGGCGGATAGCTGAGCCCCGTCGCTGAAATACCGTATCGCGAGCGTAGCTTCGCCACGCTCGCAATGACGGGGGCCTTACTGCCCGGTGCGGATACGCTCCATCACGCGCTTGTGGAGCCAGATGTTCATCTCCGCCGAACCATCCTTCTGACCCTCGTAGCCCAGCTCGGTCGCGAGAGTCTTCCGGTTGTCGAGGCTGGGGTCCATGCCGATCAGCTTCATCAGGTCGACGATCGACGATTTGTAGTTGAGGTCGGGATCGCCCTTCGCGTGGTAGATCTTCTCGAGCGCGGCGTCGGCGTCGATCGTCTTCGGTGCGGCGGGAGCCGGAGCCGGCGCGGGTGCGGCAGCCGCGGGCGCTGGTGCCGCGGCAGGGGTCGGCGTCGGCGCGGGCTTCGCCTCGGCGGCGGCGGGGTGGCCGAAGATCGCGTCCTTGATCGAACCGAAGATACTCATGGCGACGTGATCCTTTTCGTTGAACTCCAGCGCCTAACGTCGGGCCGCGCGGATCGGGTCCGGGTCAGCCGCCGATCGTGCACGCGAGGATTGCCAGATCGTGTGCGGTGCCGGACTGGTCGCGGACGTGCGCCTGCAGCAGCGCCTCCTGATGGAACCCGACGCTCTCCAGCAGGGTGCGCGATCCGGCTTGGTCGACCGTCATCGATGCGGTCAGCTTGGACAGGCCGTGCGCGGCGGCGGCGGCGAAGACCGCCTCCACCAGATCGCGGCCGAGCCCATGGCCGCGGCGGTCGGCCATGACGAGCAGGCGGACCTCGCCGACATGCGCGCTCCACCCGTGCGGATCGCGGAGCAGCGCGGCGCTGCCGACGATGATGCCGTCCTCCGCCTCCGCAAGAAAGCTGTCGATCCAGCCGGCCTCGATCGCCTCCAGCCACGCCTCGATCACGCGTGGCTGACGCAGGTCGCGGCCGAGGAACAGCAGGTCATGCTCGGGCAGGCTGTTCGCGAACGCGAGCATCGCGTCGCGATCGGCGGGGCGGAAGCGGCGGATGACATGGTTCATGTCCCGACCCTCCCCCCGCCGGCGGATGACGTCAAGGCGTCGTGGCGGTCCTCGGCTCCGTCGACGGGGCGAGCAGACGCGGACCGTCGGCCGTAGCCTCCAGCGTCGAGTCGCCGCCGAGCACGCGGTAGAGCGTGACGCGGTTCGATGCGGCGGTCAGCTGCGTCGCGACGAACTGGCGTTGCGCGGTGTAGAAGGACCGCTGCGCATCCAACGTGTTGAGGAACGGCGAAATGCCGCCCCGATACGATGCCTCGGTCAGGCGCAGCGTGTCGGCGGCGGCGGCGGCGAAGCGGCGATTGGCGCTCAACTGCTGGTCGATCGTACCCTGCCGCGCGAGCGCGTCGGCGGTTTCCCGGAACGCGCTCTGGATCGCGCGTTCGTAGGTGGCGAGCGCCGCATCGCGCTGTGCCTGGCTGAAGACGACGCCGGCTCGACCGGCACCGGCGCGGAAGATCGGGTAGCCGACGTTCGGCGCGACCGAATAGGTGAAGCTGTCGCCCTTGAAGAGCGACGATAGCGCGTTCGATGCGAAGCCGACCAGTCCGGTGAGCGAGATGTTCGGGAACAGCGCCGCGCGCGCTGCGCCGATTTCCGCATTGGTCGCGCGCAGTTCATACTCCGCCTGCACCACGTCGGGGCGGCGGAGCAGGATCTGGGAGTCCAGCCCCGCGGGCAGCGCGGCCACGGTGGCGGATGCCTCGTCCAGCGTCGTCGGTAGCAGTGCCGGATCGACCGGGGCGCCGACCAGCAATTGCAGCGCATTGGCGTCCTGCGCCACCGCCGTCCGCTGAAGCGCGAGATCACTTTCGGCGGTGGCGAGGATCTGTTCCGCCTGCGCCACGTCGGTACGCGGGGCGATGCCGCCGCGCAGACGTGCGCGGGTAAGCACGACGGAGCGCTGCGCCGATGTCGCGGTGTCCTGCGCGATCCGGAGCAGGCTCTGGTCCGCGGCATAGGTCAGCCACGCATCGGCGATGTCGCCGACCAGCGTCAGGCGGGTGGCGCGGGCGGCGGCTTCGGTCGCGAAATAACGGTCGAGCGCGGCGCGGGTCAGGCTGCGCACCCGGCCGAACAGATCGACCTCGAACGCGGTGATGCCCAGCCCGACCGAAAACGCACTGCCGCCACCCGAGCTGGTGATGATCGTGCCGGTGCCACCGGTCCCCGTGCCCCCCGTACCGGTGCCGCCGGTGCCGCCGGTGCCGTTCCCGCCCGTACCACCGTTCCCGCCGGTGCCGCCCCCGGCCGTCGTGGTCGCGCCGCGACCGCCGCCGGAATAGGTGTAGCGACCGGTCGCGTCGATCTGCGGGAACAGGTCGGCGCGCTGCACGCGGTATTGCGACCGTGCCGCCTGGATATTCGCGGCGGCGATGCGCAGGTCGCGGTTGTTGACCAGCGCCTGCTCGATCAGCGTCTGGAGCCGACGATCGGTGAATACCGCGGGAAAGCTGACCGACGGCAGCGCCGCCTCGGTCTGGCGCAGATACGCGTCGCCGACCGGCCAGGATTGCGGCGTTGGCAGTTCGGGGCGGATATATTTCGGCGCGAGGCTGCAACCGGACAGAACCGTCGCAGCGAGCGCCACGGAGAGGATCGGCTTACGCATCATGCGGGCTCCGGCCGGTGCGGCCCCTGGACTTCGGGCGGGCCATAGGGTTCGCCGTCATCGTTGTCGCCATCCCTGCCGTGACCATTCCTACCGTGCCCGTCATCACCCTGGAAGCCGGTCGGGCGACCGCGCAATTTGGCGATACCGTCACGCACGCCGCGGCGCACGAGGACGAAGAACAGCGGGATGTAGAAGATCGCGAGGAAGGTCGCCGACAACATGCCGCCGATCACCGCCGTACCGATTGCGATGCGGCTGTTCGCGCCCGCGCCGGTGGAGATGGCGAGCGGCAGCACGCCGAAGATGAACGCGAACGACGTCATCAGGATCGGGCGGAGTCGGATCTTCGCCGCTTGCAACGCGGCGTCGATGACGCGTGCGCCCTTGCGCTCCGCCTGTTCCGCGAACTCGATCATCAGGATCGCATTCTTCGCGGCGAGGCCCATCGTCGTCAGCAGACCGATCTGCAAGTACACGTCGTTGGTCAGCCCACGCAGCGTGACGAACGCGATCGCGCCGATTAGGCCGAGCGGAATGATCAGCAGCACCGCGAACGGGATCGACCAGCTTTCGTACAGCGCCGCGAGGCACAGGAACACGACGAGGATCGACAGGCCGTACAGGATCGGCGCCTGACCGGAGGACACGTCCTCCTGAAACGACAGGCCCGCCAGCGCGACCGACGTGCCGGGGATCTGCCCGGCGAGGCGGCGCATCGTCTCCAGCGCCTGACCCGAACTTTGCCCCGGTGCCGCCGAACCCTGGAATTCGAAACTCTGGATGCCGTTAAAGCGCGACAGCGACACCGGCGCCTTTTCCCAGGTCGTCGTCGCGAAGGACGAGAAGGGGGCCATCTGGCCGTTCGCGCCGCGCACGAACCACTGGTTGATGTCCTCCGGCTTCGACCGGAATGGAGCGTCGCCCTGCACGAAGACGCGCTTCACGCGGCCACGGTCGAGGAAGTCGTTGACGTACTGACCGCCCCACGCGGTCGACAGCGTCGAGTTCACCGTCGTCTGCGTCAGGCCCAGCGTCGACAGCTTCTGCGGATCGACGTTGACCTTGACGTTGGGCACGTCGGGCAGTTCCGTCAGGCGCACGCCGGCCAATGTCGGCTCGCCGGAAGCGGCGGCGAGCAGCTTGTCGCGCGCTTCCTCGAACTTGGCGAGGCTCATGCCGCTGGTGTTCTGAAGCTCGATCGTGAAGCCGTTCGACTGGCCGAGGCCGCGGACGGCGGGCGGGACCAGCGCATAGACCTGCGCATCGCGAAGACCGGCGAACGCGGCGGACGCGCGTTGCGTGATCGCGTCGGCGGAATTGTCCTTGCCCTCCCGCAGCGACCAGTCCTTCAGCGCCACGAAGCCGAGACCGGTATTCTGGCCGCCGGGCGCGCCGCCGCCGCCGATGCCGCTGACCGAGAAGGCGGTCGCGACGTTCGACCCTTCGTTCTTGACGAAGTAGTTCTCGACTTCCTTCTGGACCTCGAACGTGCGGTTCTGGGTCGATCCGGGGGGCAGCTGGAACTGGACGATCGCGATGCCCTGATCCTCGGTCGGCAGGAAGCCGGTGGGCATGCGCATGAACAGCACCGCGAGCAGCACGACGACACCGGCATAGATACCGAGCCACAGCCACTTCGCCGCGATGATCTTCTTGATCGCATCGACGTAGCGGTCCGACGTGCGGTCGAACCAGTTATTGAAATTGTCGCGGGCACGGGCGAAGAAATGCGCGACCTTCGGGTATTTACGGCCCAACCAGCCACCCTCTATCGGGTCGCCATTCTCGTCCTTGGCGTGCTTCTGCTTCAGCAGCGTCGTGGTCAGTGCGGGCGACAGCACCAGCGCGACGACGACCGACAGGACCATCGCCGACACGATCGTCAGCGAAAACTGGCGATAGATGACGCCGGTCGATCCGCCGAAGAACGCCATCGGCAGGAACACCGCCGACAGGACGAGCGCGATCGCGACCAGCGCGACGGTGATCTCGTCCATCGACTGGATCGTCGCCTCGCGCGGCGACATCTCCGGATTTTCCTCGAGCAGGCGCTCAACATTCTCGACGACGACGATCGCGTCGTCGACCAGCAGGCCGATCGCGAGCACCAGACCGAACAGCGTCAGCGTGTTGATCGAGAACCCGGCGAGGTAGAACACGCCGAACGTGCCGAGCAGCACGACGGGCACCGCGATCGTCGGGATCAGCGTCGCACGCCAACTTTGCAGGAACACGAACATCACGATGACGACGAGGATCACCGCCTCGATCAGGGTCTTCACGACCTCCTCGATCGACAGCTTGATGAACTCGGTGGAGTCGTTGACGAAGGTATATTCGTAACCGGGCGGGAAGTTCTTCGCCGCGGCCTCGACCTGCGCCTTGACCAGCTCGGCGGTTTTCAGCGCGTCGGCACCGGGGGCGAGCAGCACGGCGATACCCGCGCCGGGATGCTGGTTGATGCGGCTGCGGGCGGCGTAATTCTCAGCACCCAGCTCGACCCAGCCGACGTCCGACACGCGCACGGCCGCGCCGTTTGTCGTCGTCTTCAGGATGATGTTGCGGAACTGCTCGGGCGTCTGGAGGCGGCTCTGCGCGGTGACGACGGCGTTCAGATACTGCTTGTCGGACGACGGCTGCCCGCCGATCTCGCCCGCCGCGACTTCGGTGTTCTGCGCCTGCACGGCGGCGACCACGTCGGCGGGGATGAGCTGGAAGCTGTTGAGCTTGTTCGGGTCGAGCCAGATCCGCATCGCATATTGCGAACCGAACACGTTGGTGTCGCCGACGCCGGCGGTGCGGCCCAACGGGTCCTGCAAGGTCGAGGTCAGGTAATCCGACACGTCTCGGTTGGTCGAACGGTCGGTGGAATCGTACACGGCGGCGATCAGCAGGAAGTCCGGGTTCGACTTGCGGACGATCAGGCCCTGCTGCTGCACCTGTTGCGGCAGGCGGGCGAGCGCCTGCTGAACCTGATTCTGGACCTGAACCTGCGCGATGTCGGGATCGACGCTCTTGTCGAACGTGCAGGTGATCGTCACCTGACCGCGGCTGGACGAGGACGACTGGAAGTACAGCAGCCCGTCGATGCCGGTCAGCGTCTGCTCGACCACCTGCGTGACGGCGTTCTGCAACGTCTGCGCATTCGCGCCCGGATAGGTGGCGCGGATCGACACCTGCGGCGGCGCGACGTCGGGATATTGCGCGATCGGCAGCCCGAGGATCGCGCCGGCCCCGCCGAGCATGATGATGATCGCGATCACCCACGCGAAGATCGGGCGATCGATGAAGATGCGACTGATCATGAGGGGCTCAGCCGCCCTTCTTCTGCGCCGCGTCGCCACCGCCGGAACCGCCGCCGCCCTCGCCGTCCTTCGGTGGGGCCTGCACGCGCTGCGGCGTGTTGGCCGGCACCGGCTGGACCTGCTGGCCGGGGCGCAGCTTTGACAGGCCCTGGACGATGATCTTGTCGCCCGGGTTCAGCCCTTCGGTCACGACCCAGAACTCGCCCTGCGTCCGCTCCGCCGTGACCTTCTTCTCGGTGGCCTTGTTGCCGGGGCCGACGATGATGACGGTGGCGTTGCCCTGCGGATTGCGGCTGACGCCCTGTTGCGGGACGAGGAACGCGCGGCGGTTGATCGCCTGCGAGAAGCTGGCGCGGACGAACATGCCGGGCAGCAGAATGCCCTGCGGATTCGGGAAGCGCGCGCGCAGCGTCGTGGTGCCGGTCGTGGGATCGACCAGCGCTTCGGAAAACTCGATCGTGCCCGTCTGGCCGTAATCGCCACCGTCGGGCAGCTTCAGCCGCACCTGCGCGGTCGTCGGCGTCACCCCACCCGAGGCAAGGCTGCGGCGCAACGACAGCAGCGCGTCGGCCGACTGCTGGATGTCGACGAACATCGGATCGAGGCGCTGGATCTGCGCCAGCGGATCCGTCTGGGTCGCGGACACCAGCGCACCGACGGTGAACAGCGATCGGCCGATGCGCCCGGTGATCGGCGCGGGGACGGTGGTGAAACGCAAGTTGATCTGCGCCGTCTCCAGCGCAGCGCGAGTCTGCCCGACCGCAGCGGTCGCTTGCCGCGATTGCGCGACGGCGTTGGTGTAATCCTGCTTCGAGATCGCCTCGATCTCCGCCAGCGGACGATAGCGCTCGGCGAGGATGCGGGTGGCTTCCTGGTTGGCGCGGGCGCTGGCGAGGTTGGCGCGCGCTTCGTTGGCGGCGGCGCGGTACAGGCGCGGGTCGATCTCGTAGAGGGGCTGGCCGCGGGTGACGAGCGCGCCCTCCGTGAAGAAGCGGCGGCGGATGATGCCGGTCACCTGCGGCCGGACGTCGGAGCTTTCGAACGCGGTCGTACGGCCGGCGAGTTCCGTGACCAGAGCGGCGTCGGTCGGCTGGACGACCACGAACCCGACTTGCGGCGTTCCCTTGCCCGGCTGCTGACCACCCTTGCCGGCACCCTTTTCGGCCGAGTCACCCCCACCGCAGGCGCCAAGCGCCAAAGCGAGGCCGATCGCGATGCCCGCGGCCGCTGGCCGCTTTGTCTGTAATTTCAAGTTGAGCGTGTCCGTCTGGTACACCGGAGCCCCGGAACCGTCCCACAATGTCCCAGATTGGAAATGGTTGCAGCCCAGAAAATGGGCGTGCGATCGATTTTATTGTGCGACTGCTAAGGTCCGAAACGGACTTTCACGGGTTAAGCGTCCATGCACCACGACTCCGCCGACATCGACACCGACAAGCGACTGGCCGCGGAGGCGGCGGTGCAGGAAGTTGCGTCCGGAATGCTCGTTGGGCTGGGGACGGGGTCCACCGCCGCGCATGCGATCCGGGCGATCGGCCGGCTGGGGCTGGACATCGACGCCGTGGCGACGTCGAACGCCAGTGCCGATCTGGCGCGATCGGTCGGCATCCGGGTGCGGGACTTCGCCGACGTGGCCTGCGTCGACCTGACGATCGACGGGGCGGACGAGATCGATGCCGACTTTCGCGCCATCAAGGGTGCCGGTGGTGCCATGCTGCGTGAAAAAGTCGTGGCCTGCGCCAGTCGGCGGATGATCGTGATCGCCGACGGCAGCAAGCGGGTCGCGACGATCGGCGCGGCGAAGCTGCCGGTCGAGGTGCTGCCGTTCGCCTCGGCGTATGTCGCCGACCGGATCGCCGGGCTGGTGCGATCCGCGGCGTGGCGCGGTGAGTATCTGACCGATAACGGCAACCGCGTGCTCGACTGCGTCGCCGGTGCATATCGCGACTGGGAGGCGCTGGCCGACGCGATTGCCTGTATACCCGGTGTCGTCGGCCATGGCCTGTTCCTGAAACAAGTCGATGCCGCATACATCGCCGATCGGGGTGTCGTTACGAGAACGGAACGGGCGGGGCTGGAACGGGCTGCCGCTTCTCGCTAGGGGAGCGGCCAGTCGCAACCCGACCGGCGGCTGCGCGTTCCGCCCTTCGACCAGAGCGAGGTTCCATTCATGTCCGATACCCAGACCGCCACTCCAGCGGCCGTTTCCCTGCACGAGGACGGCAGCCCGGAGCGGCTGGCGATCGATACCATCCGCACCCTGTCGATGGATGCGGTGCAGAAGGCCAATTCGGGCCATCCCGGCACGCCGATGGCGCTGGCCCCAGTCGGCTGGACGATCTGGAACCGTTTCCTGCGTTACGACCCCGCGCATCCGGACTGGCCGAACCGCGACCGCTTCGTGCTGTCGGTCGGCCACGCGTCGATGCTGCTGTACTCGATCCTGCATCTGGCCGGTGTCGAGGAGATCGACGCCGAAGGTAACAAGACGGGTCAGGAGGCGGTCAGCCTCGACGACATCCGCCAGTTCCGGCAGCTGTCGTCGAAGACGCCGGGCCACCCGGAATATCGCCACACCACCGGCGTCGAGACGACCACCGGCCCACTGGGGCAGGGTTGCGGCAACTCGGTCGGCATGGCGATCGCCGAGCGCTGGCTGGCCGCGCGCTACAATCGCGACGGGTTCAAGCTGTTCGACCACGATGTCTACACCGTTTGCGGCGACGGCGACATGATGGAGGGCGTGTCCGCCGAGGCGGCGAGCCTTGCGGGTCACCTCAAACTGTCGAACCTGTGCTGGGTCTATGACAGCAACCACATCTCGATCGAGGGTGCCACCGACCTCGCGTTCGATGAGGATGTCGGCCTGCGCATGCAGGCTTACGGATGGAACGTCATCCATGTCGACGACGCCAACGACATCGAGGCGCTGACCAACGCGTTCGAGACGTTCCGCGCGACCGACGACAAGCCGACCTTCATCGTCGTCCATTCCGTCATCGGCTGGGGCAGCCCCAAGGCCGGCAGCGAGAAGGCGCATGGCGAGCCGCTGGGCGAGGATAATATCCGCGCCACCAAAAAGGCGTATGGCTGGCCCGAGGACGAGCAGTTCCGCGTGCCGGACGGCGTCGTCGACAGCTTCCGCGGCGCGGTGTCGGGCCGCGGCCAGCCGTTGCGCGATGCGTGGGTGAAGCTGACCGACGAATATCGTTCGTCCTATCCGGAGCAGGCGGCGGAACTCGACCTGCTGCTGAAGGACAAGTTGTCCGACGATTGGGATGCCGACATCCCCGTTTTCCCGGCGGATGCGAAGGGCATCGCCAGCCGCGACTCGGGTGGCAAGGTGCTGAACGCCATCGTCGGCAAGACGCCGTGGCTGCTCGGCGGATCGGCGGATCTCGCGCCATCGACCAAGACCGACATCAAGGGCGCGCCGTCGTTCGAGGCGGATAATTACGGCGGCACCAACTTCCACTTCGGCGTGCGCGAGCATGGCATGGGCTCGGTCGTGAACGGCATGGCGCTGTCGCACCTGCGCTCCTACGGCTCCACCTTCCTCGTGTTCGCGGATTACATGCGCGCGCCCATCCGCCTGTCGGCGATCATGGAGCTGGGCGCGATCTGGGTCTTTACGCACGACTCGATCGGCGTCGGCGAGGACGGCCCGACGCACCAGCCGATCGAGCATCTGGCGACGCTGCGCGCGATCCCGGGCCTCGACACGATCCGGCCGGGTGATGCGAACGAAACGGCGTGGGCATGGCGCGCGGCGCTGGAGAAGGCGGATCGTCCGACCGCGCTGATCCTGTCGCGTCAGGCGCTGCCGACGCTCGACCGTGACAAGTATGCCAGTGCCGAGGGCGTGATGAAGGGCGGCTACGTGCTGGCCGACAGCGAGAATCCGCAGGTGATCCTGATCGCCACCGGCAGCGAGCTGTCGCTGGTCGTCGAGGCGCACGAGCGGCTGAAGGCGGAGGGCGTCGCCAGCCGCGTCGTGTCGATGCCGAGCTGGTACCGGTACGAGTTGCAGGATCAGGCTTATCGCGACTCCGTGCTGCCGCGCGACGTGCCGGCGCGGGTCGCGGTGGAGATGGCGGGATCGATGGGTTGGGATCGCTATGTCGGGTTCGACGGCGCGACGATCACCATGTCGACGTTCGGCGCATCCGCCCCGATCGCCAAGTTGCAGGACAAATACGGCTTCACGGTCGACAATATCGTCAAGGTCGCGCGTGACGTGATGGAGAAGCGCAATGGGTAAGCTGAGTGACCTGTCCGCCGCCGGCACCGCCGTCTGGCTGGATTTCGTCGACCGCAAGTTCCTCGAGGAAGGCGGGCTGGAGAAGCTGGTCGGGGCCGACGGCCTGACCGGTGTCACCTCCAACCCGTCGATTTTCGAAAAGGCGATGGGCCACGGCGACGCCTATGACGGCACGCTCGCGGCGTTCGACAAGGAGAATCCCGGCGCGGCGACGATCGACCGCTACGAGCATCTCGCGATCCAGGACATCAAGGCGGCGGCGGAAACGCTGAAACCCGTCTACGATCGGCTGGATTCGAAGGATGGCTATGTCAGCCTGGAAGTGTCGCCGTACATCGCCGACGACACCGACGCGACGATCGCCGAGGCGCGCAAGCTGTGGGACGCGGTCGATCGCCAGAACCTGATGATCAAGATCCCGGGTACGCCCGCCGGTGCGCCCGCCATCGCCGCGACGATCGCGGCGGGGATCAACGTCAACGTGACGCTGCTGTTCTCGCAAGGTGATTACCAGCGCGTCGCGGAAGCCTATGCGATGGGGCTGGAGGAACGCGTTCGCCAGAACCAGCCGATCGACCGGATCGCCTCGGTCGCCAGCTTCTTCGTCAGCCGCATCGACAGCAAGGTCGACGCGAAGATCGACGAGCGCGTCAAGGACGGCGATGCGGATAGCGAAGCGCTGACGGCGTTGCGTGGCAAGGTCGCCATCGCCAACGCGAAGCTGGCCTATGCCTGGTATCAGGACTTCATCGCGTCCGACCGCTGGCAGGCGCTCGCCGCCAAGGGTGCGCAGCCGCAACGGCTGTTGTGGGCATCGACCGGCGTCAAGGACTCGGCCTATCCGGATACGCTGTACGTCGACGAGCTGATCGGGCCGGAAACGGTCAACACGATGCCGCCGAAGACGATGGACGCATTCCGCGAGCGCGGCACCGTCGCGCAGACGCTGACGACCGACGTCGACGCTGCCCGCCACGTGCTGGCGGAGGCCGATCGGCTCGGGCTGGACCTGAACGGCGTCACCGGCGGATTGGTCGAGGAGGGTGTCGCCTCCTTCGCCAAGGCGTTCGACGACCTGCTCGGCGCGATCGCGCAGAAGCAGCCCGCCGAGGCGTGATAACGCTTTTCTTCTTCTAAACTCCCTCCTCCACGGGGGAGGGCTGGGGCGGGGTGGAGCCTTGGCGAGTCGCCCGCGGCGAAACCCTCCCCCCAGCCCCTCCCCGAGAGGAGGGGAGCTAAGAAGGCCCCCTACCCTGTGGAGGGGGGGCTATCGCGGCAGGCTTCGGAACTCCCGCGCCTCACCGGACTTGTGCAGTGCGACGACCTCCAACTGGGATGACGGAATGAAGATCGCGATGATCGGCCTTGGCCGGATGGGCGGGAACATGGCGCGCCGGCTGATGGAGGGGGGGCACGAGATCGTCGCATTCGACCGCGATGCCGATGCCGTCGCCAAGATCGTCGCCGACGGCGCAGAGGGTGCGGCGTCCCTCGACGAGGCGCGCGGCAAGCTGGGCAGCCCGGCGATCTGGTGGGTGATGCTGCCCGCCGGCGCGATCACGGAGCAGACGATCGGGACGATCGCCGACGCTGCGCAGCCCGGCGACATCGTCATCGACGGCGGCAACAGCTTCTACAAGGACGACATCCGCCGCGCGAAGGCGTTGGCCGAGAAGCAGCTTCACTATGTCGATGTCGGCACGTCCGGCGGCGTCTGGGGTCGCGAGCGCGGCTATTGCATGATGATCGGTGGCGATAACGAGACGATCGCGCACCTCGATCCCATCTTCGAGACGCTGGCGCCGGGCACCGGCGACATCGTCCGCACGCCGGGCCGCATCGCCGACAAGGTCGATCAGCGCGCGGAGAAGGGCTACATCCATGCCGGTCCCGCGGGGTCCGGCCATTTCGTCAAGATGATCCACAACGGCATCGAATACGGCCTGATGCAGGCCTATGCCGAGGGTTTCGATATCCTCAAGACCAAGTCGTCGGAAATCCTGCCCGAGGACGAGCGCTTCGACCTGAACCTGACTGACATCGCCGAAGTCTGGCGGCGCGGCAGCGTGATCTCGTCGTGGCTGCTCGACCTCACCGCCATCGCCCTCGCCAAGGACGAGAAGCTCGACCAGTTCAGCGGCCATGTGGCCGACAGTGGCGAGGGTCAGTGGACGATCGACGCCGCGATGGAAGAGAAGGTGCCGGCGAACGTTCTGACCGCCAGCCTGTTCGCGCGCTATCGCAGCCGCGTCGAGCATACCTATGGCGACAAGGTCCTGTCTGCGATGCGCTTCGGCTTCGGCGGCCATGTCGAGATGCCGCAGTGAGCGAACCGGTGGCGACGCCGCGCCTGGTGGTGTCCGATGTCGATGGAACGCTGGTCGACAGGCAAAAGGCGCTGACGCCGGGCACGATCGCCGCGGTTCAGCGGCTGCGCGATGCCGGCATCGGCTTCACGATCATCTCCGCACGCCCGATGTCGGGGGTGATGCCGATCGCCGACGCGCTGGAGCTGGACGAGCCGATCGGCGCGTTCAACGGCGGCATCGTGTTCAGGCGTTCCGGCGAGATCATCGAGCATCATCGCATCCCTGCCGACATCGCGCGCGGCATCTGGGACACGGTCGGCGATGCGAAGGTCGATCGCTGGGTCTTCGCCGACGATCGGTGGTATGCGTCGAGCGGCGAGGGCACGCATGTCGAGCATGAGCGGGTCGCATCCAATCAGGCCCCAATCATCACCACCGACTTCGACGATGTGTTGAGCCGCGCCGACAAGATCACCTTCGTCAGCGACGACGAGCCGTACCTGCGGTCGATCCATTCGGAGGTCGCACCGGCGTTCGGAAAGCGGGCGACGGTAGTGCAGAGCCAGACCTATTATCTCGACGTGACCGCGCTGGAGGCCAACAAGGGCACCGGCGTCGCCGAACTGGCGGAGGCGTTCGGTGTCCCGCTCGCGGAGACGGCGGCGATCGGCGATCAGGCCAACGACATCCCGATGCTGGCGCGCGTCGGCCTGCCGATCGTGATGGGCAACGCGCCGGATGCGATGCGCGAAAAGGCCGCGCACGTCACGCGCGGCAACGACGAAGACGGGGTCGCGCATGCGATCGACACGATTATCCTCAAGGGGCTCGGAAACTCATGAAGCAACTCGTCGCATTCGACCTCGATGGCACGCTGGCGGAGAGCAAGCAGCCGTTGAAGGAGCCGATGGGCGAGGCGCTGGCCGACCTGCTCGGCGTCGCAAACGTCGCGGTGATCTCCGGCGGCGACTGGCCGCAGTTCGACAAGCAGGTCGCCAGCCGCCTGCCCGAGCGGGCCGACCGCACGAAATTGTGGCTGATGCCGACGACGGGGACCAAGCTCTACACCTACAAGGACGGCGCGTGGTCGGCGGTCTATGCCGAACTGTTCAGCGAAGAGCAGCGCAAGGAGATCGTTGCGGCGTTCAACGCCTCGCTGGAAGCGACCGGGTTCGTACCCGAGCAGGTCTGGGGCGAGCGGATCGAGGATCGCGGCAGCCAGATCACCTTCAGCGCACTCGGCCAGCAGGCCCCGATCGACGCCAAGGAGCATTGGGACCCCGACTTCGCCAAGCGCAAGATCATCCAGGCCGATTTGAAGCAGCGCCTGCCGGGCCTGTCCATCAACATGGGCGGGGCTACCTCGATCGACATCACGCAGAAGGGCGTCGACAAGGCCTACGGCCTGAAGAAGCTGCGTGACGCGAGCGGCATCCCGCTCGACTCGATGATGTTCATCGGCGACGCGATCTTCCCCGGCGGCAACGACTATCCGGCCAAGGAACTCGGCCTCGACACCGTGCGCGTCCGCGACCCGGAAGAGACGCTGAGCGTGATCGCCGCGATCGTGGCGTGCCAGAAGGCGGGCTAAAGGACGATGGTGTGTTTGCCATGACCGGCTTGTCGGCCACCGATCTTTCGCCGGAGGTCTATGGCGAATTGTTCGAGGCGGTGGACGCGGGTTTCTGCGTCATCGAAATGATCTTCGACGGCGATCGGGCGGTCGACTATCGGTTCCTCAAGACCAACCGGGCATTTCAGCATCAGACCGGACTGGTCGATGCGGTCGGCAAGACCGCGCGCGAACTGGTCCCGCAACTGGAGCAGCACTGGTTCGACCTGTACGGTCGCGTCGCCACAACGGGTGAGGCGACGCGTTTCGACAATGGATCGGACGCGATGGGGCGCTGGTTCGAAGTGCACGCGCTGCGTGTTGGTAAAGCTGCCGATCGCATGGTCGGCATCATCTTTTCCGACATGACCGCACGGCGGCGCAGCGAACAGTCGATGCGCGAGAGCGACGAGCGGTTGCAGGAGGCACTGACCGCGGGCAGCGGCATCGGCACCTGGGATTGGGACGTGCCCAACGACCGCGTCTACGCCGACGAGCGGTTCGCGGAACTCTACGGCGTCGATCCGCGACGTGCGGTCGAGGGCGCGCCGATTGCGGAGTTCTTCCACGGCATCCACCCGGCCGACCTGCCGGAAACGCAGCGGCTGATCGACGCGGCGATGAAGACCGGCGAGCAGTTCCTCGCCTCCTATCGCCTGATGCAGCCCGACGGATCGGTCCGCTGGGCGGCGGCGCAGGGCCGCTGCCGGCTGGGCATCGACGGTCGCCCGCTACGTTTTCCGGGTGTCAGCTTCGACATCACGTCGCATCGGCTCGCGCAGATCCGTCAGGAAGCGCTGCTGGAACTCGGCGACCGTATCCGCGACGTCACCGATCCCGGCACGATCGCGTGCATCGGTGCGGAAATCCTCGCCCGCACGTTCGATGTCAGCCGCGCCGGCTACGGCGTGATCGACCCGGTGGCAGAGACGATCTTCATCGATCGCGACTGGAACGCGGAGGGCGTGAAGAGCATCGCCGGCCTGCTGCATTTCCGCGATTACGGATCGTATATCGAGGACCTGAAGCGCGGCGAAACGGCGATCGTGTCCGACGCGCGGACCGACCCCCGGACCAGCGCCACCGCGGATGCGCTGGCGGCCATCGACGCGCTGTCCTTCGTCAACATGCCGTTGCTGGAGCAGGGACGCTTCGTGGCGCTGTTCTTCGCGAATCACGCCGTGCCGCGGCTATGGCGCGAGGAAGAGCTGTCGTTGATGCGCGAGATCGCCGACCGCGTCCGCGCCGCCAGCGAACGCGCCAAGTCGGAGGCGGAGCGGCAGCGCCTGACCGAGACGCTGGAGGATCAGGTCGCCGAGCGCACGCGCGAACTGATGCTGGCCGAAGAGGCGTTGCGCCAGAGCCAGAAGATGGAGGCGGTGGGACAATTGTCCGGCGGCCTCGCGCATGATTTCAACAATCTGCTGACCGGCATCATCGGCAGCCTCGAACTGCTTGGCATCCGCATTGCGCAGGGCCGCTACGCCGACGTCGAACGCTATTCGCTGGCGGCGCAGGGCGCGGCCAAGCGGGCCGCGGCGCTGACCCACCGGCTGCTCGCCTTCTCGCGCCGCCAGACGCTCGATCCGCGGCCGACCGATGTCAACCGGCTGGTCGGCGGGCTGGAGGAACTGGTCCAGCGCACGGTCGGTCCTTCGATCACAGTGGAGGTCGTGGCGTCCGCGGGCCTGTGGACGACACTGGTCGATCCCAACCAGCTCGAAAACGCGGTCCTGAACCTGTGCATCAACGCGCGCGACGCCATGCCGGAGGGCGGGCGGCTGACGATCGAGACGGCGAACCGCTGGCTCGATGATCGCGCCGCGCGGGCGCGCGACCTGCCGGCCGGCCAATATGTGTCGGTCTGCGTGTCCGATACCGGCACCGGCATGACCCCGGACGTGATCGCCAAGGCGTTCGATCCGTTCTTCACGACCAAGCCGATCGGCGTGGGCACGGGGCTGGGCCTGTCGATGATCTACGGCTTCGCGCGCCAGTCCGGCGGGCAGGTCCGCATCTATTCCGAAGTGGGGCAGGGGACGAACCTGTGCCTGTACCTGCCCCGCCATCTCGGCCCCGCCGAGACGGCGGAACTGGTACCCGACCTGACCGACGCGCCGCGCGCCGCAGAGGGGCAGACGGTGCTGGTCGTGGACGACGAGCCGACCGTGCGCATGCTGGTGATGGAGGTGCTGGAGGAGCTCGGTTACGCCGCGCTTGAGGCGGCGGACGGGGCCAGCGGCTTGAAGATCCTGCAATCCAACGCCCGCATCGACCTGCTGGTGACCGATGTCGGCCTGCCGGGCGGCATGAACGGCCGGCAGATGGCCGATGCCGCGCGGGTCGGACGGCCGGACCTGAGCATCCTGTTCATCACCGGCTATGCGGAAAATGCGGTCGTCGGCAACGGCCAGCTCGATCCGGGCATGCACGTGATGACCAAGCCGTTCGCGATGGAGGCCTTGGCCGGTCGCATCAAGGAGCTGATCAGCCAGTAACGACTTCTCCCGATCGCAGGATCGCTCGGCCGACTGATGCAGATTAATTGCAATCGGGCCGTATCGGCGTCATGCGGGGTCCAAAGGAACGCACGAACTTTATGGCTTCGCAGGGACTGTCGGATGTGGTCGTCGATACGACCGCCTGTGATCGCGAGCCGATTCATGTGCCCGGCGCGATTCAGCCGCACGGCCTGCTGCTGATCGCCGATCCCGATACGCGGGCGGTGGTCGCCGGCGCCGGTGCGCTGGAGGAGCGGCTGTCGGCCGACTGGCTCGGCGCCGACCTGTCGGAACTCCTGGGTCAGGACATCGGCGCGCTCATCGCGGCCGCGACCGGCCCGGTCAGCGGCATGGTCGGCCAGCCGATCGTGACCCCAGCCGGGGAGCGGCTGGATGTGGCGGTCCATCGCAGCGGCGATCACCTGCTCGTCGAACTCGAACCGTCGGCGGAACAGCCGCTCGGGGCGGCGGCGGTGGTGTCGCGGCTGGACGGCTTCGCGATCATGTTCGAACGCGCCGGCGATCTGGAGGTGTTGTGCGCCCGTGCGGCGTCGGCATTCCGGCAGCTGACGGGGTTCGACCGGGTGATGATCTACCGCTTTCTGGACGAAGACGCCGGGCGCGTCGTGGCGGAGGATCGCGATCCGCGGCTCGGCACGTTCCTGAACCACCATTTCCCGGCATCCGACATCCCGCGTCAGGCGCGAGCGCTGTACGTCCGCAACCGCGCGCGCGCGATCCCGACCGTCGACTATACCCCCGCACCGATCCGCCCGGCCGCCTTCGCCGGCATCGACCTGTCCGACATCGGCATCCGCAGCGTGTCGCCGATCCACCTGCGCTACATGGCGAATATGGGCGTGGCGGCGTCGGCGTCGATCTCCATCGTCAAGGACGGCGTGCTGTGGGGGCTGGTCGCCTGCCACCACGACACGCCCAAACTGCTGCCGCCAGACGTGCGCGCGGCGGCGGCGACGCTGGCATCGGGCCTCGCGCGGCAGGTCCGCGCCAAGGAGGAAGCGGAAACCTATCGCGAGCGGCTTCGGCTGCGCGCCGCGGAGGATGCGGTTCTGCCGAAGCTGGCGGGCGACGGCGGCATGGCCGACGCGATGAAGCGGTCGCGCGACGATCTGATGCGGATGCTGGACGCGGACGGTTTCGCCTGGGTCCATCGCGGCGGCGTCGATTGCATCGGACGCTGCGCGCCGGCGGCGGTGCTGAAGGCCCTGTCGGACTGGGTGCAGGGCGGCGTCGAACCGGTCGTGACGCGCGAACTCGGCGCGCTCCGCCTGGAGATGGCGGAACATGCCGGCGCCATCAGCGGCATGATCGCGATGCCGCTGGCGGATGACGGTGCGACGCTGATGTGGTTCCGCGTCGAACAGGTCGAGGAAGTCGAGTGGGCGGGCAATCCGCATAAGGCGGCGAGCGTCGCGCCGGGCGAACAACTCACGCCGCGTGCCTCGTTCGAGACGTGGACCGAACAGGTGCGCGGTCGCTCGCGCCGCTGGACGATGGAGGAGGTCGAGGCGGCGCATCGCCTGCGTCGGGCCTTTCACGACGCGCACCGGGCGCGTCAGTTGCGCGACCTCAACGCGCAACTGATGCGGACGCTGGCCGACAAGGACGCGGCGCTGGCGCAGAAGGATTTGTTGATGAAGGAGGTGGACCACCGCGTCCAGAACAGCCTCCAGCTCGTCTCCGCGTTCCTCGCGATGCAGTCGCGCGCGGCGGGGCCGGGCGAGGTCGCCGATCAGCTGACGGAGGCGCAGGCGCGGCTGTCCGCGGTCGCTCTCGTCCACCGCCGGCTCTATCGTGACGACCAGATCGGCTCGGTCGACCTGTCGCGCTATCTCGAGGAACTGGCCGACGACATGAAGGCCTCGATCGGCGGCGAATGGGGGTCGCGGATGCACACCGACCTCGCTCCCGTCCTGATCCCGACCGATCGCGCCGTGGCGGTCGGTCTGGTGATGACTGAGCTGGTCATCAACGCCACCAAATATGCCTATGACGGCGGTGTCGGCCCGATCGCGATCACGCTGGAACAGCACCGCAACCGCCTGCGCCTGATCGTCGCCGACGAAGGGCGCGGCAAAACCGGCGACAAGGCCGGCTTCGGCAGCCGCATGATGGGCGCAATGGTCGGCAAGCTCGAAGGCGAGATCGCCTTCACCGACAACGCCCCCGGGCTCCGCGCCATCCTCACCGCCCCGATCGGGGTGTGGTAGGAGACGGCTGCACCCATCTTCCTTCTGCTCCCCTCCCTTTGGGAGGGGCCGGGGAAGGGCGGCGCTGCAAGCTCATCCCCCTCGATAGTCCCCAGCAGCAGCCGTCTACCCACCACGTCAGCTAACGCCGGCGGAGAAACCCTTTCCCGACAGACAGGGAGCGAAGAAGGGGCGACCGTCGCTCAAACCACCGCGCGCCCGTACAGATCGAAACACGCCTCCGCGCCGGCGATGGCACCCTCGACCCAAGCATCCCCGCGATCCGCACCAGCCGCGTCGATCGCCGTCAGCAACGTGCGCCATTCCCCCGGCAGATGCTTCGCGCCGAGATACCGCTTGGGCAGCGTCTCCGGCACCCCGCGCGCCAGCATGATGCCGCCCAGCCGAGACCCCTCCGTCACGTACAGCGCACCCCAATCCGCGCCCGCGCGGTCCGGCAGCGCGAAGGGCAGGGGCTCCGGCATCGTCAATCCCAGATCGACGAGGTCCGCTGCGAGCAAACCGGTCCGCCGCCGCCAGTCCGGCAGCCCATCGGCATCGTTCAGCACAGCTTCCACCGCCGGCAACGCCCGCGCATGCGCGATCAGGAAGCGCGCATAGGCGTCGCGGTCGCCGAGATCATGCCCGCCGAACGCCGCATCCACCGCATCGTGCGCCGGGGCGGTCTGCTCACGCAGACGCTGGACGGCACTGGTCACGGAAAGATCATCATGCGGAGGCGGGGACCGGCACGGCCTGCGGGTCGGCGTCGGCGATGTCGGCGATCAGCCCCTGACGCTTGGCGACGATCGTCGGCACCAGCGCCTGCCCGGCGACGTTCACTGCCGTGCGTCCCATATCGAGGATCGGGTCCACCGCCAGCAACAGGCCCGCCCCTTCCAGCGGCAGGCCCAGCGTCGACAGCGTCAGCGTCAGCATGACGAGCGCGCCGGTCAGCCCTGCCGTCGCAGCGGAGCCGATCACCGACACCAGCACGACCAGCAGGTAATCCGACGCGTGCAGCGGCACGTTGTAATATTGCGCGACGAACAGCGCCGCGACAGCCGGGTAGATCGCGGCGCACCCGTCCATCTTGGTCGTCGCCGCGAACGGCACGGCGAAGGCGGCGTAGCTACGCGGGACGCCGATCCGCTCCACCGCCGCTTCGGTGACGGGCAGCGTCGCGATCGAGCTGCGCGAGACGAAGCCGAGCTGGATCGCCGGCCACGCCGCCGCGAAGAACCGCCGCACCGACAGACCGTTGGCGCGCAGCAGCACCGGGTAGACGACCAGCAGCACCAGCCCCAGGCCGATATACACCGCCCCCGCGAAAGCGCCGAGCGCCGACAGCGACTGCCAGCCATATTCGACCACCGCATGCCCCAGCAGCCCCGCCGTGCCGATCGGCGTCAGCCGCACGACCCAGCGCAGCACCCGCCGGAAGATCGCGAGCGCCGACGCGTTGAACGACAGGAACGCGCTGCCCTGATCGCCGGTGCGGACGGCGGCAATGCCGATCGCCACCGCGACGACGATGATCTGGAGGACGTTGAACGACAGCGATGTCGTCGCCGCGCCGTCGACGAGCTTGGTCGTCGCACCGAGCCCCAGAATATTGGCCGGCACCAGCCCACGCAGGAAATCGAGCCACGAGCCATGCGTCGCCGGCGCGACCGCCGCCGCCACGTCGACGCCGGCGCGCACGCCCGGTTGCATCACCGTTCCGAGCGTCAGCCCGATCGCAACCGCGATCAGCGCGGTGATCGCGAACCAGATCAACGTCCCCGCGACCAGCCGCGCGGCATTGCCGAGATCGCGGAGCGCCGCGATCGACGCGACGATCGCCGTGAACACCAGCGGCACGACCAGCGCACGCAGCAGCTGCACGAAGATCTCGCCGACGATGCGCAGCGCCTCGGCCAGGGCGCTCGCCTCGCCGAGGGTCCGTGCCCAGAAGCCCAGGAGCAAGCCCGTCGCCATGCCGACGAACACCTGCGCGGTGAAGGAAAACCGTGTCATCGCCGCCGACCGTGGCGAGGTCGGTGGCGAATGCCCAGCAAGAATGTTGCTAGGGGGCGTAAAGCTGGAGGAGGGGGCGGGCTAATCGCCATCGGTTCGCCCGGGGGCGCGCCGTGATCCCGGCACCGACTCCGATGCGGGCGGAGCCGCCATCGCAATCGTGCGCCGCTTCACGTCGTCGGGCCGGGACCGGCGGGGCCCGAAAAATCGAAAGCGGAAAGGCGCTGCGTTCCCACCTCAAGCAATATTGTTAAAGCCCGGATAAACAATCGTTTCGGTTCCGTACCGTTGACAGCGCGATCGGGCGTGGCATGTCTCTGTCATGCCCTTCTCCGCTCTTTCCGTTTCGGACATGCCTGGCTGGCCGATCGGGGGCGGTGAGTGCGGGCGCTTGATCCGGCGCTGCGACTGGAGCGAAACGCCGCTGGGGTCGATGGACGACTGGTCGCCGGTCTTGCGCGTCACGGTGCAGACGCTGCTCAACTCTCCGGTGCCGCAAGTGCTGCTGTGGGGGCG
The DNA here is from genome assembly GCF_979253005.1 of Sphingomonas sp. AC435. Lineage (NCBI taxonomy): Bacteria > Pseudomonadati > Pseudomonadota > Alphaproteobacteria > Sphingomonadales > Sphingomonadaceae > Sphingomonas > Sphingomonas sp. AC435. The sequence continues at coordinate 526,311 of NZ_CEEDCJ010000003.1, forward strand.
CACCGGCATCATGCTGTACAATGACGGCTATGCCGCCATCGCCGACGACCGCCACCCAGGCGCGCTGGGCGGGGACGTGCGGACGATCTGGCCGGAAGCATGGGACTGGAACAGCGCCGTCCTGACGCGCGGTTTCGCGGGCGAGGTCGTCGGCCACCGCGACCAGATGTTCGTCGTCCGTCGCGGCGACGCGGACGAGACGCTGACGCTCGACCTGTTCTACACCCCCATTCGCGACGAGCGCGGCGCGGTGGTGGGGGTGCTCTGCACCGTGATCGACAATACCGCGCGGCACGGAGCGGAGAAGCGCCTCGCGCGCAGCCTGACGGAGGTGCGATCGATCGGTGATTCGCTGCCGGTGCTGATCGCCTATGTCGACCGGAACCTGACCTACCGATTCGCCAACGCCTATTACAAACAGTGGATGGGTCACGATCCCGAATGGATGCTGGGCCGCAGCGTCGGCGACGTGCTGGGCGAGGAGGTGTTCGCCGAACGGCGTCCACTGATGCTGCGCGCGCTGGCCGGCGAACGCGTGACGAGCGACACGCGCCTGCCGACCGCCAATGGCCGCGACCGGCGGATGGAAACGCATTACCTGCCGCGCCACGATGCGGAGGGGCGGGTGTCCGGCCTGTATCTGCTGGCCTTCGACGTCGAGGATCGCGCGCGGCGAGAGGAGGAGCTGGATCGCAGCAACGGCCGGTTCCGCGCCGCGATGATGGCGATGCACGGCGTGTTGTGGACGAACGACGCGCAGGGGCGGATGCTGGGCGAACAGTCGGGCTGGGGAGCCCTGACCGGCCAGACACAGGCGCAGTATCAGGGCTATGGCTGGACGCAGGCGCTGCACCCGGACGATGTCGCGCCGACCGTCGCGGCGTGGGAGCGATCGGTCGCGACGCTGACCGCGTTCGAGTTCGAACACCGCGTCCGTCGTCACGATCATGCCTGGCGAACATTCGCGGTTCGCGCGCTGCCGATCCTGGGCATGGACGGCGAGGTGGTCGAATGGGTCGGCGTTCACACCGACATCACCGATCAGCGCGAGGCGGAGTGGGCGCTGACCGAACAGGCGTCGCTGTTGCGGCGTCAGGTCGAGCATCGCCGCCGCGCCGAGGATCAGTTGCGCCAGTTGAACGAGACGCTGGAGACGCGGATCGCGACCGAGATCGCCGAGCGGCGGCAGGCGGAGGCGGCGCTGGCGCAGGCGCAGAAGATGGAGACGATCGGTCAGTTGACCGGCGGCGTCGCGCACGACTTCAACAACCTGTTGCAGGTCGTGTCGGGCAACCTCCAGCTGCTCGGCCGCGAGGTCGCGGGCAATCCGGTTGCCGAGCGTCGCGTGTCGAGCGCGATGGCGGGCGTGGAGCGCGGCGCGAAGCTGGCCGCGCAACTGCTCGCCTTCGGGCGGCGGCAGGCGCTGGAGCCGCGCATCGTCAACGTCACGCGCTTCGTGCACGGCATGGGCGACATCCTGCGCCGCGCGATCGGGGAGGGGGTCGCGATCGATACCGTCGTCACGGACGGCCTGTGGAACACCTTCATCGATCCCGCGCAGATCGAGAACGCGATCCTGAACCTCGCGATCAACGCGCGCGACGCGATGGGCGGGCATGGGCGCCTGACCATCACCGTCGCCAATACGCGCATTGACCCGTCCGAACACGATACGGCGGTCGATGGCGTAGGGGCGGGCGACTATGTCGAACTCAGCGTCGGCGATACCGGATCGGGCATGACGCCCGACATCATGTCCCGCGTCTTCGAGCCGTTCTTCTCGACGAAGGAGGAGGGGAAGGGATCGGGGCTGGGCCTGTCGATGGTCTATGGTTTCGTGAAGCAGTCGGGCGGGCATGTCCGCATCGATTCCACGCCGGGCCGGGGGACGACGGTGCACCTGCTGCTGCCCCGCGCGTTCGGGGCGGAGGATGCCGACCGGCCGACGGACGATCGCCCGATCGCCGGCGGAACGGAAACGGTGCTGGTGGTGGAGGATGACGACGATGTCCGCGCGACCGTCGTCGGCATGCTGGAGGAACTCGGCTACCGCGTCCTGACCGCGTGCGATCCCGATGCCGGACTGGCGATGGTGGTGGCGGGGGCGAAGCCGGACCTGTTGTTCACCGACGTGGTCATGCCGGGCACGATCGACAGCGCCGACATGGCTCGCCAGATGCGCGCGTACGTGCCCAGCCTGTCCGTGCTGTTCACCTCCGGCTATGCCGAAAGCGCGATCGTGCACGGCGGCCGGCTCGATCCGGGCGTGGAATTGCTGGCCAAGCCCTATTCGCGGGAGGCGCTGGCGCGGCGGGTCCGACAGGTGCTGGGACCGCCCGCGCGGGCCGCCATCGTCGCGCTGCTGGTCGAGGACGATCCGACGATCCGCGGGCAGATCCAGGAAGTGCTGGCGGAGGCGGGGTTCGAGGTGATGGTCGCGGGCAGTGCGGAGGAGGCGATCGACCTCACCGATCGATCCCGCGCGACGGTGCTGGTCACCGACGTGAACCTGCCGGGCGCGTCGGGCGTCGAACTGGCGGCGACGATCCGGGCGGAGCGGCCCGACATCGGCATCGTCTTCGCGACCGGCGACGGCGCGGTGGCCCTGCCCGAGGACGGTGCGACCGCGATCCTGCGCAAGCCGTACGGCGTCGCCGCGCTGGTCCGCGCGGTGCGGACCGTCGTCGATCAGCACCCCGCCTGATCGCGGAACCGTAGCCCATGATCCTGTTCCACATCCTCTGGCCCGTGTTCGCAATGGTCGCGCTGATCTTCACCGTCTGGGTGACCTTGATCGTGAAGCGCCTGCGCCATCTGAAAACGGTGCGCCCGACCGCCGCCGACTTCGTCGATCGTGCGGCGATGCACCGGTATTTCGGACCCGCCGCACCCGCGGCCGACAACCTCGCCAACCTGTTCGAAATGCCGGTGCTCTTCTTCGCGATCGTGCCGCTGCTGATGGCGACGCAGCAGGCGGGGATCGCGCAGGTCCTGCTCGCTTGGATCTACGTGGCCTTGCGCGCGGTGCATAGCTGGCACCATCTGCGCGGCCGCATCCGGCCGCGCTTCCGCATGTACGTCGCGTCGGTCGCGGTGCTGGCGGCCATGTGGATCGGCTTCCTGATCGATTTCGTGGCCGCCGCCTCCGCCTACAGCGCCGCGCTGTCCCGTCTCTTGCAACCCTGATCCACGCGCGTTCGTTTCCCACGCCCGAGGAGACGGACGATGGCAGAGGACAAGGACCACGACGCGATCCACCGCGAATTCGAGGAGGCGGTGAACATGACCCCCGCGGCGCTGGAGAAGTGGCTGGCGACCGAGGAGAGCCGATCGGTCGGCACCGGCGTGGGCCATGACGAGGGCCAGCGCATCGTCGCGATCAAGCACAAGAAGAAGGCGGACCTGACCGACGCCGACCACGACCACATGCGCAAGGTCGTCGGATATGTTCACCGTCATCTGGCGCAGAAGGGCCCGGCGGACGACAAGGAACACTCCGCATGGCGCTATTCGCTGATGAACTGGGGCCATGACCCGCTGAAGTGAGGCGGAGCGTGGCGGGATAGCCGCTACGCCGCCGCCTGCATCCGCCGGTTCGCCAGTTCGCGCGCTTCCTCCACGGGCAGCGGGCGCCCGAAATAATAGCCCTGCACCTTGGTGCAGCCGAAGTCCTGGATCATCCGGTGCTCGGCCTCGGTCTCCACGCCTTCTGCGGTCGTCGCCATCCCCAGGCTCTTGGCCAGCGCCACGACCGCGCTGATGATCGCTACCGCCTCTCGCACGCCCTTGGCCGCCGCCTGCACGAAGCTGCGGTCGATCTTGATCGAGGAAAAGCGCGTGCGGCTGAGATAGCCGAGCGAGGAATAGCCGGTTCCGAAATCGTCGAGGCTCAGCCGGATTCCCAGATCGAGCACCCGCTCCAGCGTCTTTATCGCGCCCAGCCCCTCGTGCATGAACACGCTTTCGGTGACCTCCAGCTCCAGCCGCCCTGCCGACAGCCCCGATCCCGCCAGCGCACTGGTCACGGTGGTGACGAAGCCGGGGTTCTGGAGTTGGTCGGGCGAGACGTTGACCGCCACGCGGATGTCGTCCGGCCAGCGCGCCGCCTCCAGGCAGGCGGTGCGCATCACCCATTCGCCAATCGGCCCGATCAGCCGCGCCTCCTCGGCGAGCGGGATGAACTTGGCCGGGGAGACGTTCCCGAACTCCGGGCTTTCCCACCGCAACAGCGCCTCGAACCCGGTCAGCCGTCCGCTATCCGCATCCACGACGGGCTGATAGGCGAGGTGCATCTCGTTCTTTTCGAGCGCCTTGCGCAGAGCCATTTCCAGCACGCGGCGTTCTTCGGCGCGGACGTGCAGTTGCGGCTCGTACGCGTGGAAGACACCGCCACCCTTGTCCTTGGAGCGATAGAGCGCGAGGTCGGCGGACCGGATCAGCATTTCCGCCGTCCGTCCATCGCGCGGCGCTACCGCCAATCCGACCGACGCGCCGATATACAGGGTGTGCTGGTCGACCTCGTACGGTTGCGACAGCGTTTCGATGATCCGCCGCGCCAACGCCTCGACGACGTTGGGGTCGTTCGCGTCGGCGACGACCACGGCGAACTCGTCGCCGCCCAGCCGCCCGCACATCTCGCCCTTGCCCATCAACTGGCCCAGCCGCTCGGATACGCGGCTCAGCAGCCGGTCGCCGATCGGGTGGCCCAGCGTGTCGTTGACCGCCTTGAACCGGTCGAGATCGATCATCATGAACGCGCAGCGCCCGCCCCAGCGATCCGCCTCCGCCATCGCGCGCGCCAGCGTCTCGTTGACGTGCAGGCGGTTGGGCAGTCCGGTGAGCGTGTCGTACCGCGCCATGCGGTTGATCTTGTCGGCGGAGGCGCGCTGTTCGGTCACGTCCGACCCCACTCCGCGAAAGCCGCAGAACTGGCCGCGATCGTCAAACCGCGGGCTGGCGGACAATTCCCACCAGCGCTCGACACCGGCCACGGTCACCGGCAGGCGCACGTCGCGAAAGCTCTCGCGCGCCTTCAGCTTTTCCGCCAGCAGACGCAGCCCGGCGGCGAAATTGCCGCTCTCCCAGGCGGGACCGGCCAGCACCTGAAGGAATGGCATGCCGTCGATCGTCACCGGATCGAGACCGCAGGCGAGCGCGAAGCGCGGCGACGCCTTGATGACGCGGCGCGCGGTGTCGGTCTCCCACAGCCAGTCGGCGTCGGTCTCCTCGAACTCGCGCAGCAGCAGGCTGACGGTTTCGTCGCGCTCCTCCAGCGCGATCTCGGCGGCGCGCAGCGCGACCAGCGACTTGGCGCGGCTGGCGCAGATCGCGCCCAGCAGCAGCGCGAAACAGGCCGCGCCACCCGCGGCCGCATGGGCGCCCACCAGCGTCAGGGCACTCGCCGCCGCCACCGTGATGCCGCCGAGAAAGGCCATCGTCGCCAGCATCAGCGGTGCCATCGCATAGGCTGCGCCGGTCATCAGGATCGCCAGCACCAGCCCGAATCCGGCGATCGTACCGGCCGGCACGGCGCCGATCAGCAGCCACGGCACGCTCCACAGCGCCGCCAGCGCGGCCCCCTCCCACACCGTGCTGCGGATGTCGGCAAGTCGCGCATAGCCGTCCTCGCGGTGGTGCGAGCGCAGGCGACGCAGCGCCACGCCGGCCGCCACCAGCGCGGTCGCGATCCCCCATCCCACGACCTGGATCAGCGGCGCGAACGGCGCGAACAGCATCACCGCCATCGCCGCGCCCAGTGCGTTGGCCGCGAACATGAACACCGCCAGCCCGCGTCCCGCCTGAAGCTGCGTCGCCCGGATGCGCGCCCACATCGTCGCGTCCTTGCCGTCGGTGAAGCCGATCAGCGCTGGCAGGGCGGTGTCGAGCGTGCCGACACGCGACTCGCCTCGACTGCGTCCGCGAGCGGGGGCCGGCGAGACGGGGACGGGCGGGGCGGCTGGGGCGGTTCGATCGGTCACGCCAACGGTGTAGCGTGCGGAGAGTTAGCGGATCGTTGAGCGTCCGGAGGGATTCGGAAAATGGCGTTTCAGCCGTGGAAGCGCGTCAGCCGATTGGTCGCAGCGTTGCAGAAGTCAGATGCCAGCTCAACTGCTCGCGCGTCGCACCGTCCACGTCGTTGACGCGGCGCAGGATATATTGCCCCGCAAACCGCTGATGCCGGCCGTTCTTCAACGTGGCGTAGACGCGCACCGGCACAGTGATGAACACCGAACCCGCCGCTCCTTCGCCGTCGATCGGCGCCCCTGCCACGACCCGCGTATGCGCCGTCCGCGCGAAGCCTCGCGTAAATGCGGCATAGCTCTGGCCGCTGGCCTGTCCCTTGCCCGACCACAGTCGGTACGCACCGTGATAATCCCCGCGCTCGATCGCCGCATAATAACGCTGCACGACGCCGCGCGCCTGTTCCGGGGTACGATCGATCGGCTGGACGGCGGCGATGGCGAGCAGGGCAAAGCTGAGCATGGATGGGGTAACGCGCCAACCGGCGTCATGCTCCCCGCTTCCAAGCTCCCCTCACAGGTGACGCCGAACCGAATGCGGACGTCTAAACCCGCTCCCGCTCCAGCAGCGCGTTCCAGTCCAGCCCCAGCAGATCCACCGCCTCGACGATGCGCGGCCAGTGCACCGTCATGAACGTCTCGCGCTCCGCGCCGCGCAGTTTTTCCGCCGCACCCGGCAGCACGAACATACCGACGCCGCGCCGGACCTCGACATAGCCCTCGTCCTGGAATCCCTGATACGCCTTGGCGACGGTCAGTGGGTTCGCGCCGTGTTCGGCGGCGAAGGCGCGGACCGAGGGAAGCTGGTCGCCCGCGCGATATTGCCCGCGGAGGATCGACGACGTGATCGCGCTCCGAAGGCGGAGATAGACCGGGCTGTCCTCGTTGCCGCTGAGTGCTGTCATGGTGACTTAATACAGCATGTACGCAGCTTGTCGACTCACCAGTGGAAGACGATATCGGCCGAGTCGGGACGCGGACGCTCGTCCAGCGGGCGTGACGGCGTGCCGATGAACACGAACCCGGCGATGCGCTCGCCCGCCGAGCCCAGCGCGTCGCGCACCGCGTCGGAATAGGCCGGCCACGCCGTCAGCCACCCGCCCGCGAAGCCGTGGGCGTTGGCCGCGTGGAGCAGGTTCATGCACACCGCGCCCGCCGACAATTCCTGTTCCCACAACGGGATCGCGCCCGTTTTCGGCGACGACAGCACCGCCACCAGCACCGGCGCCTGATGTGCGAAGCCCGCCATGTTCGCGACCTCGGCCTCGCTCGCATCCGGTTTTTCGGCGCGATAGGCGTCCCCGATCACCTGCGCCAGGCGCGCGCGATCGTCGATCACGACGAACCGCCACGGCGCCAGCTTGCCGTGGTCGGGCGTGCGCGCCGCGATCGCCAGCAAGCGATTGAGAGTCGTGGCATCCGGACCCGGCGCGATCAGGTCGCGCGGCTTGCCGGAGCGGCGGGTGGACAGGAAGGCGAGGGGGGTGGAGCGATCGTTGAACATGCGGATCCGCAGATAGGGCGGGCAGGTGCGTATTTACAGCGCCGGTCGTCACGCTACGGTATACGCATCCGCCTGCGGGCGACCGGAGTAGTCGATGACCGATGTAATGCGTGACGGCCCACGGGCAGGCGGGGTGCCGCCCCATGCGAAGACGTTTCTGGGCCACCCGACCGGCCTGTTCATGCTGTTCTTCGCGGAGTTGTGGGAGCGGTTCTCGTTCTACGGGATGCGCGCCATCCTGGTCTTCTACCTGACCAAGCACTTCCTGTTCACCGAACAGCCCGCCTACGCCGTCTATGGCGCGTACACGTCGCTGGTGTACATCACCCCGATCATCGGCGGGTACCTGTCCGACCGGTTCATGGGCCCGCGCAAGGCGGTGCTGACCGGCGGCGTCCTCATCAGCATCGGCCATCTGCTGATCGCACTGGTGGAGGCGCCGCAGGGTGTTCAGGGCTCCGCACTACAGGGCTTCTATCTCGGTCTCGCCTTTATCATCGTCGGCACGGGCTTCCTGAAGGCGAACATCTCTGTCCTCGTCGGCAAGCTGTACCCGCGCGACGACCTGCGTCGCGACGGGGCCTTCTCGATCTTCTACATGGGTATCAACACCGGTGCGTTCGTCGGCCCGCTGATCGTCGGCGCGCTGGGGGAGACGGTCGGCTGGTCCTACGGCTTCGGCGCGGCGGGGATCGGCATGGTGCTGGGCCTCGTCGTGTTCGTGCTGTGCCGCGGCGCGCTGCACGGCGTCGGCGAGCCGCCGGAGCCGGCGTTGCTGACGACGCGCACCCGCATCGGTCTGTCGCCGGAATGGCTGATCTATCTCGGCGCCGTCGGCGCGGTGCTCGTCGCGTGGTGGCTGGTCGGCAATCAGGGCGTGGTCGGCACGCTGCTGATCGTGTCGTCGATCCTGACCGTCGGCTACATCCTGACGCGCTCCATCCGCACCCTGCCGCGTCAGGAGTTCCACCGGATCCTCGCCGCCCTGTTCCTGATCGCACTGTCGCCGCTGTTCTGGGCGCTGTTCGAGCAGACCGGCTCGTCGCTCAACGTCTATACGGACCAGCAGGTCGACCGGTCGCTGCTCGGCTGGGAAATCCCGGCCTCGTGGTTCCAGTCGGTCAACCCTTTCTTCATCATCACGCTCGCGCCGATCTTCGGGGCCTTGTGGGTGAAGCTGGCCAGAGCGGGCAGAGAACCGAGCGCGGCGTTCAAGTTCGGCATCGGCCTCGTGCTGGTCGGCGCAGGCTTCTTCGTCCTGACATATGGCGCGCCCGCGCAGGGGCTGACCCCGGCGATCGTCATCATCCTGTTGTACGCTTTCCACTCCGCGGGCGAGCTGCTGTTCTCGCCCGTCGGACTGTCGTCGATGACGCGGCTGTCGGTCGGCAGCATGACCGGGCTGATGATGGGCACGTGGTTCCTCGCCACCGCCGCCGGCAACTTCCTGGCGGGCGTGATCGCGCAGGCGACCGGCGGCGAGGGTGCGGGCGTCGAGCGCGTGCTGGAGGTCTATGGCCGCATCGGCTGGTTCGCGATCGGGCTCGGCGTTGTCGTGCTGGTCCTGGCACCGTTCGTCACGAAGCTGATGCATCTGGATACGCTAGGCGAGCCCGACCATGCGCTGGCCGGCGACACCGCGATCGGCGAACCCGCCGCCGCGGGCACGGACACACGCACCGAGCAGAAGCCGCGCCCCTAAAATCCTCCCCTCGTCGAGGGGAGGTGGCGCGCATGCGCCGGAGGGGCAGCCACAGGCGACACGGCCCGTGGCTGCTCCTCCGTCCGCCTTTCGGACCGCCGCCTTCCCGTGCCGGAGAGGAACTGCGGCAGTCCTACTGACACCTCTGTCGATTACCCCTTGAGCAACCGCATCCGCAGGCGCAGGATACGGTTAATAAAAACAAGGGAGAGGCAGTATGTTACACAAGACCACGCTCGCATTGTGTCTGGCGACGGCGGCGATGATCGCCGCGAGCCCCGCCTCGGCGGACCGCGACACCGCCCGATTCACATCGCTGACGGTCTTCGGCGACTCGCTGGTCGATGCCGGCAACATCAGCATCTTGACCGGCGGCGCGACGCCGAACGCCGCGCTCGGCTACTTCATGGGTCGTTTCACCAACGGCTACGACTATACCGACCTGCTGAGCCGCGACCTGTTCGGCACGGCAACGCGCCCCTCGCTCGCAGGCGGCAGCAACTTCGCCTTCGGCGGCGCGCGGATCGTCAACAACAGTGACGGCATCCCCGACATCACCGCGCAATATGCTGCTTATCGGGTCAGCGGTCAGGCGGTCGACACCAACGGCCTGTATGTGCTGAACATGGGCGGCAACGACATCTTCGCGATCACCAATGGCACCGTCCCGTCGCGCTTCCCGACCACCGACAGCTACGTCCAGGCCGCCGCGACAGAATATGCCGCCACGGTGCAGGCGCTGAACGACGCGGGCGTCCGCAACATCCTCATCACCGATTTCCCGCTGCCCGCCAGCCCCGGCAATGCGGAGGCCAACACCTATCTCACCGCCGCCCTCGACGGGCTGATGCTGGACAGCGACACCAGCCTGTTCCGCTACAGCTATGCGGATTTCTTCGCCCGCGTGACGACCAACCCGGGTGCGTTCGGCCTGCCGACGCTGGACCAGACCACTACCTGTATTCAGGCGAACGCTCAAGCCAGCGGCTGCGTCGGCTATTTCTCGTTCGACGGCACGCATCCCACCGCCGCCGTGCAGGCCGCCGCCTATCGCGACATGAACGCGCAGTTTGGCCTGAACGCGTTCCAGGCGGTGCCGGAGCCCGCGACCTGGGCGATGATGATCCTGGGGATTGCGGCGGTCGGCGGCGCGGCCCGCTATCGCCGTCGCACGACCCGGCTCGCCTATGCCTGATCCCGCCTAATCCGGCGTTCGCCGCGCGACGATGGACGTGACCGCCACGTCCATCGTCACGTTGCCGACCGTGCGGAACAGGTCCGGCACCGTCTCCACCGCAACGAGCAGCGCCAGCGCCTCCAGCGGCACGCCCATCGCCAGCGCAACGGGCGCGACGCTGGCGAAGAAGCTGATCGTCCCCGGCAGCGACACCGATCCCATCGTCGTGATCGCCGCCGTCGCGATGCCCGCCGCCAGTTGCGCCGGCCCGATCTGAACGCCCAGCAGATGCGCGACGTACAGCGCCACCGACAGGTTCATCGCCGGGCTGGTCGCCCGGAACACCGCCACCGCCAGCGGCAGGACGATGCCCGCGGTCGAGGCGGGTACGCCCAGTTCGCCGCTGCCCTTCAGCATCGCCGGCACGCTGGCCAGCGACGACTGCGTGCTGATCGCCACCGCCTGTGCCGGCGCGACCGCCTTCGCGAATACGCCCGGTCTGACGCCGCCCGCCAGCCACGCCAGCGGATAGGCGGCGATCAGCACGATTACGCCGACGCTCGACACCAGTACGATGTAGTGCGCCAGCGCGCCGAACGCCGCCGTCCCCGTCCGCGCGCCGACGCCGTACGCCAGCATGAAAATGCCGATCGGCGCCAGTTTCAATACCCAGCCGACGATCACCAGCATCGCATCGACGATCGCCTGGAACAGCCCGGTCAGCCGCTCGCGGCTTTCCTCCGGCAGTGTCGCGGTGGCGAACGCGAAGACGAGGGTGAACACCGTCAGCGGCAGGAACGCGTCCGCCGCCGCCGCCGCGACCACGTTGGTCGGCACCACGCTGTCGAAGAACGCCGCCAGCCCCGGCACCTGTCCCGCCGGGGCCGCCGACGCCAGCCCTGCACGCAGGGCTGCGCTCCACGCCGTCGGCAACGGCCACGCCTTCAGCAGCAGCGGCATGACCACCGCCGCCATGATCGTGGTCGCCCACAGCACCGCGACGAACAGCAGCATCGCCCGCACCGCGATCCGTCCCGCCCGCGCCGCATCCGCCGCCGCGCCGACGCCGGTGACCAGCAGACCCATGACGAGGGGCACGATCACCATCTGCAACCCATGCAGCCACGCCGCGCCGATCGGCTGCGTCACCGTCGTCGCCGCGATCGCCGCACCGGGGACGAGCGCCGCCGCCAGCATCCCCAGCAGCAGCCCCGCCGCCAGTCCCGTCAATATTCGTGTCGCCTGCGACATGCTCGCGCTCCCCATACTCGCGCTAGAAGCGTCCTTGCGCTATCGGCCCTTCAACTAGCGAGACGGAACGACGCGCGATGGCAAGGAAATATTTCGGCACCGACGGTATTCGCGGCGCGACCAACACAGGCACAATGACGGCGGCAATGGCGATGAAGGTCGGCATGGCCGCCGGTGCCTACTTCCTGCGCGGCGATCACAAACACCGCGTCGTCATCGGCAAGGACACCCGCCTGTCGGGCTATATGCTCGAATCCGCGCTGGTTGCAGGCTTCACCAGCGTCGGCATGGACGTGGTGATGACCGGACCGCTGCCGACGCCCGCCATCGCCATGCTGACCCAGTCGATGCGCGCCGATATCGGCGTGATGATCTCCGCCAGCCACAATCCGTTCGCCGACAACGGGTTGAAGCTGTTCGGCCCCGACGGCTTCAAGCTGTCGGACGAGGCCGAACTGGCGATCGAGGCGCTGATCGACGGCGACATCCCGCTCGCGCCCTCGAAGCAGATCGGCCGTGCCAAGCGCATCGACGATGCCGCCGGCCGCTACATCCACTTCGCCAAATCCACCTTCCCGGAGGATGCCCGCCTCGACGGGATGCGCGTCGTGATCGACTGCGCCAACGGCGCCGCATACTCCGTCGCGCCGACCGCCCTGTGGGAGCTCGGCGCCGACGTGATCGCTATCGGCGTCACGCCCAACGGCACCAACATCAACGACGGCGTCGGCTCGACCGCGCCGCAGACCCTGTCCGAGACGGTGGTCGCGTCGGGTGCCGACATCGGCATCGCGCTGGACGGCGACGCCGACCGGCTGATCGTCGTGGACGAGCAGGGCAGGGTGGTCGACGGCGACCAGTTGATGGCGACGATCGCCGCCGGCTGGGCGCGTCAGGGTAAGCTGCGCGGTGGTGGCCTGGTCGCGACCGTCATGTCCAACCTCGGCCTCGAACGCCATCTGTCGGCGCAGGGCCTCGGCCTCGTCCGGACCGCAGTCGGCGACCGGCACGTCCTCGAAAAGATGCGGTCCAGCGGCTATAATGTCGGCGGCGAACAGTCCGGTCACATCATCCTGTCCGACTATGCGACCACCGGCGACGGCCTCGTCGCCGCGCTTCAGGTGCTGGCCGAGGTCCGCCGCGCCAACGCGCCCGCGAGCGAGGTCCTGCACCGCTTCGATCCTCTGCCGCAGCTTTTGAAGAACGTGCGCTTCGCGGGCGGCAAGCCGCTGGAGACCGACGCGGTCAAAGCCGTGATCGCCGATGCCGAGGCCGAACTGAAGGGCCGCGGCCGCCTCGTCATCCGCCCCTCCGGCACCGAACCCGTCATCCGCGTCATGGCGGAGGGCGACGACGCCGCGCAGGTCGAACGCCTCGTCGACCGCATCTGCGACGCCGTGAAGGCTGCGGCGTGAAGAGGACCGGCTGATGCTCCAGATGCGACCCGACTGCGAACGCTGCGGCGCGGACCTGCCCGCCGCCGCGCCCGGCGCGTTCATCTGCTCGATGGAGTGCACCTTCTGCGCCGAATGCGCAGAGGAGCTGGACGACCGCTGTCCGAATTGCGGCGGCGAGTTGCTGGACCGCCCGACCCGGACCGGCAAGGCCCTGAAGGCGAACCCGCCATCGGCGGAGCGGCGGTTTCAGAGCTGAAAACGGCCGGTCGCGCGGAGTTACGAAGGGGATCGGCTTCCTGCGAACACCCCTCCCCGGCGAAGGCCGGGGCCCAGTTGCCGCCAACCCAGTGAGTCTCACGTCCTTCACCGAAACTGGGCCCCGGCCTCCGCCGGGGACGTGAAGAGGCGGGATTGAACCACCCCGTGCTCCCGTGAAAACGGGAACCCAGTAGGCCCAGCAGCACCCCCACCAGCCGCCCGGAAGACACTGGCCTCCCGCCTTCGCGGGAGAACGGCAGCCGGAAGCCACACCCCGGTCTTCTCCGCGCCACTAAAACACCTCGAACAAAAATGTCCTACACGCCCCAAACCCGCTACACCGCCCCCATGCCTGAAGCCCCGAAACCCGAAGCACAGGACACCCCGTCCAGCGCCTCCACTTCCTCCACTTCGGTCGCCCGCATCCTGATCGTCGCCGGTTCCGATTCGGGCGGCGGCGCGGGGATTCAGGCCGATATCAAGACGGTGACGATGCTCGGCGGCCACCCCATGACCGCGATCACCGCGATCACCGCCCAGAACACGCTCGGCGTGCAGGCCGTCCACGCCGTCCCCGTCGACACTGTCGTCGCCCAGATGCGCAGCGTCATCGACGACATCGGCGTCGATGCGGTCAAGATCGGCATGATCGGCTCGGCCAGCACCGCTCACGCCGTCGCCGACATGCTGCAATCCCTGAGCGTCCCCGTCGTCTTCGATCCCGTCATGATCGCCACCAGCGGCGCGATGCTCGCCGACGCCGACACGATCGCCGCATTCGACCGGTTGATGCGCCTCGCGGTGGTCGTCACGCCGAACCTGCCCGAACTCGCCGCGCTCGGCGGAGAGGCGGCGGTCCTCGCGACGGGCGCGGCCCTACTCGCCAAGGGTGGCCACGGCGAGGGCGACACGATCACCGACCGCCTCGTTACCGACGCCGGCGACCACCGGTGGACCCACGCCCGTATCCACACCGCCCATACCCACGGCACCGGCTGCACCCTCGCCAGCGGTATCGCCACCGGTCTGGGGCAGGGGATGACGCTGCCTGCCGCCACCGACCGCGCGATCGCCTTCGTCCAGGCCGCGCTCGCCGCCGCGCCCGGCCTCGGCGGCGGTCACGGCCCGATGGGCCACGCGCTCGGCCGTATTCCGTTCGAGGACGCCACATGCCGGGCCTGAAGCACGAGAAAGCCTGTCTAGCCCCCGTCGCCGGCGTCGACGAAGCGGGCCGCGGCCCGCTTGCCGGCCCCGTCGTCGCCGCCGCCGTCATCCTGCCCGCGAAAGGCACGCCGCGCGGCATCGACGATTCGAAGAAACTCTCCGCCGCCGAACGCGCGCGCCTGTGCGGCCTGATCCAGACCCGCGCCGTCTACGGCATCGGCATCGTCGAGCCGGAGGAGATCGATCGCCTCAACATCTACTGGGCGACGATGAAGGCAATGACGCTCGCGGTGGATGCGCTGGTCGCGAAGCTCGGCTGCGCGCCCGGCCACGTGCTGGTCGACGGCAACCGCCTGCCCCGCTGGAGCTACCCCGCCACCGCGATCGTCAGCGGCGACGCGCACAGCCTGTCGATCGCCGCCGCCTCGGTCGTCGCCAAACATACGCGCGACGGCATCATGCTCGAACATGCCGCTACGCATCCGCAGTACAACTGGCATTCCAACAAGGGTTACGGCTGCGCGCGCCACCTCGCGGCGCTGCGCGAACACGGTGCCACCCCGATTCACCGACGCAGCTTCGCCCCCGTCGCAGCGGTCGTCGGCGGACCGCAATCGATGCTCGTCCTGTGACCCTCCCGCACCTCGTCGCAAATCCGATCGACGAGTCTTTCGAGTCACACACCCAAGGGGTTGCGCCCGCCGACTCGCGGGGCCGCAACATCTGGGGCGGGACTCATGATGTTCCGCCGACCTCGCCGCCGCGCCGCCGACACGGTTAACCAATGTTCGCTTGACGAGAGTCCGCTGTTTCGCGCGAATGGGGCGGCAAGGGGGACGTGATGGGGGTTATCGAGAAGATCAGGCAGCCGCGGGTCGCGGCGCGCGGCACCGTCGCGACTCCGGCCGTGCTGCCGCTCGACAGCATCATCCGTGGCGACTGCATCGCCGCGATGCGCGCGCTGCCCGCGAAGTCGGTCGACATGATCTTCGCCGACCCGCCCTATAACCTCCAGCTCGGCGGCGAACTGTTCCGCCCGGACGGCACGCACGTCGATGCGGTCACGGACGATTGGGACAAGTTCGACAGCCTGAAGCATTACGACGCCTTCACCCGCGCGTGGCTGGCGGAGGCGCACCGCATCCTGAAGGATGACGGCACGATCTGGGTGATCGGCAGCTATCACAACATCTACCGCGTCGGCGCGGCGGTGCAGGATCTCGGCTACTGGATCCTGAACGATATCGTCTGGCGCAAGGCGAACCCGATGCCGAACTTCCGCGGCACCCGCTTCACCAACGCGCACGAAACGCTGATCTGGGCATCGAAGGGCGAGAAGGCGAAATACACCTTCAACTACCGCTCGATGAAGACGCTGAACGACGAACTCCAGATGCGCAGCGACTGGGAGTTCCCGATCTGCGGCGGGCAGGAGCGGCTGAAGCGCGACGGCGTCAAGGTCCACCCGACCCAGAAGCCGGAGGCGTTGCTGTATCGGATCCTCCTCGCCTGCACGAAGCCCGGCGACGTCGTGCTCGACCCGTTCTTCGGCACCGGCACGACCGGCGCGGTCGCCCGTCGGCTCGGCCGCAGCTGGATCGGGATCGAACGCGAGGAAGACTATATCGCGGCGGCCGAACAGCGCATCGCGGCTGCGCTGCCGCTCGACGAGTCGGCGCTCGCGACGATGCAGAGCCCGCGCGCCGCGCCGAAGGTCGCTTTCGGCGTGCTCGTCGAGAATGCGTATCTGACGCCGGGTGCGGTCCTGACCGACGCGAAGCGCCGCTTTCGCGCAACCATCCGCGCCGATGGCAGCCTGCTCAGCGATTGCGGCGCGATCGGCTCGATCCACAAGCTGGGCGCGACGGTGCAGAATGCCCCGGCCTGCAATGGCTGGAGCTTCTGGCACTACGAATCGGACGGCAAGCTCGCCCCGATCGACGCGCTGCGCCAGACTTACCTGCTGGCGACGCAGCCGTAAGGTCCGCGAATCCTCCCCTGCAAGGGGAGGTGGCGCGGAGCGCCGGAGGGGTGACACCGCCGGCGTGGACACCCCTCTGTCAGCCCTGCGGGCTGTCACCTCCCCTTGGCGGGGAGGAACAAGGCTCAACCCCATGACCTACCTCCGCCCCGTCCAGTTCGTCGACACCCCCATCGGCCTCCCCGACGGCAGCGTCGCGCGGCTGGCCGGTGGGATGCAGTGGTTTGCCGCCTACGAACTGGTCGACGGAAGCACCCGCCGCATCGTCCCGGTCGCGGAGGTCGCCTCCGAGAGCGAGCGTATCGTCACGCTCCACGCCCGTGCCACTGCGCTTCGCCGGCCGCTGACGCTGGGAGAGCGCACCCTCCGCCTCGACCAGCCGCTCGTCGCCGGCATCCTCAACGTCACGCCCGACAGCTTCTCGGACGGTGGCGCGCATGTCGACGATCCGGCGGGTGCAGCGGCGGCGGGGATCGACATGGCCGCGGCGGGGGCGGCGCTGATCGATGTCGGCGGGGAGTCCACCCGCCCCGGCGCAACCGCCGTCTGGGAAGGGGACGAGATTGCCCGCGTCGTGCCGGTCATCGAACGTCTCGCCCGCAGCGGCGCGGCGGTGTCGATCGACACGCGCAAGGCGGCGGTGATGGAGGCCGCACTCGCCGCCGGAGCGGGCATCGTCAACGACGTGTCCGCCCTGCTGTGGGACGACCGCGCGCTGGAGGTCGTTGCCCGCACCGCCGCCCCTGTCGTGCTGATGCATTCCCCCGACCCGCGCGACGGCGGCCACGGCCGCGTCGCCTATCGCGACGTGGTCGGCGAAGTATTCGCGTGGCTGGAGGCGCGGATCGATGCCGCGGTCGCCGCCGGTATCGACCGCGGCCGGATACTGGTCGACCCCGGCATCGGCTTCGGCAAGTCGCTGTCGGACAATCTCGCGCTCATCAACGGTCTGGCCGCGTTCCACGGCCTCGGTTGCGCGATCATGCTCGGCGTCAGTCGCAAACGGATGATCGGCGCGCTCTCCGGAGAAGCCCCCGCGACCGAGCGCCTCCCCGGGAGCCTCGCCCTCGCGCTGCGCGGGGCCGATCTCGGCGTTCAGCTGCTGCGCGTCCACGACGTGGCGGAAACGGTGCAGGCGATCAGGGTCTGGCGCGGGCTCCGCGACCGTGCTTTGGCAGGTGGCTGAAACTCAGTTTCTGAACTGATGTTGCATTGCAGCGTTACACAGGCCGAAAGGAAAACCGCTTGATCGTCGACGCCACCCCCCGCCTGAAACGTATCGTGGCCGAGGTTTGGAAGCCGCTGCTCGGCCTGTTCGTGTGGGACTGCATCGTCACCGTCACGTACTTCCTGTTGCCGTTCAAGGCGCCGTCCCTGCCGCTGACGCTGTTCGGTTCCGCGCTCGCGCTGTTCCTCGGTTTTCGCGACAATTCCGCGTACCAGCGCTGGTGGGAGGGTCGCATCCTGTGGGGAGCGATGATCAACGCATCACGCAATCTCGCCCGTGGTGCGCGCAACTTCCTGCCCGATCCGGAGGCGCACGATCTGAAGCGCACGATCGTGCTCCGCCAGATCGCCTATGTGAACGCGTTGCGCTGCCAGTTGCGCAAGCACCCGCGCGACGAAGTGGTGCTGAAGTTCCTGTCGCAGGGGGAGGCATCGCCGTCGCTGGCGCGCGTCAACACCGCCAACGGCATCCTCGACGGCACTGGCCGCCGCATCGACGAGGCGCGCCGGCAAGGCTGGATCGACACCATCCAGCAGACCAGCCTCGAAAGCGTCCTGATCGATATCGCCAACGCGCAGGGCGGGATGGAGCGGATCAAGAACACGCCGCTGCCGAACCAGTACCGCTTCTTCCCGAACTTCTTCACCAAGCTGTTCTGCGTGCTGCTGCCGATCGGGCTGGTCGAGACGCTGGGCTTCGCGACGCCGATCGGCTCGACGATCGCCGGCCTGATGTTCCTCGCCGTGCTCCAGATCGGCGACGATCTCGTCGACCCGTTCGCCGACACGATCCACGACGTGCCGCTGAACGCGATGTGTCGCACGATCGAGATCGACTTGCTCGAATCGATCGGCGACACCCCGCCCGCGCCACTGACCCCCGAAAAGGGCGTGCTCTGGTAAGCCGATCCGTCATCCCGGCGAAAGCTGGGAGCCCAGTCGGAGGCGCACACCGCTAGCCGGGAACGGCCCCTGTTCGGGTTGTTGAAAAACCCTCTTCTGCCACCCCGGCGAAGGCCGGGGTCCAGTCGCTATGTCGGCGGTAATCGACGGAAAGCGCTACCCGACTGGACCGAGGGGTTTGCCGGGGTGATGACTGGGTGACAGGCCGCCCAGCCACTTCGCAATGATCCTCGCAGCGACGCGACGGAGTAGGGCGCTCTCCGAAAGCGCCCCGCGGAAAAATCCCTACACCCGCTCCACCGCATTCACCGCATCGATCGCGCGCAGCGCCGCGAGCAGCCGCATCAACTGATGCACGTCATGCACCTCCACATCGATGACGTTGGTGTGGAACCGCGTGTCGCGCGTGTCGAGGCGCAGGTTGATGATGTTCGCCTTGTGCTGCCCGATCACCGTCGCCAGCACGCCCAGCGCGCCCGGCTCGTTGCGCACCGTCACCTGGATACGCGCGACCGCACCCTCGGTCGCGTCGCCCCACGCCACGTCGACCCAGTCCGTCTCCTCGTCGGAGCGGTCGGCCAGCTCCGTCAGCACCGCGCAGTCGATCGCGTGGACCTCGATCCCCGCATCCGGCCGCCGCAACCCCACGATGCGGTCGCCAGGCACCGGGTGGCAGCAATGCGCCAGTTCGTAGGCGACGCCCGGCCGCAACCCCTTGATCGAGATCGCCGTCGCTTGCGGTGCCAGCGCCGCCACGTCCGCGCCCGCCGATCCGGGCATCAGCGCTTCCATGACCGCCGCATCCGACAGCGTCCGCCGCGCGATCGCCACCATCAACGCCGGCTCGTCCGACAGCTTCAGGCGCTTCAGCGCATGTTTCAGCGCATCCGCCGCCAGTTGCGCCGGCAGCCGTTCGACGATGTCGTTGTACAATTGTCGGCCGAGGTCGATCTGCTCGCTGCGTTCGGTCTGACGCAGGTGCCGCCGGATCGCCGCCAGCGCCTTGCCCGTGGTCGCCACGTTCAACCACGCCGCCTGCGGCTGTTGCCCTGCGGAGCGCAGGATCTGCACCTGGTCGCCATTCTCGATCACCGTCGACAGCGGCACGACGCGACCGTTGATCTTCGCGCCGACCGCCTGATCGCCCAGATCGGTATGCACCGCATAGGCGAAATCGATCGGCGTCGATCCCTTGGGCAACTGGATCAGCTCCCCCTTCGGTGTGAAGGCGAAGATGCGATCCTGGTACATTGCCATCTTGGTATGTTCGAGCAGCTCTTCCGGGCTGTCCGCCGTGTCGAGGATCTCGACCAGATCGCGGATCCAGCTCACCTGCTTGTCCGGCTTCGACGCCTGCTTGTAGCTCCAGTGCGCCGCTAGGCCGAAGTCGGCTTCGGCGTGCATGTCCGGGGTGCGGATCTGGATTTCGACGCGCGTCTGCTCGGCGGTGATGATCGTCGTGTGCAACGATCGATAGCCGTTGCGCTTGGGGGTCGAGATATAATCCTTGAAGCGTCCCGGTACCGCCGGCCAGCGCTGGTGGATCACGCCCAGCGCGCGGTAGCAATCCTCCACCGTCGGCACGAGCGCGCGGAACGCCATCACGTCCGACAACTGCTCGAAACTGATGTGCCGCTCGTTCATCTTGCGGAAGATCGAATAGGGGTGCTTCTCGCGCCCCGACACGTCCGCTTCGATCCCGGCGCGGCTCAGCAGCAGTTTCAGCCCGGATGCGATCCGCGCGATCCGGTCGCCGCCGCCGATCTTCAGCTGCTCCAGCCGCCGCGTGATGCTCTCATACGCGTCCGGTTCGAGCTGCTGGAAGGCGAGCGTCTGCATCTCCTTCATGAACTCGTACATGCCCACCCGCTCGGCGAGGGGGGCATAGATATCCATCGTTTCCTTGGCGATCCGGCGCCGCTTCTCCGGTTTGGAAATGTGGTGCAGCGTCCGCATGTTGTGCAGCCGGTCGGCCAGCTTCACCAGCAGCACCCGGATGTCGTCCGACATCGCCAGCAAAAACTTGCGCAGGTTTTCGGCGGCACGCTCGTTGTCCGTTTGCGCCTCGATCTTCGACAGCTTCGTCACACCGTCGACCAGTCGCGCGACGTTGGGACCGAACAGCCGCTCAATTTCTTCCGGCGTAGCGACCGTATCCTCGACCGTATCATGCAGGATCGCCGTGGCGATCGTCTCGTCGTCCAGCCGCAGGTCGGTCAGGATACCAGCGACTTCGATCGGGTGGCTGAAATACGGGTCCCCGGACGCCCGCTTCTGCGATCCATGCGCGTGCATGGAGAAGACATAGGCGCGGTTCAGCAACGCCTCGTCGGCGTCGGGATCGTAGTCGAGAACTCGATCGACCAGTTCATATTGGCGCAGCACTGTCCCTAGATGGGCGGTAGCCACGCTGCTTTGCAACAGAAACCGTCATAGGTCAGGTTACAGGTACGGCAGGAGCGCCCTCGCCGGACTCGTCAGGCGCGCGCCGATGGCCCCACCGCACCAGCGACCATGCGCGCTCGTGGAAATAGAACAGCGCGATCTTGGTCACCACTTCGGTTCCGGCGATCGACCCTGCCAGCTTCGCATCGCCGCCGGAGAAGAACAGCCCGAGCAGGAACGTGTCGATCGACCCCACCGTCCGCCAAGACACCGCCTTGACGAACGACCGCGGGTGGCTTTCCAGGCCGTTGAACAGGAACATCGGGCGCATCCTTCGGGCGGTGATCGCTTCACGGTATAGCAGGGCGGACCAGTCCGCGAACAAGTCGCGCATCGCGGGTGCGAAGCAGAGCTAGCGCACCGTCATACCCCCGTTATGCCGCGCTTGTCCGGGCATCCACGGTGCTCCATCTCAGAAAATCCCCAGAAACTTCTTCCGCTGGTCCTTCTTCTGCCCAGCGCCGGTCTTCCCGTCCTCGGCCGTCGCGGTCGTGCCGTTGCCGACATCGTCGCGCTTCTCGCCCTTGGTCGTGCGCTGCTGGCTCGCCCGCGCCCCCGACAACACCGGCCCGCACGCCGCCGACTTCGCATCGCCGACATCCACGAACGCCAGCACCCCGGCGAGCGGCGTCGCCACCAGCGACAGGCCCAGCCCGACGCCCGCACGGCCCATCAACTGGTCGCTGATGACGTCGATCGACGGCTGGGAGAAATACCCCTTCAACCCGACCGGCGATTGGCCGGAGAACAACGAGAACTTCTTCCCGTCGGCGCGGAACGCCAGATCCATCGCCTCGGTCCGGAAACTGAAGCCGCCGCGACCCAGGATCACGTTCTTCGACGTATCGATCAGGATCGGATCGGCGGCGGCGATACCGTTGCGAACGGTGAACGCCAGCAGCCCGCAATTGACCTCCACCGGCTTCTCCAGCTTCCCCTCGAACATCTTCTGCACGAAAGTACCGAGATCCAGCTCGGCGAGCTGCACGTTGCGCGTCCACAACGTCCCCTGAGGCATCACGAAGGCGATGCGCCCCTGCGACGTCGCCAGCGAATCATGCACCGAATCGCCGCGCCCGGCCAACTGGATACGCCCCTTGATCGTGCCGGTCGTTCCCGATTCCGCAAGACCATATCCCTTCAGCAGCCGCCCCATCGGCGTCGGCGCGAGGCGGATGTCGTAAGTGACGGCACTTGGCCGCCGCCGGGTGTCGAACACCGTGTCCGACGCCACGTTGCCGCGCGCCATCGCGAACGTCAGCGGCGACAGCGCCAGCCGACCGCGTTCCAGGTCCAGCGTCAGATCGATGTTGGAGATCGGCAGGTTGCGCGACTGCACGACGCCGATCGTCCATTTCAGGTCCGCGTCGAACGCCCGCATCGTCTCCACCGGGAGCGCGGCCTCGGGCAGGATACGCTGCGGTGCTGCGCCCGTCGCGGCAGCGGCGGCGACCGCACCCTTCGCCTCGACGATATCGGGATTGTAGCCGATGAAGGGCGCGGCATCGACGATGTCGAGGCTCTTCGTGGTCAGCACCGAATCGAGATGCACGCGTTCGCCGTTCGTGATCGTCAGCTTGCCGGCCAGATCGGTCTTGCCGGCGACGCCGCGGATGCGCGTGAAGGTGTAGACATCGCCGTCCTTCACCATCTGCCCGCGCAGGCGATAGGTGCGCGTGTTCGGGATCGCGACGCCGATGATGCCCAGCAGTTCCGACATGTTACGTCCGCGCGCCGCGACTTGCAGCGGCACGTTCTCGATATCGGCGATCGAGGGCAGGGTGCCTGCCACATCGACGACATTGCCCGCTGCGCGGATGCGACCGGTGAGCTTGTTCTGCCCGCGATTGGCAGTGGCGTCCGGTGACAGGAGTTGCGCGACGAGCGTGAACGGGGTGTCGCGGATGCGGCCCTTGCCGGTCACCCCCACCGCCTTGCCGATGCGCGCATCGGTGGAGGTGATGTCCTCCAGCTTCAGGTCCGCGAGCACGCGCATCCGCGGATCGACATAGCGCACCGTCGTTCCGCGCACCGTCGCGACATCGATCCGTGGGAACTCCAGCGGCTTGCCGCCCTTCTTGCCGTCGAAGGTCCAGGTGTTGGCGGTATGCGCCGCATTCCACTCCAGATCGGCAGAGCCGTCGGCCAGATCCAGCCAGTACATCCGCCGCTTGCCGAACAGCAGCGACAGCGGCGCGATGCGGGTGTCAATCCGCTTCGCCACGAACAGGTCGGGCCTGCTCGCCCATTCCGGGTTCGCGATGCGGAAATCTTCGGCGTAGAACTTGATGCGGAACGGCGCGAAGTAGAGCTGGAAGTCGCCACCGACCGTGACCTTGCGGTGCGTCTGTCCTCCGACAAAATTCTCGAACGTGCTTTTCAGGAACCGGCCCTTGGTGACGAACAGCAAGAGCCACACCGCGAACAGCGCAACGACGATGCCGCCCAGCACCCGCCACAGGATGCGTCGCTTGCGCCGACCAGCCTCCGGATCATGCGTGCCGGGCTCGGCCGGCGGGGGCGGCGCTGGGGTCTGGTCGGCCGTCATCTCCATCGCCGCCCGACGCTCCACATACCGTTGCGGTTCCGCATCGGTCGCTCGGGCTTGCACCGACGCATCGGTTGCAATTCGGCGTCGGCTCGTCTAACGGCCCCGCTTCACCGAGCGATGCGCGTGAAGACGGCCCGGCCACAAGGGCTGCCGCGGCTGTCCGATGCATCGCCCATTTGAAAGGAAAAAAATGCCCAAGCTCAAGACCAAGAGCGGCGTGAAGAAGCGCTTCAAGCTCACCGCCACCGGCCTGTTGAAGCACGGCGTCGCCGGCAAGCGCCACCGCCTGTTGCACCACAACGGCAAGTACATCCGCCAGAACCGCGGCACCAAGGTGCTGGCGAAGGCCGACACCGCTGCGGTGAAGGCCTGGGCTCCCTACGGTCTCGGCTGAGCGGAAGGATTTAGAGAATGGCACGCGTCAAACGGGGTGTAACCACCCGCGCCAAGCACAAGAATATCCTGGAACAGGCGAAGGGCTATTATGGCCGTCGCAAGAACACGATCCGCATCGCGCGTCAGGCCGTCGAAAAGGCCGGCCAGTATGCGTATCGCGACCGCAAGGTTAAGAAGCGGACCTTCCGTGGTCTGTGGATCCAGCGCATCAACGCCGGCGTCCGCGCCGAGGGTCTGACCTATTCGCAGTTCATGCACGGCCTGAAGCTGGCGGGCATCGAACTCGACCGGAAGGTCCTGGCCGACATCGCCATGCACGAAGAGGCTGCGTTCAGCGCCATCATCGCGCAGGCGAAGGCTGCTCTGCCGGAGCAGGCCGCGGCCTGATCCGGATCGCGGACGGTGCCCTGCGGTACCGCTCGCGACTCGCACGACATCGACGGGGGCGGAGCGTGAACGACGCTCCGCCCCCGTCTCGTTTCAGGACTCGTGCCAGCAGTTATCTTGTAAGGTCAGTGACTTGGGCTGGCCGCACCTGCAATTGTGAAATATCCCGCGATCCGGTAAATACGCCGTTAAGATCACGGCATGAACTCGCCCGTTTTGGCCGACGTCATGTGAAGAGGGGATGATGTCATGAAGGCTTTTCTGTTGGCTCTGGCCACGACCGTCGCTTTGCCCGCCGTCGCCGATGCGCAGGCATTCACCAACGGCAGCTTCGAAACCGCGAACTTCGATCCGGGCGCGTTCACGCAGCTTGAGGCGGGCTCCACGGCGATCGCCGGCTGGTCCATCGACAGCGGCTCGATCGATTATGTCGGCAACTACTGGAATGCCTCGAACGGCGTCCGTAGCATCGACATGTCGGGTGGCGTCGCCGGCAGCATCTCGCAGACCTTCGACACCGTCGCGGGCCGTGCCTACACGGTGTCGTTCGATCTCGGCGGCAACGGCGACAGCGGCCCGGCGACGAAAACACTCGACGTGCTCGCGACAGGTGGTGTGCTCGGCAGCTTCTCCGCGCCCGCCAGCACGCGGCCGAACATCGATTACACCAGCTTCACCTACTCGTTCGTCGCGTCCGGCACGTCGACCACGCTGTCCTTCCTCTCGACCACGAACACCGCATTCGGTCCGATCCTCGACAACGTCGCCGTGTCCGGCGCGGTGCCGGAGCCAGCGACCTGGGGTCTGATGATCCTGGGCTTTGGCTTTATCGGTGGCTCGCTGCGCCAGCGCCGCCGGGATGTCGCCGCGATCGCCTGATCGCCCGCGATCGATCCCGAAGGGGCGCTGGTGGCGACACCGGCGCCCTTTTCGTTTGCGGCCGACGCCGGTAGAGGCGCCGTCAGGACCGATTGCTTTGTACGTTTAACGCCGATCCTGTCGCCGACCCGTCGTCGCGCGCGCAGGGTGGCCGGGATGAACCAGATGACCGAACTCGACCCCATGCGCGACACCATGCTCGCCGCCGTCGCCGCCTCCGCCGGGCTGGACGCGCTCGACGCGGTGCGCGTCGACGCGCTCGGCAAGCAGGGCCGGATCACGCAGTTGCTCAAGACGCTGGGCGGCATGAGCCCGGAACAACGACAGGTCGAAGGACCGCGCATCCAGTCTCTGCGTGAAGCGGTGACCACGGCGATTGCCGACCGCAAGGCCGCATTGGAGGCGCTCGCGCTCGACGCCCGCCTCGCCAGCGAGACGCAGGACATGACGCTGCCCGCGGATGCGCCGCTGTCCGGCACGATCCACCCCGTCAGCCAGGTCATGGACGAACTGGCGGAAATCTTCGCCGACCTCGGCTTCGCCGTAGCCACCGGACCGGAAATGGAGACGGACTGGCACAACTTCTCCGCCCTCAATATTCCAGAGACGCATCCCGCCCGCGCCATGCACGATACCTTCTATTTGGAAGGTGCTCAGGCGTTGAAGCATCTCGGCCTGGCAGACGAGCGCGAGACGATCTCGGTTCTGCGCACCCACACTTCCCCGGTGCAAATCCGCACGATGCTGTCGCAGAAGCCGCCGATCCGCATCATCGCACCCGGCCGCACCTATCGCTCCGACAGCGACGCCACCCACACGCCGATGTTCCATCAGGTCGAGGGCCTCGTCATCGACAAGGGCATCACGCTCGGTCACCTGAAATGGACGCTGGAGACGTTCTTGAAGGCGTTCTTCGAGCGCGACGACATCGTCCTGCGCCTGCGCCCCAGCTACTTCCCCTTCACCGAACCCTCGGCGGAGATCGACGTCGGCTATTCGCTCGTGAAGGGCAAGCGCGTCATCGGCGGCTCCGGCGACGACAAGGACGGCGGCTGGCTCGAAGTGCTCGGCAGCGGCATGGTCCACCCCAAGGTGATCGAAGCCTGCGGCCTCGACCCCGCCGAGTGGCAGGGTTTCGCGTTCGGTTGCGGCATCGACCGGCTGGCGATGCTCAAATACGGCATGGACGACCTCCGCGCCTTTTTCGACGGCGATATCCGATGGCTGAAGCATTACGGCTTCTCCGCGCTCGACGTTCCCACGCTGTCCGGAGGAGTCGGCGCATGAAGTTCACGCTCGGCTGGCTCCGCGAGCATCTCGACACCGACGCCACGCTCGATCAGGTGGTCGACGCGCTGACCCGCGTCGGGCTGGAGGTGGAGGGCGTCCACAATCCCGGCGACACGCTCGCGCCGTTCCGCGTCGCCCGCATCCTCAGCGCCGAACGCCATCCGCAGGCGGACAAGCTGCAGGTGCTGTCGGTCGATGCCGGCGACGGCCCGCTTCAGGTCGTCTGCGGCGCACCCAATGCGCGCGCCGGCCTGATCGGCGTGTTCGGCGCCCCCGGTACGCACGTTCCCGGTGCCGGCATCACGCTCAAGGTCGCCGCCATCCGCGGCGTCGAGTCGAACGGCATGATGTGCTCTGCGCGCGAGTTGGAGATCGGGGAGGGTCATGACGGTATCATCGAACTGCCCGCCGACGCTCCGGTGGGCGAAAGCTATGCCGATTATGCCGGCCTGACCGATCCCGTCATCGACGTGTCGATCACCCCCAATCGTCAGGATTGCATGGGCGTCCGCGGCATCGCCCGCGATCTCGCCGCGGTCGGACTGGGCACGCTCAGGCCGCTGACCGTGCCCGGCATCCCCGGCGACGGCCCCGGCCCGGATGTCCGCACCTACGCGCCGGGCTGCCCCGCCTTCTTCGCGCAGGGCGTGGCCGGCGTCGTCAACGGCGAGTCCCCCGACTGGATGCGCCGCCGCCTGACCGCGATCGGCCAGAAGCCGATCAGCGCGCTGGTCGACATCACCAATTACGTGATGATCGATCTCGGTCGCCCCTTGCACGTCTACGACCGCGCGAAGCTGTCCGGTGCCCTCGTCGCACGCCCGGCGCGCGCGGGCGAACAGGTCGTCGCGCTCAACGGCAAGACGTACACGCTGTCGGAGGGCATGACCGTCATCGCCGACGACGTGGCGGTTCACGACATCGGCGGCATCATGGGCGGCGAGCATTCGGGCGTGTCGCACGACACCACGGACGTCGTCATCGAATGCGCCTTCTTCGATCCCGACGCGATCGCGCGCACCGGTCAGGCGCTGATGCTGACCTCCGACGCGCGCCAGCGGTTCGAGCGTGGGGTCGATCCCGCCTTCCTCGGCGACGGTCTCGCCATCGCGACACGGCTGGTGCTCGACCTGTGCGGCGGCACCGCCAGCACCGTCACGCGCGCTGGCGAAGCGCCGCTTGGCACCCGCACGTACACGTATGATCCGGCCCTGGCGGAGACGCTCGGCGGCCTCGCGATCGATCCCGCCCGCCAGCGTAGCATCCTCGAATCGCTCGGCTTCACCGTCGGCGACGACTGGCAGGTGACGCCACCCACATGGCGTCGCGACGTGGACGGCCCCGCCGACATCGTCGAGGAAGTCATCCGGATCGAGGGGATCGACAAGGTCGCGCCGGTGCCGCTGCCGCGAACGCCCGGCGTCGCCACGCCCACCGCCACGCCCGAACAGAAGCTGGAACGCCGTGTCCGCCGCGCCGCCGCGGCGCGCGGGCTCGACGAGGCGGTAACGTGGAGCTTCATCTCCACCGCGCAGGCCGCGCCGTTCGGCGGCGGCGACTGGACGCTCGCCAACCCGATCAGCGAGGAGCTGAAGGTGATGCGTCCCTCACTGTTGCCCGGCATCCTGTCGGCCACGGAACGCAACCTCCGCCGCGGCGCCGGCACGGTGCGCCTGTTCGAGATCGGTCGCCGCTATCTGGCCGCGGGCGAGCATCCGACGCTCGGTGTCGTGCTGGCCGGCGATCGTTTGACCCGCGGCTGGCGGACGGGCAAGGCCGGAGCGTTCGACGCCTATGATGCCAAGGCGGAGGCGCTGGCGCTGCTCGCCGCCGCCGGCGCACCGGTCGACAATCTTCAGGTGATGGGGGAGGCGGGGGCCGCATGGCATCCCGGCCAGTCGGGCACGCTGCGCCTCGGGCCGAAGACAATCCTCGCGCGGTTCGGGATGCTGCATCCCGCCCTGCTCAAGGCGTTCGACCTCGACGGCGCGGTCGCCGGCGTTGAACTCTATCTCGACGCACTCCCCGTCAAGCGCGGCTCCGGCTTCATGCGCCCGGCCTATGCGCCGCCCGCGCTCCAGCCGGTGCGTCGCGACTTTGCGTTCCTCGTACCGCCGACGCTGACCGCCGACAGCCTGATCCGCGCCGTCCGTGGTGCGGACAAGGCCGCGATCGTCGCCGCCCGCGTCTTCGACGTGTTCGAACGCGACGGCGAGAAATCGGTCGCGGTGGAGGTCGTACTGCAACCGGGCGACAAGAGCTTCACCGATGCCGACCTGAAAGCTGTGGCCGACAAGGTCGTGGCCGCGGCCGCGAAATCGGGGGCGAGCCTGCGCGGGTGAGGAAGCGTCCTGTCCCTCTCCGTTTGGGAGAGGGAGGGAGGAGCGCAGCGACGGAAGGGTGAGGACGCTTGGAGCATACTGACATGATCGAGATCGCCAACGACCACCTGTCCGCCGCGATCAACCCGCACGGCGCGGAACTCACCCACCTGCGCGACGCGGACAACCGCGAGCTGATGACCGCCGCCGATCCGGCGTTCTGGCCACGCCACGCACCGCTGCTGTTCCCCGCGATCGGCAAGACCGCGCACGGCACGATCCGGGTCGACGGCACCGACTATCCGATGCCCAAGCACGGCTTCGCCCGCGACCTGACCTTCGCCGTCAGCGATCAAGGCCCGTCGCATGTCGTCTTCACGCTGACCGACACGCCGGAAACCCGCGCCGCTTACCCCTTCGTCTTCCGGCTCGATGTCGAATTCCGCCTCGACGGTGCGACACTCACCACGGAAGCGCGCGTCACCAATCCCGCCGACACGCCGCTTCTGGCCCAGTTCGGCTTCCACCCAGCCTTCGCATGGCCGCTTCCCTTCGATCAGCCCCGCGCCGACCACCGCATCGCCTTCGACCGCGACGAGGCGCCCGATCTCGCTGCGATCACCCCGGACGGCCTGATCGCCGCCGAACCGCGGCCCAGTCCGCTCGACGGTCGCACGCTCCACCTCGCCGATGCGCTGTTCGCCGACGATGCGCTGGTCTGGAACCCGGTCGCGTCCGGGTCGGTCGCTTATGGAGCCGCTACCGGTCCGCATCTGCGCATCGCCTTTCCGGAGACGCCGCGGCTCGGTATCTGGACGATGCCCGGCGCATCGTTCGTCTGCGTCGAACCGTGGCACGGCATCGCCGATCCCGCCGGTTTCGCCGGCGAATACAAGGACAAGCCGGGTGTGTTCGAGGTCGCTCCCGGCGATACCAAGGTCATGACGATGAGCGTCACGCTGGTGCCATAGCCCGCGGCCCTGTCCTACAGCCGCCTGATCTGCGATAGGGCGCTCGCGAACCCATCGCGACGTCGCACCACGCCTGCCTGCGCCGGCAGTCGAAACGTCGCATTGGACTAACCTTAGCCTAACCTTTCGCGCCTCGGATTCTGAAAATGTCCTCCCCCCGCCGTACCTTCGCGATCATTTCTCACCCCGACGCGGGCAAGACGACGCTGACCGAAAAGCTGCTCTATTTCGGCGGCGCCATCCACTTGGCCGGCGAGGTGAAGGCCCGCGGCCAGAACCGGCGCGCCCGGTCGGACTGGATGAAGATCGAACAGCAGCGCGGCATCTCCGTCACCTCGTCCGTGATGACGTTTGAGCGTGAGGGCATCACCTTCAACCTGCTCGACACGCCGGGCCACGAAGACTTTTCGGAGGACACCTACCGCACGCTGACCGCCGTCGATTCGGCTGTCATGGTGATCGACGCGGCGAAGGGCATAGAGCCGCAGACGCGAAAGCTGTTCGAGGTGTGCCGCCTGCGGAGCGTGCCGATCATCACCTTCGTCAACAAGGTCGATCGCGAAGGCCGCCCGATCTTCGAGTTGCTCGACGAGATCGCCGACATGCTCGCGCTGGATGTCTGCCCGATGAGCTGGCCGGTCGGCATGGGCGGCGAGTTCGAGGGCGTGCTGGACCTGACGACCAACCGCATCAGCCGCCCCGAAGGCGACAGCCGCGCCTTTCTCGGCAAGACCGAGGACGCGCCTGTCCTGTCCGAACGCTGGACCGAAGAGATCGAGCTGGCGCAGGCCGGCTATGCCGAGTTCGACGCAGAGGCCTATCGCAACGGCGATCTGACGCCGGTCTATTTCGGCTCCGCGCTCAAGGACTTCGGCATCGCCGAGCTGATCGGTGCGCTCGCCGAGCACGCGCCGCCACCGCGCACCCAGCCGGCCGAGCCGGCTCCGGTCGCGCCCGACAACCCGGAAGTCACCGGCTTCGTGTTCAAGGTGCAGGCGAACATGGACCCCAACCACCGCGACCGCATTGCGTTCATGCGGCTGTGTTCGGGCACCTTCAAGCGCGGCATGAAGCTGACCCCGTCGGGCAGCGGCAAGCCGCTCGCGATCCATTCGCCGATCCTGTTCTTCGCGCAGAACCGCGAACTCGCGGACGAGGCGTTTCCCGGCGACATCATCGGCATCCCCAACCACGGCACGCTGCGCGTCGGCGACACGCTGTCCGAACGCGCCGACGTGCGTTTCACCGGCCTGCCGAACTTCGCCCCCGAAATCCTGCGCCGCGTCGTCCTGAAGGACCCGACCAAGACCAAGCAGCTACGCAAGGCGCTGGACGACATGGCCGAAGAGGGCGTGACGCAGGTTTTCTACCCGGAGATCGGTTCGAACTGGATCATCGGCGTCGTCGGCCAGCTTCAGCTCGAAGTGCTGCTGTCGCGGCTCGATGCGGAGTATAAGGTCGCAGCCGGACTGGAACCCGCTCCGTTCGAAACGGCCCGCTGGGTATCCGCGGTAGAAGCATCCGATCTCAAGGACTTTACCGACCTCAACCGCAGCGCGATGGCCAAGGACCGCGACGGCAACCCCGTCTTCCTCGCCAAGAGCGCGTGGGAGGTCGGCTACATCGCCGACCGCTATTCCAAGGTGAAGTTCGCCGCCACGCGCGAGCGGTAATCGTCTTCTCCCTCCCCTTCAGGGAGGGTTGGGGTAGGGTGGAACCTTGGCCATTTCGCTAACGGCGAAGCGTACCCCATCACCGGACCGGCGCCCCCACATTCGGCAGGGTCGCCTCCTCCGCCTTCGGCACGCTGCCGAACAATGCTCGGTCCGCCGGCCCGAACGCATAGCGCCACAGCACGAACAGGTAGGTCGCGGCGATCGCGGGCTCGCCGATCAGCAGTTCCGCCCACTCCATCTCCTTCGGCAGGGCGGTGAACGCCGCCCCCACCGCTCCGGCCGCCGCAACCGCCCAGACCAGCGGCCACCGCAGCGGCGACACCGCCGCGCCCAGAATGTGCCGCAACAGCCCTGCCTTGATGACCGACGTCAGGCCCAGACTGGTCATCAGCGCCATCGCCGGTCCCGCCGCCTGCCATGTCGTCGGCCAGCCCAGCGAGCGCATGCCCGCCACCAGCGCGAACGACAGCGCGACCTGAAAGCCCAGCATCACGCCGGAGATCAGCAGGTTCCGGTGCCGCGCGGTATAGACCAATGCCGACTCGCAGACCGCGCCGGTCGACGCGAATACCTCTCCAACGAGCAGGAACGCCAGCGCCGCGGTGCCCGCCACGAACTGCGGCCCGACGATGCCCATCACCGCCTCGCCCGGGATCGACCCCATCAGTGCCAGCAGCCCCTGCGCCGCCATGATCCAGAACGCCACCTGCCGCACCTGCCGGGCGATCGCGGCACGGTCGTTCTCGGCAAGAGCCCGCGTGATGACCGGACCGAGCACGGGATCGAAGCTGGTCTTCAGCTTCTGCGGCAGGCTGCTCACCTGTTGCGCCATGTAGTAGATGCCGACGATCGACGGCGCGAACAGCAGGCCGAGGATGAAGCGGTCGACGTTGCGCGATCCCCATTCCAGCGCATCCGCCCCCGCCAACGGCGCGTTGGCCCGCACCAGCCCGCCGAGGCGTCGCAACTGCGGTCGCCAGCCGTGCGGCAGGCCATAGCTGCGCAGGAACGGCACGATGCTCGCCGCCAGCGCGGCCGTCATCGACGCGACGTAGGACAGGACCAGCCCGTCGCGGATGGTGAAGAACGAAAAGACGTACGCCGCCACCGAGATCGTCCACGGCTCCACCACCGCCCGCGCCGTCACCGCCGCCTTGACGTTCAGGCGATAGGCGAGCGCCGCGAGGCTCACGTCCGACCATGCGATCGCGACGACGATCAGCGACAGCCACCGGTCCAGACCCGTGATCGGCGTGTTCGGATAGAGTAATTGCGGGAAGGTCCACAGCACGAGGCTGGCGGTGATCGACAGGAAGAACGCCAGCGCCATGCCGTCCCACACGACATGCGCATGCGGCCGGTCCGCCTCGCTCAACGCCTGCGCCAGCCCACGCTTCAACCCCAGCGTTGCAAGCAGTGCCGCCAGTTCCACCACGACAACCGCGATCGCGAAACGCCCGACAAGCTCGGGACCGTAGAAGCGCCCGGCGATGAACAGGAACGGGATGCGCGCCAGCAGCCGCAGGATGAAGCCGGCGATGTTCGTCCGGCCCCCCTTGGCGAGTGCATCGATATCCCTGGAATCGCTCATCGGGCGGGGAGGAGTGAGGACGCGATCAATGCGCCGCCCCCCAACTCGCACCCGTGCCGATCTCCACGCCCAACGGGACCGTCAGGGTCACCGCTGGGGTCGCGGCGTTTTCCATCACGCTGCGGATCACCGCACTCGCCGCCTCCACGTCGGCAGGCGGCAATTCGAACACCAGTTCGTCGTGCACCTGCAACAGCATCCGGACATGGCCGAGCCCGGCGGCGGCCAAGGCCGGCTCCATCCGCACCATCGCGCGCTTGATGATGTCTGCGGACGTGCCCTGGATGGGCGCGTTGATCGCGGCGCGCTCCGCCCCCTGGCGTTCGTGCTGCACCTTGGACTTGATCCGGGGGAAGTGAGTCTTGCGGCCGAACAGCGTCTCGGTGAAGCCACGCTCGCGCACCTGTGTCAGTGTTTCCGCGATGTAGCGGTTGATGCCCGGAAACCGCTCGAAATAGCGGTCGATCATCGCCTGCGCTTCGTCCGCGGTCACCTGCAACCGCCCCGCCAAACCCCAGCGGCTGATACCGTACAGGATCGCGAAGTTGATCGTCTTCGCACGGGACCGCGTGTCGCGATTGACCTCCCCGAACAGCTCGGTCGCGGTCAGCGAATGGATGTCGTCGCCGTTAGCGAACGCATCGCGCAGCGCCGGCACATCCGCCATATGCGCCGCCAGCCGCAACTCGATCTGCGAGTAATCGGCCGCGAGGATGACGTTGCCCGGCTCCGCCACGAATGCGTCGCGGATCTGCCGCCCGACCTCGGTGCGGATCGGAATGTTCTGCAGATTCGGTTCCGTCGAGGACAGCCTCCCGGTCTGCGCCCCGGTCAGGCTGTACGAAGTATGGACGCGGCCCGTCTTCGGGTTGATCTGCTGCTGCAACGCGTCGGTATAGGTGTTCTTCAGCTTCGTCAGCTGCCGCCAGTCGAGCACCTTGCCGACGATCTCCGCGCCTTCGCCGCCCTCGCGCTGGAGGCGTTCGAGTTCGGTGACATCGGTCGAATACACGCCGGACTTGCCCTTGCGTCCGCCCTTCAGGCCCAGCCGTTCGAACAGCACGTCGCCCAGTTGCTTGGGGCTGCCGATCGTGAACGGCCCGCCGGCCATCGCGTGGACCTCAGTCTCCAGCGCCGCGATCTGGCCGGTGAACTCCGACGACAGCGCCGCCAGTCTCTCGCGGTCGACGCGGATGCCGTGCGTCTCCATCCGGGCGATGACCGGCACCAGCGGCCGGTCGACCATCTCGTAGACGCGCGTCGCGCCTTCCGCCGGCAACCGTGCCTTGAAGCGCTTCCATAACCGGTACGTCACGTCCGCATCCTCGGCGGCGTACCGGGTGGCGGCTTTCAGATCGACCTCGTGGAAGCCGCGCTGCGTCTTGCCCGTGCCGACCACGTCCTTGAACGCGATGCAGCTATGCGACAGGTGCGTCGCCGCCAGTTCGTCCATCCCGTGCCCGTGCAGTCCGGCGTCGAGGTCGAAGCTCATCACGATCGTATCGTCATGCGGTGCGACGGCGATGCCCCCTACCTCCGCACATAGCCCGAGCACGATCATGTCGAACTTCAGGTTATGCCCGATCTTCAGGACCGACGGGTCCTCGAACAGCTCCTTCAGCTTCGCGAGCGCGACGCTTCGGTCCAGCTGCACCGGCACCTCCGACAGCAAGTCGCTGCCACCATGTCCCAGCGGAATATAACAGGCGAGGTTCGGATGCAGCGCCAGCGACACGCCGACCAGATCGGCCTGCGTGGCGTCGGTCCCCGTCGTCTCCGTGTCGATCGCGGTCCAGCCCTGATGCCGCGCGACCGCGATCCAGCGATCCAGCGCCGCCTCGTCCACCACCGTCTCGTACGCGTCGTGGTCGCAGGCAGGATCCTCTTCCATCGGCACGCTGGCCGGGGCGGGGACCGGCGCATCGGCCACGCCGGCGCTGCCGCCGAGCTTGGTCAGCAGCGACTTGAAGCCGTGATGCTCCAGGAAGGCGCGGAGCGGCGCGTCCGGAATACCCTTCAGCGCCAGATCCTCCAGAGGCTCGGGCAACGCCACGTCGCAGCGTAACTCGACCAGTTGCCGGCTCAGCCGCGCCATGTCGGCATGCTCGATCAGATTGTCGCGCAGCTTCCCCTTCTTCATCCCCTCCGCGGCCGCAAGCACGGACTCGAGGTCGCCATGCTCCAGGATCAGCTTCGCCGCCGTTTTCGGCCCGACCCCCGGCACGCCCGGAACGTTGTCGACGCTGTCGCCCATCAGGGCGAGAACGTCGCCGAGCTGCGAAGGAACGATGCCGTGGAATTTCTCCGCGACATGCTCCGGCCCCAGCCGCCGATTGTTCATCGTGTCGTACAGGTCGAGCCCCGGCTCTATCAGCTGCATCAGATCCTTGTCGGAGCTGACGATCGTCACCGCCCAGCCCTGTGCCAGCGCCGCCTTGGCATAACAGGCGATGATATCGTCCGCCTCCAGCCCTTCGGTTTCGATGCACGGCAACGAGAAGGCGCGGGTCGCGTCGCGGATCATGGGGAACTGCGGCACGAGGTCTTCGGGCGGCGGCGGCCGATGCGCCTTATAGTTGTCGTAGAGTTCGTTGCGAAACGTCTTGGACGATTTGTCGAGAATGACCGCCATGTGGGTCGGACCGTCCGCGGCATGGACCTCGTCGGCCAGCCGCCACAACATCGTCGTATAGCCATAGACCGCGCCCACGGGTTCGCCGTGGACGTTGGTCAGCGGCGGCAGCCGGTGATAGGCGCGAAAGATATAGCCGGAGCCGTCGACGAGATAGAGATGGGGCATCGCCGCCGATGTAGCGGCTTAGCCGGACGGGACCAAGCGTTCCCGCACCCTCAGTGTGCCAGCGGCGTCGCTCCCGACGCGCCCGTGACCGGCGACGTATTCGCGAACGTCGTCACCGCCGCCGCGACGGCCTGGATCAGCTGCTGCCGCTCCCGGATGGGCCGCACCGTATCGCCTATCATCACTGCCAGCGCGTAACGGCGTCCGTCCGGCGCGGTCAGCAGGCCGACATCGTTGAACCCGGCGTTGCGCCGTCCGTAATCCTGCCCGGTGCCGGTCTTGTGGCTGATCTTCCACCCCGGCGGGATCGCGGCGCGCAGGCGCGCGCGACCGGTGATCGACGCACCCATCGTGTCGAGCATGATCCGCGTCGACGTTTCCGACAGGATCTCGCCGCGCGCCAGTCGCGCCAGCGCATCGGCGATCGCCAGCGGCGCGGCACCATCGGGCGGATCGCCGATATAGCGATCGAGCGCCGCCGTGCGTGCCTCCGGCGACAGGCGCGACCGGGCGATCTGGAACGCGTTGCCGATCGCATAGCCGGGCTGCCAGACGAGACCGGCGGTGCCCGCCTGCAACATCCGCTCGCCGGGACCGAACCGAATATCCCCCAGCCGCTTGCGCTGGATCATCGCCCGCACCGCCGAAGGCCCGCCGACGAAGGTCAGCAGCCGGTCGTTGGCCGTGTTGTCGCTCTGCGTCAGCGCCCGCGTCAGCAGCCCCCCGACCGTGGTGTCGAACCGGCCGGTCTTCGCAACCAGATACGCGATAGGCTGGTGGAACAGCGTCAGGTCGGTCGGCAGCACGGTGATCGGCTCGTCGAGCCTTGCCCGACCCTGATCGCGCAGATCGAGCAGCGTCATCGCCACCCAGAGCTTCGAGACGGATTGCTGCGGCAGGCGCTGACGTCCGCCCGCCTCCACCGTCCAGCCATCATCGACCGCGCGCACGGCCGCGCCGGCGCGGCCGTCGAATCCACGGATCAACGAGTCGACCGCGGCCTGGAGCGCGCGGGGTGCGGTGCTCACGGGGCGGGGCGCGGGCGGCGGCACCGGGATCGATACTACCGGTTGCTCGGGCCGCGCCGGTGTCAGCCCGCTATTGCCCAGCCGCGAACCGGAGCCGCATGCCGTCAGCGTCGTACCGACCAGAAGAACCAGAGCCGCAGCCCGAAAAAAGCACATCGTATTCAAAACGTCCCGCACCGCCGGACATGATCCTTATCCGGCACGCGCGTCCGTGGAATGGCCTTTCGCGGGCGCTGCGGCGAACGGACATCTTGGCGCGCCGAGGCGAGTCGCGGGATGAAACCAGCCCGGTGCTTCCAACGCCGCCGTCGCTATGCCGCTCGACAGACGACCCTCAGCCACGCTCCTTCAGCTTCGCCATCAATCCGGCCGCCAATGGGCTGAGCGGCTTCGCTTCGTCCTCGCCGATCACGCCAGCCGCCTTCAACGCCGCCGCCGCATTCGGCCCGCGGGGGAAGGGGTCGAGCGCCAGCGCCATCGTCTCGGCCGCGGCCTCCCCCAGATCGATCGCATTGCCCTCGATCTCGACCGTGTCGAGTGCGTCGCCGCTCAATTCGACCTCGTCCTCCGACGTGTCGCCCTCCACGAACAGCAGCGCCACCGGCTCGTCGATCGCGACCGACAGAGGCTCGTCGGTAATCGCGCAGGCCTGCACAACCGCGCCAGTGACGCGGCCTTTCGCCTCGATGCCTGCGGCGGTTCGCTTGACCACGAACTTGGCCTGCAGGCGATCGACCGACACCAGCCCGAACCGGCCGGCCAGCTTCCTGCGCTCGGGTTCGTTCGCCTCGATCGCGATCGTGCGATCACCTTCGCCGATCGTGTCGAGCCGCTCCGGTCGGCTCCATTCGGGGTTCACGCCAACTCTCCCGCCAGCATCCGCTCGATCGGCACGTCGCCCAGCCCATCGAGCAGCGCGCGCAGTTCGAACGTGACATGCGCCAGCGCGGCCGGGGCAGGGGCCTCGCCGCGATACAGGTTGCGGACCAGCGCCTCCTCGAACTGCGGCCCGGCCACCGTGTCGCGATACGCGCCCAGTCGCCCGCCGAGCGCGGCCATCATCTTGCCGATATGCTTGCCGACGGTGATGTCGCCGATCCCGATCTGGCGAAGCTGGGCATCCATGTCGTCCACGAACCGCTCGGTCAGCCGCGCGGAGGGTTCGGCGCCGGCGGGCTCACGCTCCAGCCGGATCAGCACCATCGACAGCACCGCCGCGATCGTGTCGAACCGGCCGTCGACGGTGTCCGGCACCGCGCCCTCGACATACCAGTGCGGCTGCCGCGCACGGGCGACCACCGCGTTGTAGAGCGGTAATGCCTCGTCCCGCGTGCCGCCGCCCAGCACTGCGCCGACCTTTGCCAACCAACCCACTCGTCTCGTCCCCAACTCTGCCCGGCGGCTTGTGCGCCGCCCACTCCTCGCATATCGGGGCGATTGGCGGCCGAAGCAATCGCGGGCGGGCCGTTCGGCGTGCGACCTGCGCCGCGTGTAACCTGCGTGCCCCGCGAGGAGTTGTCCGTCCATGTCCCGCCCGATCATCCTGGCCGCCGCGATCCTGGCCTCCGGCCTCGCCGCCGGGGCCTGCGCGCCGCTTCGCTCGCATCAGGGCTATGTCGTGGACGTCGATCTGGTGAACTCGGTGCAGCCGGG
Organism: Sphingomonas sp. AC435; assembly: GCF_979253005.1. Taxonomy (NCBI): domain Bacteria; kingdom Pseudomonadati; phylum Pseudomonadota; class Alphaproteobacteria; order Sphingomonadales; family Sphingomonadaceae; genus Sphingomonas; species Sphingomonas sp. AC435. The sequence continues at coordinate 564,883 of NZ_CEEDCJ010000003.1, forward strand.
CGTCGACACCCGCGCCTCGGTGCAGCAGGTGCTGGGCAAGCCCACGGTGTCGGGCCAGTTCGGCACCGGCGACTGGTATTATATCGCGCGGGACAGCCGGAACTATGGCTTCCAGTCGCCCAAGGCCAAGTCGCAGATCGCCCTCCAGATCAGCTTCGACCAGGCGGGTACGGTGACCGCGATTCGGCGTACCGGTATCGATCAGGTCGCCTCGATCGATCCCTACGGGAAGACCACGCCGACGCTGGGTCGCCAGCGCGGCTTCTTCGAGGATCTGTTCGGCAACATCGGTACGGTCGGCGCCGCAGGTGGCGGACCCGGCGGAGCGGGCGGTGCCGGCGGCGGTCGCACCGGCCCGTAATATCCAAATCGCTGAAACCGGTTTGGCCGCGCCGCGTGTTACGCGACGGCGCGGCCGGGCCGTGCTTGGACCGGCACCGATCCCGAAAGGGAGGGGGATCGACGGTTGAACGCGCCGTCGCAGATTTGGTTCTGCGAGCGTGTCTGCTAATGTAAGTTTCACAGGTCAAAGCTACCTCTTCGTCTGAAAGGATGAAGCAGGCTTTGGACGGTATTGATCTGATCGCCAGGGAAGTGGCGCTGTTCGCCGCCGTCGGGCTGCTGATCGGTGGCATCGACGACCTGCTGGTCGATGCCATATTCCTCGTCCGCCGTGCGTGGCGGGGCGGTCCTGCGCGGTTGAGGTTGGCGACACTACCTCCCGCCACACAACCGGGCCGCATCGTCGTGTTCGTGCCCGCCTGGGACGAAGCCGCGGTGATCGGCCATATGCTGACGGCGGCGCTTCGTCGTTACCGCCATGCCGATTTCGCCATCCATGTCGGGCTCTATCCCAATGACGCCGCCACGATCTCGGTTGCGCGTACGATCGCGACGCACGACCCTCGGGTACGACTGGTAATAGGCACGCGCCCCGGCCCGACCAGCAAGGCCGACTGCCTGAACACGCTGTGGCGCGATCTCGCTGCTGGCCCGCACATGCCGAAGGCCATCGTTTTCCACGATGCGGAGGACCTCGTCCACGCCGCCGAACTCACCGTCTTCGACGCGCTCATCGAGCGCTACGCCGTCGTACAGATTCCCGTGCTCCCGCTGGTTCGCAGCGGATCGCGCCTCGTTTCGGGTCACTATGTGGATGAGTTCGCCGAGTCGCACCTGAAGGGCTTGGTCGTTCGCGCGGCGCTGGGGGCCGGCCTGCCGCTCGCCGGCACCGGCTGCGCGATCCGACCCGACCTGCTCGCGCGGCTCGCGGCGCGACGCGGCGGCGATCCGTTCGACCCGGCGTGTATGGTCGAGGACTATGAGCTCGGCCTCGCCATCGCGCGGCTCGGCGAAAGTGGCATCTTCGCTCGCGTGGGGGATGGGGAGGGCAGCGTCGTCGCGGTACGATCCTACTTCCCCGACACGTTGACGGCAGCCGTCCGGCAAAAGGCGCGGTGGATGTGCGGCATCGCGCTATCGGGCTGGGACCGCACGGGGTGGAGCCGCGCCGGCGCCCTCGCCGATCACTGGATGCGGATGAAGGATCGCAGCGCCCCGCTGGCGGTGCTGGTGCTCGCCGCTTCCTATCTGGCGCTGGTGCTCTGGGCGGCTGCCGCGTTGGTGCATTGGGCGCACGGTATTCCGGTGCCGGCGACCGGCGACGTGCTTGATGAACTGCTCACGATCAACGCGGGCCTGCTCGGCTGGCGCTGCCTGATGCGTACGGTCCTGACCGCGCGCGCCTATGGCTGGCGCGAAAGCCTGTGGTCCGTACCGCGCCTGATCGTCGGCAATGTCGTGGCGATACGCGCGGCACGGCGCGCGCTCGGCCGGTATCTGCTGACGCTGCGTGGTGTGCGACCGACGTGGGACAAGACGGTTCACGCCTTCCCCGAAACGGACGCGCCGGAGCGGTCATGACCGGACGACCCTTGCGGTTCCTCGGCGCAGTCCTGCTGGTGTGGGTCACCATCAGGTTGGTCGCCTGGTGGCCGGAGGGCCCATCGCCGACTCCGATCCTCGCGGAGAGGACCCGTCCGTCAGCCGAAATGACCTCGTTTCTACCGTTGCGATTTACGGCGCTCGACCGTGTGATCCGTGCGCCACGTCCGACCCCACGTGCGCTGGATCGATCGCTGCGAGCTGTGGTCCCGTCGTCCGTCACCAAGATCGACGCGATCGCCATTCCCGTCGAGGCACCGCTGCGGACACCGGTCGAGTGGTCGGCAGTGGTGTCGGAGGGCGAAGTCAGACCGGCCGCGCCGATCATCGCATCCCCGCACCTCCCACCGCCGACACATTCACCCGATCGCCTGGCTCTCGGCATCTGGGGTATCGCGCGCGACGGGCGCAGCGACACGCTGGCCACCGGACAGCTCGGCGCATCGCAGGTCGGTGCGCGTGCGACCTACATCATCGCTGACCGCGCCCGCATCGCACTTGCCGCGCGGATCAGCGCTCCCCTGCGCGGCCGCGGGCGAGAGGCCGCTTTCGGCATCGGCTGGCAACCCACCGCTGCCCCGATTCACGTGATCGCCGAACAGCGCCTGCCGCTCGACGGCGGCGATGCGCGACCGGCCGCCTTTGTGACCGCCGGCCTCGACCGCGCCGTTTTTGGTCCCCGAGTTCGGATCGAAGGCTATGGGCAGGCCGGCAGTGTCCTCGGCCGCGGCCTGTTCGCGGATGCCGCTGCGCGCGTGACGACGCCGGTCGCCCGGCTGCACCTCGGTCTCGGCAGCTGGGCCGGCGCGCAGCGGGGCGCGAGCCGCATCGATATCGGCCCGACTGCGGCGCTGGTGCTGCCCATCGCGGATCGCGGCGTGCGGCTGACGCTCGACTGGCGGCACCGGATCGTCGGCGATGCGCGTCCGGGGTCCGGCCCGGCGCTGTCGATCGGTGGCGACTTCTGAGCGTCGAAACGCTACGGCGGCGGCCGTGGACCTGTATCTGCCCGTCGCGAACCTGTCGGTGAATGCCCTCGTGATGATCCTGCTCGGCGGCGGGGTCGGCCTGCTGTCGGGCATGTTCGGGGTCGGTGGCGGCTTCCTGACAACGCCCTTGCTGATCGTCTACGGCATCCCGCCGACGGTGGCCGCCGCCTCGTCCGCCAGCCAGGTGACCGGCGCGAGCGTATCGGGCGTGTTCGCGCACGTCCGCCGCGGCGGCGTCGATTTCAAGATGGGCGGCGTCCTGGTCGGTGGCGGCGTCCTCGGCACGATGGCGGGTGCGTGGCTATTCCGCCGGCTTCAGGAACTTGGACAGATCGATACCGTCATCGGCGTCGTCTACGTCATCATGCTGGGTTCGATCGGCGGCCTGATGGCGAAGGAGTCGCTGGTGTCGATCGGCCTGTCCCGTCGTGGCCAACCGCCGCGCGCCAAGAAGCGCCGCCACCACCCGCTCGTCGCCAGCCTGCCGTTCCGCACGCGCTTCTATGCGTCGGGCCTCTATATCTCTCCGCTCGCGCCGCTGATGCTGGGTTTCATGACCGGGGTGTTGACGATCCTGCTCGGGATCGGCGGCGGCTTCATCCTGGTGCCGGCGATGATTTACGTCATTGGCATGGCGACGGGCGTCGTCGTCGGGACCAGCCTGTTCCAGACGCTGTTCGTCACCGCCGTCGCGACGATGGTCCACGCCACCACGACCAAGGCGGTCGACATCGTCCTCGCCGGCCTGCTGCTGGTCGGATCGGTGACCGGTGCGCAGATCGGTGCGCGGCTGGCGACGAAGGTGAAGCCCGAATATCTCCGGCTTGCGCTCGCGCTGATGGTGCTCGGCGTCGGCATCCGCATCCTGCTCGGGCTGGTCTGGCGGCCGGAGGAGATCTTTTCGGTCACGGTCTCGTGACGCGGCGGGTCGGCACACGAATCGCGCTGCTGCTCGCCGCGCCGCTGGCGATGGGGCAGGCCGCGCCGACGCTCGTTCCCGACGTATCGCAGCGCGATATCGAGATCGTCTACAGCTTCACCGGTGCCGACCTGCTGCTGTTCGGCGCGATCCTCTATCCGGGCGGCCGCATCCCCGATGGCGAGCGCCCCGCGGACATCGTCGTCGTGGTCAAGGGGCCGACCCAATCGGTGCTAATGCGCGAGAAGGAGAAGGTCGCCGGTATCTGGGTCAACGCGCAATCCGCGCGCTACCGCTCCGCACCTAGCTTCTACGCGATCGCCTCGTCGCGACCGATCGGCCAGATCGTCGACGACCGCACCCGCGCGATCTACGAACTCGGGCTCGACAGCCTGCAATTGTCGCCCGTCTCGACCTCTGCGCCCGACGTGCAGGCGCGCTTCACCCGCGGTCTGGTCGACCTGAAGGCGCGCGCCGGCCTGTATGTGGAGGCACCACGGGCGGTCGAGATCAGCGAATCCGTCCTGTACCGCGCCCGCATCACCATTCCCGCCCGCGTGCCCGTGGGGCGGTTCACCGCGGAAACATTCCTGATCCGCGACGGCCGCGTCGTCGCGGCGGCGGTGCGCGACATCGACATCCGCAAATCAGGTTTCGAGCGCTTCGTCGCCCGCGCCGCCGATCGCGACTCGTGGCTCTATGGTATGGTCGCGGTGTCGCTGTCCGTATCGCTCGGCTGGCTCGCCGGCTGGGTCGCGCGGCGGCTCTAAGCGCAACCCGCTCCGCTACCTCCGGCCGAGGGCGACAGTTACCTCGATCCATGTCCGGCATGAACGCGATGGTAACCCGCACGCATGCAGGAACGGCGTGTAAGCAGGGACACCGCCACGATATGACCGATATGCCCGGCCCCGCGGCCTTCGCGCGTTCGACCGAATTCAGCGCAGCCATGACCGCACCCGACGCGGCCCTCGTGCCGATCGGCTGCGTCTTCGCGATCGCCGGCGCCTCCAGTCGCGTGCTGCTCGACCGCGCCTTGCTGGAGACGCTGGCGCTCGATCCCGATCCGATCGCCGCGGCGGCGGGACAGGTCGGCAGCCAGATCAAGATGCGCGTCGGCACTGCGTGGCTGGTCGCCAACGTTCGCGCGCTGAAGCTGGAGGATAACAGCGGCACCTGCATCGCCGCCGACATCGACTTTCTGGGGGAGGGCGACGAGGAGCGCCTGACCGGGAAGCTCTACAATTTTCGCCGCGGCGTGACCCGCTATCCCATGCCCGGTTGCGAGGTGTTCCCCGTCACCGCGGCCGACCTGCGACAGGTCTATGCCGCCGACGATCGCGCCGCGATCTCGGTCGGCACCGTGTACCCGACGCAGGACATTCCGGCGTCGCTCTACATCGATGCGATGCTCGGCAAGCATTTCGCGCTGGTCGGCTCGACCGGCACCGGCAAGTCCACCTCCGCCGCGCTGATCCTCCACCGCATCTGCGCGCTCGCGCCGCAGGGACATATCGTCATGATCGACCCGCACGGCGAATATGCCGCGGCATTCAAGGACAATGGCGCGATCTACGACGTCAACAATCTGGCGATGCCGTACTGGCTGATGAACTTCGAGGAGCATTGCGAGGTCTTCCTGACCACCAGCGGCTCCGATCGTCAGGTCGATGCCGACATCCTCGCCAAATGCCTGCTGATGGCCAAGCAGAAGAACCGCATCGGGCAGGAGATCGCGAAGCTGACCGTCGATGCGCCGATCCCCTATCTGCTGTCCGACCTGACGAACCTCATCGGGCTGGAAATGGGCAAGATGGACCGCGCCGGCGACACCGCGCCGTACCTGCGCCTCAAGTCGAAGATCGACGAGATTCGCGCCGACCCGCGTTACGGTTTCATGTTCAGCGGCATGCTCGTCGCCGACACGATGGCCAACTTCCTCGCCCGGATCTTCCGCATGCCCGGCGACGGCAAGCCGATCTCGATCGTCGACGTATCGGGGGTGCCGTCCGACATCACCTCCGTCGTGGTCGCGGTGCTCAGCCGCATGACGTTCGACTTCGCGATCTGGTCGCGCAACGAACCGCAGCGGCCGATCCTGCTCGTCTGCGAGGAGGCGCACCGCTACATCCCTGCTGGCAACGACCAGACCAACTCGGTCGGTCGCATCCTCGCGCGCATCGCCAAGGAAGGCCGCAAATACGGCGTCAGCCTGGGTCTCATCACGCAGCGTCCGTCCGATCTCGCAGAGGGGGTGCTGTCGCAGTGCGGCACGATCATCGCGATGCGCCTCAACAACGAACGCGATCAGGCTTTCGTCCGGGCGGCGATGCCGGAGGGCGCGCGCGGATTCCTCGATTCGATCCCGGCGCTGCGCAACCGCGAGTGCATCATCTGCGGCGAAGGTGTCGCGATCCCTATCCGCGTGTCCTTCGACGGGCTGGAGGAACACCGCCGCCCCGCCTCCAGCGACCCGCTGTTCTCGCAACTCTGGCGCAACGTCGGCGGCGAGGACCAGATCATCGCCCGCACCATCCAACGCTGGCGCGCACAGGGGAAGTGAGCCGTTCCCGATCCTCCCCGCTCGCGGGGAGGTGGCACGGCGAAGCCGTGACGGAGGGGCAGCCCAAGGCAAATCGCTTCATGCAATCCTCCCCTGCAAGGAGAGGATTGCAGTTGCGCGCGTCAGCAACATTTCCGACACGCATCGCGCGAAACGCTCGCCCAAGCCCGCCGAACCCGAACTACCGCCCCGGCGTCACCGCCAGCAACGACGCCACACGCCGCTTGAACGCGCGCAGATTCTCGCCCGCCAGTCGCGCCACGCTCGTGAACGACAGCGCGCGGGGGTTGATCGTCTGGCCGTTCCGCCAGACCTCCCAGTGCAGATGCGGTCCCGTCGACATGCCGGTCGACCCGACATAGCCGATCACCTGACCCTGCCGCACACGCGTGCCCGGCCGCACCGCGATCCGGCTCATATGACCATAACCGCTCGCCAGACCGCCCGCGTGCACCAGCTTCACGAAATTGCCGTAGCCGGAATTACGCCCCGCGAACTGCACGACGCCGTCGACCGCGGCATAGATCGGCGATCCATACGGCGCGGCGATGTCCAGCCCCTTGTGCATCCTCATGAAGCCCAGCAGCGGGTGCATCCGCATCCCGAACCCGGACGTCAGCCGCCCCGCCACCGGCATGCCCGCATAGCCGCGCTTTTCCGCCTGACCCGATGCGTCGAACCAGTCGGCGCTGCGCTCACCATTGGCGGTCCAGCGGACGAGGCGGATGGGCTTGCCGCCGCGGTTCAACCCCGCGAACATCAGGTCGCCCAGCCGCGTCTCGCCGGTGGCGGCGCGTTCACGCTCGACGACCATGTCGAAACTGTCGGCGGCGCGCACGTCGCGGCCGATCGACACGCGCGTCGCTATCGCCTTGATATACATCTCGACCGCCTTGGCCGGGATGCCCGCCGCCCGCGCCGAGCGGTACAGGCTCTGCCCGACCAGCCCCTGCACGCGCAGCGGCGTCGAATCCACCGCGATCGGCGTCCGGTTCAGGATCAGGCTCGATCCCGCCCGCGCCAGCGTCAGCGAGAGGTCGAAGCGGGCGCGGAAGGTCAGCGTCTCGAGCGGTCGCGCCACCGTCCGGCTAGGCCGCCGGCCCAGCGTCAGCGCCAGCCGCGTGCCCGACGGGATGTCGCTCAGCGACGTTGCGCCCGCGACCAGCCGCGCCGCCTCCTTGGCCTCGCCGCCACCGACCCCCGCGCGCACCAGCGCCCGGTCCAGCGCATCGCCATCGCCGAGCGTTGTTGTCAGCTCCACCGTCGGTCTCTCCGGCGCCTGCGCCAGCGGCGCGACGAGGTCGCTCGCCGCCATGCGCTTGCCGGTGTCGGCACCCCATGCCAGCGGGGCGATGCCCTGCGCGCGCGCCTCGTCCCACTGCTCGCCCTGGAGCGGCGCGGGCACCGCGCCGATCAGCGGCCGGTCGAACACCGGCGACAGCGCCCAGGTCGCGGCGCACAGGGCCGTGCAGGTCGCGACGCCGCGCCACCAGTCGCGCGTGCCGATCTGCGCGCCCAGATCGGGCACCCAGTCGATCGCGGCGACCCGATGTCGCCAATCCTGCTGAACGGGAACCGTGAAGCTGCGCGGCGACAGGCTCCGTGCGCTCGTGCCGCCGGCGAGTTCCAGACCATGATCGCTGCGAAGGAACACCGGCGACGCTCTCGGTTACTCGCCGATACCCCCCGGCGCTGAGAGGATTCGTTGTGGGTCGAACATCCTAAAGTCAAATTAACCGCGCCGCACGACGGCGTTTGCTGCGACGAGTCGGCACGGGAATGCGACGGAACGCAGGAACGGATTGGTGGCGCAGTATCGCGCGACATCCGCAACCAAATCATTGCGAAATCGGCGCTGCGGCCCGATGTTGCATGGCATGGCCGCCCCGGTTCAGAACGTCACCGCCGTGCTCGGCCCGACCAATACGGGCAAGACGCACCTCGCGATCGAACGGATGTGCGCGCACTCCAGCGGCATCATCGGCTTTCCGCTGCGGCTGCTGGCACGCGAGGTCTATGACCGGGTCGTCGCGATGAAAGGCGCGCATCAGGTCGCGCTCGTCACCGGCGAGGAAAAGATCGTGCCCCCGGGCGCGCGCTGGTTCCTATGTACCGCGGAGTCCATGCCTTCGCACGACGCCGCCTTCGTCGCGCTGGACGAGGCGCAACTCGGCGCCGATCCCGAACGCGGCCACGTCTTCACCGACCGACTGCTGCACATGCGCGGGCGTGAGGAGACGATGATCCTCGGCTCGGAAGCGCTGCGCCCGATGGTCCGCGCGCTGGTGCCGGACGCGGAGATCGTCGCCCGCCCACGGTTCTCGACGCTCAGCTATGCCGGCGCGAAGAAGATCAGCCGGCTCCCCAAACGCTCCGCCATCGTCGCGTTCAGCGCGGAGGAAGTCTACGCCGTCGCGGAGATGCTGCGCCGCCTGCGCGGCGGGGCGGCGGTGGTGATGGGCGCGCTCAGCCCCCGGACCCGCAACGCGCAGGTCGCGATGTTTCAGGCGGGGGAGGTCGATTACCTCGTCGCCACCGATGCGATCGGCATGGGCCTGAACATGGACGTCGCGCACGTCGCATTCGCCTCGCTCAACAAGTTCGACGGCCGTCGCCAGCGCCGCCTGACCGTCGCCGAAATGGCGCAGATCGCCGGGCGCGCCGGCCGTCACCAGCGCGACGGCACGTTCGGTGCGGTGACGGAGGAGGGGCCGGGGGCGTTCCTGCCGGAGGAAATTCTCGCGATCGAGGAACATCGCTTTCCGCGGCTGGAGGAACTCTACTGGCGCGCGGGGCAGCCCGACCTCTCCTCGATCGACGCACTGGTCGCCGATCTCGAACGCCGTCCGCCGCCCGGTACGCCGCTGCGCGCCGCGCCGCAGGCGATGGACCTCGCGGTGCTCAAGCGACTGGCTGAGGAGGGCTGGGTGCGCGACCGCGTCCGCACCCCGTCGATGGTCAAGCGCCTGTGGGCGGCGTGTGGCGTGCCCGATTTCCGCAAGGTCGGCCTCGATCCACACGCCCGCTTCGTCTCGCGGCTGTTCGGCCATCTCAGCGAAGGGCGCGGCATCATCCCGCACCAGTGGTTCGCCGACGAGATACAGCGGCTCGACACGATCGCCGGCGATGTCGAGACGCTGGCCGGCCGGCTCGCCGCGGTCCGTACCTGGGCCTATATCGCGCAGCGTCCCGACTGGCTCGCCGATCCCGCCGAGTGGGCGGACCGCACCCGCGCGATCGAAGAGCGGTTGTCAGACGGCCTACACGCCGGCCTGACGCAACGCTTCGTCGACAAGCGCACCACCGCGCTCATCCGCCGCATCGGCGCGGACACCGGCGCGCTGCCCGTGACGATCGGCGCGGAGGGCGAAGTCACGGTGGAGGATCACCCGATCGGCCGCCTCGACGGTTTTCGCTTCGTGGTCGAACCCGGTGCCCGCGGTGGCGATCGGCGGATGCTGCTCGCGGCGGCGGAAAAGCGTCTCGTTCCCGAACGCGCCCGCCGTGCGCAGGCATTGGCCGAAGCCGCGGACGGCCAATTCGCGCTGGACGATGCGGCGATCCGCTGGAACGGCACCGCTGTCGCATCGCTGTGCGCGGGCGTGTCGCTGGCCCGCCCGCGGCTGGTGCTCGACCGCGACCTCGACGTGCTCGATCGCGCCGGCCGCGACCGCGTGTCGGAACGGCTGGAAAAGTGGCTTGCCACGTCGCTGCACAAGCGTGCGGCCGCACTCGCCGCGCTTGATGCGATTGCCCGTGACCCAGCCGCCGGCCCGGCCCTGCGCACCGTCGCCGCCGCGCTCGAAGCGGCTGGCGGGCTGACCCAGCGCCTGCCGCTGCGTGGCCCGCTGGAGGCGCTGACACAGGAGGACCGTCGGCGGTTACGAGTCGCCGGCATTACGCTCGGCGCGCTCGACCTGTTCGACCCGCGTCTCCTGAAACCGGAGCCGGCGCGCTGGCGGCGCGTGCTGCTCGGTCTCCGCGATGCCGCGCCGCCGGAACCGCCGATCGGCGCGACCGTATTGCCGCGCGGTCACGCCGCGGCGGCGCTCGCCGCCGGCTTCCGGCCGCTGGGCGTACAGGCCGTCCGCGTTGACCTAGTCGAACGCATCGCCCGCGCCGCGCACGATGCGCGACAGGGGCGCAAGCTCTTCGCCCCCGATCCCGCGCTCGCCACGTCGATGGGGCTGGAGCCGGCCACCTTCGAACGGCTGATGGCAGAACTCGGTTTCCGTCCGGCGGGCGGGGAGGGGGGCTGGGTCTGGCGCGGTCGCCCGCCCGCCCGCCGGACGGAAACCGAG